>DASZMT010000030.1:0-1588 GCA_035551495.1 Rhizomicrobium sp. | reverse complement strand
CGATCGCCAGGCACGCCATCGACGCCCGCGCGGCGAACGATGTGCCGGTCTGGCAGGGTTGGTTGCCGTGGATCATTGTCGCCGCCGTCGTCATCCTCTGGACTTCGTTGAAGATTTTCGCGATCGGCCGGATCAGTATTCCATGGCCCGGTCTCGACAAGGCGATTTCGATCACGCTGTACAACAACAAGCCCTACGCCGCCGTGTATAACTTCGAGCCGCTGGCGACCGGCACGGGCATTCTCGTCGCGGCGATCATCACCTCGCTGGCTTGCGGCCTCGGCGTCGAAGGTTTTCTCTCCAGCGTCGCGCAGACCGCGCGCCAGATCTGGCTCGCCGTCGTCACGGTCTGTCTGATCGTCGCTCTCGCCTATCTCATGAACTACTCCGGCCTCGCCTATACGCTCGGCGCGGGCGTCGCCTCGGTCGGCGACCTGTTCGTGATCCTGTCGCCGTTCCTGGGCTGGGTCGCGGTCTTCCTCTCGGGCAGCGACACTTCCGGCAATGCGCTGTTCGGCAATCTGCAAGTCGTCGCGGCCAGGCAGCTCAACCTCAACCCCGTGCTGTTCGCGGCGGCCAATTCTTCGGGCGGCGTAATGGGCAAGATGATCTCGCCGCAGAACATCGCCACCGGCGTTTCCGTGACGGATCTCAAGGGACGCGAGGGCGACGTGTTCGTCCGCACATTCCCACACTCGATCGTGCTGACGATTATCCTGGGCCTGCTGGTCGCGGCGCAGCAATATCTCATCCCCTGGATCATTCCGGCGTTGCCTGCGGCGCTCCTAGAGTCCGCTAGAGTGGATCGCCGCCGGTCATGGCCAGCGCGCGCGTGTTCGTCTTCGCGGTTATCGGCGCCGGCTGGATGAGACGCGCCAACCCGCGATCCAACCCGGCGGGCGGGCTGAAGCTACCGGTCGCATTCGCGCTGCCGAACGGATATTTTCGTCGCGAAATCTAATACAATGATGGAGCGCGGTCGGTGCGACCGCCACGCCAATGGGAGACCACGCCATGAGTTCAAAGTCTTCGCCCTTCCCGCCGCAGTCCGACGGCGACGTCGTCACGCACGAGGAGCTCCAATCGGCGCTGGAGACGGACGCGTGCGCGTTGGTGGACGTGCGCGAACCCAACGAATACGCGGCCGGACATATTCCAGGCGCGAGCAACCTGCCGATGTCGCGCTTCGACCCCGCGGAGCTGCCGAAAGGCAAGCCGATCGTGCTGGTTTGTCAGTCCGGCGGGCGATCCGCGAAAGCGCTGAACGCCGCCCTGGCCGCGGGCGTGAAAAACGTCAGGCACTATGCGCCGGGAACGGGCGGCTGGCGCGCCCGCGGCGGCCCCGTCGTGACGTAGGCGGCTGCGCTTCAGCGGGGGCAGGCTTCGGACTGTCCGTCGAGGCCTTCCCGCCAGGCGCGCGAACGCCGCGTGGGCATCCGCATCGATGGTGACGACGTCGACGCCGTCGAAATCGTCGTCGGCCCAGGTCGGCGCGAGGCTGGGATCGCCGCCGTGCGCGGCCAGGAGATTGCGGACGACCACGTCGATCAGCCTGTGCTCCCAGGCGACGACGACGAGCGCATGCTGG
>DASZMT010000029.1:0-7005 GCA_035551495.1 Rhizomicrobium sp. | reverse complement strand
GCGATGCCGGGAATGAGGGGCCGTATGCCTTGGACCAATTCTTCGGGCGGTGACAATAGCGGATCGGGCGGCTCGGGCGGACCGAAAGGCCCCTGGGGCCGGCCGCCGTCGTCGGGCGGTGGCGGCAATGGCGGCGGCATGCGTCCCCCGGACTTCGAGGATTTCTTCCGCCGCGGGCATGAAGGTTTCCGCAGGCTGCTGCCGGGCTCGTACGGCTCCGGCTCGCTGATCGTCGGGCTTCTGGTGATCGTGGTGATCTGGCTGCTCAGCGGCATCTATGTCGTCGCGCCCTACGAACAGGGCATCGTGCTGCGCTTCGGGCGTTTCGTGGCGCGCACCGCGCCGGGCATCAACTACCACATCCCCTGGCCGATCGAGACCAACTACACGCTCGACGTGACGCATCAGCGCCAGATCAACATCGGCTTCCGCTCCGCCGACGAGGAAGGCAACAGCACCGCCAACCAGGACGTCCCCGCCGAGGCGGAGATGCTGACCGGCGACGAGAACATCATCGACGTGAACTTCTCGGTGTTCTGGAAGATCAAGGACGCCGGCGCGTTCCAGTTCAACGTCGACAGCCCGGCCGATCCGACCGATCCCTCCAACACCACGATCAAGGCCGTGGCCGAAAGCGCGATGCGCGAGGTGGTGGGCAAGAGCCGCTTCGACGACATCCTCACCCGCGACCGCGAGCAGATCCAGATCGAGGTCAAGGACCTGATGCAGAAGACGCTCGATTCCTACGGCATGGGTGTCGCGATCATCAACGTCACGATGCAGAAGGTCGATCCGCCGAACGAGGTGATCGATGCCTACCGCGACGTGCAGGCCGCCCGCACCGACCAGGAGCGCGCCCGCAACGAGGCGGAAACCTATGCCAACTCGGTGATCCCGAAGGCGCGCGGCAACGCGGCGCGCATCGTGCAGGACGCCGAGGCCTATCGCCAGCAGGTGATCGCCGAGGCCGAGGGCGGTTCGCGGCGCTTCCTCTCGATCCTGGCGCAGTACCGCGCGGCACCCGACGTCACCAAGCGGCGCATGTATCTCGAAACGATGAGCGGCGTCCTCGGCGGCATGAACAAGGTGATCGTCGACAATTCGGCGAAAGGCGTGGTGCCGTACTTCCAGCTGCCCAGCATGCTGAACAACGGCGGCCCGTCGAACAATGCCGCGCCGGCGCCCGCGAAGGCACCGCAGAACCCGGCACAGGACCAGACGGCGGCGGGAGGCGGCCAATGAACCGCAGCGTTCTCACCGTTCTGGCCGTGACCGCGATCGCGGCGCTCCTGCTGATGTTCTCGAGCTTCTATTTCGTGAACCAGACCGAAGAAGCGATGGTGATTCAGTTCGGCGCGCCGCAGGCGGTCGTCACCGATCCCGGCATCCATTTCAAGACGCCCTTCGTGCAGAACGTGGTGTTCTTCGACAACCGCGTGCTGCTGCTCGACGCGCTGCCGGAAGAGGTGATCGCGTCGGACAAGAAGCGCATGATGGTGGACGCTTTCGCGCGCTGGCGCATCGTCGATCCGCTCAAGTTCTACCAGACGCTGACCGACAAGGAGAACGCGCTGTTGCAGCTCGCGCCGATCCTGTCGTCGAACGTGCGCGGCGTCCTGGGCCGCGAGACCTTCGCAGCGGTGCTGTCGGACAAGCGCGCGGCGCTGATGATCGATATCCGCAATGAGATGAACCGCGCGGTGGCGAGCTTCGGCATCGTCATCGTCGACGTGCGCATCCGCCATGCCGACCTGCCGCAGGCGAACTCCGACGCCATCTATCGCCGCATGAAGACCGAGCGCGAGCGCGAGGCCGCGGAATACCGCGCCGAGGGCAACGAGACGGCGCAGCGGATCACGGCGCGCGCGGCGCGCGAGGTGACGGTGCTGACGGCCGAGGCGACGCGGGAATCGGAGATCCTGCGCGGCGAGGGCGACGCCGAGAAGACGCGCATCCTGGGCGCGGCCTACAACCAGGATCCGGAGTTCTTCGGCTTCTACCGCTCGATGCAGGCCTATCAGGACTCGCTGAATGCCGGGAACACGACGGTGGTGATGTCGCCGGACAGCGACTTCCTGAAGTATTTCGGGCACGGGCCGGGCGGGAAGTAGGCGCGCAGCTGTCATCCGCCGCGAATGCGGCGGACCCAGCTTGGTTCTGCACGCGGTCAACAGGTTGGTGCGAACCGGTCGCCAAGTCTGCGCAAGGCGTACCGCTTTCACCTGGGTCCGCCGCATTCGCGGCGGATGACATTGGGGGAACGCTTTCCTTTCGCTTTCAACCCCTTGTTACCTTGCCCCCAATTCGCTTCCCTTTTCGTTCTCTTGGCGGTACCCAAGTCCTCTTCCGATTGCCGAGGTTCCGCCACCCATGTTTCCGCGCTGGCTCTCCCGCCGTTCCCTTCCCGCCCTGGCGTTCGCGCTCGCGATCGGCGCCGCCGCCGCCGCGCCGCCGCCTCCGCCGCCCAAACCTGCGGCGCCCGTCGTGCCGGTGCGCGGCGCGCCGGCGAGCTTCGCCGATCTCGCGTCCCACCTGCTGCCCATGGTCGTCAACATCGCGACCACCCAGACGCTCAAGCCCGTGGCGTCGGAGCCTGGGCTGCCCAACATTCCGCCCGACAGCCCGCTCGCGGAGCTCTTCAAGAACTATCTCGGCACCGGGCCGAACCTGCCGCGGCACGTGACCTCGCTCGGCTCGGGCTTCATCATCGATCCGTCGGGCTACATCGTCACCAACAACCATGTGATCGAGGGCGCCGACCAGATCTCGGTGACGCTCAACGACGGCACGACGCTGCTCGCCAAGCTGATCGGGCGCGACGAGAAGACCGATCTCGCGCTTCTGAAGGTCGCGCCGCGCAAGCCGCTGCCCTTCGCGCGTTTCGGCGACAGCGACGGGGCGCGGATCGGCGACTGGGTGATCGCGATCGGCAATCCGTTCGGCCTCGGCTCGACGGTGACGGCGGGCATCGTGTCGGCGCGCAATCGCAACATCGAAAGCGGGCCTTATGACGACTTCATCCAGACCGACGCGCCGATCAACCGCGGCAACTCCGGCGGCCCGTTGTTCGACATGGCCGGCAACGTCGTCGGCGTGAATTCGGCGATCTATTCGCCGTCGGGCGGCTCGGTCGGCATCGCCTTCTCGATCCCGTCGAACCTGGTGAAGGAAGTGACCGACCAGCTGCGCCAGTTCGGCCAGGCGCGGCGCGGCTGGATCGGCGTGCGCATCCAGCAGCCGACCGAGGACATCGCGGAGGCCCGCGGGCTGCCGTCCGTCAACGGCGCGATCATCGCCGACGTGACGGCCGGCGGGCCGGCGGCGAAAGGCGGCATGCAGTTCGGCGACTTCGTGATGGGCTTCGACGGCAAGGCGGTGACGGACAGCCGGTCGCTCAGCCGGCTCGTCGCGGACACGCCGATCAACAAGGCGGTCAACGTCGATCTGTGGCGCAAGGGCAAGAAGATGACGGTGCGCATCACCGTGCTGCGTCTCGCCGAGAAGGGCGCGCCGCCGCCCAAGGCGCCGCCGGGGCCGCCGCCCGCCAAGGTCACGCTGCTCGGCCTTTCGCTGGGCAATCTCGACGCCGCGGCGCGGGGGCAGTTCCACGTCTCGGCGAAGGTCACGAGCGGCGTGCTCGTCACCGGCGTCGCGGCGGAGAGTCCGGCCGGCAACGCGAACATCTGCGCCGGCGACGTGATCGTGCAGGTGCAGGACGTGCCGGTGCGGTCACCTCAAGACGTGACAAACGGCATCGACGCGGCGCGCAAGGCGAACAAGGCGGTGGTGGCGATGCTGCTGAGCCGCGCCGGCGAGATGGCGTATGTCGCGGTGAAGCTGAAGTAGCAGCCGGCGGATAAGGACAAGCAATACTGTCATCCGCCGCGAATGCGGCGGACCCAGGTGACGTCTTTCGAGGGCGTGCAGAACCCAACTGGGTTCGCCGCATTCGCGGCGAATGACAATGGGGCTTTATTCCGCCCGCACGATCTCCGCGTCGCTGTACCCCTGCAGATACAGCAGCGCCGTCAGGTCGCCGTGCTGGATGCTGGCGCCGGCGGCCCCTGCGACCACCGGTTTCGCGTAATACGCCACGCCGAGGCCGGCGCGCTGGATCATCGCCAGATCGTTCGCGCCGTCGCCCACCGCCACCACGTCCTGCGCGTCGATGGCGCGTTCGCCGACGGCTTTCTCCAGTGCCGCCAGCTTGGCTTCGCGGCCGAGGATCGGATCGCTCACCAGGCCGGTCAGCGCCGCACCATCGTGCAGCAGCTCGTTCGCCTGGTCGCCGTGGAAGCCGGCCGCCTCCGCGACGCGCGCGGTGAAATAGGTGAAACCGCCCGACACCAGCAGCGTGTGCGCGCCGTGCTTGCGCATGGTGGCCAGCAGCGTCTTGGCGCCGGGGTTGAGGCGGATGCGTTCGTCGTACACCCGCGACAGCGCCGCCAGCTCGAGGCCCTTCAGCATCGCGACGCGCTCGCGCAGGGCTTCCTCGAACGCGATCTCGCCGCGCATGGCGCGCTCGGTGATCGCGGCGATCACGGGTTTGAGGCCGGCCATGTCGGCCAGCTCGTCCAGGCACTCCACGTTGATGATCGTCGAATCCATGTCGGCGATCAGGAGTTTCTTGCGCCGCCCCGCCGCCCGCACCACGTTGACGTCGACCGGATGATCCTGGAAGTGCGCCCGGGCGCGCGCCAGCGTCTGCGCCGGATCGCGATCGAACGGGATGTCGAGCGCCCTGCCTTCCGACAGCCAGACTTCGCGCCCCTGCGCGAAGGCCGGCATGTTCACCGCATAGGCGTTGGCGCCGATGACGGACAGGACGTATGGCAGCGGGCTCACGGCGTGGTCGGGCGCTTCTTCTTGAAGCGCGCGGCGAAAAGTTGTTCCAACCGTCCCAGCTTCTTTTCAAGAAGCTCCGCCTGGTCGTCGTAGCCGCGCATCTTCGCGATGGCGTGGGCACGCTCAAAATTGTAGCGGGCGTCCTCCAGCGCGGCGCGCACGTCGGTCCCGCGCGCGTCGTAAATCGCGCTCAGGGCCTCTTCCGCCAGGGCGGAGAAGCGCGTTATCTCGGAGGAGTCGCTCAAGGGCTGAGTCTCGCGTGACCGTCGATGCCGTTCTTATCGCAGGCTGCACCGCGAGCGGCAAGTCGCGCGCCGCGCTGGAACTGGCGGTGGCGCGGCACGGCGTGATCGTCAACGCCGACTCCATGCAGGTCTATCGCGAGCCGCGCATCCTGACTGCGCGGCCGCCGGACGCCGACACGGCGCGCGCGCCGCATCTGCTCTACGGCCATGTGCCGGCGGACGAGCCTTATTCGACCGGGCGCTACCAGACCGATGCGGGGCACGCGCTGCACGAGGTGCGAAGCGCGGGCAAGCTCGCGATCTTCGTCGGCGGCACGGGGCTGTATTTCCGCGCGCTGACCGACGGGCTCGCCGACATGCCGGGCACCCCGTCCGGCGTGCGCGACGCGGCGCGGACGCTTCTGGCCGAGATCGGCAACGATGCGTTCCATGCCGAACTGGCGGCGCGCGATCCGGACATCGCGGCCCAGCTCAATCCCGGCGACGGCCAGCGGATGCTGCGCGCCTTCGAGGTGTTCGAGGCGACCGGCAAGAGCCTGCTCTTCTGGCAGCAGAACGAAGGCAAGCCGGTGCTCGACGGGCTGCGGCTCGCGACCTTCGTGATCGACGTGCCGCGCGAAATCCTGCGCGAGCGCATCGCGGCGCGCTTCCGCGCCATGGTGGCGGCGGGCGCGATGGAGGAGGCGCTGACGCTCGGCGATCTCGATCCGGCGCTGCCCTCGGCGCGGATCATCGGGCGGCGCGAGCTTTTGGCGCTGCACGACGGGGCGCTGAGCGAAGCGGACGCCATCGACCAGGCGATCATCGCGACCCGCCAATACGCCAAGCGGCAAGACACCTGGTTCCGCAACCAGCTGCCCGAATGGCGCCGTGTGGACGGCACGGCAAGTAATTTTGTTACCGAAATGGAAAAATACCTACGATAATATTGCTTGACGGCGCTGGCAGCTTTCCTTAGTTTGCGCTGCACCATGAAACTGGAACTCGTACTTATTGGACGGCCGCTGACCGGCGGGGACTGACCTCCCCGACTTCCGGCGCAGCGGCTGTGTTCGAACAAGGGGCGGCAACGCCCCTTCATCATTTCTGGCACTTGGTTTTGGACGACGACGATGGACAAAGACGGCAACGCACTCACTGGGGCACCGACGACGACCGGCGCGATCGAGCTTTCGGGCGCGCAGATGGTGATCCGCGCACTGAAGGACCAGGGCGTAAAGCACATTTTCGGCTATCCGGGCGGCGCGGTGCTTCCCATTTACGACGCGCTGTTTCAGGCCGAGGGCATCACGCACGTCCTCGTGCGCCACGAGCAGGGCGCGGTGCATGCGGCGGAGGGCTATGCCCGCTCCACCGGCAAGCCGGGCGTGGTGCTGGTGACCAGCGGGCCGGGCGCGACCAACGCGGTGACGGGCCTGACCGACGCGCTGATGGATTCCATCCCGCTGGTGGTGCTGACCGGCCAGGTCGCGACGCACCTGATCGGCACCGACGCGTTCCAGGAGGCCGACACGACCGGCATCTTCATGCCGATCGTCAAGCACTCGTTCCTGATCCAGGACGTCGAGGACATCACGCGCTGCTTCCGCGAGGCGTTCCACATCGCCTCGACCGGCCGCCCGGGCCCCGTGCTCGTCGACGTGCCGAAGGACATCGCGCAGAGCGAGGTCGTGTTCCACTGGCCGACCGAGGTCGACCTGCCGGGCTACCGCCCGACGCGGCACGGCCACCCGCTGCAGGTGCAGGCCGCGGCCGAGGCGATCGCGGCGGCCGAGCGGCCGGTGCTGTACGTCGGCGGCGGGATCGTGAACGCCGAGGCGCACGCCGAGCTGCTCGCGCTCGCCGAGGAGGCGCGCCTGCCCGTCGTCACGACGCTGACGGCCAAGGGCGCGTTCCCGGACTCGCACCCGCTCTC
>DASZMT010000028.1:0-49375 GCA_035551495.1 Rhizomicrobium sp. | reverse complement strand
CAAGCCAGGCCCACGTCCCAGGCCTGCTGGTCGGTGACGCCAAATTCCAATTCGCGATGCTCGCCGTCGGCGATGGCCGCCAGCGCGGCTTCGATCACCGCGCCCTCGACGCAGCCGCCGGAGACGGAGCCCTGGAACGCGCCATCGTCGCGCACCGCGATCTGGCTGCCCGCCTGCCGCGGCGCCGAGCCCCAGGTCCGCACCACCGTGCCGAGCGCAACCTTGCGCCCCTCGGCGAGCCAATCGGCCGCCGCCGTCAAAGGATCGTCGGCCGCCCTCATCTCACGCCGCTTCCGCCACCGCGCGCTTGGCCATCACCGTCACGAGGTTGGCGCGGTATTCGGCGGAGCCGTGGATGTCGGAGTTGAGCCCATCGGCGCTCACGGCGATGTCCGCGACCGCGTCGGGCGTGAAGCGCGCGGCCAACGCCGCTTCCATCTGCGGCACGCGGAACACGCACGATCCGGCGCCCGTCACCGCGACGCGAACGCTGCCGTCCTGGAACCGGGCAACGAACACGCCCGCCATCGCATAGCGCGACGCCGGATTGCCGAATTTCTTGTAGCCGGCTTTCTGCGGTATCGGGAATGCGACCTCGGTGACGATCTCGCCCTCCTCGAGCGCCGTGGTGAACATGCCCTGGAAGAAATCGTCGGCGGCGATGGCGCGCCGGTTCGTCGTGATCGTGGCGCCGAGGCCGAGCACTGCGGCCGGATAATCCGCCGCCGGATCGTTGTTCGCCACCGAGCCGCCCAGCGTCCCCTTGTGCCGCACGGCCGGATCGCCGATCACCGAGGCGGTGTGGGCGAGCGCCGGGATCGCCTTGGCGAGTTCCGTCGAGCTCGCGACCTCCCAATGTGTCGTCGCCGCGCCGATGTGGACCGCGTTCGCCGTCGCGCGGATGTAGTTCAGCGCCTTGATGCCCGAGATGTCGATCAGGTCCGACGGATTGGCGAGCCGCATCTTCATCGCCGCGATCAGCGTCTGCCCGCCGGCGAGCAGCTTGCCCTCCGGCGACGCCGCCAGCATCGCCACCGCTTCCTCGACCGAGCCCGCGCGCTTGTAATTGAACGAATAGGGGATCATGCCGCCTTCTCCGCCTTGCCCGCGATGCGTTTGGACGCATCCTCGATCGCCGAGACGATGTTCACGTAACCGGTGCAGCGGCAGATATTGCCTTCCAGTTCGTGCCGGATGGTCTCGCGATCCATCACGCCCCGGCGGCGGATCATGTCGACCGCGGTCATGATCATGCCCGGCGTGCAGAAGCCGCATTGCAGCCCGTGATTGTCGCGGAACGCCTCCTGCACCGGATGCAGCTTGCCGTCGTCAGCGAGGCCTTCGATGGTGATGACCTCGGCGCCTTCGAGCTGCACCGCGAACACCGAGCACGACTTCACGACCTTGCCGTTCACATGCACGGCGCAGGCGCCGCACTGCGTCGTGTCGCAGCCGATATGCGTGCCGGTCAGGCGCATCTGCTCGCGCAGGAAATAGACGAGGAGGGTGCGGTCCTCGGTCTCGAGGCTGACGGGCTTGCCGTTCACCGTCATGGAGACGACTGTCATCGGGCGGTCCTTGATAGCGGTGATGTGGATTCTCGGTCCGGGGTGCGCTGCCGTCAAGCGCTGCTATACTGCGCGCACGACAGGGGGTGTCACATGCCTTTCGTACACGTCCACATCGCCGCCGGCCGCCCTCTGGAGAAGCGCCGCCGTCTGGCCGAGGCCATCACCGACGCGGTGGCGCAGATCCTGGAGGTCGATCCCGCCGGTACGCAGGTCCTGATCCACGAGCACGACCGCGACAACTGGGCGATCGGCGGCGAGCTGCTCAGCGAGCGCCGCACCGCCAAGCCGGACGACGCGCTGCCCGACCTCGACGCGCTGTTCAAGAAGCCGAAGCCGGCGCCCGCTGCGGTCAAGAACGCCAGCCGAACGCCAGCAGCAAAACCGCGATCAAAGCGATAAGCGCGCCGACCCACACCATCGGCGACAGCCCGGTGCGCCGCGTATCCGCGATCACCGGGGCCGCTGCGACGAGGCCCGCGGCTTCGGCAGTGCCCACGCCCGGCGCCGCGGCGACCTCGCCTTCGAGCTCCGCCGTCGTCGGATCGCCTTCGAGCATCGCCGGCTGGCGCGCGCCGATCTCGTCGGCGAAGCGCTGGAAGAAGCTGTCGGCGATCTGCTTCGCCGCGCCGTCGATCAGCCGCTGCCCGATCTGCGCCAGCTTGCCGCCCACCGATGCCGTCGCGGCATAGCTCAAATTGGTGACCGCGCCGTCGGATTCGAGCACGACATGCGCGCCGCCCTTGGCGAAACCCGCGACGCCACCCTGGCCCTCGCCGATCAGCGTTACCGATTTCGGCGGATTGACGTTCGATAAGGTTACCTTGCCATTGAACGTTGCGCTCACCGGGCCGATCTTGAGCTTGACGGTCGCGGCGTATTGCCCCTCCGCGGGCTGCTCGAGCTTCTCGCAACCCGGAATGCAGGCTTTCAGCACCGCCGGATCGAGAATTCCGTCCCAAACCCGTTCGATCGGTGCGGAAATCGTATAGCGGCCGCTGAATTCCATTCTTCGCTCCTCATGCGCCAGTTCCCACTGACGACCCGTCACACTCCCCCAAACAGGGGGATAGTCTCCGCGCGCACGCGCGTGACAGATTCAACCCGGGCGCGAGACTCTCTGGTGCCCAAGATCATATCTGGCATGGGGCATATCATGGTTATGGCGGGCGGTGGTTTCGAGGGTACACCTGTCGAGGTCATGGGTCTGGTGAAGTGGTTCGATCTGAACAAGGGCTATGGCTTCATCCGGCCCTCGGGCGGGATCGAGGGCGATATTCTCTTGCATCAGACCTGCGTTCGCCAGTCCGGCTTCAAGGCCGCCTATGAGGGCGCCCGGGTGGTGTGCGAGGCGGTGCAGGGCCCGCGCGGGCTTCAGGCGCGCCGGCTCATCTCGCTCGACAACTCGACGGCGCAGCCCGTGCCGGCCGCCAATCCCAAGGCCGCCCGCTACACCGCGGAGCCGACCGGCGACGCGTTCGAGGCGACGGTGAAGTGGTTCAACCGCGGCAAGGGCTACGGCTTCGTGTCGCGCGGCGCCAACACCCCGGACGTCTTCGTCCACATGGAGACGCTGCGCCGCTCCGGCATCCGCGAGCTGCGCCAGGGTCAGCGCGTGCATGTCCGCACCGGCGAAGGTCCCAAAGGCGAACTCGCCGCGGAAGTCACGCTGATCGATCCCGTGTGATCCCTCATCACCCCCTTGAGGCCAGGGCTATCGCATATGTCGGATGAGATCGAAGAGGAAGGCCTCGTCCCACCCTGCGCGAAGAAGCTTTCGTCTTAAGGATGTCTTTTTGTCGGGGTGCGCTCTTGCGATGTTGAGTGCCAACCGCCTGAGGATGGCCAGGTTTGCAGGTCCGTTGTCTTTGCGGTTTCGCGCGAGATCCTCGCCCATGACGACGTCGAGGGTCCAATGCAAGGCGTTCTCGATCCCCCAATGGTCGCGCCGGATGGCCAGGAGGAGCTGGGCCTTATAGGGCTGCGACAGCAGGAAGAAGCGTTCGACGGGTTCGTCGGCGCCGCGCCGGCTGGTGATCTTGGCAACCGCTGCGAGACCGGGGAAGCGGTGCTTGCGGGCCATGGCTTTGGCGGATGTGACGAGGGCGGCTCGCGGCTCGGCGCGGCCATGGGCGGCGTCTTGCGTCGTGGCCGGCACGGTTTGTTCGGGCAGCTTCGCAAGGGCAAGCTTGGCATCGGCCAAGAGGCTGGGCTGATTGGCCTTCACCGCCAGGACGTAGTCGCCGCCCTTGTCCGTGATGGCCTTGGCCATGCCGGCATGGCAGTGCAGCGCATCGGCGGTGACGATGCAGCCCTTCAGGGCCACCATTGCGATGGCATCCAATGCCGCCTGCGTCTCGTCGTTGTTTGGCGCCAGCACGCTAGCGAGCGTCATGCGGGTCTGGGCGGCCCACAGGCTCACCATCATCCTGGGCATGTGGCTCTGGCCCGCCTCATAGGCCCGTCGCAACGACTTGCCGTCCACCGCCACAACGCCCTTGGTCTTGCCTAGCTTTGCCGATGCTCCGAATGCCTGCATGAAGCGGCTGAACGCCGCCTCGAACGCCCTGGGATCGAGCAGCCGGAACACCCGGCTGAACGTATCGTGGCTCGGTACGCCATGCTCCAGCGTCAGGATCGTACGAAGCAAAGCCTGCTTTGCCAGCCCGAACTCTTCCATCTCGCCGCACGACGTCGCCCCGCACAGCGTCGCGAGGAGGGCGATAAAGACGATCTCAACAAGGTCGTGGCGGGCATTGTCCGCCCGAGGATCGTCCAAATCGCCAAAACACTCTTGGAATGCATCCAAAGAAATCTCCCAGAAACAGGAGATACCTTCAGAATCCAACCTAACGCAGCCTACAAGGCCCCATATGCGATTCCCCTGCCTTTATGGGGAGGTCGATAAAATCGCGGAGCGAAGCGACGCGATTTTTCGTGGGGTGCGGTGCTGGGCGTCGAGATCGGCCCCCCACCCGAAATTTTCGCGCTGCGCTCGAAAATTGTCGACTTCCCCACGAGGGGGAGGTGGTCAAGTGTTCGTTGCTTCCGTGGCAACAGACGGTGCTTGCCGCTCTGCGATCCGCGTGCTGTCCTCGCACACAGCACAATCACACGAGGTCCCCATGTCCGACGTCGCGGCGCGTTTCCGCGCGTTCCAGTCCGAAGGCGCCCACTGGGTCTCGCTTCTGGCACAGGTGCCGGCCGAGCACGTCCTGCGCCACGACACCATCCACCCGGCCTTCCACGGCTGCATCGATTGGCATTCGGCGTGCCACGCGACCTGGGCGCTGCTGGCGGCGCGCGGCCTGACCGGCGAGCGGCGGCACGACGCCATCGTCGACTCCATCCTGATGCCCGCCAAGCTCGCGGCAGAGGCCGCCGACCTCTCGGCCCAACCGCAATTCGAGATGCCCTATGGCCGCGCCTGGTTCCTGCGCCTCGCGCTGGAGGATCGTCTCGTCACCGGCTCGACGCGGCTGACCTTCATGGCGCGCGACGTCGCCGTGTCGCTGGTCGCGCAATATCGCGGCCGCCTCTCCGATCCTTTCGCCCGCGAATACGGCAATCCGTGCTGGGCGCTGGTCAACCTGCTCGACTACGGCGAGGTCGAGAACCGGCCCGAGATTGCCGCCTTCGTACGCGAGGCCGCAGCGACGCTCGCGTCCTACCTGGATCGCCTGCCGTCCGAAAGCGAAGAAGACAGCTGGCCCGACTTCATGGCCGTGACGCCGATGTTCCTGGAGGTGCTGGTGCGCGGCGGCGCGCTCGCGCCAAAGGAGGTGCTGGCCAAGGCGGGCAAGCGGCTGAAGGCGCTCCGGCCCATCACCGAGCCGCGCAAGGCACACCATTACGCACTCAATTTCAGCCGCGGCTGGGCGCTCCTGGCCTTGGCGGACGCGACCGGCGACGAAGCGTTGCTGGCCTCGGCTCTCGACCATATCGAAACCAATCTGCACCGGCCCAGCTGGTGGCGCGGCGACTATCGCGCGGTGTCCCACTGGGTGCCCCAATTCGGCATCTTTGCGCTCCAGCGCGCGATGCGGCAGACTTTCCCGAAATAGCCCAAAGAGGCTCAGGGGGAGAACGACATGCGCTTGGCGGTCCTCGGACTCATCGCACCGGTCATGCTGGCGTCCTGCGGCATGCTCGAGGCGCGCCTGCCGTCCGCGCCGGAGGCTAACAACCTTCCGACGACGACCATCCGCATCGACACCGCCGCCGGCCCCAAGGCCATCAGCGTCGAGATCGCCGCCGATGCCGCCAGCCAGGAGCGCGGCCTGATGTACCGCACCCAGCTCGCGCCCGACGCCGGCATGCTGTTCGACTTCCACCAGGAGGCGCGCGTCTCGTTCTGGATGAAGAACACGCCGCTGCCGCTCGACATGGTGTTCATCAAGGCGGATGGCGTCGTGTCCTCGATCGAGCCCAACGCGATTCCCTATTCTACCGCGACGATCCCCTCCGCCGAGCCGGTGAGGGCGGTGCTGGAGATCAATGGCGGCCGCGCCCGCGACCTCGGGATCCAGCCCGGCGACCGCGTCCGCGCGCCGATCTTCCACGACATGAACTAGGCGTCATCGCGCGGCTGCGCTTGCCCCTCTGGGCCGCATCCGCTATCTCCCCACTGTCTGGCCCGGGGTGTAGCTCAGCCTGGTAGAGCACTAGCTTTGGGAGCTAGGGGTCGCGAGTTCGAATCCCGCCGCCCCGACCAGCCTACGCTGTGCCCGGCCCACGCTACGCTGTGCGCAGCTTCGGCCCGGCAGGCCTTGCGTTGAAGAGGATTGGTGATCATGCGTGCGCGCATCTATCAGCCGGCGAAGAACGCCATGCAGTCGGGCAAGGCCCGCACCAACACCTGGCTGCTCGAATACGAGCCCGAGTCGCGCCGCGCGCCCGATCCCCTGATGGGCTGGACCAGCTCGTCCGACATGCGCCAGCAGGTGACGCTGGAGTTCGACACCCAGGAGGAAGCGGTCGCCTACGCCACGCGTCACGGCATCCCGCACCAGGTGTTCGAGCCACACAAGCCGGCCGCGAAGTCCAAGTCCTACTCCGACAATTTCCGCGTCGACCGCAAGGTGCCTTGGTCGCACTGACCGGCGGGAGTTCCGGATGCCGCGCAAGATCGCCCTGATCGCCGGCCTCTGTCTCCTGCTCGCGGCCTGCGGCGGCTTCGACGCCCCGCCGCCCAAACGTACGCCGGCGCGGCCGATGCCGCCGGCGCCGCTCTCCACTATCGCGCTCAGCCTCACCGTGCCCGGCGGCGAGATCGCGCGCCTGCTGAACGACAAGACGCAGGCCTTCATCGCCGACGTCCACGACAGGCCCGTCAAATGCGGCATCGGCCGCTGCCATCTCGACCTGCGAGCCCAGCGTACCGGGCCGATCGCGGTGCGGGCCGAGGGCGGTGCGCTGGCGGTGCATTTGCCGTTCGCGCTTCAAGCACAGATAGCCGCGCCGGGCTTTTTCTCGATGATCCGCGGCCAGGTGAACGGCGCCGGCGAGGCCGACGCGCGCACCGCCTTCGCTATCGCGTCCAACTGGCAGCTGCGCTCGCAGACCTCGGGCACGGTGCATGTCGACAACTCGCATCTGCGCCTCGGCCCGCTGGTGACCAACCTTGCCGATGTGCTCAACGACAATGAGGACGTGATCAGCCGCCCGCTGTGGAAGCTGGTCGACAAACAGCTCGCCCGGCTCAAGCTGCGGCCGCAGGTCGAGAAGGCCTGGGCAGCACTCGCCAAGCCGATCCGGGTCGGCAAGAAACCGCTGGCGTGGCTGGTGCTGCAGCCCGAGCGCGCCCGCGTGGCGCGGCCGGTGACGCGAGACGGCGCGCTGGTCGTGTCGCTCGCACTCGATGTGCGCGGCACGGTGGTGCCGTCCGACACGCCACCGGCCAACGCGATAAAGCCGTTGCCTGCGCCCGCGCCGCTCGCCGCGCCGTCGGATCGCTTCGAAGCCGCCGTGCCGATCCGCCTGCCGTATGACACCGCCGCGCGCCTCGCACTGCAGTCGCTGACGCGCCGCCCGCCACGCATCGCGGGCACGCTCGTGACCTTCAAGTCGCTCGCGATCCTGCCGTCGCATGACGACGTCGTGCTGGAGGCCAGGTTTTGCATCGCACCCGGCTGGGATTTCACCGGTTGGTTCTCGTCCTGCGCCACCGGCTATCTGCGCGGTGCACCCGTGTTCGATCCGGTGCGCGGCAAGATCCGCGTCGTCAACGTGCACTACGACGTCGAGACCGCCGACCTCATCCTGCGCACCATGCGCTTCCTGGCGGGCGATGCGCTCGGCAAGGCGCTCGACGGTCATCTGGTGTTCGACGAGTCGAAAGAGATCGAAAAGTTCCACGCCAGCATTTCGAAAGCCTTGGAGAAGCCACAAGGGCGCGATGTGGTGGTTTCCGCCGCCATCGACGGCTTCGGCGCGCCGGCGCTGAGCTGGACGGCGGACGGTTTCCTGGTGATCTTGAGCGCCAGGGGGCATGTGAAGGCGGACCTCAAGCTGGAGCGACTGTGATGCGATGGCTGCTGGGATTGGCGATGGCTGCAATGCTTGGCGGCACGGCGCGGGCCGAGATCGTCTTGCCGAACGATGGCGACGACTATTCCGCGCTGGTGGCGAAGGCCATGGCGCATGACGCGGGCACGGACTTCCGCGCCTTGCGTCTCGCCTATGTAAAGAGCGCCGCCTTCAAGCGCGCCGATTCCGCAAAGCTCGCCGATCTCAAGAAGGACATGGAGGCGGCCATGCAGAACGCGGACGGCGCCGTTACCGTGCGCCAGGACGCCGAGGCGATCCTGTCGATCGACTTCACCGACCTCTACGCCCAGAAAATTCTGCACCAGTCCTGCAAGCTCGTGCATGATGACGCGTGCGACGACCTGCACCACGTCATCGAGTTCAGCCTGCTGCGCTCGATCACCGACAATGGCGATGGCAAGAGCTGCGCCACCGGCTGGCCGGTGGTGCAGATCAAGGAGGAGTACTTCATGCTTGCCATGATGGGCGTGAAGATGCGGCAGCAGGCGCTGGTGAACGGCGGCGGCCACATGTGCGACGCGATGACCGGCATCGACGACAAGGGCGCCGAGGTGACTTGGTTCTTCAACGCCGACGTCGTGCTGGCGAACGAAGCCGCGATGCTCGGCATCAAGCAGTAGCGCGCGGGCGAAAGTGGGTTGGCGGGCGGTACTTTCGCCCGCGCGCCATCAAAAATGGCCTGCCGAGCCGTAGCTCGCGGCAACCAATCCGCCTTCGCCCGTTTGGGCTTCGGCGGTCCATAGCGGCGGCGTATGAACGCCTTCGCTGCGCTTCGCGAGCGAAGGCTGGCGAACCCGGCAGGATTCGAACCTGCGACCTGCTGCTTAGAAGGCAGCTGCTCTATCCGACTGAGCTACGGGTCCCGATCTTCACGCCGACTGTGTGGCCGCGCATATAGCGCGTTGGCGGCAGGCGCGCCATGCCGTTAAGCTCGCGTGCGATGCGTTCCCGCCTGATTCTCCTTGCGGCCTTGGCATGGCTTGCGCCTGCGGGCGCGGCCGACCGCTACAGCACACCGCACGATTGCGAGATGCCGACGCATGCCGAGCCCGTCTGCAACGCGCCGTTCGCCATCGGTCCGGCGGATGCCGCCGCGGCGCTTGGCAGCCGCGACACGGTGGCGATCGGGCAGGGCGACCGGCTCACCATCCTGGCGCGCCGCGCGGACGGGCCGGTGACGCTGTGCTGCACCATCGATGCGCCGCTGACGCGCATCGGAGATAGCGAGGTCTGGGGGATCACGTTGCGCGTGCTGAGCCTCGACCGCGCGATCGTCGATCTGCAGCTCTCGCCGCCCGGCCGTCAGCTCAACGCCTATTACGGCATTCATGTCGCCAGGCCGGCGCTCAGTCCGCACCTGCTGGGCCGGCTGGTGGACGAGACGCTGCACTCCGAGGCCATGGGGGAACCGCGCCAGCTCACCGTCTACGTCCCGCCCGGCCACGACGCTTCGGAGCGGCTTCCGGTCGTCTATATGGCGGACGGCAGCACGCTGAAGGCCTATGCGCCGGCCATCGAGGCCGAAATCATTTCCGGCCGCATCCGGCCCGTCCTGGTCGTCGGCATTTGGCCCGGCACGACCGACCCCGGCACGCGGTCGCGCGAATATCTGATCGGCCGCTCCATCCCGCGGTTCCGCGACCAGCGCGACTTCGTGATCGACGAGGTGTTGCCCTTCGCCGAGCGGACCTTCGGCGCGTCCGACAAGCCGGCGGAGCGCATGCTGGTGGGCTTTTCCGACGGCGCCGCCTGGGCCCTGGCAATGGGGCTGAAGCGGCCCGACCTGTTCGGCCAAGTTGCGGCCCTGTCGTTCGGCTGGCCGCCGGCGGCCGATGGCGTCGCGGCACAGGACCGGCCGAAGCTGTTCTTCGCCGCCGGCCTGCTGGAGCCGGACTTCTATCGTGTCACCGCGCAGACGGCGCACCGTGCCGAGACGTCGCCCGTGCCGGTCCGGTTCGAAGAGTTCGCTTCCGGACACGTTCCGGTCGCCTGGCAGACCATGCTGGCCGATGCTTTGGCATGGAGCTTTCCGCGTGGGCCGTCGCCGGCGTGAATATTTCGAACGTGTCGGAAACTTGGCGACGGTCTTGCCGTTCACAGCAGCAGAAGTCCGCATGGAGCGTGCAGTGTCCGGCCGGTTATCGAACCTTCGCAAAGGGCTGATCGTCTCGTCGCTGACCGCTTTGCTGGCACCGGCCGCCTTTGGAGGCATGTTGGCCGGCGCCAACGCGATGGCCGCCAACAACGAGGACGCCCTCGCCATGGCCACCCCGGCGCCGAAGCCGGCCGCGGTCACCGTCCGCCCACACACCAAGCTCGCCACCCTCGGCCGCGCCAGCGCCGTTGCCTGGATCAGCGCCGGACATTTGGGCCGTTAAATTACTTTCCTTCGAATTTCGGTTCCCGCTTGGCAAAGAACGCCGCAACGCCCTCGCGCACGTCGGCGGCCGGATTGGCGATCATCACCGACAGCGCCGCATCGTCGAGCGAGGCCTCCAGAGACGAATCGAGCCCCTTGCGCATCATGTTCTTGGCCAGCCGCACCGCCAGCGGCGCGCGCTTGGCGAGTGCCCGCGCGAAGTCCAGCGACCGCGCTTCGAGGTCCGCCCCCGGCACGACCTCCGTCACCAGTCCGAGCGTCCGCGCCTCGGCCGCCGGATAGGTCTCCGCCAGCAACGACATCTTGAGTGCACGGTCCAATCCCATCATGCGCGGGAAGAACCAAGCGCCGCCTTCGTCGGGGAGCAGCGCGAACTTGCCCGACGTGTCGCCCAGCCTCGCCGTGTCGGCCGCGATGCGGAAGTCGCAGGCCAGTGCCAGCGTCAGCCCGCCCGCCACCGCTGCACCGTTCACCGCCGCCAGCACCGGCTTGTCGATCCGGTGCAGCATCGCGATCACGCGGTGCATGCCGAGCCGCATCTCCATGCCGTGACCGATCTGCTTGTTGCGGAAATGCGGGCTGGGCAACTCGCCTTCGCGCGGCTGGCCCGACACGTCGCCGCCGGAGCAGAAGCCGCGCCCCGCGCCGGTCAGGATCAAACAGCGCAGCGCATCGTCTTCGACATAGCGGCGCAGCGCGTCGACGATCTCGTCGCACATCGGATTGGTGTAGGCGTTCATGTGATCGGGACGATTCAGTGTCAGCTTTGCGATATGCGGCTCGACCGTCTCGAACAGGATGGTGCGGTAGGTCATGGCGCTGTCTCCCGACGCTTGTGACTTTTGCGCGAAGGCTACAGACTTCGCGCATGACCTCCAAGACCGCGATGCTCGACTTGGTGAAAGGCTTTCGCGCCGCCGAAGTCAGCCGCGCGCTGAAGGACGATCCGGTGCTGATCGCCGTGCGCGACAAGCGCGGCCGCAACTGGTTGCATATCTGCTGCGGCCGCAAGCTTGCGCCGAGCTTGGAGAAGCACAGCATCGCCACCGCGAAAGTCCTGCTCGATCATTACGACATGAGCGCGCCAGCCTTCACCGAGGGCGGCTGGAAGGCGACGCCGGTGTGGTACGCGGTCGGCTGGGGCCGCAATCTCGCGCTCGCCGAGTTCCTCCTGAAGCGCGGCGCCGATCCGAACCATGCGCTGTGGGCCGCGTCGTTCAACAAGGACATCGCCGCGATCCGTCTGCTCGTCGAATACGGCGCGGACATCGATCCGGTGACCGAAGACAGTACGCCGCTCCTCGGGGCCGTCAAATGGAGCCTGTTCGGGCCTGCGGAAGAGCTTCTCAAGGCGGGCGCAAATCCCGATTGGCGCGACAGCAAGGGCCTGACGGCGCTGCACCACATGCTCAAGAAAAACAGCGATCCGAAGCACATCGCGATGGTGGTGCGCCACGGCGCGCGCGGTGATATCGCGGACCCTGCCGGCCGCACCGCCATCGACATCCTGCGCCGCAAGAAAGACCCGACGCTGCGGAAGCTTGCCGAGCAGCTTGCCGCCCGCGCCTGAAGCGCACAAACTCCCACAAAACATCTGGGAGGACGTCATGGCCAGCTATCCCGATATCCTGTACGCGGTCGAGAACCGCATCGCGACCATTACGCTGAACCGGCCGGACCGGCTCAATGCCTACACCGACACGATGGCCGCCAGCATCCGCCTCGCGATGGCCGACGCGGCGAAGGATCCGGCCGTGCGCGTGATCGTGCTGACCGGGGCAGGGCGCGGCTTCTGCGCCGGCGCCGACATGGACCGCCTCGTCGCGATCCCGACCGACGGCAGCCGCGGCGTGCAGAGCCCGGCCGCGAAGCCGGCGGCCGATGTCGGCGATGCCTTCGACTCGCCGTACGGCCCAGCGCTGCATGGCGAGTTCGCCGACATGACGCGCTTCTCCTATTTCATGCGCACCAAAAAGCCGATCCTTGCCGCGATCAACGGTCCCGTCGCCGGCATCGGCCTGATCATGACGCTCTATGCCGACATGCGTTTCGTCAGCGACAAGGCGGTGCTCACGACGTCCTTCGCGCAGCGCGGCCTGATCGCCGAACACGGCATCGCCTGGCTCTTGCCGCGCCTGATCGGCCCGGCACATGCCTTCGACCTCTTGCTCTCCGCGCGCAAGATCTCGCCGCACGAGGCCAAGGAGATCGGTCTGGTCAACAAGGTCTTCGCCGCCGACACCTTCATGGACAACGTCCACGCCTATGCGCGCCTGTTGGCCGACACGGTCAGCCCGCGCTCGATGGCGGTGATGAAGGCGCAGGTCTGGAAGTCGATGTTCCAGGATTTCACATCCTCGCTGGCCGCCGCCGACGCCGAGATGGCTCCAAGCTTCCAGTGGCCCGACTTCAAGGAAGGCGTGAACCACTTCCTCGAAAAGCGCGCGGCGAAGTTTGCAGATATTTGAGATAACGCCCCACTGTCATGGCCCGCGAATGCGGGCCACCCAGTTGGTGCGCCTCTAAGGTTGACAGGTTCGCCAGGAACCTATTTCTGCGGCATCGAACAGGTGTCACCTGGGTGGCCCGCATTCGCGGGCCATGACACTGAGTGGTTGTGAGCATGAAAATCGTCGGCGGGAAATGGTCCAACTGGTCGGGCGGGGTGGTCTGCAAGCCGTCGCAGATCGTCGCGCCCAAGGACGAAGTCGAGCTTGCCGCCGCCGTGCGCATGGGCAAGGCGCCGGTCCGCGTGCCGGGCACCGGCCATTCCTTCACGCCGCTGAACGCGACCGACGGCACCCTGATCGACCTCGCGGCGTTCTCCGGCCTCACCGGCTTCGACCCCGACAAACAGGTCGCGACCTTCGGCGCCGCGACGCATCTGTGGGAAATCGGTTCGCTGATCCATCCGCTCGGCTGCGCCCTCAAGAACATGGGCGACATCGACCGCCAGACGCTGGGCGGCGTCGTAGGCACCGGCACGCACGGTACCGGCCCGACCATGGGCAGCTTCTCCGCCGAGGTCGCCGGCTTCCGCCTCCTCCTGGCGAGCGGCGAGATCATCCATTGCTCCGCCGGCGAGAATGCCGAGATCTTCGCCGCCGGCCGCTGTGCGATGGGCACGCTCGGCGTGATGGTCGAGATCGCGGTGCAGGTGCGCCCGATTTACAAGCTCTCCGAGAAGAACTTCCTGCTGCCGATCGACGAGCTGTGGGACAAGCTCGACGACCTCGTCCAATCGAATCGCCATTTCGAGTTCTTCTGGTTTCCCTATTCCGACGTTGCGGTGTGCAAGACGTTGAACGAGAGCGATGCCGCGGCGCCCGATCCGCGCTCCGCCGACCACATGCGCGCCCGCGGCGACAAGCGCGCCGCGGACGCCAACATCTTCGAATGGATCAACGAGGTGCTGCCCTACGCGCCGTTCCTGCTGCGCCCGGCGCACCGGCTGTTCTCCAGCGGCATGAGCGCCGGCGACCGCGTGCGCTGGAGCCATGAGATCCTGCCCAGCCCCCGAACCACACGCTTCAACGAGATGGAATACGCCGTGCCCTACGAGAAGGGCCCGCAGACCATCAAGAAGATCGTCGCGGAGATCCGCAGGCGGAAGATCAACACCGGATTCCCGATCGAATACCGCACCGTGAAGGCCGACGACGTCTGGCTCAGCCCGTTCTACCAGCGCAAAAGCGCCACGATTGCGGTGCACCAGTACCA
Organism: Rhizomicrobium sp.; assembly: GCA_035551495.1. GTDB lineage: Bacteria > Pseudomonadota > Alphaproteobacteria > Micropepsales > Micropepsaceae > Rhizomicrobium. The sequence goes on along the minus strand of DASZMT010000028.1, from coordinate 35,158 downwards.
CCGGGTCAACACGGGGCGGCTGTTCGACATGTGCGAAAGCATCTTCCGCGAGGTCGAGGGCCGGCCGCACTGGGGCAAGCGTCACACCCGTGCGCGCGAGGAAATGGCGGAAATCTACCCGAAATTCGAGGATTTCCGGGCTCTGCGGCAAAAGCTCGATCCCGCGCAGACGTTCTTGAATCCGCACCTGCGCACCATATTTGAGGGGTGACCTCTTAGGGGGGCCGAACGATGCGAAAGCGTTTCCTCTATATCATCTGCGCCTTTTTCGGCGCGATCGCGCTGGTCGCGGCCGCCGAATCGGACTGGCTATGGGCCGCGCTGATGGGGGCGATGATCGGCATTACCTTCGCGCTGATGGCGCACGCCTATCCGCACGACATCGCGCCGCCGGCCGACCGCCGCCACGAAGCGACGCAACGCCGAAAGGGCGTCAAGGTTTAGAGTCGAGCTTCGCCTGGCGGTAGAAGCAACTCGGCGCACCGGTGTGACAGGCCGCGCCGATCTGGTCGATCTTCATCAACAGCACGTCGCCGTCGCAGTCGATCCAGGCCTCGATGAGCCGCTGGGTGTGGCCGCTCTCCTCGCCCTTGCGCCACACCTTCTGGCGGGAGCGCGACCAGTAGGTGACTTCGCCGGTGTCGAGCGTGCGCGCCAGCGTCTCGCGGTTCATCCATGCGAACATCAGGATCTCGCCGGTCTGCGCGCGCTGCGCTATAACGGGCACGAGGCCGTCGCTGTTGAACGCCACTTGGGCGATGAAGTCGGCGCGGGAGAGAAGATCGGTCATGCGGCCGCTTTTAGCCGCTCCAGCCCGGCCGTCAAATCGGCGATCAGGTCGTCCGGATCTTCGAGACCGGCATGGATGCGGATCAGCGGCCCGCCGGCTTTGAACGCGCCGGTGCTGCGATGGATGTCGGACGGCACCAGCAGGCTCTCATAGCCGCCCCACGAGAAGCCGAGCCCGAAATGCGTCATCCCGTCGATCATCGCGTCGACGGCACGCTTCGGTGCCGGCTTCAGCACCACGCCGAACAGTCCGCACGCGCCCGAGAAGTCGCGTTTCCACAACGCATGTCCGGCATCGCTCTCCAGCGCCGGATAGAGCACCCGCTCCACCTCCGGCCGTTCCGCCATCCAGCGCGCCAGCACCATCGCCGTTTCCTGGTGCCGCTTCAGCCGTACGGCCAGCGTGCGCAGCCCACGCAGCGCCAGGAAGCAATCATCGCCGCTGACATAGATTCCGAACTGGTTGTGGAAGTCCTCCAGGCGCTTGGCGAAGCGCGGACCGGCCGCGATATAACCCATCATCACGTCGGCATGGCCGCCGATATATTTCGTCACCGCCTGGATCGACAGGTCGGCGCCCTTCGCCAGCGGCTGATAATACAGCGGCGTCGCCCAGGTGTTGTCGAGCAACACCGCCGCGTCGTGCCGGTGTGCGACCTCCGCGATTGCGGGCACGTCCTGCACTTCGAAGGTCAGCGATCCCGGGCTCTCGCAGAACACCGCGCGCGTGTTGGGCTTGAACAGCGCTTCGATCCCGGCGCCGATCGTGGGATCGTAGAACGTCGTCTCGATGCCGTAGCGGCGCAGCGCCGTCTCGCAGAAGATGCGCGACGGGCCATAGGCGCTGTCGGTCACCAGGATGTGGTCGCCCGCGCCGCACACTGCAAGGATCGCGAAGGTCACCGCCGCCAGGCCCGACGGCACCAGCATGGCGCGCGCGGCACCCTCCAGCGCGCAGATCGCCTCTTCGAAGCTGCGCGTCGTCGGATTGCCTTTGCGGCCATAGGTGAACGGCATGGCATGCGCGTCCAGCGCCGCCACGTCGGGATAGAGGATCGTCGAGGCGCGATAGACCGGCGTGTTGACCACGCCGAAATGATGCGCGCTCTCGCGTCCCGTCGAGGTGAGGGTGGTGTCTGGTTTCTTGCTCACTGCGCCGGATGGATCTCCGCACCCTGGGGCTCGGGCAGGGGCTTCGGGCCGCTGTTGCCGCCTTCCAGCGTCGCGCGCAACGGCCGGTCGAACAGCCACGTCACCACCGACGCACCCGCCGCCAGCCCCGCGCAGAGCAGGAAGAAGTGCGGCTTGGTCATGGTGGTGAAGTAGGTGCCGATATAGCCCTCGAGCAGGTTGCCGGTGAAGCTGGTGATGAACCACAGCCCCATCATCGCCGACAGGATCTGCGGCGGCGCCACGCGCGCGACCAATGCGAGGCCGATGGGCGACAGGTAGAGCTCGCCCAGCGTGATGACCGCGAAGAACGCGCCCAGCCACATCCAGCTGACCTGCGTGCCCGGCGGATTCACCGACACCGCGACGAACATCACGATGTAGGAGAGCGCCAGCAGCGCGTCGCCGATCGCCATCTTGGTCACCGTCGACGGCTCTTTGCCGCGCTTGGCCTGCGCGCCCCACAGCATCACGATCAGCGGCGTGAAAGCGAAGATCATGAAGGGGTTGAACGACTGGAACCAGATCGCCGGAATTTCCCAGTTGATCACGCCCGGGATCAGGCGGCGGTCGGTCAGATTGGCGGCGAACAGGTTGATCGTGTTGCCCTGCTGCTCGTAGACCGCCCAGAAGAACGTCGTGGGGATGCAGAGCAGGATCAGCGCCACCACCGCGCGCCAGTCGGCGGCCGTCAGCGGCTTCTTCTCCTCCGTCACCTTCGCTTTCGCCACCCGGTCGGCCGGCAAGGTGCGCAGCGCGAAGATGTAGGTCAGCTGGCCGATCACCATGCCGACGCCGGCGGCGAAGAAGCCCCATTTGTAGCCCCAGGCCGGATCGTTCGCGAACCAGCCGCAGATCAGCGGCGAGAAGAACGCGCCGACATTGATGCCGACATAGAAGATCGAATAGGCCTGATCGATGCGGCTGTCGCCCAGCTTGTAGAGGCCGCCGACCTGGGTCGAGATGTTCGGCTTGAAGAAGCCGTTGCCGAGGATGAGCAGGAAAAGACCGACGAACAGAAGGTTCGGCACCATCAGCACGAACTCGGCGATCGCCATCGTCACGCCGCCGATGATCACGCTGTAGCGCTGGCCGATCCAACGGTCGGCGATGATGCCGCCGAAGAACGGCGTGAGATACACGAACCCGGTATAGAGGCCGTAGATCAGCGAGGCGAATTGCGGCTGATAGGTCTTGTCGACCACCGGCCCGGCGTCGAGCGCGCCGAACAGCGACACGCACAGATGATGCAGCCATTGATAGCCGACGACGTGGTCGAAATTCCCCGGCATGAACAGGAACTTGGTGACGTAGAGCACCAGCAGCGCCCGCATGCCGTAATAGGAGAAGCGCTCCCACATCTCGGTGGTGAACAGCCAGGTCAGGCCCCGCGGATGTCCGAACAGTGTCTTCTCGGGCCCCGAATCCGGAGCGGTGTCGACGATCGCCATTAGGCGCTACCCCCTGTCATGCGAAGCGGAGCATGCCCAACTCTTCCGCCTACGGCAATTCGATGTAGCGGTCTTCGCGGCTATAGGGGACGAAACCGAGCCGCTGATAGAGCGGCAGCGCGCGCGGATGGTCCAGCGTGCAGGTGTTGACCAGGAGCTTCGAGATCGGCCGCACCCAGGCATTCATTACGGCGTGATAGAGGAAGAAATATCCGAGTCGTTTTCCGACCGCTTCGGGCATCAATCCGAAATAGGCCAGCTGGCCGATCGACGAATCGCGCATATCCAGTTCCGCCATGCCTGCCGGATTGCCGTCGAGATAGAGGACAAAGAGCTCGACCTGCGGATCCTGGATCACGGCGGCGAGCTGCGGCCCGGAGAGCTTGCGGCGGTCGACCCAGAAATAGGCGTCGCCGATCGTGTCGTAGAGATAGCGGTAGAAATGTACCGGCGGGTGCTCGGCTTTCAGAATCGCGACCTTGCTGCGCGGCGTCGGCGGTGGCAGCACGCCGGGCTTCGATCCCATCTCCAGGAACGTCACCACCATCGGAATGCGGCGGCCCGAATCGCTTTTCGACGCCATCAACCGGTCTCCACCGGTGCGTCGCTCGCGCCCCATTCGGCCCACGAGCCGTCATAGAGCGCCACGTCGCGCGCGCCCGCGACCTCGAGCGCCAGCATGACGATCGCCGCCGTGATGCCGGAGCCGCACGTCGTGACCGTCGGCCTGGAAAGATCGACGCGATGCGCCGCGAACGCCTTGCGCAGCTCCTCCGCCGGTTTCAGCGTGCCGTCTTCGGCGGTCAGCTCCGTGTACGGAACGTTCAGGCTCCCCGGGATGTGCCCGCCGCGCACGCCGGCGCGCGGCTCGGGCTCGATCGCCTTGAAGCGCGGGATGCCGCGCGCGTCCACCACCTGTGCCTGCTTGCTCTCCAAATTGCCGGTCATCTGGCGGAAGTCGCGGGCCAGCGCGTTGTTGGGCCGCGCCGTGAAATGCCGCGCGAAAGGCTGCGCGCTCATGTCTTCCAACGGGCGTCCCTCGCGGCGCCATTTCGGCAACCCGCCGTCCAGCACCACGACGTCCTGATGCCCCATGGCGCGCAGCATCCACCAGGCGCGCGGGCTCGAATAGACGCCGGCGGAATCGTAGACCACGATCAGGTTGCCGTCGCCCAGTCCCAGCTTGCGCATGCGGCTGGCGAATTTCGGTGCCGGCGCCAGCATGTGCGGCATCGGATTCTTCTCGTCCGACAGGTCGTCGATGTCGAAGAACACCGCGCGCGGGATATGCGCCGCCGCGTATTCGGCCCGCGGATCGCGGTTCATGTGCGGCAGGTACCACGACGCGTCGGCGATGCGCACGTCCGGCGCGTTGATCCGGCTCGCGAGCCATTCGGTCGAGACGAGGGGGGCGGCGACGGTCATTCGAACGGCACCTTGATGTCGTGGCGCGGATGGGCGAGCCAGCCCGGCACCGGCAGGCCCTTGTCGCGCAGGAAGGCGGGGTTGAACAGCTTGGACTGATAACGCGTGCCGTAGTCGCACAGGATCGTCACGATGGTATGGCCCTTGCCCATCTCCTTGGCCATGTGCACCGCGCCCGCGACGTTGATGCCGGTCGAGCCGCCCATGCAGAGACCTTCGTGTTCGAGCAGATCGAAGATGAGCGGCAGCGCCTCCTCGTCGGAAATCTCATATGCATCGTCGATAGGCGCGCCTTCGAGATTCGCGGTGACGCGATTTTGCCCGATGCCTTCGGTGATCGAGCCGCCATGCGCGTCCAGCGTGCCGTTCTTGATCCAGGAATAGATCGCGGCACCCATGGGATCGGCGGCCGCGATCTTCAAATGCGGGCTCTTCTCCTTCAGCGCGATGGCGCAGCCTGCCAGCGTGCCGCCGGTGCCGACCGCGCAGGTGAAGCCGTCGAGCCGCCCATTGGTCTGATGCCAGATCTCCGGCCCGGTGCCTTCGATATGCGCCTGGCGGTTGGCGACGTTGTCGAACTGGTTCGCCCAGATCGCGCCGTTCGCCTCGGTCTTGACGAGTTCGTCCGCGATACGCCCCGAGACCTTCACATAGTTGTTCGGATTCTTGTACGGCACGGCCGGCACTTCGATCAGCTGCGCGCCGAGCAGGCGCAGCGCATCCTTCTTCTCCTGGCTTTGCGTCTCGGGAATGACGATCACCGTCTTGAAGCCGAGCGCGTTGCCGACGGTTGCGAGTCCGATGCCGGTGTTGCCCGCCGTGCCCTCGACGATCGTGCCGCCGGGCTTCAGCGCGCCACGCCGTATCGCATCCTGGATGATGAACAGTGCCGCGCGGTCCTTCACAGACTGTCCGGGATTCATGAACTCGGCCTTGCCGAGGATCTCGCAGCCGGTCAGATCGCTGACGCGGTTGAGGCGGATGAGCGGTGTGCGGCCGATGGCGGCGACGACGTCTTGTTTTATGTCCATTCTGGCGTCGGTCAGGGAGTCGCAAGAACCGTACTGGGCCGAAGAGGGCGCATCAAGCTAAGACGAGGGCAGGCTGCGGAATGCTGTGAGCGCGCGCTCGCGCCCTTCCTGAAGGTCCACAAGTGGTTCGGGATAATCCTTGATGGCGGCGCGGATATCGTCCGGCGCTTCCCACGGCTTGTGGATGTATTTGTCGGGCAGCTTGGCGATCTCCGGCACCCAGTGACGGACGTAGTCGCCCTTCTTGTCGAACTTCTCGCCCTGCAGCACTGGGTTGAAGATGCGGAAGAACGGCGCCGCGTCCGCGCCGCAGCCCGCCACCCATTGCCAATTCGCCGAATTGTTCGCGAGGTCGGCGTCCACCAGCGTGTCCCAGAACCACGCCTCGCCGCGCCGCCAGTCGATGCCGAGGTATTTTATGAGGTAAGACGCCACGATCATGCGCACGCGATTGTGCATCCATCCGGTGTGCCACAGCTGCCGCATGCCCGCGTCGACGATGGGAACGCCGGTACGCCCCTTGGTCCAGCGCTTGAACGCGGCATCGGCGTCGCGCCACGGAAACTTCGCGAAGCGTTCGTCGAGCGGCTTGGTGGGCAGTGTCGGATGGTGGAACAGCAGCTGGTGACAGAATTCGCGCCAGCCCAGTTCGGCCAGGAACTTCTCGCCGTCATCGGTCGACTCGCGGTGGCGGATCGCGTGCCAGATCTGTCGCGCCGACACCTCGCCGAAATGCAGGTGCGGCGACAGCCGCGAGGTTGCGTCCCGGTCCGGCCGGTCGCGCCCCTCGCGATAGCCCTTGATCCCCCGCAGGAAGGCGGCCAGCCGCTCGTGGGCGCCGTCCTCGCCCGGCATCCATTCCGCGCGCAGCCCGCCCGCCCAGTCGGGCTTGTGGGGCAGGAGCTTCCAGCCGCTCAGCGTGTCGCTCTCGACCCCGGTCAGCCGCTTCAGCGACTTCGGCGCGGGCAGGGGCCGGCCCGGCTCCGGCAGCGCTCTTGCCGCCCGCCAGAACGGGGTGAAGACCTTGAACGGCGTCCCGGCGCCGGTCTTGACCTCCCAAGGCTCGAACAGGAGCATCCCGTTGAAACTCTCCGCCCCCGGAAGATCGTCCTTCAGCCGCTTGTCGCGTTCGACCGCAGTGCCCTCGTAACACCGGTTCCAGAACACCGCCTCGGCGTCGACCGCTTTGGCCAGCTTTGGCAGCACCGTTTCCGCCGCGCCGCGGCGCAACACCAAGCCTCCACCAATCTCTGAAAGTCTGCGACTAAGCACTTCCAAACTCTTGTGAAGCCACCAACGCGAGGCGCCGCCCATGCCCCATTCTCCAGGCGTCTTTTCGTCCAGAATATAGAGGCAGAGAACCGGCGCGCCGGTCTTGGCGGCGGCGGTCAAAGCGGGGTTGTCGGCGAGGCGCAGGTCGTGTCGGAACCAAACGATAACCGGTCTCATGTTAACCAATACGTTGAAATACGTACTGCGGATCAAGCCTTTAGGTCCGGAACCAATCTTCCGTTACGGCGTTGTCGGTTCAATCTGGGGGGCTATCAGTTGTTTGGAGCGCTTGGGGCGTAATGTCCAATCCAGTCGATTTGAGTGCGCAGGAGACCGGTGCCGGGGCCAGACCCGGCGTCATCGCCTCCCTGGCGCTGGAGCGCATGGCGAGATCGCCGGCGCACCTGATCGAGACCCTGCCGGTCGGTATCTACACCTGCGGCCTCGACGGCCGCCTCGTGCAGTTCAATCGCCGTGCCGCCGAGCTATGGGGCGGCCTGACTCTCGGCAGCTCGGTCCCCGCGATCGACTGCTGCATGGGCAAGGTCCTGGAGACCGGCCACCCTGTCCGCGACTGCGAACTCACCGTCACCCGCCACGGCGAGACGCTGACCCTGCTCGCCAATGTCGATCCGCTGTTCGACGAGCAAGGCATGCTGGTCGGCGGCGTGAGTTGCTTCCAGGACATCTCCGAGCTCACCCGCGCCCGCCGCCAGATCAGCGAAGGACGCCACGTCGTGGGGCGCGTGCTCGAGGCATTGCCGGTCGCGCTCTACAGCACCGACGCCGAAGGCCGGCTGACCTACTTCAACAAAGCCGCGGAGACGCTGTGGGGCCGCGCGCCCAAGCTCGGCGAGCAGCGCTGGTCCGGCTCGATGAAGATGGAGCTGCCTGACGGCAGCGATGTGCCGCTTGATGAATGCCCGATGGCCGTCGTGCTCCGGGAAAAGCGCGCCCAGATCGGGCCCGAGGTCTACTGTGTGCGCCCCGACGGCACCAGGGTGCCGTGCCTGCCGTATCCGACGCCGCTGTTCGACAGCGCCGGCAAGTTGATCGGCGGCGTGAACATGCTGCTCGACATCTCCGACGCCAAGCGCGCCCATGCCGAGCAGCGCGGCCTGATCGACGAGTTGAATCATCGCGTGAAGAACACGCTCGCCACCATCCAGTCGCTGGCGGCGCAGACCTTGCGCGGCGCGCATGGTGTCAACGAGCGCGAGTTCGAAGGCCGCCTCTTGGCGCTGTCGCGCGTGCACGACCAGCTCACGCGCAATGCCTGGGCTTGGGCGGATCTCGAAACCATCGCGCGCGGAACCCTCGCCAAGGTGCCGCCGTCGCATCTGCGCGTCGAAGGTCCGAGCGTGCACTTGAATTCGCGCACCGCGCTGGCGCTCGGCATGGTGCTGCACGAGCTGGCGAGCAACGCGGCGCGTCACGGCGCGCTGTCGACGGTGTTCGGTTCCGTCGCGCTGACCTGGAGCCTTTCGTCCGGCATGTTGCTGATCGACTGGCGCGAGTCGGCCGGTCCGCCCGTCGTCTCCCCGCGCAAGCGCGGTTTCGGAACCCGTCTGTTGGAACGCGCCATCGCGCACGAGCTGGGTGGCCGCCCCACGCTCGAATTTCATCCCCACGGCGTGTATTGCACGATGGCAATTCCGTTGCCGGAATAGTACCCAAGGCCGATGGCCGACGCGTCTTCCCATCTGCTGCACGGCTTGCGCGCCCTCGTCGTCGAAGACGAGGCGGTGATCTCGTTCCTGCTCGAGGACATGCTGGGCGAACTCGGCGCCGGCGACGTGCGCCATGGCGCCAGCGTGCGCGCCGCGCTTTCAGCGCTCGATGCCGCCGCGCCGGATTTTGCGGTGCTCGATGTCAATCTCGGCGGCGAGCGCGTTTATCCCGTCGCGGAGCGGCTGGAGAAGGACGGCGTGCCGTTCGTCTTCATCACCGGCTACGGCAAGAGCGGCATCGACGCGCGCTGGGCGGAAAAGGCCGTGATCCAGAAGCCGTTCAATCTCGATTCGCTGACGACCGCGCTGCGCACACTGCTGAATCGCTGAAAGCGTCAATCCAACCCATACTTTCGTATGTAAGTGCTATCCCTCTGGGAGCGTGCACATTCGGACCGGAACCCATACATCACCGGCCGCTGAGAAGGGGCCTTCACGTGATGCATGCTGGATTTGCCATGAGCTTCGAACCACGCCATGACGCCGAAGGCCGCCGTGCCGGAAAAGTCCTGATCGCCACCGATAGCGGCGCGCATCGTGCCTCGGTGTCGCGCTTCCTCGCGAACCGCGGCTATTCCTTCGTCGTCGCCGATACGGTGGAGGAGACTCTGGCACAGCTGCGCACCGGCGGCTTCGAGCTCGTCGTCGCGGCGATGACCGGCGAAGACGCCGATGGCATGGCGCTGATGCGCCGTGTGCGCGAGGTGATGCCGGGCCTGCCCGTGATCGTGCTGGCGCTGGGCGGCGCGCCGATCGAGCCGATGCATCTGGACTGCGCCACCGGCCTCAATCACGAGATCGCGAAGGGGCCGGAGGGCAGCACGCGCGAGGTGCGGGGCCGCCTCGCCAGCCTCACCGCGCGCGAGCGCCAGGTGCTGGAGCTGATCGTCGCCGGCCGCGCCAACAAGATCATCGCATATGAGCTGAACATCTCGCCGCGCACCGTGGAGAACCACCGCGCCCGTGTGATGGAGAAGCTGCGCGCGACGAGCGTCGCCGACGTCGTGCGCATGGCGCTCAGCGCCGGCCTCAACGCATAGGCTGCACCTTGCCGACGAAGATGTAGCCGTCGTTGCGGATGGTCTTGATCAGCCGCGGATTGCGCGGATCGTCGCCCAGCTTCTTGCGCACGCGCCCGATGCGCACGTCGATCGAGCGGTCGAAGGCCGGCGTGTCGCCGTCATGGATGAGATCGAGCAGTTGGTCGCGGCTGAGCACGCGGTTGGCATGCGTCACGAACGCTTCGAGCAGCTTGTACTCGCCGCTGGTCAGCGCCACCGGCGCGCCCGCGGCGTCGAACAGCGAGCGCGAGTCGATGTCGAGCACGAAATCGTCGAACGCCAGCCGGTTGCGGGGGCTCGTGGCGGGTTCGGGCGGGATGATCGGCGCCTGCGCGGCGCGGCGCTCGCCGCGGCGCAGGACGCTGCGCACGCGCGCCAGGATCTCGCGCGGCTCGAACGGCTTGGTGACGTAGTCGTCGGCGCCGAGTTCCAATCCCACGACGCGGTCGGCGAGATCGCCGCGGCCGCTGACGATGATGATGCCGACGTCGAACGCGGCGCGGATGTCGCGCGTCAGGGTCAAGCCGTCCACGCCCGGCAGGCCGACATCCATGATCACGAGGTCGTGGCGGCGCTTGGAAAGCTCCGAGGCGAGGCTCGCGCCGCTCGCGAGCGCGGTGATGCCATAGCCGTCGGCCGACAGGCTGCGCTGCAATACGGCGCGCACGTCCGGATCGTCTTCCACGATGGCGAGCTGCTTGCTCATCGCGCTTCCCTTCGACACGTTTCGTGACGCAACGACATAAGCCGGAACCATTAACCACGCGTGGAAGCGGCGGTGCGGGCGAATACCTAGGCGTGTGTGCCGCACCCGCGACGCATCTCGACACATTCCGACGCATGGATGAAATTGCGCGCTCACGCAGCGCTGTCATCTCACCGGCCGGAACCGGGAGATTTCCAATGCATACGCTCAACAATCTCAGCATCCGCACCAAGGTGATCGGTGCTTTCGCGCTGGTCCTCATGGTCACCGCGGTGCTCGGCCTCTTCGCGCTCGACTGGCTTGAGAGCGTCGACGCCGGCGCCAACGAGGTGACCGACAACTGGCTGGTCGCGACACGCTCGCTCGGCGCTTTCGCCACCGCCACCATGCGCTTTCGCCAGGTCGAAGGCTCGGTCGCCATCGCGCCGACGCCCGAAGCGTCGACGCACGAAGCCGTGCATCTCGACAAGGACGTGCTGCCGCAGGTCCAGGCCGCGCTCGCCGAGTACACGCCGACCATCGACAGCGGCGCCGAGCGCGCCTTGTTCGACCAAGTGCTGCCGCAGTGGAATGCCTATTACGCGCTGAACGCCGACTATGTCGCGCTGGCACAGAAGAACCGCGCCGCCGCCGGCAAGCTCTACATCGGCGACATGAAGACCACCTTCAACAAATTCCAGGACGCGCTGAAGCAGCTCATCGCCTTCGAGGTCGACGGTGCGCGGCACGTGCGCGGCCGCATCCACGACACCTACACCGCCGCCTGGAACTGGATCGTCGCGCTGCTCGCGCTGTCCGTCCTGTTCGGCCTCGCCGCCGGCGCCTTCATCGTGACGGGCGTGTCGCGCCCCATCCGCCGCATGACCGACATCATGGCGCGCCTGGCGCGGCACGACCTCGATGCGCCGGTCGAAGGTACCGACCGCAAGGACGAGATCGGCCGCATGGCCGAGGCCGTGCAGGTCTTCAAGAACGGCATCATCGAGACCGATGGCCTGAAGGCCGAGCAGGAAGTCGCGCGCCGCGCCGCCGAGGATCGTGCCCGCGCCCTCGCCACGCTGACCAGCGGTTTCGAGGCCAAGGTCGGCGAGGTGGTGCAGGCCGTCGCCAGCCAGGCGACGCAGATGCAAGCCTCGGCGCAGTCCATGAGCGCCACCGCCGAGGAGACCGCCAAGCAGGCGACCGTGGTCGCTGCCGCGTCCGAGCAGAGCTCCAGCAACGTGCAGACCGTCGCCTCGGCGGCCGAGGAGCTGTCGTCCTCCATCGCCGAGATCTCGCGTCAGGTCGGCCATTCGAGCCGCATCGCGCAGACCGCGGTGACCGAGGCCGGCGCGGCGAACGCCATGGTCGTGGGCCTCGCCAGTGCCTCGCAGAAGATCGGTGAGATCGTCGCCCTCATCAACGACATCGCCGACCAGACGAACCTGCTTGCCCTCAACGCAACAATAGAGGCGGCGCGCGCGGGCGAGGCCGGCAAGGGCTTCGCGGTCGTGGCGTCGGAGGTGAAGAACCTCGCGACCCAGACCTCAAAGGCGACCGACGACATCCGGGCCCAGATCGGCGCGGTGCAGGGCGCGACGCAGGACGCGGTGAAGGCCATAGATTCGATCGGCGCAACCATCGGCGAGATTGCCCAGATCGTCACCACCATCGCCGCCGCCGTGGAAGAGCAGGGCGCCGCCACGCAGGAGATCGCGCGCAACGTCGAGGAGACGGCCAAGGGAACGCGCGAGGTCTCGTCCAATATCGCGGGCGTCACGGCCGCGGCCGGCGGCACGGGCGAGGCGGCAGGGCAGGTGCTGCTCGCGGCGCGCACGCTGAACGGCCAGTCGGCGGCGTTGCAAGGCTTCGTCGGCGAGTTCCTCGCGGCGGTGAAGGCGGCCTGATGCTTATGTGACTCCTATCGCCCCACCTGTGATTCCCGCGAGGGCGGGAATCCAGGGCAAGCGGTATGGCGTCGGCCACTGGATGCCCGCCTTCGCGGGCATGACGGGGTTGGGTTCGGCCCCCGAGCACCACAGACACATTCCGACACGCACCGAAACCATCGTGCAAAAACCGGGACATGCCGCGCGCCTAGCGTGAATGCCCGACAAGGAGAATTGGATGTCGTTCCTCACTGATCTTTCGATCCGCGCCAAGGTGATCGGCGCCTTCTGTCTCTTGCTCGTGGTGACGGCGGCGCTCGGCGCCTTCGCGATCCAGCGTCTCGGCTTGGTGAACGACGGCGCGGTCGAGATCGCCAACGACTCGCTGGTCTCCGCCAACGCGCTCGGCGAATTCGACGGCGCGACCAGCCGCTTTCGCCAGCTCCAGGCCTCCCACCTCATGGCCAAGGCCGTCGAGGAAAAGTCCATGACCGAGATCATGGACCGCATCCATGCGGCGCTCGCCACCTACCAGGCGACGATCGATCCGGGCGAGGAGCGCACACTTGCGGACGACATGATCGCGCGCTGGAACGCCTACGTCGCGATGAACGACAACTTCCTGCAGATCTCGCGCTCGGGCGACACCGGGACCGCCATCCAGTTCTACACCGCCGACATGCGCACCGCGATGGATGCCTTCCGCGCCGCGCTGGCGAAGGACAAGGACTACCAGGTCCGCAGCGGCCACAAGACGCTGCTCGACATCAACGCGACCTATGCGAACGCCTGGTACCTGATCCTCGGTGCGCTGGTCTTCGCCGGCCTGATGTGCGTCGTCGCCGGCTATTTCCTGATCGGCATGGTGTCCACGCCCATCCGCCGCATCACCGACACGATGGGCAAGCTCGCGATGCACGACCTTGCAGCCGTCGTCGACGGCGCCGGCCGCAAGGACGAGATCGGCCGCATGGCTGCCGCCGTCCAGGTGTTCAAGGACTCGATGCTCGAGGGTGATCGCCTGAAAGCCGCGCAGGAAGAGGCGCAGAAGAAGACCGTCGAGCGTACCCGCCGCATGGACGACATCACCCGCGCCTTCGAGGCCAGCGTCGGCGGCGTCGTCGACAATGTCGCGAGCCAGGCGACCCAGATGGAGTCCTCCCGACCAGCTGCTGCCGCAGGTCGGATCGTTCATGGATTGCCTCACCGACGTGCGCGGCAACTACCAGCTCAGATGCGATCCGAACCTGATGAAGACGATCGACTACACCGAGCAGACCATCAACAACACGCTCGCCAACATCACCGGCCGTCTGGAGAGCTTCAACCGCGCCACCGCCGACATGTGGCGGAACCTCTCGGCCGAGCGCTTTCGCAAGATCGAGCAGCTGATCCTCTCCTATCACACGGTGATCGGCGGGGTGCTCTGCGCCCTCAGCGTCAAGATGAACGCCTGGACGCGCACCTTCCCGGTGCCGGCGTCCGCCGGACCGGTGCGCCGCGCCGCCTTCATCATGTCCGACATGCGCCAGGGCATCGAGCGGATCGCCGCCATCGAAGACGCCCGCCCGGTGCTCGCTGAGCTCAACGAATAAGTTATGCTGGAATCGGTTCTGACGTGATCCTAGCTATAAGCGTTGATGGCGAACGCGAAGTGGGACTAAGCTGTCGCCGCCCTAGACGTCGCGGTCGAAGAATCCGGAGAATTGACGATGACAGCCCGTGCCGAGCGCATTCTGCTGGTGCCGGGCGCGGGCAACTCGGGACCCGATCATTGGCACACCCACTGGCAGGCGACAGACCGAACGATCCAGCGCGTCAAACAGGCGGACTGGAACGATGGGACGCGGGCGCAGTGGATCGAAGCGCTGGACCGGGACGTGCGCGCGTCGAGTGCGTCGGTGGTGCTCGCAGCGCATTCCATGGGTGCAGTGCTGGTGGCGCACTGGGCTGCGGCGCATCGGGGACCGATCGCGGGCGCGCTGCTTGTCGCGCCCGCAGACGTCGAAGGCAACTGGGCGGGTGAAGGAAGTCTCTATCGTCGCTTTGCCCCAATCCCAATGATGAGACTGCCCTTTGCGAGCATCGTGGTCGCGAGCACGAACGATCCTTATCTGTCGATTTCTCGAGCGCAGGAATTGGCCAAGGCTTGGGGGTCGCGGTTGCACGTGGTCGGAGCACTCGGGCACGTCGGATCGGACGCCAAGCTCGGCAACTGGGAACCCGGACTAAAGCTACTGGATGGCCTGCGGGAAATAAGAGCCGGCGATTGAAATCGCCGCGCCATCGCGACCGCACGAGCAAGCTTAGATCGTATCGGCAAAACTTCCGTTGTTATCCGGTTAGGGAACCGTTGTAGCGACCGGTTCGGCACGCAGGAATGCGAGAATGCCCTCCGCGCTTTCAAAACCATAGCGAAAAAGAACCCCAAGATGATCGCCGTCCGTTGACAGGAACGAAAATCCAGCATCAGCCGCAAACGTTTTCATCGCAGCATGGGAAGGATCATCGCGCCCGTCCCACAGCAACACAGGAAAGGCCGCATTCAGTACGGCCTCGCGAGCTCCTGAAAGTTGATCGAGGGCATCGAAACAAGCGCGAAGACCGGGCAAAGCCTCCGGGGTTACCCAACGGGTCGGTGCTGGCGCCACCCTGTTGGTGAAACGCATGAAAAAATCGAAGCTCAAGGGTCCTTTGGGGCCTGGAGCAAGGCCATCCAGCAGGTCCCAGCCGCCCACGGCGAGAGACAACAGGCGTTCTGGATAGTACTTGGCTACGCCAACGGAAAGCCACCCGCCCATGGAATGCCCGACAAGGTGCGCACGCGCGTAACCGAGATCATCGATTACGGCGACGATATCTCCCGCGCGCTGTTCCTGTTCGTAAAACTGGGGCTCGACCGGTTTGTCACTGAATCCATGACCCAGTGAATCAATACAAGCAACGCGGAAATCAGTGGCCAGCGCATCGGCTATCCCAGATGTCTTCCAGCTTGCGGCGTCAAGCAGGAGTCCGTGCTGCAAGACAACAAGGGGCCCCGAGCCTTCGACTGTGTAGTGGATACGCTGTCCGCGATGCATGGCGAATGGCATTGGTTGGGCGCTCCGGGTTTCCAAGGTGGAGACGAAGCCATATCACGTCTCGATTCTTCGACAGCCGTTGCGAAATTCTCGTACTGTCGTTTTCGCGGCGAACAGGAGAACCCGATGCAGACGCGAGACGTCCGTTACGGCGGTGAACTGGGCAATTTTCTAGGCTACCTGGCTTACAACGTATCTGGCCCGGACAAGCGACCCGGGATACTCGTCGTTCACGAAGGTCTGGGACTGGGTGAGCATATCATGGAGCGGGCGCGCAGGATCGCGGAGCTGGGGTATGTTGTTTTCGCGGCGGATATGTTCGGCGAACGTCGGCAGGCTTCCAGCCTGGAGGATATGGGTAGATTGGTTGGAGGGCTCCGCGCCGATCCCTCGATGTTACGGGCACGGGCGCGGCTAGCGCTTGAAACGCTCGCGTCGCTCTCCGAAGTGGACGCGACGCGGCTTGCCGCCATCGGGTTTTGTTTCGGTGGTTCAGTTGTACTCGAACTCGCGCGTGATGGCGCAGATCTAAAGGGTGTCGTCAGCGTGCACGGCGTCCTCGCTACCAAAGCTCCTGCGGTCGCCGGTGCGATAACGGCCAGTGTGCTGATTTGCACGGGAGCCGACGATCCGCTCGCGCCTGCGGACCAAATAGCTGTCTTTGAAAATGAGATGCGCGTGGCGGGCGTCAAGGACTGGCAAGTGATCAAATATGGAAACACCTTGCACGCCTTCACCAATCCCGCCGCAAACGCATCCGCGATGCAAGGCGCGCTTTATAGCGAGCAAGCAGACCGCCGGGCATGGCGGGCCGTGAAAGACTTTTTCGAAGAACGGCTTGCTGGCGCCATCACGCAAGCATGAGGTCGAAGGCGGACGCTTGGCCAATACCTGTCCCAACCGATGTCTGACGGGGAGCGCGTCGGCGAGTTTTTAATACGCTCTATCCTTCATCGAGTCAGAGGTACGCGCTACGGGCCGCTTCCCGCTCTCCCACCGACCAAGGCGAAGGGCATCGCATAGAGAGCGCCTTCTGCCGCCTGAAGGACTTCCGCCGAATTGCCACGCGCTGTGACAGGCTCGCCAGCTTCATGGCCTCCATCTGCCTCGTCGCAGCCATCGTGCGGTGGGCTTTATAAGTCTGGACCCTAGGCTATGTTCTCGGGATTCGGAGAGCGGCATGGACGAGCAGCGCACCGTCTGGACACCGGCGAACATCGCCATCGCGGCGGCCACCGTGCTGGCCACGCTGGCGCTGTTCGCGATCGATGCGCTGCAGCCGCGCGGCGTGCTCGACGGCGTCGGCTATCCTGCGATCGTCGCCATCGCCTCGCGCTTCGGCCGCCGGCCGCTGCTCGGCGCCGCGCTCGTCTGCAGCGTGCTGATCGTCGTCGCGCACTTCCTGGTGCCGGGCGGCGGCGTCTCGGTGATGGGCGAGCTCGCAAACCGCGCCTTCGGCCTGGTCTCGATCTGGATCGTCGTCGAGGTGACGCAGCGCAGCGCGACACGCGTCGAGAAGCTGCGCCGCTACCAGGCCGCACTCGCCCGTATCGTGCGCGAGGGCCTCGTCACCGACCATCCCTTCGAGAATCGCATCCGCTGCGTCACGCAGATCGCGGGCGAGGCGATCGGCGCCGATTTCACCGGCGTGTTCCGCATCTTCGAAGCGGGCAAACTGCTCGTCTGTCTCGATGCCTGGCAGCGCGGCTCGCAGACCCATTTCAAGCTTCTCGACATCCGCACCGAGGACACCCCGACCTACGACGCGCTGAAGCGCAGCGATTATCTGCTCGCCGTCGACGATGTCGCCGCGCTTCCCGTCTTCGGTGCCAAGCCGCTGGTGATGGGTTCGCTCGACATGCGCAGCCTGCTGATCGCAGGCGTCACCGCCGATGCCGAGCTGGTCGCCCAGCTCATCTTCGCCCAGGTCGGCCGCACCGCGCATTGGACCGACCAGGACATCGCCTTTGCGCGCGCCATCGGCCATCTCCTCACCACGCTGTTTGCCGCCGAACGTACCGCGCAGGCGCAGGCGCGTCTGCAGCAGGCGGGCAAGATGGAGGCGCTCGGCAAGCTCGCCGGCGGCATGGCGCACGACTTCAACAACGTGCTCGGCGCGATCATGGGATTTGCGAGCTTCCTCGAGCAGGACCTGCCGCCCGGTGGCGAGCCGCACCGCTTCGCAGCGCGCATCGTCGGCGCCGCCAAGCGCGGCAAGGAGCTTGTCGAGCGCATGCAGGCGCTGACCAAGCCGCAGGGCGATCTCGCCGACGCGCTGCGCCAATCGGCGGAGCTGGCGCGCGCGCCGCTCGCCGAGGCATCGGAACCCGCCGAAGCGGTCGGCCTGCGCGGCGGCGAGCGCGTGCTGGTGGTCGACGACGAGCCCGATCTGGTTGACATGATGGTGATCGGCCTGGAGCGGCTCGGCTATCGTGCGGTCGGCGTGAGCGATCCCATGGAAGCGCTCGAGGCGTTCCGCGAGGACCCGCAGGCGTTCGACGTCGTCGTCACCGATCTCGTCATGCCGTCGTTGCGCGGCACGGAATTGATCCGCAAGATCAAGGCGATACGCCCGGACATCCGCGCCATCCTGTGCACCGCCTTCAGCGACGGTGCGGCGCTCGACGACGCCAGGGACGGCGCGCATGACGCCTCCTTCAGGAAGCCGGTCGGCGCCGAGGCGATCGCCGAATGCATCCGCGCGTTCCAGACGACGCGGATCACACCGGAATAGTCTTTCGGCTGCGTTCAACCGCGGGATGCGCTAAACTGCATCCCATTACGGGCTGAATGAGATGAAGATCCTGGTCGCCGACGACCACCCGCTGTACCGCGAGGCGGTCAGCACACAGCTCCGCCGCCTCTATCCGGGCGCGGAGGTGGATCAGGTCGGCAGCTTCGACGACATCTTCGCCCTCGTGCATGGCGCCGGCGCGCGCTACGACCTCTTTCTCGTCGACTTCCACATGCCCGGCATGATGGAGGAGGGCATCGCCAAGCTGGCCGGCGCCTTTGCGAACACGCCCATCACCGTGATCTCCGGCACCGCGAACGGCGACGACGTGCGTGCCTCGATCCGTGCCGGGGCACGCGGCTTCATCTCCAAGACCGCCACGGCGGAGCACTTGGCGCACTCGATCCAGCTCGTGATGGCCGGTGGCACCTCGGTTCCGGCCGATCTCTTCAACCAGCCTTCGGCGGCCGCTGCGTCCGGGATGCCGCCCGAATGGTTCGAGCGCCTTTCGCCGCGCGAGCGCGAGGTGCTGATGGCGGTGGCGCGCGGCATCTCCAACAAGCAGATCGGCCGCGAGCTGAACCTCGCCGAGGTGACGGTAAAGCTGCATCTGCGTGCCATCTTCCGAAAGACCGGCGTGCGCACGCGTTCCGAAGCCGCCGTGCTCGCGACCAAGGCGGGCATCGCGTAGCCCTACCTATCATCCGCCGCATTCGCGGCGGATGACACGCAGTTCGTACTTCTACGTACCTCGTCCGTATGTCCGCGCTATCCCGATGCGCAGCTGCGATTCCACGCACTTTCCCTTAGATGACTGCGGCTCAACGTTCGCGGAAGGATACGATTCGCGTAAAAGTTGCGCGATCGGGAAGGGCAGCTGTGTCGGACGCGGAAAAGATGACGGCGCTGGTCGAGCTTGCGGGCGCCGTCGCCCACGAGCTGAACAACATCTTCACCGCCGTGACCGGCAACCTCTCGCTGCTCGACGAGGACCTCGCGGGCGGGGAGGGCGACGACACCTCGGCGCGCATCGGCGAGGTGATCCGCACCGCCGAGCGCGGCATGATCCTCTCCTCCAAGCTCCAGGCCTTCGCCGGCCGCCAGCAGCTCAAGCGCAAGCGCGTCGACGTCAACGGGCTCGTCGGCCTCCTGGTGCGCGACCTGCCGCCGAGCCTGCTCAACGCGGTGCATCTGCGCCTGTCGCTCGCCAAGGGCGAGCTGCCGTCCTTTGTCGACGAGGACAAGCTGCGCGCCTCGGTGCAGGAGATCCTGCGCAACGCGCTCGCCGCCATGCCCAAAACGGGCGGCCAGATCATCGTCGAGACGCGGCTTTGCGATACCGCCGCGTGCGAGAGGAACATGCCCACGCTGCGTCCCGGCCGTTACGTGCTGATCGCGGTCAGCGACAGCGGCAAGGGCATGTCAGACGACGTCGCCAAGCGCGCCGTCGATCCGCTCTTCACCACCAAGACGCCCGGCATCAATGCCGGCCGGGGCCTCTCCAACTGCGCCGGTTTCGTGCGCCAATCCGGTGGCTACATCGCGCTCGCCAGCCGCCTGGGCCTGGGAACACGCGTCGAAATCTATCTGCCGCTGCAGAGCGCATAGCGTCTCGCGCCGTCTGCGCTAATCTCCCTGCCGGATTCGAACCTGGAAGGCTCGCCTGCAATGGGATTTATTCATACCGGTCTGGACATCATCCTCCTGGTCATGATTGCGTACGTCATCATGAAGCTCGACGTCATGCAGCGCACGATCGATCTCCTCCTGCCGCCGGTGGCGGAGACTCAGGAGCCGCCCGCCGAGACATCGGAAACCCCCTGAGCCTCAGGACTTCAGCACCTTGCGCAGCGATTTCTCGATCTGGCCGCCGCAATAGGCGTCGCCGTAGTCCTCTCGTGCCCTGGCGGCGAGCGCGGCCAACGGCGGCAGCGCCGCCACGCGCCGCGTCAGGCCTGCGATCGACGGCGCCGTCTTCCTGAGGATCGTTCCGATTCTGGGAAAGCGGTCGGTCATGGTCGACCACAGCGTCGCCGTGACGATATCGGCGGCGCCCGGTGCATCGCCGCCGAGGAGGAAGCCGTCCTCCGCCGTCAGGCCGTGTCGCTTGCCGAGGTCCTCGAACAGCGACATCCATTTCTTGAGCCGCGGCTCGAATTCATCCCAGCGCGTCTTGGTCCACATCTGGCGGCCGCCATCCAGCGTGATCTCGTCGATCACGTCGTTGGCGTCGTTGACGACCTTGATGCTGAGCGCCCGCAGGGCAGCGCTCTTGGGCAAAAGGTTCAGCGTCTCGCCGAGATAAAGAACGATCGCCGGCATCTGCGCGATCGCCACATCGGCCTTCTTGTCGAGCAAAAGCGGCGGCCCCATGAACGGCACCGGCATCTTGCGGGCCGGCCCCTTCATCAGCTTGGCGATCTTGTCGTCGCCGCCTTCGGTCCAATCCTGGCCGGCATAAGCGAGGACGGCGCGCACGAACTGGCCGCGAAACGGCACGGACCAGTAGTAGAGATCGTAATTGGGCATGAGAGGATCCTGCGGGAATCCCGATGGAAACGGGATCCGGCTAGGAATGGCTCCCCGGGTTGGGATCGAACCAACGACCATTCGATTAACAGTCGAATGCTCTACCGCTGAGCTACCGAGGAACGTGCGGAGGCGGGGTGTCTAACCGGTTTGTTTGCCGATGAAAAGCCCCAAATTCGGGAGCCTCGTCGCCCCGAAGGGGCGCCGACAAAAAAGCCGCAACACGCGGTGCGCCACCCCAAAACAAAAAAGAGGCCGGGTGTTAGCCCGGCCCCAAGGCGTTGGGTAATGGTGGGGTGTCTTCAAGGGAAGACGAGGGAACTCTGCCCTGTTTAGGTTAATAAAGGCTTAACATGCCCAGTTTTGGGGCATGTTCCGTGCGCGGAGATGTACGGCGTGCGGAAATCGGGCGGATTTGAGCCCAATCCTGAACCAGCCGGCTTCGCCCTTCGGGCTACGCCGCGGGGGGCGCGGCCTCCAGCCTTCGCTTCCGCTGCGGTTCTGAGATGCTTCAAGACTATCGCTGGGCCTGCCGAGCCGTAGCTTCCGCGCAGCAGAAGCGAAGACTGGAGGCCACGCCCGGAATTGAACCGGGGTTCACGGATTTGCAGTCCGCTGCGTCACCACTCCGCCACGTGGCCTCACTGTCTTGGATAAGCCCGTGCGAGCGCACGGCTTTCGGCGGCAGGCGCGCCCTATATCAGATGCTTGGGCCGGCAGACAACACTGTGACGCTTCGCGCCGCGTTGTCAGGCCGACACCCGTTCCCTATAAGCCTCCGTCCTTAGCAAAGCAGCGAATCGCCATGGCCGATACCGCCACCCAACGCGCCAACATGGTCGAAGGCAGCGTCCGCACCAACGACGTCACCGACCCGCGCATCTATGGCGCGCTGCGCGAGGTGCCGCGCGAGCGTTTCGTGCCCACCGCCAAGCGCGCGCTGGCCTATGCCGACGTGCCGGTGGAGATCGCGCCGGGCCGCTTCCTGCTCGACCCGCGCACCTTCGGCAAGCTGCTGCAGCTCGCCGGCCTGCGCGCCACCGACCGCGTGCTCGATGTCGCCTGCGGCACCGGCTATTCGACGGTCGTGCTGGCCAAGATCGTCAAATCCGTGATCGGCCTGGAGCAGGACGCCGACCTCGTCCGCATCGCCTCCGACCTCATCCCGCAGAGCGGCGCGACCAACGCCAGCATCATGCAGGGCGGCCTGACGGAGGGCGCCAAGGGCCCGTTCGACGTCATCGTGATCGAAGGCGGCGTCGATGCCGTGCCGGAGCAGCTCCTGGCGCAGCTCGCCGAGGGCGGCCGGCTGGTCGCGATCGTCGCGCCGCCGGGCGGGCAGGGCCGTGCCCAGCTGTTCGTGCGCGAGAAGGGCGGCGTCGGCAGCCGCCTCGATTTCGACGCCACCGTGCCGGCGCTGGCCGGATTCAAGAAGGTGGTTGGATTCGTCTTCTGACGTCCCCATTTGTGGGACGACAGTGAGGGGCTTAGACATGAGACGTTCGACCCGCGCCGCGGTGCTACCGCTGCTTGCGCTTGCCGCGGCGGCACCCGCTCTGGCGGCCAAAGGCCACCATCCGGCGCCCGTGAAGGTGGCGCAGGCCAATCCCGGTTCGAACCCCGGCACCGTCGACTCGGTGATCGCCCCTTTGCTCTCGCCGCCGCAGGGCAAGCCCAGCCTGACGCTCGGCGAGGCGCTGGCCGTCGCCTACGAGACCAACCCGCAGCTCGCCGCCCAGCAGGCGGCCCAGCGCGCCGAAGACGAGAGCGTCGCCATCGCCAACGGCAACTGGCGTCCGACGATCTCGGCCGGCGGCACCTATGCCTACAACCAGTTCTACTTCTTCCCGCAGACGGTGACCGACACCAACGGCAACGTCGTGTTCGGGCCGTTCTCAAACATCTCGGCCCATCCGCTGCAGGGCGCCGTCACGGTGACGCAGCCGGTGTTCCGCGGCGGCCGTACCTATGCCGAGATCAACCGCGCCAAGGCGCAGGTGCGCGCCGGCCGGGCGCAGCTTCTCGCCGCCGAGCAGACCGTGCTGCTCAGTGCCGCCACCTCCTACATGGACGTGGTGCGCGACGGCGCGATCCTGCGCCTGCGCGAGCACAACGTCGAAGTCCTGAAGAAACAGCGCGACGCCACGGTCGCCCAGTTCAACGCCGGCTCCTTGACCCGAACCGACGTGGCGCAGTCCGAGGCGCGCCTCGCCGGCGCGATGTCCGATCTCACCGCGGCGCAGAGCCAGCTCGCCACCTCCAACGCCAACTTCATCCAGGCCATCGGCCGCCAGCCGGAGACGCTCGAGAACGAGCCCGCGCTGCCGCCGGCGCTGCCCAGCGACGTCGACAGCTCGGTCGTGCTGGCGCTGAAGTCGAACCCGGCGATGACCCAGGCGCGCGAGAACGAGGTCGCGGCGAACTACGGGGTCGACGACGCCTTGGGCGCGCTCTTGCCGACATTCTCCGTACAGGGACAATACGGCTACCAGCAGGGCTCGATCGTCTCGCCGACCGGCACCATCAATGTCGGAACGCCCCACACCGCGTCCCACGAGGTCGCGGTGACCGGCCAACTCAACGTCCCGATCTATCAGGCGGGCGTGGAGGAGGCGACGGTGCGCCAGGCCAAGGAGCTGCACGCCCAGGCCGAGCTCAACGTCCAGGTCTCCGACCGTCAGGTGCGCGACGCGGTCGCGACCGCCTGGGCGTCGTTCGAGGCGGCGGAGGCGGCGATCGCCTCCAACGAATCCGCGCTCAAGGCCAACGAGATCGCGTTCGAGGGCGTCTCCAAGGAGCAGCAGGTCGGCGGCCGCACCATTCTCGACGTGCTCAACGCCGAGCAGGAACTTCTGAACTCCGGCGTCGCGCTGGTCACCGCCAAGCGAAACGCCGAGGTCGCGGCGTTCCAGGTGCTCTCGGCCAATGGAACCCTGACGGCCCGCACCCTGGGCCTGGAGGTGAAGCTCTACGATCCGCTCGACCACTACAACGACGACGCGGGCCGCTGGATCGGGCTGGATGGCAGCGATTGAGCAAGGGTGGTGCGGCTCTTGGTGTCATTCGCCGCGAATGCGGCGAACCCAGGTGACATCTTCGCGAAACTTTCCAGGCTTATGGTGCACCAACGGGGTCCGCCGCATTCGCGGCTGATGACAAACCGAGGGATGGGGCGTCCCCGCGAAATCCTCATAAAATTCGCCCGTCGTCGCTGACAAATCGCAATGCATTAACGAAAATTTTGCCTTCCGCGCGGCACTGTCATAGGGTCGAAAGCGAAATCCTCTCGCGCATTCTCGGAGCACCGTCTATGGCGTCGAACCCGCAGCACGAACCCACGATGGAGGAAATTCTCGCCTCCATCCGCAAGATCATCTCCGAGGATTCCAACGAAGCCCCGGCGCCTGCCGCCGCGGCCGCACCGCCTGCGCCGCCGGCCCACGAAGCCGACGTGCTCGAGCTGACCCAGGAAATCGAAGAGCCGCCGCCGCCCCCGAGGCCGGAGCCCGTGCGCGCCGCGCCGCCTCCGCCGCCCAAGCCCGAGCCGGACGTCGTGTTCCAGGACGAAGCGCCGACTCCGCCGCCGCCGGCCCCCGCTGCCGCGCCCGCCCCGGTCGTCCATGACGACATCTTCTCCGACAAGACCCGCAAGGCGATGGACGACACCTTCGCCAAGATCCCCGAAGCGGTCGAGCCGCCGCCGGCCTCCGCGCCCGTGGCCGCCCCCGTCCGCACCGCCGCCCCGGCCGGCGCCTCGGTCGAGGCGGTGTTCGAGCGCGCCGTCGCCGAGACCTTCGACCCGGTTCTCCATAAGTGGATGGACGCCAACAAGGCCGACCTGATGACCGCCGTGAAGCCGCTGATCCGCGAATGGATGGACGAGCATTTCCCGGCGCTGCTCGAGGGCGCGGTCCGCAACGAGGTCGAACGCGTCGTAAAGGCGCGCGGCGGCAAATAAGCGCTCTGCACCTGTCTGAATGAAAGAGAGGTCCGGAACGCCACCGGACCTCTTTCCTCTTGAAACCGGTCCGGGGTATCACCGGACGGCAAGAGGACGTTCATGCTCGACAAGACATTCGATCCGAAAGACACCGAGGGGCGCATCTACGCCCAGTGGGAGGCGTCCGGCGCCTTCAAGAGCGGCCGGCGGCCCGATGCCGAGCCGTTCTGCATCATGATCCCGCCGCCGAACATCACGGGGCGGCTGCACATCGGCCATGCGCTGAACAACACGCTGCAGGACATCCTGGTCCGCTTCGAGCGGATGCGCGGCAAGGACGTGCTGTGGCAGGTCGGCACCGACCATGCCGGCATCGCCACCCAGCTGATCGTCGAGCGCCAGCTGGCCGAGCGCCAGCAGAGCCGTGTCGCGCTGGGCCGCGAGAAATTCCTCGAAGCCGTCTGGAAGTGGAAGGACGAGAGCGGCGGCGCGATTATCCAGCAGTTGCGCCGCCTCGGCGCCAGCGCCGACTGGTCGCGCGAGCGCTTCACGATGGACGAGGGCCTCTCGCGCGCCGTCCTCAAGGTGTTCGTCGAGCTCTACCGCCAGGGCCTGATCTACAAGGACACGCGCCTGGTGAACTGGGACCCGCGGCTGCAGACCGCGGTGTCCGATCTCGAAGTCGAGAACATCGAGGTGAAGGGTCACCTCTGGTACCTGAAATACCCGATCGAGAACCAGCCCGGCCGTTTCATCACCGTCGCGACCACGCGCCCCGAGACCATGCTGGGCGACACCGCAGTCGCAGTGCATCCGGATGACGAGCGCTACAAGGACCTCGTCGGCAAGAACGTGATGCTTCCCTTGGCGCACCGCACGATCCCGATCGTCGCCGACGAGCACTCCGATCCCGAGAAGGGCACCGGCGCGGTCAAGATCACGCCCGGACACGACTTCAACGACTTCGAGGTCGGCCGCCGCCACAACCTGCCGCTGATTAACATCCTCAACAAGGACGGCACGCTGAATGATAACGTGCCGGAGGCCTATCGCGGTCTTAGCCGCGAAGAGGCGCGCAAGACCGTCCTCGCCGATCTCGAAGCGCTCGAGCTGGTCGAGAAGATCGAGCCGATCACCCACGCCGTGCCGCACGACGAGAAGACCAAGACCGTCGTGCTCGAGCCCTTCATGACCGAGCAGTGGTACTGCAACGTCAAGCCGCTCGCCGACAAGGCGCTGAAGGCGGTCGAGGACGGCCGCACCACCTTCACGCCGGAGAACTGGGCCAACACCTATTTCAGCTGGCTGCGCAACATCCAGCCCTGGTGCATCTCGCGCCAGCTGTGGTGGGGCCATCAGATTCCGGCATGGTACGACGAAGAGGGCAAGATCTACGTCGCGATGAGTGAGGCCGAAGCGCACGAACAGGCGCCGGGCAAGACGCTGACACGCGACACCGACGTGCTCGACACTTGGTTCTCCTCCGCGCTGTGGCCGTTCTCGACGCTGGGGTGGCCGGACGAGACGAAAGAGCTGAAGCGCTTCTACCCGACCAGCGTCCTTTCAACCGCCTTCGACATCATCTTCTTCTGGGTCGCCCGCATGATGATGATGGGCCTGCACTTCATGGACGACGTGCCGTTCCACCGCGTGCTGATCCACACCCGCGTGCTGGACGAGCAGGGCGCCAAGATGTCCAAGACCAAGGGCAACGTGATCGACCCCTTGGAGCTGGTCGACCAGTTCGGCGCCGACGCGCTGCGCTTCACGCTCGCCTCGGCGGCCGGCCTGGCGCGCGACATGCGCATCGGTCCCAGCCGCGTCGAGCCCAACCGCAACTTCGCCACCAAGCTGTGGAACGCGGCGCGCTTCTGCGAGATGAACGGCTGTGCCACCCGCGCCGGTTTCGATCCGGCCACCGTCACGCAGACCGCCAACAAGTGGATCGTCGCCGAGATCGCGCAGGCCGCCGCCGAGGTCACCGCGAACATCGAGGCGCTGCGCTTCAACGAGGCGTCGGCGACCGTCTATCACTTCGTCTACGACGTGTTCTGCGACTGGTATCTCGAGATCGCCAAGCCGATCTTCAACGGCGCCGACGAGAACGCAAAGGCCGAGACCCGCGCCACTGCCGCCTGGGCGCGCGACCAGTTGCTCAAGCTGCTGCACCCCTTCATGCCCTTCATCACCGAAGAGCTGTGGGCCCGCACCGCCGAGATGGACGGCGCCGCGCCGCGCACGTCGCTTTTGATCGAAGCCGACTGGCCGTCCGCCGCCGCGAGCGGCAACGACGCGGCCCGCGCGGAGATGCACTGGGTGATCGACCTGGTGAAGGGCGTCCGCTCGGTCCGCGCCGAGATGAACGTGCCGCCGTCCGTCAAGATCGCGCTGCTGCTGAAGGATGCGAACGACGCCACCCGCGAGCGCCTCGCGCGCCAGAAGGAGGTGATCCTCCAGCTCGCGCGCCTGTCGAGCGCCGACGCGGCGGATGTGCTGCCCAAGGGTACGGCGCAGTTCGTGCTCGGCGAGGCGACGGCAGGCTTGCCGCTCGGCGACGTCATCGACTTCGCCAAGGAGCGTACGCGCCTCGAGAAGGAGCTCAAGAAGGCGCATGACGAGATCGCCCGTTTCGACGCCAAGCTGTCGAACGAGAACTTCGTCGCCCGCGCCCCCGAAGAGGTCCTGACCGAACAGCGCGAGAAGCGCGCCGAAGCAGCGGCGACGGCGGCGCGGCTCAAGGAGGCGGTGGCGCGGCTGGCGGAGTAGGGCTCAGGACGCGGTTTCCACGCGGCACAGCGACGGCCGCAGACTCGGCAACACGTGGCGGCGTACGAGCTACTTCAACACCTTGTTCAAACCGCACGCGCCGATCTCGCCGCGGCCGAATTCGCTTGGCAGCATGCCGGCCGGTCCGAAGATGTAGAACCGGTGCACATAGCTGCTGTCGTTGTCGGCGAACTCGCTCCGCACATCGGCGCGGCTGCGGCCGTCCTTGTCCCCGATCGCATAGGCGCGCGTCTTCAGCTCCGACGCGTAGCCGTTCAGCTTCGCGACGGCGTCGCGCTTGCCGGTGATGACGTAGATCTGCGCATAAACCGCCGCCGCGTCGTAGCAGCGGATGACCCCCTCCAGCTTGGGATCGAACGGCGTGTCCTGCGCGGCGGCGGGCAGGGCGGTGACGCACAGCAAAGCGAGAAGCGGCAGGCGGCGCATGGCAGATCCTTGAACGAAGCGTCCGGGAATCTAGGAGATCGTCCGCCGCCGCTCAACCGGTTGCGGCGGCGCGGTTAATCGGCCAGAACGTGGGACATGAAGCTTTATTTATCGTCCTACCGCTTCGGCGACCGCGTCGATCTTCTGCTCGCCATGGTGCCGCAAGGCGCGCGCGTCGGCGTGATCGCCAACGCCGCCGATTTCATCGCGCCTGAGGCCCGCGCCGCCTATGCCCGAGACATCCACGATCCGGTCGCGGAGCTGCGCGCCCATGGCCTCGATGCCCACGCGCTCGATCTGCGGGACTATTTCGGCAAGCCCGAGGCGCTGGCGCAGACGCTGGAAGGTCTCGCGATGGCGTGGGTCACCGGCGGCAACGCCTTCCTCCTGCGCCGCGCGATGCGCCAGAGCGGTTTCGATCACGTCGCCCTGCCGCTGATCGAACAGGACAAGCTCGTCTATGCCGGCGCCAGCGCCGGCGCCTGCGTCGCCACACCCAGCCTCAAGGGTATCGACCTGATGGACCCGCCCGGCCAGATCGCCGAGGGCTATGACCCTGCCATCGTGTGGGGGGGCCTGAACCTGATCGGCTTCCATCTGGTGCCGCATTACGACTCCGCCCATCCCGAATCCGAGGCGGCGGAAAAGGTCACGATGTACATGCTCGACCAGGCGATGCCCTACCGCACCATGCGCGACGGTGACGTGCTGGTGCGCGACGCGAACGGCATCA
Organism: Rhizomicrobium sp.; assembly: GCA_035551495.1. Classification (GTDB taxonomy): domain Bacteria; phylum Pseudomonadota; class Alphaproteobacteria; order Micropepsales; family Micropepsaceae; genus Rhizomicrobium. The sequence continues at coordinate 6,426 of DASZMT010000028.1, read as the reverse complement.
AAGGCTACGACCGCGCATAACCCTGACGCGGGCGCGGTTGCACCCACGCGCCGAGCCCCTAAATCTGTTCGACCGCCATTCGCAAAAGGGTGACCCATGCCGAGCCTGTTCGACCCCATCAAGGTGGGCGCGTTGACCTTCTCCAACCGCATCTGGATGGCGCCCTTGACGCGCACCCGCGCGCTGGAAGACAGCCGGGTGCCCGCACCGCTCGCGATCGATTACTACGCCCAACGCGCCGGCGCCGGGCTGATCATGACGGAAGCGACCTCCGTCGAGGCGATGGGCGTCGGCTATCCCGCCACGCCGGGCATCTGGTCGGACGAACAGACCGAAGGCTGGAAGCCGATCGTCGAGGCCGTGCACAAGAAGGGCGGTCACATCTTCCTGCAGCTGTGGCATGTCGGGCGCATCTCCGATCCGATGTTCCTCGACGGCCGCCAACCGGTCAGCGCCAGCGCCGTCGCCGCCAAGGGCACCGTGAGCCTCGTGCGGCCGCCGAAGGAATTCGAGACGCCGCGCGCCCTCGATACCGCCGAGATTCCCGGCATCGTCGCCGCCTACGGGAAGGGTGCCGCGAACGCCAAGGCGGCCGGCTTCGACGGCGTCGAGATCCACGGCGCCAACGGCTATCTGCTCGACCAGTTCCTGCAAGACAGCGTGAACCGGCGCGACGACGCGTACGGCGGCAGCCGCGAAAAGCGCGCGCGCCTGATGCTCGAAGTGACGGACGCGGTGTGCGAGGTGTGGGGCGCCGGTCGTGTCGGCATGCATCTGGCGCCGCGCGGCGACAGCCATTCGATGGGCGACAGCGATCTCAAGGCGACTTTCACCTATGTCGCCAAGGAGCTGGGCAAGCGCAAGCTGGCCTTCCTCTGCGCGCGCGAGCGCGAGGCCGAGGACAGCATCGGCCCCGCCCTCAAAGAAGCCTTCGGCGGCGTCTATGCGGTGAACGAGGGCTTCACGGCGGAAACCGGACAGGCCGCCCTCGACGCCGGCGTCGCCGACGCGGTGGCGTACGGCAAGCTTTACATCTCCAATCCCGATCTCGAAACGCGCTTCGCGAAGGGCGGGCCGCTCAACGCGTGGGACATGAAGACATTCTATTCGCCCGGCCCGCACGGCTACACGGACTATCCGGCGCTGGAGACCGCGGTGGCGTAGGAACGCCTGCAGTTTGTCATCTCGGCCGAGCGCAGCGAGGCACGCAGCGACAGCGTACGGGCGGATCCATTCAGAAACGGCGCGATGGGTCGGGGCTCTGCTGCTGACGCATCGGTTGGCCGGGATGACGGCGAGAGCCTGCCGTCTATCGGACTGCCTTGCGCACGATGGTCTCGCCGGGTCGCGGCGCATAAGGCTTGTTTTCGATGGCGACGGAATCCATCACCGCTTCGAGCAGTGCGGTGACGTGTTCGGCATTGCCCGACGGCAATCGCGGGAATTCGCCGGTGATGCGCACGTGCACGCCATGCAGCCGAATGACGGCATCAATAAACCGGCCCGTCATACTCGGCGGTGGCGGGGCAAGCGTGTAGATCGTCCACGCCTTGTAGCGGCCCGTCGCCACCGGGAGGTCGCCCATATCGCTCATTGCTTCCGGACGGATGGTCACGATTACAGAGATGGATGCCGGGCCATGCAGAGCAGGATCGTCGATCCGGAAGGTCGCGTCAGCCGCTTCCGGCAGATTGGTTAAATGCCCGGTCGCATCCCAGGTCGCAGGCACGGTGAAACCGCAATTGCCGTCGGCACGGATGAACGTGTAACGGGTCTGGGCGCCCTGCGACCGGATGATCGTGTCGCCCAACGGAACGCGCGGCGCGGCCGCCGCCGGCGCACACAGCAACAACAGGGCGAGCAGAACGCGAACCATCGCCTGGCCTCCGGCGCCGTACCGCCATGCTAGCACGGATTTGGCGCGCAGGGCGGCTCGCCGTCAGCGAATGAGGTAGTGATACACCGCCCATCCGACCGCGCCCCAGAAGATCACTTGGCCGATCACGCACGGCGCGCACAGTCTGCTCAGGCTCATGTCACCACCAGCAAAACAGAGTTATGTAGAGCACCCACGCAACGGCCACGCAGATGATCTCCACGACGAGCGAGTAAAGGATGCAGACCAGGTTCGCGATCCATATCGACACGACGCAGACCAGATTCGCGATCCAGACCGACACGATGCAGACGAGGTTCGCCACCCACACCGTGACGACGCAGACCAGGTTGGCGATCCATACCAGCGCCTTGCAGGCCCAGGAGCATGGCCACCAGTCGCAGCACTTGTTGTAGCCTTCGTCGCGCCATTGCGTGCACGCGTTGTAGCCCTCGTCCTTCCATTTCGTGCATTTGCTGTAGCCTTCGTCCGCCCACTGCGTGCACTTGCTGTAGCCTTCATCCGCCCACTCGGCGCATTCGCGCCGGATTTCGCGCGCCCATTGCACGCATTCCTGGCGCATCGCGCTCACGCGCCGGCAGTTGAACAGGTTGAATATCTGCGCCAGGAAGGCGAGCGGCGTCAGCAGCATCGCCAGCAGCACCGCGACGATCTCGGCCCAGCCGAGAGTCGATTCGCAGTGCGGCGCAAAGGGCTCGCGATCGATCAGCTTGGGATTGCAGGCCTCCAGCGCCTTCAGCGCGGCGGGGTCGAACACCGGACTGCCGGACGAGCAATCGCATACGTCGATCGACTGGCACGCGTGGAACGCGTTCTCCTGGGCATAGGCCTGGACCTCGAACGGATTGTTCTTGTAGACCGATCCGTTGGCGAAGAAGCAGTTCAGATAGGCGATGAAGCCGGGTCGGAACAGGCCGGGGCCGTAGCCGTTCGACACCGACATGAACTGTGCGACGTGGAACGCCTCATGGACCAGCGTGTCGATGCCCGTGCCGCAGAAATCCGTCGCCGTTCCCAGATAGACGCAATAGTCCGACACGCCGACGGTGTCGGGCAGGGTGATCCCGGTGGTGTTGGGCGAGAACAGGCTCACATACCACGGCAGGCCGCTGTAGAAGCGCACCCGGGTCCAATCCACGGTCGGGTACAGGAAATCGAGCAGTTTTTGCGCGCAATCCGGCAATTGGATTTGTTGTGCCACGTCGAAATCTCCCCAGTTCAAAATCGAGTTCGAAAGGCAAAATAAAAGTCGAAATTAAAAACAAGTAATCAAGCTACGATTAGGGTCATTATTTGCCATGGTTATCAAGTTGTATTGTTGCTCCTCTTTTCGGCGCCGCCGCGCGTTCGGTGGCTTCCGGCGCCCCCTTGCAGTTCGCCGCATCTTTCGTCAAACAACTATCTTGCAAACCGCGCCCTTCATGAGCATCAAATGACCACCTTCGACAAATCCAAACTTCCGTCCCGCCACGTCACCGAAGGCCCGGAGCGCGCCCCGCACCGCTCCTACTATTACGCGATGGGCCTGACCGAGGCGGAGATCCACCAGCCCTTCGTCGGCGTCGCGTCGTGCTGGAACGAAGCCGCGCCCTGCAACATCGCGCTGATGCGCCAGGCGCAGTCGGCAAAAAAAGGCGTGAAGGAGTCCGGCGGCACGCCGCGCGAGTTCTGCACCATCACCGTCACCGACGGCATCGCGATGGGCCATGAGGGCATGAAGTCCTCGCTGGTGTCGCGCGAGGTGATCGCGGACAGCGTCGAACTCACCATGCGCGGCCATTGCTATGACGCGTTGATCGGCATCGCGGGCTGCGACAAGTCTCTGCCCGGCATGATGATGTCGATGCTGCGCCTCAACGTGCCGAGCGTCTTCCTCTATGGCGGCTCGATCATGCCCGGCCATTTCCGTGGCAAGGACGTCACCGTCGTCGATCTCTTCGAAGGCGTCGGCATGCACAGCGCCGGCAAGATGAGCGATGCCGATCTGCACGAGCTGGAATGCGTTGCGTGTCCCGGCGCCGGCGCCTGCGGCGGCCAGTTCACCGCCAACACCATGGCCTGCGTCGCCGAGGCGATCGGCCTCGCGCTGCCCTATTCGTCCGGCCCGCCGGCCGAGATCCTGTCGCGCGACGACTTCGCGCTGAAGGCGGGGCAGGAGGTGATGAACCTGCTGGCCAAGAACATCCGTCCGCGCGACATCTGCACCCGCAAGGCGTTCGAGAACGCCGCCCGCGTGGTGGCGGCGACCGGCGGCTCGACCAACGCGGCGCTGCATCTGCCGGCGATGGCCAACGAGGCCGGCATCAAGTTCGATCTGTTCGACGTCGCCGAGGTGTTCCGCTCCACGCCCTATCTCGCCTCGCTCAAGCCCGGCGGCAAATACGTCGCCAAGGACATGTGGGAGGCCGGCGGCATGCCGATGCTGATGCGCGCGCTGCTCGACGGCGGCTTCCTGCACGGCGACTGCATGACGGTCACCGGCAAAACCGTCGCCGAGAACCTCAAGGACGTGAAATTCAATCCCGATCAAAAAGTGATGGTCGAGGTGAAGAACGCGCTGGCGCCGACCGGCGGCGTCGTCGGCCTCAAAGGCAATCTGGCACCCGACGGCGGCATCGTGAAGGTCGCGGGACTCAAGCACACCCATCACAAGGGCCCGGCGCGCGTGTTCGATTGCGAGGAGGATGCGTTCGCCGCCGTCCAGCGCCGCGAATACGCCGAAGGCGACGTGCTCGTGATCCGCTATGAAGGGCCCAAGGGCGGCCCCGGCATGCGCGAGATGCTGTCGACCACCGCGGCGCTGTACGGGCAGGGCGTCGAGAACATCGCGCTCCTCACCGACGGCCGCTTCAGCGGCGCGACGCGCGGCCTCTGCGTCGGCCATATCGGACCCGAAGCGGCCGACGGCGGTCCCATCGGTCTCCTGCGCAACGGCGACGTCGTGACGATCGATGCCGACAGCGGCGAACTGTCGGTCGACCTCTCCGATGCCGAGCTCGCCGAGCGCCGCAAGAACTGGCGGCCGCGCCCGCCCGCCTTCAAGACCGGTGTCTTGGCGCGCTATGTGAAGAACGTCGGCCCGGCCCGCTACGGCGCGCTCACCACGCCCGGCGCGGACGAGGAAGTCCGCTGCTATGCGGATATCTGACGCCACACTCGCGTTTCTGCTTCTCGGCGCGGCCAGCGCGCACGCCGAGAGCATAACCGACGCCGTTCCAAGTCATCCCGGCGTGACCTATGAAGCGCTGCTGCGCCAGGCGATGCCCGATCTTGCCAAGGGTGCCGACGGTCACTGGTCGAGCAAATCGCTGCCCCATCTGCGTGGCACCGACGGCAAACTCGAGACCGGTGCAGAGCTGGATTTCGACGACGTCTCGCCGATTCTGCTCAAGGAGAACGGCCGCGTCCGGCTGCTCGTGATGACCGGCGACAGTCAGACCGATTCCGGCTTTTCCGCCATCCTGGCCGCGTTCGACGCGGACCAGCGCGTGCCGAAGCTGCTCGACGACATGGACGTCGGCGGCGACCGCTTTGTGATGTTCGGGTCGCCCAGGACCTTGCCGATCGGCGCCGGCAGCGAGGCGCTGATCGTCAACACCAACCACTTCAACTCGAACCAGAACTACAGTCAGGACACGCTGCTCTATCTGCGCGGCGGCAAGCTGCGCGTCGCGCTCTCGCAGTTCACCTTCAACTCCGGCTTCTGCGGCTATGAGGAGCGCCAGGTGCCGGTCTACGCCGCCCGCGACGACAAGGACGCAGCGTATCGCGCGATCGTCGTCACCGTCACCCAGACCGTCACGCACACCGACGAGAGTTGCGACGAAGGCACGAAGATCCCGAAAGCTTCGAAGCACACCTACACGAACGTCTATCGCTGGGACGCGAAGAAGACCGACTACGTCCTGCCGCACGACGCGATGAAGCCACTGATAGCCCCCGACCAGCAGTGAGCGTCAGCCGAAGATGATCTTCTCCTCGCCGAAGAACAGCGGCGAGCGCGGCAGATCGATGAACTTGCGCTCGTCTTCCAGGAGCGCGAGCCCCGCTGCCTGTGCGTCCGGATTGGTGTTTGCGACGATGTCCTCGAACGAATCCCACCACAGCTCCGCCACGCCGTCGAACATTTCCGGCGCGTTCCGGCTGGCGCCGATCCCCGCATTCATCGCGTCGGCACCCGAATGCATCTGTACATAGCGGCGGATGCGCAGAGTCTCGCGGTGGCTGGCCACCAGTGGGGCGTGCTTGTCGAACCAATAGGCCTGGAATGCCTCGCGCGTCAGGCTGGGCAGGCGCTTCAGGCAGAAGGTGAGTTTGATCATCGGCGGACCTCGAAGGGCGGGCGCGACCATCGCCCGCCCATGCCCGCCTTCGCAAGCGTCCCGGCGCGGGCTAGGGCTAACACCCAATAAAGTCATTGCCGAATGAATCGGTTGCTGATTCTTTTGCTCTGCGATTCGGGAGCAAAGGCGATGCGGCGCAACTTGTTCTGGCTGAACGACGATCAGTGGCGGCAGATCGAGCCGCAT
>DASZMT010000027.1:0-33061 GCA_035551495.1 Rhizomicrobium sp. | reverse complement strand
ATGCGGCTCGATCTGCCGCCACTGATCGTCGTTCAGCCAGAACAAGTTGCGCCGCATCGCCTTTGCTCCCGAATCGCAGAGCAAAAGAATCAGCAACCGATTCATTCGGCAATGACTTTATTGGGTGTTAGCCCTAGTCAGGTCACATCGCGCTGGTCGCGATCCACGCATTGACCACGCCGACGATCGACAGGATCAGCAGGCCGACGAGCGCGAGACCCGCGATCAGGAAGCCCATGCTGCGCTTGCTCGGATCGCGCATATAGCCGGTCATGTAGAGAAAGCGGCCGACGATCCACACCAAGCCGAGCAGCGGCGCGATCCAGCCGATGCGCATGAAGTAGATCGTCGCGATCCACAAGAGCGGCAGGAAGATGACCATGTGCTCCAGCGTGTTCATCTGCACGCGATAGGCACATTCGAATTCGAGATTGCCGGTGACGGCCGGCGCCTTGATGTCGTGCTTGCCGCGCATCCGGCCGACCAGCAGGCTGGTATAGAAATAGAACACCACGGCGAGAATGGTGACGGCCGCGGAAAGGATCGTGGCGGGTACGATATGCATGGACGTTGCCCCCTAAGGATTTGCCCCCACGCGATGTTCGCGCGGGGGCCTATCCCGTCATCCTAGGGGATTCGCGCCAGCTTGTTTACTGGCTCAAATCCTACTGGCCATTGCCCTGGCCGCCGCCTTGATCGCCATGACCGCCCATGCCATGCGAAGCGCGGAAGGCGTCGATCTTGGTCTTGATGTCGGCCTTCTGGGCCGGCGTCATCGCCGCCCAGCGGCTGTCGAGATCGGCCTTCATCCTGGCCTTGTCGGTATCCGACAGGGACATGAAGTGATCGCGCTCTTTTTCGCGATAGGCGTGGCGCTGGTCGTCGGTCATGCCGGCGGTGGCCTTCATGTTATCGGCGAACAGCATCATGCGCTCTTCGGGCGTGAACATGCCGCGCATGCCGCCGCCATGGTCCTGGGCGAAGGCGGCGGTGGAGAGCAGAAGGGCCGCACCGGCGGCGAGAAGGAAACGCGACGTCGTCATGCGAAGGAAACTCCGTATTGGGAAGTGCAGTGCCCCAGCCGATGCTGAAACGCGGCAGCCCTACGGCTCCGTCGTTCCTGTGCAGCAATTAAACGCAGGGTTTTCGCTGATTTAATGACGGCGGCACACCCCGATACAATTACGACGCGAAATTGCCCGTTCCGCGCCGTCCGCGACCGTTCTTTGCGGCTCTTTTCTTTCTCGGCCGTGGCGGATAGAGGTTCCGCCGCGCCGCACCCAGGGAACAGCCATGACCGCCATCCTCGACATCACCGCCCGCGAGATCCTCGACAGCCGCGGCAACCCGACGGTGGAAGTCGACGTCCGGCTGGAGGACGGCACGCTGGGCCGCGCCGCCGTGCCCTCCGGCGCCTCGACCGGCGCGCATGAGGCGGTCGAGTTGCGTGACGGCGCCAAGCGCTATGGCGGCAAGGGCGTCGAGAAGGCGGTCGCGGCCGTCAATGGCGAGATCTTCGACACGCTGTGCGGCATGGAGGCCGAGGACCAGGTCCGCCTCGACAGGCTGATGTGCACCCTCGACGGCACGCCCAACAAGGCGCGGCTCGGCGCCAACGCGATCCTCGGCGTCTCGCTTGCCGTCGCCAAGGCGGCCGCCGGCGCCGCGGGCCTGCCGCTCTATCGTTATGTCGGCGGCGCCAAGGCGAACACGCTGCCGGTGCCGATGATGAACATCATCAATGGCGGCGCCCATGCCGACAATCCGATCGACTTCCAGGAATTCATGATCATGCCGGTCGGCGCGCCGACCTTTCGTGAAGCGCTCCGCATGGGAGCGGAGGTCTTCCACACGCTGAAGAAGGCGCTGCACGATGCCGGCCACAACATCAATGTCGGCGACGAGGGCGGCTTCGCGCCGAACCTGAAGAGCCCCGACGAAGCGCTCGGCTTCATCGCCAAGGCGGTCGAGAAGGCCGGCTACAAGCTCGGCGAGGACGTCTATTTCGCGCTCGATCCGGCGTCGACGGAGTTCTTCAAGGACGGCAAATACGTGCTGGAAGGCGAGGGCAAGACGCTCGATCCCGAAGGCATGGTCAAGGTCTATGCCGACCTCTGCAAGCGCTATCCGATCATCTCGATCGAGGACGGCATGGCGGAGGACGACTGGGACGGCTGGGCCGCGATCACGCGCGAGATCGGCAAGACGGTGCAGCTGGTCGGCGACGATCTCTTCGTGACGAACACCAAGCGCCTCGTCGAGGGCATAAAGAAGCATGTCGCCAACGCGATCCTGATCAAGGTCAACCAGATCGGCTCGCTGACCGAGACGCTGGACGCCGTCGACACCGCGCACCGCGCGGCCTATCGCGCCGTGATGAGCCACCGTTCCGGCGAGACCGAGGATTCGACGATCGCCGACCTCGCCGTGGCGACGAATTGCGGGCAGATCAAGACCGGCTCGCTGGCGCGCTCGGACCGTTTGGCCAAGTACAACCAGCTCCTGCGCATCGAAGAGCACCTCGGCGACCAGGCAACCTATGCGGGCAAATCGATCCTGAAGGCTTAACGCCCGGTTGTGGTTGTGGTAGGGTGATCTCATGACCAAGCAAGAGATCACCCACCCCCTCGAATCCATCATGGCCCGCGTCAAGAACTTGCCGCCGGAGCTGCAAGAGGACGCGATCGACCACATTGAATCGATCGTGAGGGACTACGAGAATCCTATCGAACTCACCCCGGAAGAGATCGCCGACCTCGAAGAGAGCGAAGCTGCCGAAGCGCGGGGCGAGTTTGCCTCCGAAGAGGAGATCGCGCGCGTATTCCGGCTCAAGCGATGACGAGGCTTCGTATCAATAAGCATGTGGTACGGCAGATCGATGAGATTTACAGCTACATTGCCCACGGCAGCGTTCAAGGTGCGGAGAACGTCGTACGCGAAATCTACGCCGCGTTCGATCTGCTACTGATTCATCCGCGCGCCGGTCACCAAGCTCTTCGCAGGAATACGCACGTGCTCGCGCTGAGCAAATATCCTTATTTGATCCAGTATGCGTATTTCCCGCGTTTGGACGAGGTCCGCATCCGCTCCGTTCGCCATTCCGCGCGCCGCCGCACCGTCCAGTTGCGCGAAGAACCTGCCGAGTTCCGCGTCTAGGCGGAAGTCCTGACGCCCGCGATTGCGCCTTTAACGAAAATCCCCTTGACCCGGCGAATCGCATCGTGATTCGTTCAGTGCATGCGAATCAAGCGCAGCAGCATCAACCGCGTTTTCGCGCTCTCGGTCCTTCCGGCGATCACCTGCGCGGTCGTGGCCTATTTCGGCTACTACGCCGTATGGGGCGAGCGGGGCATGATCGCGCTGTCGGATACCCAGGCGCGGCTCGAGGTCCAGACCCAGAAGCTCGCCCAGGCGCGCGACGCCCGCCACCGGCTCGAGCACAACATCGAACTGATGAACCCCGATCATCCCGATCCCGACATGGTGCGGGAACTCGCCCATAACGAGCTGATGATCGGCGGCCGCGACGAGGTCGCGGTCTCGCGCGGCGCGCACTAGCCGGACCGACCTGACAAACCGTCAGAACTGGCCGCCGGAACCTGTTGTCAAGCTTGCCAATTCGGGCGCCGCTTGCCACAAACCCTCCCGTCACGTCCCGCCCCAGCGCACGAAGGCCGCACCCTATGGCAGAGCCGAACAAGGCCGGCGAAACCGGTGGCAAGACCGCCGGTCCGGGTTCGAATTCCATCTCCCTGAAGCAGTTCTATTCGGACATGCTTCTGATCCGCCGCTTCGAGGAAAAGGCCGGCCAGCTCTACGGCATGGGCTTGATCGGCGGCTTCTGCCATCTCTATATCGGCCAGGAGGCCGTGGTGGTCGGCGTCAACGCTGCCCAGGCGCCGGGTGACCAGGTGATCACTGCCTACCGCGACCACGGCCACATGCTGGCCTGCGGCATGGATGCCAAGAGCGTCATGAGCGAGCTCACGGGGCGCAGCACCGGCTATTCCAGGGGCAAGGGCGGCTCGATGCACATGTTCAGCGCCGAGAAGAAGTTCTATGGCGGCCACGGCATCGTCGGCGCCCAGGTGCCCCTCGGCACGGGACTCGCCTTCGCCAACAAGTACCGCGGCAACAAGCAGGTCTCGATCACCTATTTCGGCGACGGCGCGTCGAACCAGGGTCAGGTCTACGAGGCCTTCAACATGGCCGAGCTTTGGAAGCTTCCGATCGTCTACGTGATCGAGAACAACCAGTACGCCATGGGCACCAGCGTCGAGCGCTCCAGCGCCGAGACGCATTTCTACAAGCGCGGCTCCTCCTTCAACATCCCGGGCAAGCAGGTCGACGGCATGGACGTCGAGGCCGTGCATGCCGCCGCCAAGGAAGCGATCGAATACTGCCGCGCCGGCAACGGCCCGATCATTCTCGAAATGAAGACCTACCGCTATCGCGGCCACTCGATGTCCGATCCCGCCAAGTACCGCACGCGCGAAGAAGTGACCGCCGTGAGGGAAAAGCGCGATCCCATCGACCATCTCGGCCAGAAGCTGGTGACCGACAAGCTGGCGAGCGAGGACGATCTCAAGCAGATCGACAAGGATATCCGGGCCATCGTGAACACCGCGGCCGAATTCGCCACCGAAAGCCCCGAGCCCGATCCGGCCGAGCTCTACACGGACGTGATGGCATGAGCATCCAGATCTTGATGCCCGCGCTCTCGCCGACGATGGAAGAGGGCAAGCTCGCCAAGTGGCTCGTCAAGGAAGGCGACGCAGTCAAGTCCGGCGACATCCTCGCCGAGATCGAGACCGACAAAGCGACGATGGAGTTCGAGGCCGTCGATGAAGGCACCATCGGCAAGCTTTTGGTGCCCGAGGGCACCGAAGGCGTGAAGGTCAACGCGCCGATCGCCGAGCTGCTCGGCGACAACGAGGAGAAGTCCTCGCCCGCCGTGCCGGCGCCGGCGCCGGCCGCCGAGAAGCCCACCGCGCCCAAGCGCGAGGCGAAGAAGGACGTCGGGACCAGGCCCGCGACGCCCGCCAAGATCGAAGCCGCCGCGACGCTGGCCGACGCCGAGATCCCCGAAGGCACGGAAATGGTCACCATGACCGTGCGCGAGGCGCTGCGCGACGCGATGGCCGAAGAGATGCGGCGCGACGACACCGTCTTCCTGATGGGTGAGGAGGTTGCGCAATACCAGGGCGCCTACAAGGTCAGCCAGGGCCTGCTGGAAGAGTTCGGCGCCCGCCGCGTCATCGACACCCCGATCACCGAGCACGGCTTCACCGGCCTCGGCGTCGGCGCGGCCTTCGCGGGCCTGCGCCCCATCGTCGAGTTCATGACCTGGAATTTCGCGATGCAGGCGATCGACCAGATCGTCAATTCCGCCGCCAAGACGCGCTACATGTCCGGCGGCCAGATGAGCAGCCCCATCGTCTTCCGCGGTCCAAACGGCCCCGCCGCGCGCGTCGGCGCGCAGCACAGCCAGGACTATTCGTCGTGGTACGCGCACGTCCCCGGCATCAAGGTGGTGGCGCCGTACTTTGCCTCCGACGCCAAGGGGCTTCTCAAGGCCGCGATCCGGGATCCCAACCCGGTCGTGTTCCTGGAGAACGAGATCGTCTACGGCCGCTCCTTCCCGGTGCCCAAGCTCGACGATTTCGTGCTGCCCATCGGCAAGGCGCGGCTCGTCAAGCCCGGCAAGGACGTGACGTTGGTGGCCTATTCGATCTGCGTCGGTCTGATCCTCGAAGCCGCCGGGAAGCTGGCGGAGGAGGGCATCGACGCCGAGATCATCGACCTGCGCTCGCTGCGCCCGCTCGACATCGAGACGGTACTGACCTCGGTACGCAAGACCAACCGCATCGTGACGGTGGAGCAGGGCTGGCCGGTGTGCTCCATCGGCTCGGAGATATGTGCCCAGGTGACGTCGCAGGCCTTCGACTGGCTCGACGCGCCGCCGACCAAGGTGACCGGCAAGGACGTGCCGATGCCCTATGCCGCGAACCTCGAAAAGCTCGCGCTACCGCACGTCGAGGACGTCGTCGCGGCGGCCAAAGCGGTCTGCTACCGGAGCTGACGCGATGGCCAAGGCGAAGAAGCCCGCGAAGACCTGGCACAAGGGCGGCTGCCATTGCGGCGCGGTGGCGTTCGAGGCGAACGCGCCGTCCGAGGTCGAGCTGGTCGATTGCAACTGCTCGATGTGCGCCAAGACCGGCTATCTGCACCTCATCGTCGCCAAGAAGGACTTCAAGCTCCTGCGCGGCGACAAGGTGCTCACCACCTACACCTTCAACACCGGCGCGGCGAAGCACTTCTTCTGCTCGGTCTGCGGGATCAAGTCATTCTACGTGCCGCGCAGCCATCCCAATTCCTACAGCGTCAATTTCCGCTGCCTCGACGCGGCTGAATTCACCTCGATCATGACCACCGAGTTCGACGGCAAGCACTGGGAGCTGCATGCCGGCGAGCTGGCGCGGCTGGAGAGCAACTAGTGGCGACGCAAATCCTCATGCCGGCGCTTTCTCCCACCATGGAAGAAGGCAAATTGGCCAAGTGGCTCGTCAAGGAAGGCGACACGGTCAGGTCCGGCGATATCCTGGCCGAGATCGAGACCGACAAGGCGACGATGGAGTTCGAGGCCGTCGACGAAGGCAAGATCGGTCAGCTTCTGGTGCCCGAAGGAACCGAGGGCGTGAAGGTCAACGCGCCGATCGCGACGCTGCTCGCCGACGGCGAGAAACCCGACGCCAAGGTCGATATCCCCAGCGCGATGGAGTCGATCAAGTCGGCGGTGTCGAGCGCCGCACCGAAGGCCGAAAAGCCGGTCGCGGCGGCACCGAAACCGGCCGCCGAAGTACCGAAACCTGCCGCCGCACAGGCGCCGGCCAAGGCTGAAGGCGAACGCACCTTCGCCTCGCCGCTCGCGCGCCGTATCGCGGAGCAGAAGGGCGTCGATCTTGCGTCGATCGCAGGCTCCGGCCCGCGCGGCCGCATCGTGAAAGCCGACGTCGAGAACGCCAGAGCCGACATCAAACCCGCCGTGAAGCCCGACGCCGCCAAGGCGCCGGCCGCGCAACCCGCCGGCGCCGCGTCCATCTCCGGCATCGCGCCGCTGCCCGACGCGCGTGCTTACTACAAGCCCGAGGACTACGAAGAGATCCCGCACGACACGATGCGCAAGACCATTGCGCGCCGCCTGACCAGCGCCAAGACGCTGATCCCGCATTATTACCTCACCATCGACTGCCGCATCGACGAATTGATGGCGATGCGCGCACGCCTGAACGCCACCTCGCCGAAGGAGAACGGCTTCAAGCTCTCGGTCAACGACTTCGTGGTGAAGGCCAGCGCACTGGCGCTGAAGCGCGTCCCCGAGGTCAACGCCAGCTGGACCGAGACTGCGATGCTGCGCCACAAGCATGCCGATGTCGGCGTTGCCGTGGCGCTCGATTTCGGCCTGATCACGCCGATCGTCACGCGCGCGGAAGAGAAGGGCCTCGCCGCCATCTCCAACGAAGTGAAGAGCCTCGCCGAGCGCGCCCGCGCCAAGAAGCTCAAGCCGTCGGAGTTCGAGGGCGGCGGCTTCTCGATCTCCAATCTCGGCATGTTCGGCATCAAGCAGTTCACCGCCGTGATCAACCCGCCGCAATCGGCGATCCTCGCGGTCGGCGCGGGCGAGAAGCGCGCGGTGGTCGTCGGCGATAAGGTCGAGATCGCGACCGTCATGACCTGCACGCTCTCCTGCGATCATCGCGTGATCGACGGCGCCACAGGTGCCCGCTTCCTCGATGCGTTCCGGACGTTCATCGAAGAACCGGCATCCATGCTATTGTAAAAGCCATGACGGGCGACATCGAAGCGATCCTGGAAACCGGCACCGCCGCGGCGGTGGAGCTTACGGCGTCGCATGTCGCCAAGGCCGGGGCGGCGCGCACCAACTGCGCCAGTTGCGAACAAACCCTCGTCGGCCACTACTGCGCCAATTGCGGCCAGCCAAGCAAGACGGGGCGACGCTCGATCCGCCACCTGCTGCAGGATTTCGTCGAGGACCTGATCAATCTCGACAGCCGTATCCTGCGCACCGCGCGCGCGCTGCTGATCGAGCCGGGCGAGTTGCCATCCGCCTTCCGCGAAGGCCGCACCCAGCCATACGTGCCGCCGATCCGGCTCTATTTCTTCGTCACGCTGGTCTTCTTCCTGCTGCTCGGCTTCGACAACATTGCGATCATCCAGATCGAGGTCGTCGCCAAACCGGTGCATGTGACGTGGATAAACGGCAATCCCTTCGTCCCGAATCCGGCCTACGAAAAGGCCGACCAGGCCGTGAAAATGGAGCTGCGGAACGAAGACGATCCCGACGTCAAGAATTACACCGGCCCACTGATCCCGATCAGCAAGGAGAAGGCGCAGCGCCCGGGCGGCGTGTTCAACTTCTCCACGCAGATGCATTATTTTTCGCCCATCGGCGCCTATCACGCCACCATGTCGCAGATCGCGCGCGACCGGCTGAAGGTGGACGCGATGACCGACTCCAAGAATCCCGACTCGCAAAAAGTCCTCGACTGGTTCCAAAAGGCGATCAACGGCTTCCTCGCCCGCATCGCCGCCGATCCCGCCGCGCTGAACGATCCGCTCACCGCCTGGATTCCGCGCGCCCTGTTCCTGCTCCTGCCGCTCTATGCGCTGCTGGTCGGGCTGTTTCATATCCGCCGCCGCAAGGATTACTTCCTGGTCGATCACCTGGTGTTTTCGCTCAGTATCCACACCTTCGCCTTCGTGGTGCTGACCGCCGCGGTGCTGCTCGGACAGCTGATCAACGGCGAGATCGTGGTGTGGCTCGTGATCGGCGGAATCTCGCTCTACATCTTCCTTGCGATGAAGCATTTCTACGGCCAGAGCTGGTTTCTCACATCGGTGAAGTTCGTCGGCATCTCCGGCATCTATGTCATTTTCTTCCTCATGCCGGCGCTTCTGGCGGTGCTGGCGCTCAGCGCGCTTGGAGGTTCGTTTGGCTGACAGTTACGACGTCGTCGTGGTGGGCGGGGGGCCGGGCGGCTACGTTTGCGCCATCCGCTGTGCCCAGCTCGGCCTCAAGACCGCGATCGTCGAGCGCGACCGCCTCGGCGGCATCTGCCTGAACTGGGGCTGCATACCGACCAAGGCGCTGCTGCGCTCCAGCGAGATCTGGCACCTGATGCACCGGCTGAACGAATTCGGCTTCAGCGCGGACAATCTGAAGTTCGACATCGCCAAGATCGTGGAGCGCTCGCGCAAGGTGGCGCAGCAACTCTCCAACGGCGTCGGCTTCCTGATGAAGAAGCACAAGATCGCCGTCATCGCGGGCGAAGCGAAGCTCGCCGGCAAGGGCAAGCTGACGGTCGTCAAGGACGGCAAGACCGAGGAGGTTTCGGCCAAGAACATCGTGCTGGCGACCGGCGCGCGGGCGCGCACGCTTCCCGGTCTCGAACCCGATGGCAAGCTGGTCTGGACCTATCGCGAGGCGATGGTGCCGCCGTCCTTCCCCAAATCGCTGCTCGTCGTCGGTTCGGGCGCCATCGGCATCGAGTTCGCCAGCTTCTACCGCACGCTCGGCGCCGAGGTGACGGTCGTGGAGGTGCTCGACCGCGTGCTGCCGGTGGAGGATGAGGAGATCTCCGCCTTCGCCGCCAAGGCGTTTACCAAGCAGGGCATGACGCTGAAGGTCGGCACCACCGTCGAGAAGCTCGAGAAGGGCAAGGACAGCGTCACCGCCACGCTCAAATCGAAAGACGGCAAGACCGAGACGATTACTGCCGAGCGTGTGATCCTTGCCGTCGGCATCGTCGGCAATGTCGAGAATCTCGGCCTCGAAGCCGCCGGCATAAAGGTCGACCGCACCCATGTCGTGATCAACGAATGGGGCGAGACCGGCGTGCCGGGCGTGTGGGCGATCGGCGATCTCGTCGGCGCGCCCTGGCTCGCGCACAAGGCGATGCATGAGGGCGTGATCGTCGCCGAGCGCATCGCTGGCGTGAAGGGTGTTCATCCGCTCAACACCGCAAACGTGCCGGGTTGCACCTATTGCTGGCCGCAGGTTGCCAGCGTGGGCCTCACCGAGGCGAAGGCCAAGGCGACGGGCCGCAAGATCAAGGTCGGCCGCTTCCCCTTCATCGGCAACGGCAAGGCGATCGCGCTGGGCGAGGCCGAGGGCTTCATCAAGACGGTCTTCGACGCCGACACCGGCGAGATGCTGGGCGCCCACATGGTCGGCGCCGAGGTGACGGAGCTCATCAACAGCTACACGGTGGCCAAGACCGGTGAGTTGACCGACGCCGAGCTGCAGCACACGATCTTCCCCCATCCGACGCTGTCGGAGATGCTGCACGAAGCGGTGCTCGACGCCGACAAGAAGGCGCTCCACATCTGATCCGGGGACGCCGGGAAAATATTTTCGCGCAATTCTGTTTCGTTGCGTGCGCCGCAGCGCGAGAATTTATCCTCGAATCCGCAGCCTGTTTTTCGCCGTATACGGACAAAAAGGAGGTCGCGAACCCCGACTTATCCACGCTCGAAAATTATTTTCCAGATGCCCTTGAACCGAGTCGGTCGGAACACCAAATCATCCATATCCCCACAGGTGTGAGCGAACCGTCGGCGTCTTTCGTGGCGCTACCACGACGCCCCGTCGAGCTGTTGCACCGTCGCTGCGCCCAGCACCTCCGGCGTCATCAGCCGCGCGTTCACGCCCATACGGTCGCGGTCGTTGTTCGGCGACCAGTGCGTGACGCAGCCGCAAACCTTGCAGCGGTGGAATTTCAGCGACTTGTCGTCCCACTCGTAGGTGTCGGTCTCGCCGGCGACCCGTACCTGCTTCAGCGTGTAATACGCCCACAGCGTTCCGTAGCGCCGGCAGATCGAACAGTTGCAGTCCGTCACGTTCGTGGGCGCCGTCTCGATCTCGAGATGCACGGCGCCGCAATGGCATGTCGCTTCGATCATAGCGTCAGCACCTTCTTCAGATCGGCCGCGACGTCGTCGGGCTTGCTCACATCCGTCGACACCAGCCGCGCGCGGCCGGCCTTATCGAACACGAACACCGCATTGGAGTGCATCACCTCGTAGGGTGGCCCCGGCGTCACGCTGAACGCCACGCGATAGCGCCGCGTCAGCGCGGTGAGTCGGTCCGCCGTGCCGCGCAGCCCGTCGAGCTGCGGCGCGAAGGACTGCACGTAACCTTTCATGGTCGTAATGTCGTCGCGGTTGGGATCGACGGTGACGAAAAGCACCCGCACGTCGTTCGCCTGCGCGCCCAGCTTGCCCAGCGCCTCGGCAAGGTTCGCCAGCGTGGTCGGACAGACATCCGGGCAGTGCGTGTAGCCGAAATAGAGCACCACGGCCTTGCCGCGATAATCGGCGGCCGTCACGGCACGTCCGTCATTGGCCCGCGTCATCGCGAAGTCGAGCGCGGGCAGGGCGCCCGACACCTCCGTCGCGTGATAGGCGCCACCGCCTTGCCGGCTGCACGCCGCCAGGAGAACGAGAAGAAGTGCCGCCGCGATGGTTCCGATCCGCATGCCTGCTCGATAGCATGCGTCCAATCGCCTCGCAAAGCCGCATCGGCGCGGCTTATAAACGCGCAATGTCCGCCGCGCTGCGCTCTGACTGGGCCCGTTACGGCGCGCTGCTCCTCCTGGGTGGCGTGATCGACACGTTGTGCCGCTTCTTCCCCGCGCATCTGCCGTTCTGGATGCCCTGGGAGTTCTCTTGGCCGGTGTTCCTCGCGACCGCGCTGAGCCTCGCTTGGTACGCGCGCGGTTACGCGAAAGTGTCCGAGCGCGAGCGGGCGCCCTGGCGCGCCGCCTGCTTCGTGGGCGGCGTGCTTTCGTTCTACATCGTGCTGCAGACGCATATCGACTATTGGGCGCAGCACATGTTCTTCGTGCACCGGGCGGCGCATTTCGTGCTGCATCACGCGGGCGCGTTCTTCGTCGCGTTGGCGCTGCCCGGTCCCGCAATCCGCGCCGGGATGCCGGATTTCTTTCGGCCCATCCTCGATCTGAAGCCGCTGCGCCGCGCCGTGGATTTCCTGCAGCACCCCGCGGTCGCGCCGCTCCTGTTCGTCGGACTTCTGTATTTCTGGCTGATCCCCGCGATCCACACCCGCGTGATGCTCGATGCCAACCTCTATGCGCTGATGAACTGGACGATGGCGATCAACGGTGTGATGTTCTGGTCCATCGTGCTCGACACGCGGCCCAAGCCGCCGGCGCGGCTCAGTCATCTGATGCGCGGCGCCATGATCCTGATCATCGAGCTGCCGCAGATGCTGCTGGGCGCGATCCTGTCGCTGTCGACGCGCGATTTCTATCCGGTCTACGAGATCTGCGGCCGCATCCTGCCGATGACGGCACTGGAGGATCAGCATTACGGCGGCCTGATCATCTGGCTGCCCGGCACACTGACCAGCTTCGCCGCGATGATCGCGGTGCTGGTCGTCATGCGCCTGAACGAGGAGGAAGCCGAACGTGCGCAAAACGCTGCTTAGTCTCGCGTTGGCGATGCTCGCCACGCCCGCGCTCGCCGCCGGCATAACGGTCTCGCACGCGGCGCTGCGGGTGATTGCACCCGGTGTTCCCGCCGCCGGCTATTTCGATCTCAGGAACGACACGGCGAAACCGGTCGTCCTTATCGGCGCCCGCTCGCCGATGTGCGGCGCGATGATGCTGCACCTGAGCTCCAGCGAAGGCGGAATGATGCGCATGACGACCGTATCTGAGCTTCCGGTTCTACCCGGCGCCGGTGTCAGCTTCAGGCCCGGCTCCTATCATTTGATGTGCGAGCACCCCGCGCCGTTGCTCTTCGACGTCCACCGCGAGACGATCACGCTCGAATTCAAAAGCGGCGCGGCGCGGGATGTGACGTTCACGCTGGTCGACGCCAAGGGGGCGCCGCGATGAAAGTGCAGGGCAGCTGCCATTGCGGCGCCATCGCCTATGAAGCCGAGATCAACCCGGAGTCCGTCGGCATCTGCCACTGCACAGACTGCCAGACGCTGAGCGGCTCGCCCTACCGCGTGACGCTACCGACCCCGACCCAGAATTTCCGCCTGACCAAGGGCACGCTGAAGACCTATGTGAAGACCGCCGACAGCGGCACCTTGCGCGCCCAGACCTTCTGCGCCGACTGCGGTACGCCGATCTACGCGAGCGCGCCGCACAACCCGCCGACCGTCTCGCTGCGCTGGGGCGCGATCAAGCAGCGCGCCCAACTGCCGCCGAGGCGGCAGATCTGGTGTGGATCGGCGCAGGCCTTCGCAAAGAGTCTCGAAGGCCTGCCGGGCATTCAGGGCCAGAGCTGAGGCTCAATACCCCAGCGCCAGCCCGTCCTTACGCATCTCCGAGCCGCCCCAGTACACGCCGTGCTTGGAGTCCCACAGGATCGCCTGATAGCCGCCGAACGCGCCGGTTCCGGGCTTGATCGTATAGCCGCGCCGCGCCAGCTCCGCCTTCACCGCCGGGTCGAAGCCGCTTTCCATCTCGACGACGTTGCCGCTGGGCCCTTCGCCGGTCACCTCGCTGCCGCCGGTATGGTACCAGCGCGCTGCGTCGCCCGCCTCCTGCACGTTCATGCCGAAGTCGATGATGTCGGTCAGCACCTGCACATGGCCCTGGGGCTGCATGTCGCCGCCCATCAAGCCGAACGCCATGAACGGCGCGCCGTCCTTCATCACGAAGCCCGGGATGATCGTCTGGAACGGCCGCTTCCCCGGCGCATAGACGTTCGCCGCATGCGGATCGAGCGAGAACAGCTCGCCGCGGTCCTGGAACATGAAGCCGAGCCCGTCCGGCACCAGCCCCGATCCCATGCCGCGATAATTCGACTGGATGATCGAGACCATCATCCCGTCCTTGTCGGCGGTGGTGAAATAGGTGGTGTCGCCTTGCCCCAGCCGCGCGTCGCCCGGGCCGATGTTCGGGTTGGCCTTCGTCAGGTCGATCAGCTTGCGCCGCGCATCGGCGTATTTGTCAGACAGGAGCGCCTTCATCGGCACCTTCGAGAACGCCGGATCGGCGTAGTACTTCGCCATGTCCTCATAGGTGAGGCGCTTGGCTTCCAGCATCGCAGTCACCGCGTCGGCCGAGCCGGCCCCCATCTTCTTGAGGTCGTAGGCTTTAAGGATCTGCAGCATCTGCAGCACCGCCGCGCCCTGCGAATTGGGCGGCAGCTCGTAGACGTCATAGCCGCGATAGTTCACGCCCAGCGGCTCGACCCACTCGCCGTGATGCGAGGCGAAGTCCTCATAGCGCAGGTCGCCGCCGATGCGCTTGAAGTATGCGTCGATCGTGTGCGCGATCTCGCCCTTGTAATAGGCGTCGCGCCCACCGGCCGCGATGAGCTCCAGCGTGTGCGCCAGGTCCGGATTGCGGAAGATCTGGCCCTCGACCGGCGCCTTGCCGTCGATCAGATAGGTGTGCTTGGCGTTGTCGTGCTCCTCGATCAGCGCGCCGGCGCGATCGAACGCCTTCATGTTGCCGGTCCAGTACAGCGAGATCAGCTGCGTCACCGGAAAGCCGCCTTTGGCATAGGCGATCGCCGGCGCCAGATCGTCCGCCAGCGGGAGTTTGCCGAAGCGGTCGTGCAGCGCGCCCCACGCATCCACCGTGCCCGGCACGGTGATCGGCAGCGAGCCGAACTTCGGAATATGCGGGACGTAGGGTGTGCCGGTCTTCGCCGAAACCGCCTTGATCTCTTCGATCATCTTGTGCAGATCGCGCCCCTTGGCCGCGCGGCCAGAGCCGTTATAGCCGTAGAGCTTCTTGGTCTTGGGATCCCACACGATGGCGAAGAGGTCGCCGCCGACGCCGTTCGATACCGGCTCCATCAGGCCAAGCGTCGCGTTCGCCGCGATGGCGGCGTCGACCGCGCTGCCGCCCTTCTTCAGGATGTCGATCGCGACCTCGGTGGCCGCCGGCACGGCGGTGGCCGCCATGCCGTGCTGCCCCAGCGCCGGCGAGCGCGTCGCCCACGGCGCGCCCGAGTAACGGTCACCGCGTCCGAGCTCGCCGAACGCGGTATTCGAGACCATGCCTACTGCCATGACGACCAACGCCCCCGCAAAAATCCCCCGCATCCGCATCTTAGTGGTGCTCCAGTTCCGCATAGCTCACGTGGCATGAGCCGCCATGCTTCTCGAAATAGCGCTGATGGTACTCTTCCGCCGGCCAGAACGGCTTGGCGTCTTCCACCTGCGTCACGATCGGCGACTTGAAGGCGTGTGCCGCGGTCAACTCCGCGATCTTCGCCTTGGCGACGGCCGTCTGATCGGGCGAATACGTGAAGATCGCCGAGCGGTATTGCGTGCCGACATCCGGTCCCTGGCGATTCATCGTCGTCGGGTTGTGCATCTTGAAGAACAGGTCGACGAGCTTCTCGTACGACACCTTGGCCGGATCGAAAGTCACCTGGACGACCTCGGCATGGTTGGTCGCGCCCGAGCAGACTTGCTGATAGGTCGGCCGCTCCGCAAAGCCGCCGCTATAGCCGGACACCGCTTCGCTGACGCCGGGCACCTCGCGGAAGAAGTGCTCCACGCCCCAGAAACACCCGGCGCCGAACATGGCCTTTTCCATCGTTCTCACTCCTAGAATTCGTTGCGCCCACTATACGACGGAGGAGGGCGGTTGGTTACCTGCGAAGACGTCATGGCCAGCCTTGTGCCGGCCACCGATGAACACCCATGCGGCAAGGAGAGTATGGATGGCCGGCACAGGGGCGGCCACGACGAAGTGGAGCGAGCCCCGACTCTTACGCCGTACATCCGACACGCTTTGGTGGATTGATCGCCGCCGTCCGCTCCAATAAGTCCATGTCATGCTCGATCCCATCCTCCGCCGCCACACTTCGCACCTGACGGCGCCCCTGGCTGCGCGGCTGGAGCGGGTTCGGCCCCTGGCGCTGACACTGTCCGCGTTCGTCGCAGCGGTGGTTGCGATGGTCGATATCGGCCACCGGAACTATCTGTGGGGTCTCGGGTGTCTGATCCTCGCCCGTCTCTTCGACGCCCTCGACGGCCCCCGTGCCCGGGTTGAGGGCGCGACACCCTTCGGCGCCTATCTCGATCAGGTGCTGAGCCTCGTCGCCGGTGCCGGACTCGCCTTTGCCTTCGCGCTGGCTGAGCCGGACCGGGCGCTGGCTGCGATGTTCCTGATGCTCGGCCTTGTGGCCCGCGCCGCCGCCGGCGCCGACGCCGCCAAGACGGAGCTGGTCATCGTCTTCGGGCTCGCCTGCCTGTTTCCGAACTGGTTCAGTTTACTGGCCTACACCTTTGGCATTGTAAGCTTTCTTGAGGCCGGCAACCGCGTTGCCACTGCCGCGGTGCGCAGCCCATGAGAGTGGTCATCGTTGGTGCCGGCATCGCCGGTCTGTCCATCGGCTGGCGGCTCCGTCAGAGGGGCGCCGAGGTCACGATCCTTGAGCGCGGCCAGCCTGCCATGGCCGCGACCTGGGCCGCGGCCGGCATGATCGCCGCGGCCGGCGAGATGGGTGAGCTCCAGACTCCTGAAGCCGAATTCGGTCGTTATTCCAGTTCCTTGTGGCCCGATTTTGCCAAAGAGATCGAAGCGGCCAGCGGCCACGCCATCGACTTCCGCCGCAACGGTGCCCTGATGGTACTGAGCAAGGACGCGCTGGCGAGCCATCCCGACGCTCTCACACCCAGCGCCGCCCGCGCCCGCGAACCGATGTTGACGCCTGCCATCCCCGGCGCGTTCTGGATGCCGGACGAATCGCAAGTCGACGCCCGCGCCCTCGGCCCGGCGCTCGCCGCCGCGTTCGTCCGTGCCGGCGGGGTGCTCAGCGTCAACGAGGCCGCCGTCCGCTTCACGGTCCATGAAGACCGGGTCATCGCCCTCCACACGGCCTTCGCCTTCTACGAGGCGGACGTTTTCATCCTGGCCGCCGGCGCGTGGTCCGGGGAATTCGGCGGCCTGCCGCCCGAGGCGCTGCCGCCGATCCGGCCGGTCAAGGGCGAGATGATCGCCGTCGCGCCACCGGCAGGCGACCGCGTCCCGACGTCGGTGATCTGGGGCAACGAAGTCTATCTGGTGCCGCGCACCGGCCGCCTCCTGATCGGCGCCACCGCCGCCGAGGCCGGCTTCGATACCTCGGTGACGGACGCCGCCGCCGCTTGGCTGTCGAGCCGCGCCCTGGGGCTGATGCCGGGCCTTGCCACCTGGCAGGTGGTCGAACGCTGGGCGGGCCTGCGTCCCGCCACGCCGGACGGCGCACCAGTCCTCGGCCCCACGTCCCTGGGCCGGCTCTTTGTCGCGAGCGGGCAATATCGCAACGGTATCCTCTTTGCACCGGCGGTAGCGGAGACCCTCGCTCGTCTCGTTCTGGAACACGCGGCCGTTCCCCCGGCATTCGATCCGCGGCGCTTCCAGCGGGGACAGGGCACCTAAGGACGCAAAGTGGCTTTGCAGACCGTGATGTGGGTGTTCGGCGCCGGCCTTGTGCTCTTGGCGCTGGGCGGTGAAGGCGTCATCCGCGGCGGCGTGATGATCAAGCGCGCGCTCGGCGTCTCGCCGGTGATCGTCGGCCTGTTCGTGCTCTCGATCGGCACGTCGTCGCCCGGCCTCGCCACCGCGATCCAGGCAGCGCATGCGAACCTGCCCGATCTCGCTGCCGGCACGCTGATCGGCACGACGCTGATCAATCTTCTTCTCGTCCTCGGCTTTGGCGCTCTGATCCGCCCGATGCAGAGCCCGCCCAAGGTCGTGCTGCGCGACGGCGGCGCGCTGGTCCTGGCGAGCGTCGCGCTGGTCGCGCTGTCCTTTTTCGGCACCATAAGCCGGCGCGAGGGCGCGATCCTGCTCGGCGCCTTCGTTGCCTATGCCGTGATCGCAGTGATCTCCGACTGGCGCCGCAGCGCCGAGCATTCGGTGCCCTGCGCCGAGGCCGAGCGCCGTGCCGCCGGTGAGAGCCCGTCCTTCGGCGGCGGCCTCTTTGTGCTGGTGGTGGGCGTGATCTGCCTGCTCTTGGGCGCGCATTTCCTCACAGGCGGCGCGATCGGCCTCGCAGGGCTTCACGGCCTGCCGCTCGGCACCGTCGCGCTGACTGCCGTCGCACTCGCCGCGTCGCTGCCGGTGCTCGCGACGACCGCGATCGCGGCGGCGCGCGGTCACACCCAGATCGCCATCGGTCATCTGATCTCTGCCAGCGTGTTCAACCTGTTCGGCGCGCTCGGCATCGCGGCGCTCGTCCATCCGCTGCAGATCCCGAAGTCTTTCGCCGCCGGCGACGTTTTCGTGATCCTCGCCGCGAGTGTGCTGCTGATCCCGCTGCTCTCCACGCATTGGCGTCTTTCGCGCCTGAAGGGTGCGACGCTGGTGCTGGCTTATCTCGGCTACATCGCTTTTATTGCTTGGCGTCAGGGCTTGCTGCCGCACGGTCTCGCATGAGCGACTTCACTCTCCACTCCCGCCTCGCCGTCGATACGATCTTCGTCGCGGATCGGCTGCTGTGCCGCGTGCTGCTGATGAACGATGTGCGCTACCCGTGGCTCGTGCTCGTCCCGCGCGTCGCCGATGCCGTCGAGATTTTCGATCTCTCCGTGCAGGATCGCGCGACCCTCGTCGAAGAGATCGCGGAGGCCGCCCGCACGCTCCAGCAGCTCTCTGGCGCCGCGAAGATGAACATCGGCGCGCTTGGTAATCTGGTGCCGCAGCTCCACATCCATATCGTGGCGCGCAAGCCGGGCGATCCCGCCTGGCCCGGCCCCGTGTGGGGCCACAGTCCTGCGGTTCCCTACACGCCCGACGCCCTCGACATCTTCCTCGCGAAACTCGTAAACGCGCGTTAACCAGACTGGCACGCCGCTTGCTCTCCTGTTCGCCCAAGGAGAACCGTAGCCATGCTGGCAGAAGCCGCGAACGCCACGAACACCGAACGCTCCGCCGTCATCGGCGCGATCCAGCGCGCCGCTTCGGCAACGGGCGCCGATTTCAACTATCTGCTCGGCACCGCGATGCGCGAATCGAGCCTGAAACCGGGCGCGAAAGCCTCCAGCTCCTCGGCCGCCGGCCTTTACCAGTTCGTCGACCAGACCTGGCTCGGGATGGTCAAGAACTACGGCGCCAAGTACGGCCTGAGCTCCTACGCCCACAGCATCCGTCAGGGTTCCGACGGCCGCTACCATGCGGACAATTCCGCCGACCGCTCGGCAATCCTTGCCCTGCGCAAGGATCCCCAAATTGCCGCCTTGATGGAGGGCGAATATGCCCAGTCGACCCGCGCGACGCTTCAGGGTCATCTGGGCCGCGACGTCTGCGGCGGCGAGCTCTATGCCGCGCACTTCCTCGGCCCCGACGCCGCCTGCCGCCTGATCCGCATGAGCGAGAACCAGCCCGACGCCAGCGCCGCGCACGCCTTCCCAGCCGCCGCCGACAGCAACCGCTCGGTGTTCTTCCATTCCAACGGCACCGCCAAGACGGTGCGCGAGGTCTATGACTGGGCGATGAAGCAGCCGGGCGGCAAGAACGCGGTGGCCTCCTCGACGGTGAGCGCCGCCAGCGAGACCGGCCCTGTGGTGCGGCCTGCGACCGGCGGCGACGACAGCGAGACGCTGCTCGCCAGCTTCGCCGCCTATCGCCCGAGTCACGGCTTCTTCTCGACCGACAGCGACGACAACGACGTCACGTCGATGTCGACGCCGAGCATGGCTTTCGCGATGTCCCCCGGCATCCTTGATGCGCTCCAGGCGATGAACTGACGAAGACACTTCCGTCTGTCATCTCGGCCCAGTATGCATCTCGCCCATGCGCGCTGCCGTCCGTTCCGTCCTCGCCGTCATTATCGCGATCTTCCTTGTCCAGGCGGCCAACGCGCTGCAGACGAGCCTGCTCAGCCTGCGCGCCGGCATGGCCGGGTTCTCCGCCGTCACCATCGGCATCGTTATGGCGAGCTACTACGTCGGCTATTCGCTCGCGCCCCTGACCAGTCATGCCGTGGTCGGGCGCCTCGGTCATGTCCGCACCATGGCGCTCGGCGCGCTGGCCGCGGCGGCCGTCATCGCGCTGCATCCGCTGCTCATCGGGCCCGTGGCATGGTCGCTGCTGCGCCTCACGTCGGGCTTCGTGCTGTCGAGCCTCTACATCAGCGCCGAGAGCTGGATCCACGCCCGCGCCGCCAATGAAGAGCGCGGTCGCGTCTTCTCGGTCTACATGGTGGTGCAGATGATCGCGATGACCGGGGCGCAGTTCCTGGTCACCGCGGCGGACCCGCGCACCGTCCTGCCGTTCCTGATCGCGAGCGCGCTGTTCGTCGCTGGTTCCATGCCCGTCGTGATCGCGCGTCATACCGCGCCGCATCGCGTGCCGCCCGAGCCATTCAACATCTGGCGGCTGTTCGTCGTCGCGCCGCTGGGATCGATCGCGACCGTCGTCGGCGGCGTCACCTGGTCGATCATGTTCACATTCGGCCCGGTCTACGCGACAGGCAGCGGCCTCTCCATCGCGCAGGAGGGCATCTTCATGGCGGCGGCGATGGCGGGCGGCGC
This sequence comes from Rhizomicrobium sp., assembly GCA_035551495.1. Lineage (GTDB taxonomy): Bacteria > Pseudomonadota > Alphaproteobacteria > Micropepsales > Micropepsaceae > Rhizomicrobium. The sequence continues at coordinate 12,522 of DASZMT010000027.1, read as the reverse complement.
ACTGCTGCAATTCCCGCTCGGCTGGCTGTCGGACCGGATCGGACGGCGCCCGGCCATCGCGCTGATGTCGGCCGCCGGGATCGCGGTCGGCGCGTTCGGCGCGGTTGTGGACGGGCAGGGCGCTATGCTGGAGTTCGCCGCCTCCGCGCTCGCCGGCGCCGCGATCTTTCCGATGTATGCGATCAGCGCCGCCCACACCAACGACGCCGTGGCGCCGCAGAACCGCGTTGCCGCTGCGGCAGGATTGGTCTTGCTGTTCGGCCTTGGCTCCATTGCCGGGCCCTTGATCAGCGGCGGCGCGGTCACCGCGCTCGGTTCCAGCGGCTATTACATCGTGCTGGCGATTGCGAGCGCGCTGAGCTTGGCGGCGGCCGCGATCGCTCGCTAGACTACCAGAAAAGCGAGGAAACATGTCCGATAAGCCTGTCGCGGTCCCGGTGCCGGCCGCCACCATCCTTCTGCTGCGCGACGGGCCCAACGGCCTCGAAGTCTTCATGGTCAAGCGCCACTACCAGATCGATTCCTTCTCCGGCGCGCTGGTGTTTCCCGGCGGCAAGCTCGACAAGGGCGACAGCGACGCGGCGCTGGCGCAGCATTGCGACGGCTCCGACAATTGGACGCCCGAGATGTGTGCGCTGGGCGCCTGTGCAATCCGCGAAGCGTTCGAGGAATCCGGCATTCTGCTCGCACGCGACGCCGCGGCCGGCGGATTCGTCTCCGCCGCACGCCTTGAAGCTCTGCAGCACTATCGCACCAAGATCGACAAGCGCGAGGTCGCGCTCGCCGACATGCTCGCCGCCGAAAAGCTGCGTTTGGCGCTCGACCAGCTGGTGCATTTCGCGCACTGGATCACGCCAGCCAACGTGCCGAAGCGTTTCGATACGCACTTCTTCTTAGCGGTCTCGCCGGTCGGCCATCTGGGCAGTCATGACGGCCACGAGTCGGTGGATTCGACGTGGGTGACGCCGTCGGAAGCGGTCTCGAACCGCGAGAAGTGGAATGTGATCTTCCCGACCAAGTCGAACCTCGTGAAGCTCGACAAGTCTAAGACGGTCGCTGCCGCGCTGGCGGCGGCGCGCGCCGATAAAGTTCTGCCTGTTCTGCCTTGGATGGAAGATGGCCCTGACGGCCAGATCCTGCGCATCCGCGAAGATGCCGGTTACGAGCAGACTCGCGTGAAAGGCGTGCTGTAGAGGTTAGTCCAGCTCCGCGACGCGCGCTTCGAGCTCGTTGGCGAGAACCTGCGCGACCTTGTTGTCCATCGTCTGGATCTTGTCGCGGAAGATCACGCGCACGGCGGCGACATGGGCGTCGATCAGGCCGAGCGGCACGTCCGCGCCGGCGGCCGTAATGTCGATCAGCTTGGTCAGCGACGACGCCACGCGCCCGATCATCGGGAAGCCGAACGTGTCGGCCTGGCCCTTCAAGTCATGCGCCGCGCGGAACAGCTCGCCGCGCGTCTGCGCGTTCGGCGTCTTGGCATAGATCTCGCGGACCGCCACCAGCTTGGCGACGTCTTCGGCCAGCCAGTCGGTGAACTCTTCCTTCAGCACGGTCATCGCCGCCTCGGCGCGCTTGATTGCGGCCATGTCGATACCGCCGATGGCGCTGCCGACTTTCGCCTTCAGCATGTTCGGCGGCATGAATATCTCGATCGGAAGCTGGCGACCCATCGTCCGTCTCCTTATGCCGCGTCGGCGGCGGGCGTGTCGGCGCCCTGTACGCGGCGCTCGGGGCCGCGATATTCTTCCTTGCCGCGGCGCCGGCGGCAGGGGCCGAAATAGGCCTTGGTGCGCACATAGGGCCGCGGATGCTCGATCACCGAGACGAGGCGCGACATGATCGCCTTCACCGAGACCGGCTTGGCGAGGAATTCGTTGGCGCCCGCGTCGCGCGCCTGGCGCACATGGTCGGCCTGGGTATAGCCCGTCAGCATGATGACCGGAACGAAGGGGTTGGGCGTCTGCGAGGAGGTGCGCACTAGCTTGACCAGCTCGATGCCCGTCATGCCGTCCATCATCCAGTCGAGGATCACGACGTCCGGGTTCGTCTCGCGCAGCATGTTCCACGCCTTGTTGCCGTCGGCCGCCTCGAAGATCTGGACGACGCCGAAGGCTTGCAGGATCGTGACGACGAGCTTGCGCATGTGCTGGTTGTCGTCGACGACGAGCACTTTCAAACGGTCGAAACGATAGCCGCTCATATCCGCCATTTACCCGCGCGGGCTTTTGCCCCATTCTGCGTCACGAGGGGAAATCCCTAGTCCCTGCCGTCATGCGCACTTCGCGACAAGTTACGCGGGTTGCATTAATGGTCTGTGAAGTTTCCGAAACCCAGAGCCTCAGTCGACGAACTGCTCGGCAAGGATTCGTTCATCAAGACTGTGGCCGGCGTCGAACAGCATCGTCATGCCGACTGAGCGGTCTTCTTGCACGTCCACCGACGTGACGTCGCGCGCTTCCAGATCGTCCGCCACCGCGCTGACTGGCCGCTTGCCGGCCTCCAGGATCTCGAACCGCACATGGGCGCGGTGGGAGAGCAGGGCGCCGCGCCAACGCCTTGGGCGGAACGCACTGATCGGCGTCAGGGCCAGAAGGTCCGCGTCGATCGGCAGGATCGGGCCATGGGCCGACAGATTGTAAGCGGTCGAGCCGGCCGGCGTCGCCACCAGGACGCCGTCGCAGATCAATTCCGCGATGCGTGGCCTCTCATCCACCAGGATCCGCAGCTTCGCCGCCTGGCGCGTCTGACGCAGCAGCGACACCTCGTTGAAGGCCAAGGCTTCCGTCACGCCGCCCTTGCCCTCGGCGCGCATGCGCAAGGGATGAAGCAAGGCGCTCTCCGCCGCCGCCAGCCGCTGGTCCAGGTCGTCGGCACGGTACTCGTTCATCAAAAACCCGACCGAGCCGAGATTCATCCCGTAGATCGGCTTCTTGCGGCTGAGGAAGTTGTGCAGGGTCTGCAGCATGAAGCCGTCGCCGCCCAGCGCAACCACGATGTCCGCCTTGTCGGCGCCGGCGTCGTCGTGCCGCGCGCGTATCTCGGCCAAAGCCGCCTGCGCATCCGGCGCCGACGACGCCACGAAATGGATCTTGCTCGCCATTGTCCTCACCCGCCCGTCAGCGACATATGCCGCCGCAGTGCCGGCGTTTTATGCCGCCGGTCGATGATGAAGTCATGGCCTTTCGGCTTGCGCGCGATCGCCGCATCGATCGCGGCGTTCAGCGTTGCGTCGTCGCCCGAAGCGCGCAGCGGCTTGCGCAAATCGGCCGCATCGGCCTGACCGAGGCACATGTAAAGCGTTCCGGTGCAGGTCAGCCGCACCCGGTTGCAGCTTTCGCAGAAATTGTGCGTCAAGGGCGTGATGAAGCCGAGCCGGCCGCCGGTCTCCACCACCCGCGCATAGCGTGCCGGCCCGCCGGTGCGATAGTCCGTCTCCGCCAGCGTGAAATCCTTCGCGAGACGCGCCCGCACCAGCGACAGCGGCAAGTATTGCCCGACGCGATCGCCGTCGATCTCGCCCATCGGCATGGTCTCGATCAGCGTAAGGTCGAAGCCGCGGCCATGCGCCCAGCGCACAAGATCTGCGATCTCGTCCTCGTTCACGCCTTTCAGGGCGACGGTGTTGACCTTGATCTTCAAGCCCGCCGCGTCCGCCGCGTCGATGCCATCGAGCACCGGTCCGAGTTTGCCCCAGCGTGTGATCGCGCGGAATTTCTCTTCGTCGCGGGTGTCGAGCGACACATTCACCCGTTGCACGCCGGCGTTGGCCAGATCGCGCGCGAACCGCGCCAACTGGCTGCCGTTCGTCGTGAGCGTGACTTCCTTCAAATTACCTTTGCCGATACGCGCGCCCAGGTGATCGAACAGCTGCATCACTCCGCGCCGCACCAGCGGTTCGCCGCCGGTGACGCGCAGCCGCTCGACGCCCTTGTCGACGAAGGCAAGCGCCAGCCGCTCGATCTCCTCGAGGCTCAGCATGTCGGCCTTGGGCAGGAAGGTCATGTGCTCCGACATGCAATACACGCAGCGGAAGTCGCACCGGTCCGTCACCGAGATGCGCAGATAGGTGATATGCCGGCCGAACGGGTCGATCATCCGTCGACTTTAGCGGTCCTGCTGCGCGTGCGAAAGGCACTCAGCCGTCAGGGCTATTGTTGCCAACCGGCGCGATGCGCGCTTACGCGATCCGCAGGCTCGCCAGCTCACCCAGCGCGCTGGGCTTCGACACGCTCGCGAACACGCGGTCCACCTCGGCCAGATCGGTCGGCGCCAGCGTCGTGCGCATGCCGCGCGCCTGGCGCGACAGATTAAACACCGTGTAGAAGACGCAGCGGTCGATACCGACGCCGCGGCACGCCAGCGCCACCGCACGCGGGCCGCCATCGTAGAACTTCGTGCGCATCTCGGCGAGCGGCAGGTTCGCCATCTTCGCCAGTGCCAGGTCGAACAGATCGAGCTGCCCTTGGTGCAGCACGCGCAGCAGGAAGCCCGCTTTCAGCTGACCGGACGCGGCCAGCTTGTCGATCAGCTTCTGCGCACTTTCGGCCGGCGGCGTCTTGGGCGGCGCGGGCTCGCTCTTCAGCACGTTCTGCGCCTGCGCGATCGCGGTGTCGAGCCGCTCCGGCGCGATGCGGTAGTTCTTCGCTATATAGCTCTTGAGCGCGTCGGTGACCCATTCGCACATGCGCGCCGCCAGCACCGGCGGCAGGTCCTCGCGCCGCGTCAGCGGTTCCTGCAGGCTCGCGATGGCACGCGATTTCTCGATGAGGGTCTCGAACGCGGCCGGCGAGATGCGTGCGGTGGCGTTGCGCACCAGCGCGACGAGAACGGACTCGGCATTGCTCTTGACCAGCGCGTCGGTCAGAGGCTCGCCGATATGGGCGCGCGTCGCGACCGCCTCGTGGTGCGCCTCGCCGCTGCCGGTGAGCAGCTTCAGCATGTCCTCGTCGGTCAGAAGCGGGCTGCGCAGCAGAAGCGGGCGCGCCACCTCGATGGAATCGTCGGCGAGCAGCAGGATCAGGTCGTGCGGCGCCGTCGTGTCGTCGGCCAGCCGCTCGGCCAGCGCGATGCGGATCGCCATCTCGACGTCACGCGTCAGCCGGCGGAGAATCTCGTGCATCAGCGCGCGCTCACGCTGGTTCAGCCCGGTGCCTTGAATTCGATACAGCGACGCGACGGCCAGGAAGATCTCCTCCCGGCTGGTGCCTTGCGGATTGACCGCGAGCTGGGCAAGCCTGCCCATATCGCTCATGTCGTGCGCGGTAAGCCCCACGTCGTTCTGCCCTAAAATGCCTTCTGCACCCGGCGTTTCTGCCGTTTGACACCAGTAGCAAAGGACCGTTAACGCCGTGTTAAGCTAGGGAACCCACCCCACTTAGAGCTGTGCCGATAAGGAACATGACCCTCTCCGAAGAGCCCTATATCCTGGCGATCGACCAGGGAACGACCTCAACCCGCGCCATCCTGTTCGACGCCAATGCCGCGCCGGTCGCGAGCCATTCCATCGAGCTGCGGCAGATCTATCCCGCGAACGGCTGGGTCGAGCATGACGCCGAGGAGATTTGGCAGGCGACGCTCGCCTGCTGCCGTGCCGCGCTGAAGGGCGTGCCGGCGGCCTCGGTCGCCGCGATCGGCATCACCAACCAGCGTGAGACCACGGTGGTGTGGGACCGGGCCACCGGCGTGCCACTGCACAACGCCATCGTCTGGCAGGACCGCCGCACCGCAGACCGCTGCCGCGCGCTGAAAGCCAAGAAGCTCGAGCCGAAGATCGCGGCCAAGACCGGTCTGCTGCTCGATCCCTATTTCTCGGCCACCAAGATGGAATGGCTGCTCGACCACATCCCGGGTGCCCGGCGCCGCGCCGCCGCCGGTGAGATCGCGCTTGGCACCATCGATGCTTGGCTGATCTTCAAGCTCACCGGCGGGGGCGTGCATGCCACCGACGTGACCAACGCCTCGCGCACTATGCTGCTCAATCTCAAGACGCTGGCCTGGGACGACGAACTCTTGAAGCTCTTCAACATCCCGCGCGCGGCGCTGCCCGAGGTGCGCGACAGCGCCGGCGACTTCGGCACCACCGAAGAGGCGTTGCTCGGCGCCGCGATTCCGATCCTGGGCGTAGCGGGTGACCAGCAGGCGGCGGCCTTCGGCCAGGCCTGCTTCAATCCGGGCGACGTGAAGTCGACCTACGGCACCGGTTGTTTCGCGCTCGTGAACACCGGGTCCAAGGTTCCCGCCTCGAAGAATCGCTTGCTCGCGACCGCCGGCTATCGCGCGGCAAAGAACACCGCCTACGCCATCGAAGGCTCCATCTTCGTCGCCGGCGCCGTGGTGCAATGGCTGCGCGACGCCCTCGGCGTGATCAAAAGCGCCGAGGAGATCGAAGCGCTCGCCCGCACCGCGAAGGAGGCGCAGGGCCTGTACTTCGTCCCCGCCTTCACCGGCCTCGGCGCGCCCTACTGGGACCCCGACGCGCGCGGCGCAATTCTGGGCCTGACACGCGACATGGGCGCCGCCGAGATCGCGCGCGCCGCCCTCGACGCGGTGTGCTTCCAGACCCGCGACCTCCTGGAGGCGATGGGCAAGGACATGCAGCGTTCCGGCCTGCGCGCGCCCAAGGCGTTGAAGGTCGACGGCGGGATGGTGCGCAACGACTGGTTCTGCCAGCGCCTCGCCGATCTCACTGGCTTGCCGGTGGACCGGCCGAAGGTGACCGAGACCACCGCGCTGGGCGCCGCTTACCTCGCCGGCCTTGCCGCCGGCCTCTTCAAGGACACCAAGGACATCGCCAAGCGCTGGGCTCTCGACCGTCGCTTCACCCCCGCGATGAAGCCAAGCGCCCGCAACACGCTCTACGACGGTTGGAAGATCGCGGTGAAGCGGGTGCGCTGAATCAAACCGCCCACGCTATTTCCACGTGAAGTAACTTACATTGGGCACTATGCGATCGCCCCACTGGAACAGCGGCCTCCAGTAGGTGTTCAACAGCTCGTCCCGCGCCGTGTCGGTCGGTTCGGCGACGATGCCGAATTCGGGATGCGCGCCCGTGAGCGGGCCCGGCTTCACATACGGATAGACGTTGTCGGAGCCGACGTAGAACAGCCTGTCGTCCATCATCCAGAATTTCGCGTGGTTGCGTTTCACCCGGCCGTCCGGCCATTTGAGGCGGTTTTTGTCGAAGCGGATGTCCTGCAGAAACAACTGGCCGCGCATTCTTTCGGCAATGTTCTCCGGGGTGAGGTTGCTGTCCTGGGCACGCATCCGCTGGCCGATGACATCGAGGATCACGCCGAACGGGCAGCCGCTCGTATAAGGCCGTCCATCGCCTTTGGGATGGGACAGCACGATGCAAAGCTGCGTGTCGCGGTTTTTGCGCAGGAACGCCGCCATGGCATCCACGAGCGGCAGGATGAAGATATAACCTTGGCAATTGATGGTCTGGTACGGAAAGTCGACGAATTGCTCGATCACGAAGCTGCTGCCGCCGACATAATCGCTCGCCAGATCCTGCAACGACAGGTAGCAAAGCTTTTCGGCGCTCTGCAGGGCCCGCACCAATGCGATCATCCCGGTGCCGGTGTGCGTATTCCAGACGCCGAGACCTGGCGCCGTCACCCATAGCGCCGGCGTGTCGCCGTCGCCGCCCCGGGGAAGACCGAAGGATTGCGGCGCATGTTCCGTCTTGACCACCCACTTGCCGTTTTCCACGCGCAGCGACCGGCAATAGGTGATGTGGCGATTGCCTTCGGGGACGTTCGCGACGTATTTCCAAATCCCGTCGGCGAAAAAGTGGCCGCCGAGCGCGATCTCGCCGTCGAAGCGCATCGAGATGTCGAAGGTCGGCGCCGCCTCGAGATAGTCCTGGTCCCACATGTTGTGGCCGCCCGTCAGGATCGCGTTGCCGTCGACGGCGATGAGCTTGGCGTGATTCCAGGAATTGTTGCGTGACCGGAATTGCGCCATGTACACGACCAATCCGTCGACGACGGGCAGCTTTGCGGCCAGTTGCCACAGCATCATTTCGATTTCGAGATGGAAAGGGCTGAATTGGCGGCCGAGCAGGATGCGGATCGTCGCCTTGTGGCCCGCCTTGGCGATCGCCGCGATGCCGTCTTCGTAGGCGGCACGGAATTTTCCCTTGGGCTCATCCATCGTGACGATGTCGACGAACGTCTTGCCGTCGGCGATGATCTTGCACATCGCATCCGGCAGGCGGTCGGAATGGGTCTTTTCCGGGAAGTCCGCGTCGGGCTTCTGCCAATAGTCTTGCGGCGTATCGAACAGGGACTTCGATGCCGTCAGGATCTTGTTGTTGGGCGTATAGCCGAAGAGTTTGTGCTCGAAGTCGCCATGCTCCGCCATCCGGCCGCGAACATATTCGTAGAGATCTTTGAGCGCGATGGCCATTGTTGCCTCCCGCAGGGTCGATATAGAAAAATAACAGTCACGTAATCAAGTTAGACCGGACTCTACAAATGATCGAAGCATTGAAAATATGTCTAACAGTATAAGCGAAAGGACTTGCTGACGCAATTCCATGACAGAACCTTCCGTCGACCATCTCGCGCCCGCCGACGCCATCGCGCGCTTCATTGCGACCGGTGACGACGCGGTGCTCGATGGCGTCTTCGCCCGCGACGTCACGATCATCGAAAACTTCGCGCCGCACATCTTCCGCGATGCAGGGACGTGGCGCACCGCGATGCACGCCCACCGTGCCCCACTCGCCGATCTCGCCTATGCGTTCGCACCGGCGCTGGATTTCACGCAGAAGGACGGTCGCGCCTTCTTCACGATTCCCGTCACCTGGACCGGCGCGCTGCGCGGCCGGCGCTTCCGCGAGCTTGGCGGCAAAAGCATCGTGCTGCAAAGCGAAGCCGGCGCCTGGCGTGTCGCGGCCTATGCCTGGTCCGTCATCGAGATGCGGTTTGACTGACCCCGGCCAGGGGTCCAAAATCAACGCATCGCCATTTTCGCCGGAGAAGCCCCATGAGCGCCGCCGCCCGCAAGATGCCCACCCCCGCCGACGCGCCGCCGCTGCAGGGCAAAGTCTCCGACGAAGAGTGGGCGGTCCGCGAGGATCTCGCCGCCACTTATCGCCTGGTCGCGATGCATGGCTGGGACGACATGATCTTCACCCACATCTCGGCCCGCGTTCCGGGCCCCGAGCACCACTTCCTGATCAACCCCTACGGCCTTCTGTTCGATGAGATCACCGCGTCGTCGCTCGTGAAGATCGACGTCGAGGGCAACAAGATCGTCGAATCGCCGTTCCCGGTGAACGCCGCCGGCTTCACGATCCACTCGGCGCTGCACATGCACCGCGAGGACGCGGGCTGCGTCATCCACCTGCACACCACCGATGGCGTCGCGGTGTCGGCGCAGAAGGACGGCCTGTTGCCGCTCGACCAGCACGCGATGATGATCGCCGGCGAGCTTGCCTATCACGACTATGAGGGCGTCGCCCTCGATCTCGACGAGCGCGACCGCCTGGTGCACGACATCGGCGACAAGAACGCGATGATGCTGCGCAATCACGGCACGCTGGCGCTGGGCAAGAGCTGCGCCGACGCCTTCATGCGCATGTTCTGGCTGGAGCGCGCCTGCTCGATGCAGGTCCGCGCGCTGGCTGGCGGCGTCACGCCGAACTGGCCGAACCAGGGCGTGCCGGAGAAGGCCGCGATGCAGGGCCAGGCCGCGTTCAACGGCATGGTCGGCGCGCTCGCCTGGCCGGCGCTGCGCCGCAAATGCGACCGCGTCGATCCGAGCTACAAGAACTAAGGCGCGGCGATGAAATTCGGCGTCGGCCAGTCGGTCAAGCGCACCGAGGACATCCGTTTCGTCACCGGCCAGGGCCAGTACACCGATGACCTCGTCTTCGATGGCGAGGCCTTCGCCTGTTTCCATCGCACGCCGCATGGCCACGCGAAGATCGTCTCGATCGACGTCTCGGCCGCCAAAGCTGCGCCCGGCGTGATCGACGTTTTGACGCACGAGGACGTCACCGCGTTCGGCGCCGGCCCGATGCCGCTGATGGCGGGCGTCAAGAGCAAGGATGGCTCCGACACGCGCCAATCGCCCAAGCCGGTGCTGGCCGCCGATCGCGTCACCTTCACCGGCGAGGCCGTCGCCATGGTGATTGCCGAGACCTATGCCCAGGCGAAAGACGCCGCCGAGCTTGTGATGGTCGAGTACGAGACCCTCGATGCCGCCGGCACACTCGCCGCCGCGCCCACCGGCCAGCAAATTTGGGAAAGCGCGCCCGGCAACTGCGCCTTCGACTGGCAGGACGGCGACGAGGCCGGTACCGAGGCCGCTTTCAAAGCCGCCGCCCACGCCGTTGCCGTCGACGTCGTCGAGAATCGCGTCAGCGCCATGCCGATGGAGACGCGCAACGCCATCGGCGTCTACGAACCGTCCGACGACAGCTATATCCTGTACGTCACCTCGCAGGGCGCGGCGAACATCCGCGGCGGGCTGGCGAGCCGTATCCTGAACATCCCCGAGAACAAGCTGCGCGTCATCACCAAGGATGTCGGCGGCGGCTTCGGCATGAAGGGCTTCCTCTATCCCGAGCAGCCCGCCGTCCTGATCGGCGCCAAGAAGGTCGGCCGCCCCGTGCGCTGGAGCGCCGAGCGCACCGAGAGCTTCCTCGCCGACGATCACGGCCGCGACATGATCACCAAGGGCGAGCTGGCGCTCGACGCCGACGGCAGGATCACCGCGCTGCGTTTCACCGGCACCGCGAACATGGGCGGTTATCTGTCCGTCTACGCCCCATTTATCCCGACGCTGGCCGGCAGCCGCATCTTTGGCGGCGTCTACCGCATCCCCAAGGCCTATGCGAACATCAAGGGCTACTATTCCAACTCCGCGCCGGTCGATGCCTATCGCGGTGCCGGCCGCCCGGAAGCCGCGTATCTGATGGAGCGCCTGATGGACGCGGCCGCTGCCGCGACCGGCCTCGACCGTGCCGAGATACGCACGCGCAACCTGCCGGCGCCGGCCGAGCTGCCCTACGCCAATCCCTGGGGCATCAAATACGACAGCGGCGACTATCCGCGCCTGCTCGAAGAGGGTCTGAAGCGCGCCGACCGCGACGGCTTCGCGGCCCGCAAGGCCGCGTCGGCGAAGAAGGGCCTCTTGCGCGGCTTCGGCTTCGGCTACTACGTCGAGATCACCGGCGCCGCAGGCCAGGAGCCCGCCGCCATCAAGTTCACGCAGAACGGCGGCGTCGAGCTTTATTGCGGCACGCAGTCGAACGGGCAGGGGCACGAGACCTCCTTCGCCCAGCTCGTCGCCGAGAAGCTCGGCGTGCCCTACGAGTCGATCACCGTCAAACAGGGCGATACCAACTGGGTCAACGGCGGCGGCACCGGCGGCTCGCGCTCGCTGAACATGTCGGGCGGTGCGCTGCTCGCCTCGTCCGACGAGGTGATCCGCAAGGGCAAGCAGGCGGCGGGGCATGTGCTCCAGGCCGGCGGCCACGCGGTCGGCTTCGACATCGTCGAGGGCATCGGCACCTTCGCGGTCGCCGGCACCGGCCAAACGATCAGCCTCGGCGAACTTGCCGTCACGCTGAAGCGCGAGACGTTGCCGGACTTCGAGAACGGCCTCGACAGCGACGCGCTCTTCAAAGGCCAGGCGCCGACCTTCCCGAACGGCTGTCATGTCTGCGAGGTCGAGGTCGATCCCGACACCGGCCATGTGAAGATCGACCGCTACACCGTGCTCGACGATTTCGGCCGCATCATCAATCCGATGCTCGTCGCCGGCCAGGTGCATGGTGGCATCGTCCAGGGCCTCGGCCAGGCGCTGATGGAGAACATCGTCTACGACGAGAGCTCGGGCCAGCTCCTGACCGCCAGCTTCACCGACTACGCGATGCCGCGCGCCTCCGACATGCCGGACATCGACTTCAAGTACGAAGAAATCCCCTGCGTGACCAACCCGCTGGGCGCCAAAGGCTGCGGCGAGGCCGGCACGGTCGGCGCGCTGCCGGCCTTCATCAGCGCGGTGTCGGACGCCCTCGGCGTGCTCCACATCGACATGCCCACGACGCCCGAGCGCGTGTGGCGGGTGCTGCAGGAGAAGAAGCGGGCCGCTTAGTTGCTCGCCGTCGGTGCCGCTGCCGCCGTCGGCGCCGCGGCGGGCGGTACATAGGCCGCGATCGCCTTCTGCAGAGTGTCGCGCTCGTCGCAGCCGTCGGGGCAGAGGCTCGCCAGCGTGTCGAGTTCCTTTTGCGCCGACGCCGGGTCGTGCTTCATCAGGAACAACTCGCCGAGATATTCGTGCACGCCGCGGTGGTCCGGCTTGATGGCCAGCGCCCGCTGGTAATAGTCGTAGGAGCCGTCGAGGTCGCCCGTCATCCGCTTGGCGTAGCCGATGTAGTTCAGGATGTCGGGATCGTTCGGCTTGTCGGTCAGCGCGATCAGCAGGTGCGGGAGCGCGTCGGAATACTTCTCGTGCTTTATCAGACGAAGCCCGATCGCATAGTCGCTCATCGTCGGCGCGCCC
>DASZMT010000026.1:0-1722 GCA_035551495.1 Rhizomicrobium sp. | reverse complement strand
ATTTCGCCGGCTATGTCGGTGTCACCAACGCGCTCGGCGCCATGCGCGGCGAGCGGCTGGCCGGGGTGGCGGACCAGATGGACCCGATCTTGGCCGAGTCGGCTCGGCGTGGGCTGCTTTATGTCGATTCGCGACCAGCGGAGTCGGGCGGCGTGGCGATCCAACACCATGTCTGGAGCCGCGACATCGACCTGGTGGTCGACGAACCGGTCGACGACATCGACGTGAAACTCGCCCAGTTGGAGCAGATTGCCCATGACAGGGGCGATGCGCTCGGCCTGGCGGGTGCGCCCAGCCCGGTAACGGTGCGGCACATCGCCGTCTGGGCCAATGGTCTGCTCGATCGCGGCCTGGCGCTGGCACCGGTCAGCGCGCTGGTGCGGCCGCCATCGGACGTGGCGGCCTCGACGCAATGACCCTGCTGCCCTACCGCCCCAATGTCGGCGCCGTTCTGTTCAACCGCGACGGGCGCGTGTTGGTCGCGCGCCGCGCCGACCTGCCGAACGCCGAGGGCGCGCCAGGCGGCTGGCAGTTGCCGCAGGGCGGCATTGATGACGGCGAGGACCCACGCTCGGCGGTGCTGCGCGAACTCGCCGAGGAGATCGGCACCGACCGCGCGACGATCATCGGCGAGCACCCGGAGTGGCTCACCTATGACCTGCCGCCGCATCTGGTCGGCGTCGCGCTGCGGGGACGCTATCGCGGCCAACGCCAGCGCTGGTTCGCCTTGCGCTTCACCGGAGAGGACAGCGACATCAGGCTGGATCGTGATCCGCATCCCGAGTTCGATGCGTGGCGCTGGGCGGACCTGGCCGAGTTGCCGGACCTGGCGGTGGACTTCAAGCGGCCGATTTACCAAACTCTGCTTCGATCCTTCGCCCGCTTCGCCAAACCCGTCTGAACCAGCGACCCAGTGAGAGGACGGGTTCGATGTTGCGCCTGCGCGCCGAGCAAATGATCGCCCTCTCCGGTACTGCTCTCACGCGTCGGATCGTCGTGGCTTTGAGCGACCGGTTTCCACTGGAGACTGCGGCGATGACCCGCGCCGCACTGGCCGCACTGGTGCGCGACGCGATCGGCCGCGCCGCAGCCGCCGGCATGCGGACCGAGCGCCAGGTGATGCGATACACGGTCCTGGCGTTGCTGGTACGTCCGGATTTCGAGACCAACGAGGCAACTACATGGGCGCAGCCGGTGCTCGCGGACGAGACGTTGTCGGCGGAACGCAAGCTGAGCCGGCTGTACGCGTTGGCGCGCCGAGACGGTTACGATGTGGGTTCGGCCAGGGAGTAGGTCAAGTAATGACGGGTCGGCTACGCGCGGGACAGGTTCTCGGTAAGCGTCCAGTATTTCGGCGACCGACCTTCGCGCAGCGCCTTGGCCTCGTAACGGGTCGGCGGCCAGCCGGCGGGACGTTCTGTCGCCGGCGGTGGCGCATCGAACAGATCTTGTGCTGCCATGACCTCGGTCACCCAGGTCTGGTAGGTCGGGTCGTCGGTCGCCACGCGCCACTCCGCCCCGGGCCGCAGCACTTGCGCCAACAACGGCAGCAATGCGGGATGAACGAACCGGCGCTTGGCATGGCGCGCCTTTGGCCACGGATCGGGGAACAGCAGGAATAGCCGGTCGAGACAGGCGTCCGGCAACAGCTTCAGCAGCACGCGCGCGTCATCGGGCCACAGCAACAGGTTGGGCGGCAAGGGCGCCTGCGCCTCCTGACCT
>DASZMT010000025.1:0-15347 GCA_035551495.1 Rhizomicrobium sp. | reverse complement strand
AGGGTCTGCACGGTGCGCAGATCGGCGCCGCCCTCGACGAGATGTGTCGCGAAAGCGTGGCGCAGGACGTGCGGCGAGAGCTTGTCGGGATCGATGTTCGCGGCCAGCGCGAGCTCTTTGAGCATCTGGTGGCAGCGACGGCGCGTGATGTGGCCTTCGGCGGAGCGCGACGGGAACAGGAAGCGCTCGGCATGGGCGCGGCGTGCGGTGGCGGGGAGGAATTCGTCGCGGACGGTCATGTACGCGACCATCGCGGTGCGGGCATTGGTGTTGAGCGGCGCGAGGCGTTCTTTGCCCCCCTTGCCCTTCACAAGCAGGAAGCCTTCGCGGTTGCGGGCGGCGCTGATGGGCAACGTCACGAGCTCGGAGATGCGCAGGCCCGAGGCGTAGAGCATCTCGATCATGCAGACGAGGCGGACGCCTTCCGCGCTGTCGTTCTGGCGCGCAGTGTCGAGGAGCTTGCCGATATCGTCTTGCGTCAGAACCTTCGGCAGCGGGCGTTCGCGTTTGGGCGCGTCGATGGCGTTGGTCGGATCGTCCTTGCGGATGCCGTCGATGTAGAGGAACGCAAAAAACTGGCGCAGCGCCGACAGCCGGCGCGCCTGCGTCGAACCTGCGGCGCCGGAGGTCGAGAGCAGCATCAGATAGGCCTTGATGTCGTCGCGCGCCGCGTCGCGGGCGCTGCGCCCCTTGTTGGCGCAATAGCCGGCGAAATCGAGCAGATCGCGGCGATAGGCGGCCAGCGTGTTGATGCTCGCGCCGCGCTCGGCCCCCATCATGTCGAGGAAATTTTCGAGCAGCGCGGCGTCGGAGGCCTTCATGGTTGTGGAACCGCCGTCGCCAGCGCTTCAACGGCCAGCGCACGCGCCTCATCGGGCATGCCGGCCTGCTGCAGCACGCGGACGCATTCGATCGTGACGTCGGGCGGCAGGTCGCGCGGCCCGTCGGTGCCGACGATCGCGAGCACGCGCAGCGCCACCTCGCCCTTGCGTCCCGGCTGCGCGGCGGCGGCTTCGAGCGCCATCAGATCGTCGCCGCTGGGGCGAAGGCCGGGCCAGCGTTGGCCTTCGAGCGTCGCGGCCAGCGAGCGCGATACGGGCGGCATCAGCTTGCCGAGCACGTCCGACAGGCCGAGCGCCAGCGCGTCGGCGGCCGTGGGATTCTTCTGCGGCGTGGCGTTGACCGCGAACCAGCCATAGGCGTCGTGGGCGGCGGCATCGTGGGCCGGGCCGGGCGAGGCAATGGAAACGAGCACCTGGAAGGTGCGCCATTCGCTGCCGTCGGCGGCACCGATGTACCAGGCCTGCGCCGCGTCGTTCTTGCCGTTCAACACCAGCGCGCGGGCGATCACCGCCCTGCCCCGCACGATGCTGGGATCGGGGTGCAGCGAGAGCGCGACGTCGCTCTGCAGAGCCGCGGTCTGCGGCAGGCGCTCGAGATGGCCGTCGGCGGCGAGCGCCGCTACGAGAAGATCGGCCTTCACCGGCGGGCGCGACTCCAGGAGCGCGGCGCGGCGCAGGATGCCCTGCGTCGGCAGGAAGGTGAGCCTCGACACGCTGACGCGCGGATCGGCCAAGAGCTTGGGTGCGATCTGCTGGATGTTGAGGATGGTGAGCTGCTCGGCGGTCGACAGCGCGCCGGTGGCCGAAATGCGCGCGGCGGCGGCGAGGCGTTCCGGCGGCGGGTTGCGCGTGTCGCGCGCCGCGAGCGCGTTGGCGGCGGTGCCGAGCCTGGCGGCGATGGCGTTGGTGACCGGCAGGCCCGCCTTGCGCAGCAGATAGATATGCAGCGCGGTCGGATGGTCGATGCTTGGCACCGGCTTCTTGGCGCCCGACAGCGCGTCGGCGGCGAGCGCATCGAAGGCCGGATCCTTGATGCCCTGCCCGTCCATCACTTCGTGCGTCAGATCGGCGCTGGCGCTGTCGCCGGCCGCGGCGAAGCACCAGGTGCGCAGTTCCAGCCAGAACGGATCGGGGGCAGTGAGGCGCGTCGCGGTGAGATCGCCGCAGACATCCTTGTCGCGCGCCGCATAGAGCAACGCTTCGGCCTGCAGCCGCGCGAAATCCGGATCGTTGTCGAGCTTGAGCGAGGCGGCGAGCTGGCCGGCCTCGTCGATCTGGCCGGACTGGATCAGCTTCTCGAGCCGGATGCTGATCAGCGCGCGCTTGCCGCCGCCGGACGGCGCGTCGGACGGCGTGAGCAGCACGCGGCGCGACAGCTTGCGCACGAAGGGATCGGCGCTGACCGCCGGGATGCGGGTGAGCAGGTCCTCGATGGTGGCGCGGTCGGCGTTCACCCACATCGACTGGCCGAGGCCGCCATGCGCCTCGTCGATGATGCCGACCGGCGGGCCGTCGACCAGGCCGCTGAGCGCGCCCTGGGTGATCGTGGCCTGCGCCGGCTTGCCGAACATGCCGGGCTTGAAGTCCTGCGGCGCGGTATTGGCGGCTGGCGGCTGATCGACAGATGCCGCGTCGGGAGCGGGCAGCGGCGCGGCCTGTACGGTGGGCGCAGGGCCACCGAGCGGCGTCGGCGCGCCAGTGGCGGCCGGTTGATCCTGTCCGAACGCCGCCATGGCCATGACGGCCACGGCGGCAGCGGCGATGACGCTAATGCGGAAGCTGGTCATTCGGCACGATCTGCTCCACCGGATGCGTGGCTGGCTGCACCCGGCCGCCATAGACGGCCAATCCTATGGCGGCGAGGACGACCAGCACGCCTATGCCGATCGCGATCCCCGAACCCCAGCCCCTCGACTCGTTGTAGCTGTTGCGCATGGCGCGAAACTCCATCGGCTTTGTGGCGGAATTGCAGGTGCTTAGGCAAGGCCCGCTAGCGATAAACGCGCCTGTCCTGTAAGCGGAGGCGATGAAATTGACGCGAAGCGTGGCCTTGGTGGGGATGATGGGCGCGGGCAAAAGCTCGATCGGCCGCCGCCTCGCCACGCGCCTTGGCGTGCCGTTCAAGGACGCCGACAGCGAGATCGAGCACGCGGCTGGCTGCACCGTCGCCGAGATATTCGAGCGCTATGGCGAGCCGGCGTTCCGCGACGGCGAGCGCAAGGTGATTGCACGCCTCCTGACCGAGCCACCGATGATCATCGCGACCGGCGGCGGGGCGTATATGGACGCCTCGACGCGGGACAAGCTGAAAGTCGGCGCCGTCACCATTTGGCTGCGGGCGCCGGTGGACGTGCTCCTGGCGCGTACGGCGCGGCGCGACAACCGGCCGCTGCTTAAGGCCGGCGATCCCCGCGCGACGCTGGAGCGGCTGATGGGCGAGCGCGGCCCGACCTATGCGCTGGCGGATCACACGCTCGACAGCCAGGACGAGCCGCATACGGCGACGGTCGAGCGCATCGTGGCGCTGCTCGGCGAAGATGGAGCGTTGGCGGCATGAGCGAGATCGTCACCGTCGGTTTGGGCGAGCGCTCGTACCCGATCCATATCGGGCCGGGATTGCTGAAGCACGCGGCGGCGCTACTGAAGCCCATGGCACGCGGACCGCTGCCGATCGTGACCGATGCGCATGTCGGGCAGATCGTGCTGGCGCAGTTCCTGGTGCATCTGGGCGGGGCGGGGATCGACGCGCGGCCGATCGTGCTGCCGGCCGGCGAAGGAACGAAGAGCTTCGCGGGGCTGGAGCTGCTCAGCAACGAGCTGCTGAACACGGGCGTCGATCGCAGCGGGCTTGTCGTGGCGCTCGGCGGCGGGGTGATCGGCGATCTGACGGGTTTGGCGGCGGGGCTTCTGAAGCGCGGCATCGCCTTTGCGCAGATCCCGACGACGCTCCTGGCGCAGGTCGACTCCTCGGTCGGCGGCAAGACGGCGATCAACACGCGATTCGGCAAGAACCTCGTCGGACTGTTCCACCAGCCGCGCATCGTGATCGCGGATACGGAGGTGCTGACGTCGTTGCCGCGGCGCGAATTGCTGGCGGGCTATGCCGAGGTCGCGAAGTACGGCGCACTGGGCGATGCGGCGTTCTTCGAATGGCTGGAGGTCAACGGCGCGCGGGCACTCGGCGGCGATGGCGCGGCAATGGTGCATGCGGTGGCACGCGCCTGCCGGATGAAGGCCGATATCGTGGCGCGCGACGAGCGCGAGACCGGCGACCGGGCCCTTCTCAATCTGGGACACACCTTCGGGCACGCGCTGGAGGCCGCGACGGGTTTTTCGGAGCGCTTGCTGCATGGCGAGGGCGTGGCGATCGGCATGGCGCTGGCGTTCCGGCTGTCGGTGGCGCTTGGACTCTGTCCGGGACAGGACGCGGAGCGGTTCGTGCGGCACCTGAAGGCTGCCGGCTTGCCGACGGCGATCTCGGATATTCCAGGCGCGCGCGCAACTCCCGGCGAGCTGCTGGCGCACATGGCGCACGACAAGAAGGTCAAGGACGGCCGGGTGACGTTCATCCTGCTGCGCGGCATCGGCCAGGCCTTCGTGACGGCCGATGTGCCGCTTGAGGCGGTGAAGGAAATCCTGGTCTAAAAATCATCTTCCCCTTGTGGGGAGGTGATTTGAAGCGCAGCTCCCTCAATGACATTCTCGTCATTGGGCCAACCGAGATTCCTTGATGGACACCGTCGTTCTGATTTCTCTCGCGCCCATCGCCATCCTCCTGGCGCTGGGTGCCTTCTTCGCAGGCTCCGAGACGGCGCTGACCGCCGTGTCGCGCGGGCGGATGCACCAGCTCGAGAAGGACGGCTCCCGCGCCGCGCGCGACGTCAACCACCTGATGACCGACCGCGAGCGGATGGTGGGCGCCCTGCTCCTCGGCAACACCTTCGTGAACATCCTGGCGTCGTCGCTCGCCACCACCATCCTGGAGCGCAGCTTCGGGGCGCGCGCGGTCTATGTCGCGACCGCCGTGATGACGGTGCTGATCCTGTTCTTCGTCGAGGTGCTGCCCAAGACGCTGGCCATCGCGCGCACCGACCGCTTTGCGCTGTTCGTCGCGACGCCGGTGCGCTTCGTGGTCTCGGTCCTGGCCCCGGTCGTCAACTTCGTGCAGTTCCTGGTGTGGCGCTTCCTGGGCCTGTTCGGCGTGCGCGTGCAGGACGAGGAGCTGGTCGAGGCGCATGAGGAGATCCGCGGCACCGTCGAGATCCATCACAAGGAAGGAACGGTGGAGCGCGAGCACCGCGACATGATCGGCGGCATCCTCGATCTGCGCGAGCTGACGATCGGCGACGTGATGATCCATCGCAAGAACATGATGACCATCGATGCCGGTTTGCCGCCGCAGCAGATCCTCAAAGAGGTGCTGGCGGCCAAGCATACGCGCATCCCGCTGTGGCGCGAGCAGCCGGAGAACATCGTCGGCATCCTGCACACCAAGGACATCGTGCGTACCATCATCGAGCGCGGTCGTGCTGGGTTCGACGTCGCGCAGCTCGCGAGCGAACCGTGGTTCGTGCCGGAAACCACGACTCTCGAAGAGCAGCTCGTCGCGTTCCGCGACCGGCGCTCGCATTTCGCACTGGTGGTGGACGAGTATGGCGCGTTGCAGGGACTGATCTCGCTGGAGGATATTCTCGACGAGATCTTCGGCGACATCCCCGACGAGCATGAGGAGAAGGGCCGCCCCGACGTGCGCAAACGGCCCGACGGCTCGTACCTGATCGACGGCGCGGTGCCGATCCGCGAGCTCAACCGCGAACTCGACTGGAATCTGCCGGACGAGGAGGCGACGACCATCGCGGGCCTCGTGATCCACGAGGCGCGGACGATCCCGGACGCGGGCCAGCGCTTCGCCTTCTTCGGCTATCAGTTCGAGATCCTGCGGCGGCATAGGAACCAGATCACCGCCCTGAAGGTCACGCCACCCACGCCGGCGCAGACGGTGGACGCGACGTCCGGCTGATCAATGCTCCTGCCACACCTCGGCGGGGGTGAGCGTGGTGAGCGCCAGGGCGTGGATACCGTTGGGCTTCAGCTCCTCGGCGAGCGCGGCGTAGACGCGGCGCTGGCGCTCGACGCGGCCGAGACCGGTAAACGCCTCCGATACGATGCGGACGCTGTAATGCGTCTCGCCGCCGGGGCGCGCGCCGGAATGGCCGGCGTGCTTGGCGCTGTCGTCGGCGACGTCGAGTTCCTTGGGCGCGAAGGCAGCCGTGAGCTTGTCGCGGATCGTGTCGGCCATCGTCATGCGAATAGCGTGTCACGCGCGCGGGAACGTAAGTCAAGCGATACGTTTTCTTGTTTTTTTACGGTCGGGCCCCATAATTCTTCAATGCCCGCAAAGAGCGACGCGAAATTCAAAGCCGACATCCGGATCAAGCCGGATACGCCGCGCGCCGCGCCGCGCGCGACGCTGCGGTCCTGCGCGCATCCCGGCTGCGCGGGCGAAGGGGCGCACAAGGTCACCAGGAGCCGCGAGCGTCTGGGCGAGTACATGTGGCTCTGCCTCGAGCACGCGCGCGCGCACAACGAGTCGTGGGATTTCTTCAAGGGCATGGACGAGAAGGACATCGAATCCTTCCGCAACGATGCGATCACCGGCCACCGCCCGACCTGGCCTCTCGGCAAACGCGCGGCACGTATGCAGAATCCGTTCGGCAACGGCTTCAAGGTCGACGACGGCTACGGACAGTTCGAAAAAGACGCGGAATCGACACCCCATGTGCGCCGCCCCGAGCGCACGTTGACGCGGCTGCAGATGATCTCCCTGGACACCATGCATCTGCCGCATTCGGCCACCTTGCTAGAGATCAAGGCGCGGTATAAGGAACTTGTTAAGCGGTATCATCCCGACGCGAACGGCGGCGATCGGGGCGCCGAGGAGCGTCTGAAGCAGGTTATCAAAGCCTATGGCGTGTTGCGCGCCTCCGGCCTGACCTAATCAAGGGCTCCCAACGCCCTGCCCTCACCTGCCCTCACCCGGCGGCGGTCACTCCGCAAAGAAGCAAGAGCCGGATAGCGATCATGGAACAGCAGGAACTCGACACGGCGATGACGCCGGACACGGACATCGACATCAAGTCGACGTTCGGCTTCGACAGCTCGATGAAGATCAAGGGCTTCGGGGCGCGCACCTCCTACGTGCCCGACCATGATCCGGCCTATCGCTTCGACCGCGAGACGACGCTG
Organism: Rhizomicrobium sp.; assembly: GCA_035551495.1. Taxonomy (GTDB): domain Bacteria; phylum Pseudomonadota; class Alphaproteobacteria; order Micropepsales; family Micropepsaceae; genus Rhizomicrobium. Next base: position 8,259 of record DASZMT010000025.1, on the reverse strand, counting down.
GCGATCCTCGCGGGCTTCGCGAACAACCGCCGCGTGATGGTCCAGGGCTATCACGGCACCGGCAAGTCGACGCATATCGAGCAGGTCGCCTCGCGCCTCAACTGGCCCATGGTGCGCATCAACCTCGACAGCCACATCAGCCGCATCGACCTGATCGGCAAGGACGCGATCGTCCTGAAGGACGGCAAGCAGATCACCGAGTTCCGCGAGGGCCTGCTGCCGTGGTGCCTGCAGCATCCGGTGGCGCTGACCTTCGACGAGTACGACGCGGGCCGCCCCGACGTGATGTTCGTGATCCAGCGCGTGCTGGAGACCGCCGGCAAGCTCACCCTGCTCGACCAGAACAAGGTGATCCGCCCCAATCCTTATTTCCGCCTGTTCTCGACGACCAACACGATCGGCCTGGGCGACACGACGGGCCTCTATCACGGCACGCAGCAGATCAACCAGGGCCAGATGGATCGCTGGTCGATCGTTACGACGCTCAACTACCTGTCGCACGATGCCGAGCAGGAGATCGTGCTCGCCAAGGTGCCGGCCTATGCCAAGACGCCGGAGAAGAAGAAGCAGATCGCGGCCATGGTCCGCGTCGCCGATATGACGCGCAACGCCTTCATCAATGGCGACCTGTCGACCGTGATGAGCCCGCGCACCGTGATCACCTGGGCCGAGAACGCCGAGATCTTCGGCGAGGTCGGCTTCGCGTTCCGGCTGACGTTCCTGAACAAGTGCGACGAGCTCGAACGCGCCAGCGTGGCGGAGTTCTATCAGCGCTGCTTCGGCGAAGACCTGCCGGAGAGCGCGGCGAAGGTGCTGGTAACATGAGCCGGTTGGGTTGGATCGGCTGAACGATGTCCAACAAACCCGAAAACCCTTCCGAGCCTTTCAAGCGCGCGGTAACCAGCGCGGTGCGCGCGCTGTCGGGCGAGCCGGAGCTTGAGGTCACCTTCTCGGCCGAGCCGCCGGCGTTGCGCGGGCTGAAGGCGCGGCTGCCGCTGCCCTCGCGCAACCTGCCGCCGCACGAGGTCGCGATCGTGCGGGGCGCCGGCGACGCCTATGCGCTGCGCCGGGCGCATCATGAAGATCGGGTCCACGATCAGTACCGCCCGACCTCGGCCGACGCCGCTGCGGTGTTCGAGGCGGCCGAACAGGCGCGCGTCGAAGCCATCGGATCGCTCGCCATGGCGGGCGTGGCGCGCAATCTGACGGCACAACTCGAGCAGAGGCTGGTACAGCGCGGCCTCGCCAAGGCGCGCGTGAAGGCGGATGCGAACATTGCCGACGTGCTCGGCCTTCTGGTGCGCGAGAAGCTCACCGGCGAAGCGCCGCCCGAGGCGGTAAAGACCGCCGTCGACCTGTGGCGGCCGTTTATCGAAGAGAATGCCGGCAAGGATCTCGAAAAGCTCTCCAGCTCGCTGCGCGACCAGGCGGCATTCGCCAAGCTGACACGCACCATCCTGAAGGACCTCAAGCTCTCCGACGAGTTCGGCGACGAGGAAGCCTCGGATGACGACGGGGACGGCGAGGAAGGCGAGAGCGAGCAGCAGGAAGGCGAGGACCAGGACACCGACTCCAAGTCCGAGACCTCCGCAGACGACATGCAGGAGACCGAGGGCGAGGAGAGCGAGGACGCCTCGGCCGAAATGCGCCCCGAGCAGTCCGACGAGATGTCGGATGCCGCCGAACCCGACGACGCCGCCAAGCCGCAGCGGCCCGAGCAGCCGTTCAGCTCGTCGAGCGAGTGGGGCTACAAGATCCACACCACGCAGTTCGACGAAGAGGTGCACGCCGACGAGCTGTGCGATGCCGAAGAGCTGGGGCGCCTGCGCAATTTCCTCGACCAGCAGCTGCAGGCGATGTCGGGTGTCGTCTCGCGCCTCGCCAACAAGCTCCAGCGCCTCCTGATGGCGCAGCAGAACCGCAATTGGGAGTTCGACATCGAGGAAGGCATGCTCGATACGTCGCGCCTGGTCCGCATCATCATCGACCCGATGTATCCGCTCTCCTTCAAGCGCGAGAAGGACATGACCTTCCGCGATACCTGCGTGACGCTGCTGCTCGACAATTCGGGCTCGATGCGTGGGCGGCCGATCATGGTGGCGGCGATGTGCGCCGACATCCTGGCGCGCACGCTGGAGCGTTGCGCGGTGAAGACGGAGATTCTCGGCTTCACGACGCGCGCCTGGAAGGGCGGCCAGTCCCGCGAGAAATGGATCGCCGACGGCAAGCCGCCGCATCCGGGCCGGCTGAACGATCTGCGCCACATCGTCTACAAGGCGGCCGACGAGCCGTGGCGCCGCGCGCGCAAGAATCTCGGCCTGATGATGCGCGAGGGCCTGCTCAAGGAGAACATCGACGGCGAGGCCCTCACCTGGGCCTATAATCGCATCGTGTCGCGGCCCGAGCAGCGCAAGATCCTGATGGTGATCAGCGACGGTGCGCCGGTCGACGACTCGACGCTTTCGGTCAATGCCGGCAACTATCTCGAGCGTCACCTGCGCCACGTGATCGAGGAGATCGAGGAGAAATCCGACGTCGAGCTCACCGCAATCGGCATCGGCCACGACGTGACGCGTTACTACCGCAAGGCGGTGACGATCGTGGACGCCGAGCAGCTCGGCGGCGCGATGACCGAGCAGCTGATCGGACTGTTCCGCGAGGAGAAGGGCCAGGAAGGCCACCTGCGCGGCCCCAAACGCATGGCCGGCGGCAAGCACGTGCCGCGGCACGTGGCGCATTAGGCTAGATTGTCCTGCGATAGAAGCGCGGGATTGCCCATCCTTCGAGACGCTCAGGATGAGGATTGATATAAGATCTCATCCTGAGCGTGTCGAAGGATGGGGCTGGCTCAGAACCCGCCATACCCCGGCAACGGCTGCACCACGCGGCGCAGGAGCCAGTACGGGATCAAGCCCAGCACCGAACCGCCCAGCAGCAGGCCGGCATGGATGCCCATGTGCTCGAACCACGGCGTGTGCGAGCCGGCATAGGCGGCGGCATAGAACATCGGCGCGAAGGCGAGGCTGGCGACGATCGATCCGATCAGGGGGGCCGTCCACCAGCGCGGCCCGCGCGCGCCGTCGAAGGCGATGATCGAGAGGAACCCGGCCACGAAGAACGCGCCACCGAATGCGGCGACGTCGCGCACGCTGGGGAACACCGCCTCGGGCAACAGAAGGCGGATGATGTCGCCGCCGAACAGGATTGCGGCGCCGACCGCGGCGAAGGCGAGCACGATCTGCGCAAAGGCATAGGACGGCCCGTAGCGGCGATTCGTCAGGTGCACGGCCAGGAAGGCGGCAGGCAGGAGAAGATGGCTCACCGTCAGCCACGGCGTCTTGCCGTCGGCGAAATACGGCAATGCGCTGTTCATGTAGAGGTACATTGCGGTCAGTGCGGTGCAGAGCGCCAGAACCGGTAGAATCATCCGCAGCATGGCGCGGAAGGTTTCCGCGAACCGGCGGCCGAAGCTCACCGGCTGGCCGTAGCCCGTCTGATGCCAAGTGGCATCCGTCGCCGACCGCAGACGGTAAGGACCGTCGTCGATCCCGACCGCCAACCGCGAAATCGTCGTGACGCCATCCCGCGCCGTACCGGATTCGTATGCCCGCACAATACCCCGCCCCGTGCCGGTCCCGTTATCCACAGGCCTGACACATTTTGAGACACTACGGGATTATCGATGCAGGGGCCATGCCTACGACGCCGTAAACATGGTAAATTTTTGAGATAGTTAGACCGAACTTCTAAGACAGCGCAGGAACTTGGGCAGAACCCGCGATTCCGGTCTTAGGCGGCCGCCTTGGCCGTCTTTTCGGTCTTCTTGGCGATGGCGCGCTTGAGGCGCAGGGCCTTGGGGGACAGCACGCCTTCCTTGGCCTTGAGCAGGAACGGGTCCAGGCCGCCGACCTTGTCGACCGTGCGCAGGGCGTTCATGCTGATCTTCAGCACATAGGAATTGCCCAGCAGCTCGCTGGCCAGCGACACCTGCTGCAGATTCGGGCGGTAGATCCGCTTGGTCTTGTTATTGGCGTGGCTGACATTGTTGCCGACCAACGTGCCTTTACCAGTGAGTTCGCAGCGGCGTGCCATGTCCGTTCTTCCGTCAAAAGAGGCGCTCTCATAAGGAAACGGTCCGGGGAGGTCAAGTGCGGGCTGGACCGGCCGCAACCGTCCCGGAAGGGTACGCGGCGCACCTGCGGACACGAGCGCGTTAACTGCGTTTGAATCCGAACTCCGGGCCACATTCGGGCCACAGTGGTTTTGGAGCGTCGGCACCGCTACCTTCCACGCCCTTTTGGAGCCATGTCCCGATGAATCTGCGCAAAGCCGCCGTTGCGTTCACCTGTGCCCTGGCGCTCACGGGCGCGGCCTATGCCGCGGGCGGCGCGGGCGGCGAAGCGCCGTCGCAGCCTGGCTCGACGCTACAGATGGCGATGACGCTCTATGCCGGCGGCGTGACGCTGGGCAAGGTCGACCTCGACCTCAAGATCACCGGCGACCAGTACCACGCGGTGTCGAACCTGCAGACTTCGGGCGTCGTGAACGCCTTCTGGCAATCGGAGATCCAGGCGACGTCGAAGGGCACGGTGGCGCCGAAGAATTTCCATCCGGGCCTCTACGACAGCTTTTACACCGGCAAGTCGGACAAGAAACAGGAGGTCTCGCTGACCTACGAGCCCGGTGGGCCGATCCGGCTCTACGCCAATCCGACCTATGTCACCACGGGCTATGAGGTGTCGCCGGAGCAGCAGAAGGACACCGTCGACCCGCTCAGCGCGATCACCATGCTGGTGTCGGGTGCGATGGCCAATCCCGACAATCCGTGCGGCGTGACGCTGCCCGTGTTCGACGGCCGCCGCCGCTATGATGCCGACATCACGAAGGTCAAGGACACGGCGGTGTCGATGGACAACGGCCTCTACAAGGGCAAGGCCCTGCTCTGCCAGATCAAGTACAAGCAGCTTGCCGGCTACAAGCCCAAGGTGATCAAGGAGGGCGCGAGCTTTCCGGTGATCAACGCCTGGGTGACGACGGCGCCGAGCGGCGTGCTGGGCCACCCCTATGTGATCCCGCTGCGCGTCTGGGCGGACACGCCCTATGGCGTGATCGCGGCGGTGTCGACCTCTGTGAAGATCGACGGCAAGCCGCTGACGCCTTAATTCGGCTTCGTACCACTCAAAGCCTTCAACAACGGCACCAGTGTGGCAGCGGCAGGCGTCGGGATGCCGTGTTTGCGGCCAAGCCGCTGGACCACGCCGTTGCGGGCGTCCCATTCCATCGGCTTGCCGTCGCGGCGGTCGTAGTACATCGAGTTGCCGCGCCCGCCGGGGCGCGTGAACATGCCGACGACCTGCCTGGCGAAGCCGTCGGCGAAGCGCGCGCCCTCGGCGCGGCCGACCGCCATGCACTCTTCGACGATCGTCTCGGCCAGCGGCACCAGATCGGGATAGGCGGCAAGCGCGCCGGGATGCAGCGTCAGGGCGCAAAGTGCGCCGCTCGGCGCGTTCATGCAGAGCTTCTCCCATGTGCGAGAGACGAAATCGGCGTCCGTCGAGGCCTTCACGAAGCTGCCGTCGAACAGTGCCGCGAAAGCGCGGCCGGCGGCATCGTCCGGCACCGTTAGCGCCGCACCACCGAAGGAGGTGATCTCGCCCACCCGCGTGCGCTCGGCTGGCAGGATCACGATGACGGGCACGACTGCGTTGCCCGCACCGACGTACGGCGCAACGTGCTCGCGATGCTCGACGCCGTTCTGCAGCACCGCGATCTTGGTGTTCGGCCCGATGGTGGCCTTGAGCCAAGCGGCGGCGGATGCGGTCTGGTGCGATTTTACGCAGAGCAGAACCCAGTCTGCGCGTCTGGCATCGGCGGGCGCCGTGAGGACCTTCACCGGCACGGCACGCCGCTCCTCGGTGTCGGCGCGCGTCAGACCGAGCTCTGAGAACGCAGTGTTGGCGCAGATCGTGAGGTCGTGGCCCCGCTCGGCGAGCGCGAAAGCGACTGTGCCGCCGATGGCGCCGGGACCGATAAGAGCGATGGAAGTCATGACTTGGTCCGCCTCTGGTTGATCAACGCGTGCGCCGCCGCCGCCAGCTCCGCTTCGGCCCGCGGATCGCCCATCCGTTTCAGGACCCGTGCCAGCACCAGCCGTGCGTCGGGAACGCCGGGCGTGGCGGCAACGGCGCGGCGCGCGGCATCGCAGGCCTGCGGCAGACGGCCGAGCTTTTCATAGGTCAGCGCGCTGAGCGTCCAGAACGGCCCGTCCATCGCGCGGGTGGATGCCATGGCTTCCAGAAGATCGGCCGCAAGGTCCACATAGCCGCTCGACAGCAGGCGTTGCGCGAATTGGCGCGCGGCATGTGCCTCGGCGTTTCCGTCGCGCAGCGACTGCTTTAGTTGCGCGACAACGAGGTCGATCCGCGCGATCTCCCGAACGTAGCGTTCCAGCGCCGGCTTCGACAGCCCGCCGCTTGCCACATCCCGCGCGGTCGTCTCGCTGGCTTGCGCACCCTCGGCGTCGCCCATCGCGCGCAAGGCCTCGGCAAGATCGCGCCAAACCGGCGGATAGTCGGGCCGATAGAACGCATGCGCGCGCGCGGAATGAAGGAGGAATGTCTTGTTGCCGCCGCGGCCGAGCCGAAGTCCGTCATGGACATGCAGCTTCAATCGCGGATTGATCAGCGTCGCGGCCTCGGTGAAGCCGCTGGTGACGCAAACGACCTCGGTGCAGGATGCGAGCGCCCACATGTCGGCGGCGGCTTCGGCGAGGCCCTGCGCAGGTTGCGCGCGGAGATATTCCATGATCGGCACGTCGGGAACGTGCTGCGGAAGCGCGAAGGCTCCCGGCAGCCGCGCCAGCGCCCGCGCCACGAAATCGCGGGTGTCGCCCGCGACCAGGATCGGCCGGCCCGCCGCGCGTGCGGCGCCATCGGCGATCAGCGCGTCGCCCGCTGCCGCGGCCCGCGCCGCGTAGTCGGGCGCCGTGGTGAAATCCTCACGCGACTCCAGTATCTCGCCGTTGCCGTGGCGGTGGTGCACGCCCACCACGTCGCGCCAATCGCGCCCTCCGATCCGCGCCTCGACCTCCGATTTGAGCCAACCTTTGAGTTCGATGCGATAGCCCGGCGGCACCTTCGCGGCATACCAGGGCGCGAGCCGGCGGTTGAGCACACCGTCGATCTCAAGGATCGGCGCAGGCGGCGTCTGCTCGAACGCCAGCGGCCGATAGCGATGCCAATTCCGGCATTCCGGACGCGCTGCCAGCGCTTCGATCTCGTCGAGGTCGCCGATGACGCGCAGGCCCGGCGCGGTCAGCGCGAACGTGTCGAAGAAGCCCGTTTGCGCGTCCTTTGCAAAATAGGGCAACCGGCGCATGTCGAGCGCGAGCGCCATCCCGTGACGCACGCAATAGCCGGCATAGGCGGACATGGATACGAGCGCGGATCCGAGGCCGAACCCGCCGGGGCAGCGAAAAATGAGAGTCGGGTCAACGTCCATTTACGACGATGACATGACGGTAATGAGCCTTAGGAGACCCCGAAGCACCCATCGCCGCCGATGCCCCCACCGAACTCCGCATCGACGGCGGCGAGGCGCTGCAACCGCGGCGTCCACCATTCCTGGCGGATTTTCGGCGCATGCGGCTGGGTTTCCGTGCTGGGCACATCCCGATCGGCGATCATCATCTTGCCCTCGCGAGTCCGCCCATAGGATCATGTCGCCCATAGGCGCGCAAGCGGCCTTGCTCCGCCGTGTCATGCACGTCGGCGTCGATTGCGTGGTTTCCTGCCTTTAATCTGCCTTCGGTATCGCAGGCGCGAGAAAGTCGCCAAACTCGCCGTGGGGCGTTCGGGGAAGAAAGGATCATGGCGGGCACGCAGCTTCTTCCAGGCGACTGGGCGCCGTTCTTCACGGCCGCGGCCGACAACAATCCGAAATTCGTGTTCGGCACGCTGGGCGGACGTTACGTCATTCTGAGCTTCCTGGGCTCGCTGCAGCACGCGCCGGGCAATGCGGCGCACGAGCACATCCTGGCCAAGCACAGCGACTGGATGAAGGGAGGGGAGAACGGCTGCTTCTTCTCCGTGTGCATCGATCGCGACGATCCGCAGCGGCTCGAGGGACGGATCGGGCAGCCGGCGGTGCACGCCTTTTGGGATTTCGACCTCGCCGTGAGCCGGATGTACGGCATGGCGTCCGACAGCGAAAAGCCGGATGCCGTACGCTACGCGCCGGCGACGGTGTTGATCGATCCGG
>DASZMT010000024.1:0-22391 GCA_035551495.1 Rhizomicrobium sp. | reverse complement strand
CATCGCTATGCGCCTTCTCGACTTCATCGAACAGGATCACCTGATAGGGTCGGCGCCGCACCGCTTCGGTGAGCACGCCGCCTTCTTCATAGCCGACATAACCCGGCGGGGCGCCGATGAGGCGGGCGACGGAGTGTTTCTCCATGAACTCGCTCATGTCGATGCGCACCATCGCGGTGTCGTCGTCGAACAGGAAGCTCGCCAAGGCTTTGGTCAGCTCGGTCTTGCCGACGCCGGTGGGGCCGAGGAACAAGAACGAGCCGATGGGACGATTCGGATCCTGCAGGCCGGCGCGGGCGCGGCGCACCGCGTTGGCGATGGCGCGCACCGCCTCGTCCTGGCCGACCACGCGCTTCTCGAGCGAAGCCTCCATGTGCAGCAGCTTCTCGCGCTCGCCTTCGAGCATCTTGTCGACGGGGATGCCGGTCCAGCGCGACACGACGGCCGCGATCTGCTCGGGCGTCACCGCCTCGTTGGCGAGGTTGGCGCTCTCCTTGTCCTCGATGGCTTTGAGCTGCTTCTCGAGGCCCGGGATCACGCCATAGCTGAGCTCGCCGGCCTTGGCGAAGTCGCCCTTGCGCTGCGCCACTTCGACGTCGGCGCGGGCGCGGTCGAGCTGTTCCTTGATGCTCTGCACATCCTGGACGGATTTCTTCTCCTCCTGCCACTTGGCGGTGAGGACGTGCGCCTTGTCCTCCAGCTCGGCGAGATCGTGCTCGAGCGTCTTCAGCCGGTCGCGCGATGCGGCATCGGTCTCGCGCTTCAACGCCTCGCGTTCGATCTTCATCTGCATGATGCGGCGGTCGAGCTCGTCGAGCGCCTCGGGCTTGGAGTCGATCTGCATGCGCAGGCGCGATGCGGCCTCGTCCATCAGGTCGATGGCCTTGTCGGGCAGGAAGCGGTCGGTGATGTAGCGGTTGGAAAGCTGCGCCGCGGCCACGATGGCGCTGTCGGTGATGCGCACGCCGTGATGGACCTCGTACTTCTCCTTGAGGCCGCGCAGGATCGAGATCGAATCCTCGACCGTCGGCTCGCTGACGAAGACGGGTTGGAAGCGGCGGGCGAGCGCGGCGTCCTTCTCGACGTGCTTGCGGTACTCGGCGAGCGTGGTGGCGCCGACGCAGTGCAGTTCGCCGCGCGCCAACGCCGGCTTGAGCAGGTTCGACGCATCCATCGCGCCTTCCGACGCGCCGGCGCCGACGAGGGTGTGCATCTCGTCGATGAAGAGGATGACGTTGCCCTCGGCCGAGGTGACCTCATTGAGCACGCCCTTGAGGCGCTCCTCGAACTCGCCGCGGAATTTGGCGCCCGCGATCAGCGAGCCCATGTCGAGCGCCATCAGCTTCTTGTTGCGCAGGCTCTCCGGCACGTCGCCGTTGACGATGCGCAGCGCCAGGCCTTCGGCGATGGCGGTCTTGCCGACGCCGGGCTCGCCGATGAGGACGGGATTGTTCTTGGTGCGGCGCGCCAGCACCTGGATGGTGCGGCGGATCTCTTCGTCGCGACCGATCACCGGGTCGAGCTTGCCGGTCTTCGCCAGCTCGGTGAGGTCGCGGGCGTACTTCTTGAGCGCGTCGTACTGGTTCTCGGCGGTCGCGCTGTCGGCGGTGCGGCCCTGGCGCAGATCGTTGATCGCCTTGTTGAGATTGAGCGCGGTGACGCCCGCATCCTTCAGGATGCGCGCGCTGTCGGTGTTGCCGCTGACGACCAGCGCCAGCAGCAGGTATTCGGCGGTGACGAAGCTGTCGCCGGCCTTCTTGGCCAGTTGCTCGGCATTGTCGAACAGCTTGGCGGCGTCCTGGGAGAGATAGACCTGCGTCTGGCCCTGGACCTGGGCCATCTTGGCCAGCGCCCGCTCGACGCCGGCGCGGACCTCTTCCGGCTTGCCGCCGGCGGCCGCGATCAAGCGGGCGGCGAGGCCCTCCTCGTCGTCGATCAGGACCTTCAGCAGGTGTTCGGGGGTGAAGTACTGGTGGTTGGAGCGGGCCGCCAGACCCTGGGCGGATTGCATGAATCCGCGCGCACGCTCGGTGAATTTCTCGACGTCCATGTTGCCTCTCTAGCCCTCCCCCAGACCCCGCATGGGCCGTCCGGACGAGTCTCGTGGATTTAGGATACGACCCCGGATGGGCGCCGTTCCACCGGACTTATCTGGTTCCGGTTTCGTGCTTTTCAAGGGCCTGCAGGCGGCTCCTGCGGGATTTCCTTGAGCCGGGCCAAGGGGCTGAAAGCTACGAACAGCGGTGCGGCGGCGATCCCAGCCACGCCCAGGACCAGCGTCTCCCGTGCGCCCAGCCAATTGCCCAGCACGCCGCCGGCCAGGGCGCCGACGACGGTGGCGCCGCCGTTCGCGACGCTGAACATACCGCGCGTGCGGCCCAGGAGGTGACCCGGCAGGATCGCCTGCTGCAGGCTGGTCAGCGGGATGATGAAGGCGAGCGCGAAGGCGTCGCCGCCGAACTGCGCCACCATCATCATCGCGGTGCGCAGCCAGAGCGGGCCTGTCGCCAGCGGCACCAATGCCAGGAAGGCGGCATAGAGGAAGCCGCCAGCCAGCACCGTCCCGCCGACGCCCAGCCAGCGGATCATCCGTTCCGACAGCAAGGCGCCGAACAGCGCGCCGACGCCGCCCATCGCGATGTTGATGCCCATGAGCGCCGGCGACATGCCGATCTCCTTGAGGCCATAGACGAGATAGAGCGGCGCGAAGAACGCGCCGAACGTCGTGAAGACGATCGTCATCCAGAGTGTCGGCGCCACCAGCGGCTCGGCCAGCACCGCCCTCAGGCCGATGGCGATGTCTTCATACCAGCGCTCCTGGTGCTTCGGCTTTTCGAGCGGCATGGCGCGCGCCGGGACGCTGAGCAGGAACAGCGCCGACACAAGATAGGTCAGCGACGTCCCGAGCACGGCGAACGGCGCGGTGAAGAGCTGGAACAGTGTGCCCGCCAGCGCCGGACCGCCGATCTCCGCGATGGAGTCGGTGACGCCGAGCTTGGCGTTGCCGTCGAGCAGGTGCTCGCGTTCGATCAGCTGCGGCAGGAAGGCGTGATCGGCGATGTCGAACAGCACGCTCGCGCCGCCGATCAGCATCGCCACGGCATAGAGCTGCAGCATCGACAGCGCGCCCAACCAGGCCGCGACGGGAATGGTGAGGATCAGCGCCGTGCGCGCGAGGTCGGCCGCGATCATCACCCGCCGCCGCTCGGTGCGATCGACGATGCCCCCGGCGAAGAAGCCGACGACGAGGCCTGGCCCGCGCGCGAACGCGGCGAGAAGACCGAGCTCGAACGGCGTGGCGTGGATGGCCAGGATCGCCGCCATCGCGAAGCCCTCGCGCGCGATGCGGGCGCCGAAGGACGATACGGTCTGCGCGGCCCATAGCCGCAAGAAGCCGGGATGGCGCCACAGCGCGCCGGCCGGAAGATGAAGAGACGACAATGGATAGTCCCCGAAATCGAAAGCGCTGGGTTCTTCGCGAAGAAATCCCAGACGCATGAATGGCTACGCTCGCCCGCGCGGTGCGCGAGCGGTTCGGGTTCGTCTCCGCCGCAAGCGACGGATGAACCTAGGAGAGAGCGAGAGCCTTCATGGCGCTGCCTGTTCTGCCGGAAAAGCCGGCTTCGAGGGACGATGCATGGAACTTATATGGTTCAAACACACCTGTCATCCGCCGCGACTGCGGCGGACCCAGGTACCGTCTTCGCGAGCCTTTGAAGGTTCGCGGCACACCAACTGGGTTCGCCGCATTCGCGGCGAATGCCAGCTGGGATTTACTCCGCTGCTTCCTCTTCGCCCTCTTCCTCGCCTTCGGCGAGGGAGAAGGATGGAGCGCTGCCGCCGGGCTGGCCGGCCGGATAGGGCTGATCGCCCGCGTTGCCGTTGGCGCGGTTGCCGCCGACATTGCCGTTGGCCTGCTGCTGGGCAGCCTGCTGCTGCTGGTACTGCGCCATCGCCTGCTGCTGTGCCGCCATGATGCGGTAATAGTGCTCGGCGTGCTGGAGATAGTTCTCCGCCATGACGCGGTCGCCGCTGGCGTTGGCGTCGCGCGCCAGCTGCAGATATTTCTCGTAGACGTTGGACGCGGAGCCGCGGATCTTCACCTCGGGTCCGTTGGAATCGAACGTGCGATTGGGATTGTGGATATTTCCACCACCACCACCACCACCGCCGCCACCACCGCCATTGTTGCTGGAGTGGCCGCCACCGGCATGTTGCGGCCTGCGGCCGCCTCTACGTGAACGTTTCAACTGTTGCCCCTAACCTCCGAGGACGAGCATCGCATTGCTGCGCGCGATGGATGCGCAATGGTTCGGTCAAATTGGCCTTGCGCAAACGCAAGTCCGGCTGCCGCAGCAATGCAGGGCTCGTCTTTCGTTTTGCACAAGAACCGCGGCCCGCGCCGCTTTCCGGCCCCCCCGATCGATTAAGATCGACTGCCGGCGGGGTCCCTATGTCCCCACGGGCCGGGAAGCTAGCGGCTCGGTGGCCGATTTCCAAGGCTTTATATGGGGTGCCGCGACGGTTTTACCACCCTGTGGCGACAAGAGCGCGGGGAATCCCAGCGAGATCGGCGACAACTTCGGGAACTTGCAGGCCCGCGCCGGTCATCAGGGCGCTGACGGCGTCGCTTTGGCCCTGCCCGAGCTCCAGGATGGCGAGACCACCGGGCTTCAGGAGCTTGGCGATTCGGGGGGCCAGCACGCGGTAGGCGTCCAGGCCGTCCGGCCCGCCGTCGAGGGCGGCGCGGGGCTCGTGGCGGCGGACCTCGGGCTCCAGTGCCTCGATGTCGGCCGTCGGGATGTAGGGCGGGTTGGAGAGGATCACGTCGAAGCCGGGGCTGGCCTCCTCGGGCCAAGCGGTCTCGATGAGGGCGGCGCGGGTCTCGAGGGCGTGGGCGGCGAGGTTCCGCTGCGCCCAGACCAGCGCTTCGGGCGAGGAGTCGATGCCGGCGCCCGACGCGTTCGGGTACTCCTTGAGCGCTGCGATCAACAGGCAGCCGGAACCGGTCCCCAGATCGAGGATCGACAGCGGCGCGGTGCGATCGGGGCGCAGGCGGATCAGGGTCTCGATCAGCGTCTCGGTGTCGGGACGCGGGATCAGCACGCCGGGACCGACGGCGAGGTCGAGGCTCCAGAACTCGCGGTGGCCGGTGATGTAGGCGAGCGGCTCGCGCGCGGCGCGGCGGGCGATCAGAGACTCAAAAGTCCCACCCTCCCCTTGAGGGAGGGACTTTTGAGAAAATTCCAACAACAGCCGCGCATCCAATCGCGGATTGTCGACGCCGGCGGCGCGCAGGGTCTTGACGGCTTCGTCGAGCGTCACCCTTCGGCGTCCAACTCGGTGAGGCGGTCGGCCTGGTCCTGCGCCACCAGCGCGTCGACGATGTCGCCGAGATCGTCGCCGGCGATGATGCGGTCGAGCTTGTAGAGCGTCAGGTTGATGCGGTGGTCGGTGACGCGGCCTTGCGGGAAATTGTAGGTGCGGATGCGCTCGGAGCGGTCGCCGGAGCCGACCAGGCTCTTGCGCTCGCTGGCGCGGGCGCTGTCGACGCGTTCGCGCTCCATGTCGTAGAGCTTGGCCTTGAGCATCTTCATCGCCTGGGCCTTGTTCTTGTGCTGGGATTTCTCGGTCTGCTGCGCGATGGCGATGCCGGTCGGCAGATGCGTGATGCGCACCGCGGACTCGGTCTTGTTGACGTGCTGGCCGCCGGCGCCCTGCGCGCGGTAGACGTCGATGCGCAAATCCTTGTCGTTGATCACGATGTCGACGTCCTCGGCCTCGGGCAGCACGGCGACGGTGGCGGCGCTGGTGTGGATGCGGCCCTGGGTCTCGGTGACGGGGACGCGCTGCACGCGATGCACGCCGCTCTCGAACTTCATCTTGGCGTAGACGCCCTGCCCCGTGATGTCGAGCACCGCGTCCTTGATGCCGCCGAGATCGCTGTCGGTGCGCGACATCACCTCGGTGCGCCACCCTTGCAGCGAGGCATAGCGCGTGTACATCTCCAGGAGGTCGGCGGCGAACAGCGCCGCCTCGTCGCCGCCGGTGCCGGCGCGGATCTCGACGATGGCGGACGAGGCGTCGGCGGCGTCCTTGGGCAGCAGCTGGATGCGCAGGTCGTGTTCGAGGCCCTCGAAGCGGGTCTTCAAGTCGGCGCGCTCCTCCTCGGCGAGGCCGCGCATTTCCGTGTCGGTGGCCGGATCGGCGATCAGCGCCTCGGTCTGGGCGATCTGGTCCTGTACCGAACGGTAGTCGCGCACCACCGCGATCACCGGCGAGAGCTCGGCATGCTCCTTGGAGAGCTTCACGAATCCGGCCCCGCCGGCCCCGGAAGCAAGCTCCGCCTCCACCGCATGAAAGCGGTCGAGCAGGCGGTCGAGCTTGGTGGCTGGTATCACGGGCAAACCTGCGATGTGCTAAGGACAGACGTCATTCGAGGGACGGACGCATGGCCAGCTATCACGTGGGATCGAGGGTTCTCAAGGGGTTCGCGCTGGGCGCGGTCCTGGCGGGCGGCGCGGCGGCGGCCGCCGATCCGCAAGCAGCGGTGTTTCAGAGCTATCTGCAGTCGCCCGCCTACCGGTCGATCCTGGAGAAGGCCTACAACGATACCGAGCCGGCGATGCTGAAGGCGCAGTGCCCGGCGCTCAAGGTCACGTCCTTCGATCCGCCCGAGATCGTCCTGCCGGCGAAATTCGCGAAGGGGCCGCGCGGCGGCTGGCAGGCGGTGGACGGCGCCTGGGTGCAGCGCGCGACGCTCGACCGCTGCGGCAAGCCGGTGGTGCGCCGGGCGCTGGCCGAGACCGCGCCGAACAACGGCCTGCGCGTGCGCCCGTTGCTGCCCGCCGAATATTCGGGCGGCTACAAGCTCGAGCCGAACGCGATCGGCACGGTCGAGATCAACACGGTCTACAAGCTGGGCTGCAAGGACACCAAGAAGCCGGAGGTTCTGGACATCAAGCGCGTGTCGAAGCCGAACCCGGGCTGGACCGAGCTGTGGACGTTGTCTTTGTGCGGGAAAACAGCGACGGCGCGCGTGACCTATCTGCCGGGCGGCGGCCAGACCGATATCGAGACGAGCGAGATCGGTTATACGAAGTAGCGCCGCGCGGGGCGTGAATCCAGGATCGGTGTGTTGGGGGCGGACATGACCATTCGGGCGACCGGCCATCGCAGGATGTTGCGAGGGCTTGCGGGATTGGCGTTGGCGGCGCTGGGCGTGGGCGGTGCCTTGGCGGCCACGGACTCGCAGCAGCAGTTGCTGTTCAGCAGCTATGTCCAGTCGCCGTCCTACCGCGCGATCCTGGAGAAGGCCTACAACGCCGCCGAGCCCGACGTGCTCAAGACCGGGTGCCCTGTGCTCAAGCTCGAATTCTTCGACGCGCCCGACGTCGCGGTGCCGCCGAAATTCGCACAAGGCATCGGCGGCTGGCAGGCGGTGGACGGCGCCTGGGTGCAGCGCGCGACGCTCGACCGCTGTGGCAAGCCGGTGATGCGCCGGACGATGGCCGAGATCGGCTCGAACAACGCGCTGCGCACCCATCCGCTGCTGCCCGGCGCGTATGGCGGCGACTACAAGCTCGAGACCACGGTGGTGCCGGGCGTGCTGTCCAATGCCGTCTATAAGCTGCACTGCCGGCAGCACGAGATGCCGCAAGTTCTCGACATCAAGCGCGTATCGAAGCCGAACCCGGACTGGAAAGAGGTCTGGACGCTCTATCTGTGCGCCAAGAAGGCGACGGCGCACGTCGCGTATTATCCGCGCGGCACCGCGATGGATATGATGATCACGGGGATCGCTTATTCGAAGTAGCGGACTGGCGCCGTGCCGCCCGCCAACCCACGACGCCCATCCGCTATTACTGCGCCGGTTCGAGCGCTTTCTTCGGGTCGATATTGCCGCGTTCGGCTTCGATCTCGGCGGCCTTCTTCTCGCAGAGCTCGACGACGTGGTCGACCAGCTTCTCGTTGTCGAGACGGTAGGCCGGTTTGCCGTTGAGATAGATCTGGCCGTGGCCCTTGCCGGCGCCGCCGCCGGTGAAGGCGAGATCGGTCTCTCGCGCCTCGCCCGGGCCGTTCACGACGCAGCCGATGATCGACAGCGACATCGGCGTCGAGATGTGCTTGAGGCGGTCCTCCAGCGTCTTGACGGTCTCGATGACGTTGAAGCCCTGGCGCGCGCAGCTCGGGCACGACACGATGTTCACGCCGCGATGGCGCAGGTTGAGGCTCTTGAGGATGTCGAAGCCGACGCGCACTTCTTCCACCGGATCGGCGCTGAGCGAGACCCGGATGGTGTCGCCGATGCCGCTCCACAGCAGCATGCCCATGCCGATCGACGACTTCACGGTGCCGCTGATCATGCCGCCCGCCTCGGTGATACCGAGATGGATCGGGCAGTCGACCGCGTCCGCGAGGCCCTGATAGGCCGCAACGGCGAGGAAGGCGTCGGAGGCCTTCACGCTGATCTTGTACTCGCGGAAGTCGAGGTCATCGAGGATCTTGGCGTGGTTCAGCGCGCTCTCGACCATCGCCTCGGGGCACGGCTCGCCGTATTTCTCCAGAAGCTCCTTCTCAAGGGAGCCGGCGTTGACGCCGATGCGCATCGAGCAGCCATGATCCTTCGCGGCCTGTACGACTTCGCGCACGCGCGCGGCGCTGCCGATGTTGCCGGGGTTGATGCGCAGGCAGGCCGCGCCGTTCACCGCCGCCTCGATGGCGCGCTTGTAGTGGAAGTGGATGTCGGCGACGACCGGGATCGATGCGGCGCGAGTGATCGCCTTCATCGCCCTGGTGGCGTCCTCGTCGGGGCAGGAAACGCGCACGATGTCGGCGCCCGCCTCTTCGATGGCGCGGATCTGGTCGATGGTGGCGCGCGCGTCGCCGGTGACGGTGTTGGTCATCGTCTGCACGCTGATCGGGGCGTCGCCGCCGACCGGCACCTTGCCGACCATGATCTGACGCGACTTGCGCCGGTGGATGTCGCGATACGCTCTGACGCTCATCAGTGGCCTCCGCTCGAGCGGTCGACGATGGATTGCGGATCGAGCGACAAGCCTTCGGCAATGCCGCCGTCCTTGCCCGCAAAGCCCATCGACTGTCCGTCGAGGTCGATTTCGACGGCATTGGCCGTCGTGGTCGTCAGCGTGACGCCGACGATGTTGGGAACCTGATAGGTGTCGCCCGGCTGCAGCGTGCGGTTGATGTAGACCATGCCGTCCTCGCCCTGCACCAGGACGCGGGTCGGCGTGTGGACGCGCAGCACGACGCGGGCGCCGCGATTGTTCTGGCCGTAGAACGTGCCCTGCGGCAGCGGCGCGCCCGGTGCCGGCGTCGCGGCAGGCGGGGGCGTCTGCGCCGCAGCGGCCGGCGGCTGCGCCGGCGCGGTGGCCGGCGCCGGAGCAGCGGCAGCGGGCGGCGCGGTTGTCGTCGAAGATGGAGGCTTGGCCTGGGCGATCGGCTTGGGCACGATCTGTTGCGGCGGGGCGGCGACCGGCGGCGCGGTCATCGAGTCGGTGGAATGCAGCACGTACCATGCGCCCCAGGCCATCAGGATGACGACGACGCCGGCGATGATCTTCCAGCCCTGCGGCAGGCGGCGATGGTCGTCCTCGTCGATGACGGTGACCTGCGGCTGCTGGTCGGCGTCGGTGCGGCCCGCGATCTCCGCCTTGAAACGCTCGAGGCACTGACCGGTGTCGAGACCGAGATAATCGGCATAGGAGCGCACGAAGCCGACGGCATAGGTGCGGCCGGGCAGCGCGTCGAGACGGTCCTCCTCGATGGCTTCGAGGTGGTCCTTTCGGATCTTGAGAACCTTGGACACGGTCGCGAGGTCGTCGCCGCGGCGCAAGCGGGCGGCGCGCAAATCCTGGCCGACGGTTTCCAGCGGCATGTCGCTGTCGCCGGAAATCTCGCGCAAATGGATGCGCCGGCTCTTGACGTTGCCGTCGTCGTCGACCGTCAGGCGGGTCACTTTGGTCATCGGGAAACAAATATCCGTTGGCCGTGGCGCCTGCCAGCCAATTCTTCGAGACGGTCGGTATCGGAACGTCGGAAACCCAAGATTCCCGCGCTCCGGCGCGGCTCCGGAGTTATGGTAACCGGCGGCCCGTTGCAAGGTGTTCCCGGCGCCAAAAACGGAAATGGCCCGCCTGCGCGAGCCATTGTCACAAATTCCAAGCCTGTCGGCCGAATCCTAATGATCGTCGACCTGGTGCGAGCCGCGGAAGCCGAACTCCATGAACTCCTGCGCATCGGCCTGCATGATCTTCCAGGCGCGCGCCGTGCGGCAGACCTGGACCATCATCAGCGTGCCGGTATCGCGCTCGTACTTGCAGACAATGGTCTCATCCGCGAGCGTCGTGCCGGGTTCCGGGCGCACATTGTTCGGCAGCACCGCCGACATGGCGCTGGCGGGCGGGTGCGCCACGGTCGCAACCGGGTTGGCCGGCAAGGCCGGGGGGAGCTGGGTCTGCGCGTGGCTCGCGCCGACGAGCATGCCCAAAGCTGCGATGACGAGAACACCGCGCATGCTGCCCCCAAAGTTGGCCGTATCAGTTGATCTGGTTGCCCTGGCTGCCGCGGTCAAGGTTGTTCATGAAATCCTTGGCCTTGTCGTTGATCTGCTTCCACTCGCGCTGGGTGTGGCAGATGCGATGCGTGAAGTTCGAGCCGGTGATCTTCTCATAGCGGCAGGAGACGGTGTCGTCGTTCGGGTCGCTGTTGGCGGCCGCCGGGGCGGTCGAACCGGTCTCACCCGCCGGAGCGGGGGTACCGATGACGCCGGGATTGGTGGTAACCGGCTGCGACTGCGCCGAGGCGGCGGTCACGAACGCGGCAAAACCGGCCGCGAGCAAAGCGGTGTGCAGAACGCGCATGGAAAGTCAGTCCCTTCGGAGAAAGCCCTCAGAACTGTGTCAATAAGTACACCTAAAATCAAGCAGTTGTGTTGGAACCTTGGCGCCACCAGCGTTATTTCAGGGCGATTCCGCGCTCGGCCGCGAAGGCGGAAAGCCTTGTCCGCAGGCTGTGATCGGTCCGCCCGCAAAGTTTGTCCACGAACGGGGTCACCTCGCTCATATTCATGCTCCGAATCATGAGCTTGATGGGGCCGATGGCCGCAGGGTGCATCGAGAGCGTCCGCAGCCCCAGCCCAAGCAGGGCCATGGCGTCGAGCGGACGCCCGGCCATCTCGCCGCACAGCGACAGGTCGCCATGGGCTTCGCGGGCCGAATTCACGATCAGGCGGATCAGATAGAGGGTCGCGGGGTTCAGCACGTCGTAGCGGCGCGAGACCCGCGGATTGGTGCGGTCGACCGCGAAGGCGAAGGACAGAAGATCGTTCGAGCCGATCGAGACGAAATCGGCCGAGCGCATCAGCTGCGGCAGCATGAAGGCGAGCGAGGGCACCTCCAGCATCGCGCCGACCAGAACCTGACGCGGACGGTCGATGCCGAGCAGCCGCGCGCGCTCGATTTCGCGGTCGATCAGGGCGCGGCCGCGGTTGAACTCGTCGACGTTGGAGACCATCGGCAACAGGATGCGCAGCGTACGGCCGGCGGCGGCGATCAGCAGTGCGCGGACCTGGTAGCGCAGGAGCGCCGGGCGATCGAGCGCGATGCGGATGGCGCGCCAGCCGAGCGCCGGATTCTCTTCGCGCTCCCAGCGTGCGTAAGGCAGCACCTTGTCGCCGCCCAGATCGAGGGTGCGGAACACCACCGGCCGCTCGCCGGCGGAATCCAGGATGTCGCGATAGAACGCCACCTGGTCGGCGAGGCGCGGCATCGTCTCGCCGATCATGAACTGCAGCTCGGTGCGGAACAGGCCGACGCCGTCGGCGCCGGACTCGGCGAGATGCGGCATGTCGAGCTTGAGCCCGGCATTCATCATCAGCTTGATCGGCACGCCATCCTTGGTGACGGCCGGCTCGTCGCGCAGCGCGGCAAAACGCGCCACCGCCTGCTCGCGCAGCGTGCGCTTCATATCGAAGGCGGCGACGATCTCGCTCTGCGGGCGCAGATGGACGTCGCCGGCCTCGCCGTCGAGCGCGATCTGGTCGCCGGCGCGCGCGCTGTCGGTGATGCCTTCGACCGAGCCGATCAGCGGCAGGCCCATCGAGCGCGCCACGATGGCGACATGGCTGGTGCTGGCGGCCTCTTCCAAGACGAGGCCGACGAGACGCTCGCGACCATAATCGAGCAGCTCGGCCGGACCCATGGCGCGGGCGATGATGACGGCGTTGAGCGGCAATTCCTGCGGCCCGCCGTCGCCGGTGAGATGGCGCAGAAGGCGCCGCGCCAGGTCGTCGAAATCGTGCAAGCGCTCGCGCAGCACCGGATCGTCGAGGCGTTGGACGCGCACCCGGGTCTCGTCCTGCACGCGCTCGACGGCGGCCTCGGCGGTGAGGCCGGTGCGCACCGCGTCGCGCATGCTCTTCATCCAGCCCTGGTCGTTGGCGAAGAGGCGGTAGGCTTCGATCACCTCCCTGCCCTCGCCGGTGAGATCGAGCTCGCTGGAGGCGAGCATCTCGTCGACGGCGCCGCGCAGCGCGGCGAGCGCCTTTTCGAGCCGCTTGAGCTCCTCCGCCGGATCGTCGGCGATCATGCGCTCGACCATCACGCGCGGCTCGTGCAGCACGACGCGGCCGATGCCGACGCCTTCGGAGAGGCCTTCGCCGCGGAAGGTGCGCGGGCGGTCGGCGCGCAGCTCGGGCTCGTCGAGCTCGGAGAGCCTGAAGAGGCCGCCTTGCGCGACGACCTCGGCCAGCACCATGGAGACGGTCTGCAGCGCCTCGACCTCTTCCTCGGAATAGACGATGGCCTGGCGGTTCTGCACCGTGAGCACGCCGAACACCTGGCCGCCGCGCACGATGGGCACGCCGAGGAACGACTTGTACGGGTCCTCGCCGGTCTCCGGGCGGTAGGAGAAATGCGGATCGTTCGGCGCGTCGGAGAGGTTCACCGGCTCGGCGGTCTCGGCGACGAGGCCGACGAGGCCCTCGCCTTCCTTGAGGCGCGTGTTGTGCACGGCGGCGCGGTTGAGGCCTTCGGTGGCGAACAGCTCCAGGTGCTTGCCGGCGCGGCGCAGATAGATGGAGCACACCTCGGCCACCATGTTGGTGGCGATGACGGTGACGAGCTTGTCGAGACGGGTTTGCGCGGAGGTCTGCTCCGCCATGATCTCGCGCAGGCGGCGCAGCAGGATGCGCGGACCGACCGGCGAGACGGCCATTTATGCGCTCCTTCGCGGAGCGCGGCGCTCGCAACCAACCACAAATGTCATTCGCCGCGAATGCGGCGAACCCAGTTGAAATCTGCGCAAGCGATGCGGTGTCACCTGGGTCCGCCGCATTCGCGGCGAATGACAGTGGAGCTTTGTCATGCCACGTCCAGCTCGTAGGCCGAATGCAGCGCGCGGACCGCGAGTTCGACATATTCTTCGGAGATCAGCACCGACACTTTGATCTCGCTGGTCGAGATCACCTGGATATTGATGCCCTTCTCGGACAGCGTGCGGAACATCGCCTGCGCCACGCCCGGATGGGCGCGCATGCCGATGCCGATGATCGACACCTTGGCGACGTTGTCGTCCTTGGTCAGCTCGCGGTAGCCGATCTGCGGCGCCGCCGCCTCGATCGCGGCCAGCGCGCGATTGAGGTCGCCACGGCCGACCGTGAAGGTCAGGTCGGTGCGCTTGCCGTCCTCGGAGACGTTCTGGACGATCATGTCGACGTTGATGCCCGCATCCGCGAGCGGTCCGAAGATCGCCGCGGCGATACCCGGACGGTCGGGGATCTTCATCAGCGTGATCTTGGCCTCGTCGCGCGAATAGGCGATGCCGGTAACGGGTTTCTTTTCCACGATCTCGTCCTCGTCACAGAGAAGCGTGCCGCCGCGGTCGGGATCGAAGGTCGACAGGACGCGGGTGGGCACGCGGTGAAGCATGGCGATCTCGACCGAACGCGTCTGGAGCACCTTGGAGCCCAGCGACGCCATCTCGAGCATCTCCTCATAGCTGATCTTCTCGAGCCGGCGCGCCTTCGGCACGATGCGCGGATCGGTGGTGTATACGCCATCGACGTCGGTGTAGATGTCGCAGCGGTCGGCCCCGAGACCCGCCGCCACGGCCACCGCCGAGGTGTCCGAGCCGCCGCGGCCCAGCGTCGAGATGCGGTCGTGCGGGCCGACGCCCTGATAGCCCGCGACGACGGCGACTTCGCCCTTGGCGAGGCTCTCGTTCATCAGATCGCCGTCCATGCCCTCGATGCGGGCCGAGCCGTGCACGGCGGAGGTGCGCAAGGGAATCTGCCAACCCATCCAGGAGCGCGCCGGAACGCCGATGGCGCCGAGCGCCGCCGCCAGGAGTCCCGAGGTAATCTGCTCGCCGGCGGCGACGATCACGTCGTGCTCGCGCATGTCGGGAAGGCTGGGACCGTTGGAACCCGGCGTCTTGCCGATGTCATTGAACCACGCGACCAGCTTGTTGGTCTCGCCCGCCATGGCGGAGACGACGACGGCAACCTCGTTGCCCTTGTCGCGCTCGCGCTTCACCAGCTGGGCGACATGGCGGATGCGGTCCAGATCGGCCACCGAGGTGCCGCCGAATTTCATCGCAATCTTCGCCATACCCGTTCCGTTTGCCGTGAGCGTGATGGGGGCCTACATAGACGGCAGGCGATGAAGGCTCAACCTGTTCCGATGTCCGATAGCACCGTAGATGCCGCAGAGGTCGCCAAGTTCTCCGCCATGGCGGCGGAATGGTGGGATCCCACGGGCAAGTTCGCGCCGCTGCACAAGTTCAACCCGGTCCGGCTGCAGTTCATTCGCGACACCGTGGCCGCACATTATGGCCGCACCGGGATCAAGCCGTTCCAGGGGCTGAACCTGCTCGACATCGGCTGCGGCGGCGGTCTGCTGTGCGAGCCGATGAGCCGGCTGGGCTTCGCGGTCACCGGCGTCGATCCGTCGGAGAAGAACATCGGCACCGCCCAGGCGCATGCCGGAGGCCTGCCGATCGCCTACCGGGCCGCGGCCGCCGAGACGCTTGTGGCGGAGGGCGCGGGGTTCGACGTCGTCCTCAACATGGAGGTGGTCGAGCATGTCGCGGATCTGCGCGCCTACCTCATGGCCTGCGCCCGGCTGGTGAAGCCGGGCGGCCTGATGATCGTGGCGACGCTGAACCGGACGCTGAAGTCGCTGGCGCTGGCCAAGATCGGGGCGGAGTACGTTCTGCGCTGGCTGCCGCCGGGAACCCATGATTGGAACAAGTTCGTCGCGCCGGCCGAGCTTAAGAGATTGCTCGAAGGCGTCGGTCTCAACCCGTTGAAAACACAGGGCGTGGCGTTCGATCCACTGACCTGGGACTGGCGGCTCTCGAGCGATACCGATGTGAACTACATGGTGGTCGCGGGACGCTGACGATCACAGCAAATGTGAGCGGCAGCCGCTGAACGGTGGCCCGGCAAGGCCGCCGCCGCTAGGGTTCCGCGGTCATTTACACCGATTCATTTCGAGGGGATCCATGAAGACCATCACCAAGGTGCTGGCGCTCGCGGCGCTGGCCATGACCGTTGCCGCCGTCTCGCCGGCCGATGCCAAAAGGAAGCCCGCCCACGTCAAGCCGAAGCCCGCCGTCTGCACGCTGGACATGGCGCCGGACAAGTCCGGGCGCCTGGTCGGCGACGCGACGCGCACGCTCTACGACTTCCGGGGCTCGATCCCTTCCTCCATCCTGGCGCAGGCGAAAGGCATCATCATCGTGCCGAACCTGGTGAAGGTCGGTTTCATCATCGGCGGCCAGGGCGGCGACGCGGTGCTGCTGCGCCGTATCGGCAAGACCTGGACGTATCCTGCGTTTTATTCGTTGGGTTCGCCGTCGCTCGGCCTGCAGGCCGGCGTGTCGAGCGCACAGATCGTGCTCGTGCTGATGACCGACCGTGCCGTCGATGCGGTGCGCCAGGAGCGCTTCCGTCTCGGCACCGAGGCCGGCCTCGCCATCTTCATGGCGGGCGGCAATGACGGCGCGGCGAGCTATCACGGCGACATCATCGGCTGGGCGCGCGCCGGCGGCCTCTATGCCGGCCTGACGGTCAACGACTCGACGCTGGAGCAGAAGCCGATGCTGAACGCGGAGTATTACGACCGCCCCGTGCCGTTCGACGACATCTTCATGGGCCGTTCGTGCAACCGCAACGCCGATCCGCTGCGGGCGGCGCTGCGCTGAGCTGCATTCGTCTTGCCCAAACGAAAAGGGCGCCTTTGCGGGCGCCCTTTTTGTTGGATGCCGTCAGTTCGCGCCGTCGAGGTCGGGCGGGAGCGGCGCGACGTCGACGCCTTCCTCGAGCAGCTCTTTCGCCTCTTCCGGCGACGCCTCGCCGTAGATGTGGCGCTCTTCCGCTTCGCCGTAGTGGATACGGCGCGCTTCCTCGGCGAAATTGGTGCCGACATAGTCCGCGTTCTGCTGCACGTATTTGCGCAGGCCCGTCATGAACTGGCGCATCTTCTTGGCTTCGGCCTCGGTGATCGTCGGCTTCTTCGCGCCCGACACCGCCGGCGCCATGATCGCCTTCTCGACCTTGCGGGACTCGCAGACCGGGCACGTCAGACTGCCGTCCTGCGCCTGGGCGTCGAACGCGGCGGAGTCGCGGAACCAGCCCTCAAACTCGTGCGCGTTCCTGCACCGGAGATTGTAAACGATCACGCCTTAGCCTTCTGAACAGCCCGGGTCATCTTATACGACGGAATCGGGCGAGAGTTTGATATTTCCCAACGCTTAGCGCCGCTTGCGAGGCGCTGGCAAGGTTTCGGCCGTTAACCAGTCGCAACGCCGTCACGCGACATGAACCGCGCGCAATGCACACGCCATCTCGCGTTAGGATTGTGGCTCAAGGACCTTGGAAAGCGCGGTCGTGGCGAAGGTTCGGCACGCGGCCGCGGGCGTCCGTAACGGCAGCAGGATCGATATCGGCGAGAATGACACCGGGCTCGGCGCCGCCCTCCGCGAGGATTTCGCCCCAGGGCGCGACGATCAGCGAATGACCGTAGGTCTTGCGGCCGTTGGCATGCGTTCCGCCTTGTGCGGGCGCAAGCACGAAGGCGCCGTTCTCGATGGCACGGGCGCGCAGCAGCACATGCCAATGCGCCAAGCCCGTGGTCTCGGTGAAGGCGGACGGCACGGTGAGCAGGAACGCGCCCTTCTGGGCCAATGCGCGATAGAGCTGCGGGAAGCGCAGGTCGTAGCAGATGGTGAGGCCGATCTTGCCCCAGGGCGTGTCGGCGAGCACGGCGCTATCGCCGCCGGCGACGGTGTTGGACTCGCGATAGGTCTCGCCCGACGGCAGGTCCACGTCGAAGAGGTGGATCTTGGAATAGCGCGCCGTGATCCGGCCCTTCGGATCGATCAGGAAGGAGCGGTTGGCGGTCTTGGTGTCGCTGACCTTGATGGCAAGGCTGCCGATGAGCAGATGAATGCCCAGCTCTTCGGCCAGCGCGGCGAAGGCGGGCAGCGCAGGATCGTGCGCCTCGTCATAGGAATGCGCCAGCTTGGCGCCACCGTCTGGCGCCATCAGCGTGGTGTTCTCGGGCGTTGCGACGAATTGGGCGCCCTTGCCGTACGCCTCGCGGATGAGATCGGAGGTGGTGCGGATGTTCTCCGCAACGTCGTCGGTGGAGCGCAGCTGGACGCAGGCGGCTTTGAAGGCGGTCATCGTGCGATCCTACCACACTTGTCATCCCGGGCGAGCGCGGCGAGGCTCGTAGCGACAGCGTACGGGCGGACCCATTGAGACACGGCGCGACGGGTCCCGGCTCGCGCGATGCCAACGCATCGCTTGGCCGGGATGACAGGATGGCTAACCCGCCAGAAGCGGATCGAGTTTGCCTTGGCTCTCGAGCGCGTAGAGGTCGTCGCAACCGCCAACGTGTTTCTCGCCGATGAAGATCTGCGGCACGGTGCGGCGGCCTTCGGATTTCTCTTCCATCTCGGCACGCGCGTCCGAATCCATGAACACGTCGATCTCATCGAACGCGGCACCCTTCTTCTTCAGAAGCGCCTTGGCGCGGACGCAATAGGGGCAGATCGGCGTGGTGTAGATGGTGATCTTCGACATGGCGGGCGACTCAGCAGCACCTTTCCGTGACACTCATATAATATCGCCGGCGCGCGGTCGGACAACGCGGGCGAGCGCCAAAACCAGCACTTTCGCGGCGCCTGCGCGCTTTAGCGCGCGCGCACAGGCCTCGGCGGTGGCACCCGTGGTGAGCACGTCGTCCACCAGGAGGATATTGCGCCCCGCGATGGCCGATTTGTGGCGCGGCCGAACCTTGAACGCGCCCAGCATGTTGCGCCGCCTGGCCTTGGCCGAGCGCATGGCGCCCTGGCTGGGCGTGGCGCGGGCGCGCTCCAGCAGGGTCAACGCCGCCGGCCGGCCGCCGAGCTTGGCCAGGGCGCGGGCGAGCTCGGCCGACTGGTTGTAGCGGCGGGTCCACAATCGGCCGGGGTGGAGCGGCACCGGCACGATCAGTTCCGCCTCGTCCAGCAGCGCACGGCCGCCGCGATCCAGCCACCGTGCGAAGGCCGGCGCAAGGTCGAGGCGGTCGCCATGCTTGAAGGCGAGGATCGGCCCCTTGCTGTGCTCATCATAGCGCATGACGGCGCGCGCCTTGTCGTAGGCCGGGGGATTTGCGTGACAGGCGGCGCAACGCGTGCCGGCATTCCCAAGAACCTCGAAGCCGAATTCGAACGGCAGGCCGCAGCAATCGCACATCGGGCCGTCGAGAAAGCCGACCCTCTGCCAGCACGCGGCGCACAGCGCGCCCGGCGCGGCCACTTGCGCGCGGCAGCCGATGCAGAACGGCGGATAGACGAGATCGAGCACCGCCCTGCCCGCGCTCTTCAGTCTGGTTTCCAATCCCAGCGCCATCACCCTATCCTAGCGCAATGGCGGTTCCGCGCATATTCGATCCCAAAGCGATCGCGCTGCATCGCGCGCGGGCGGCAAAGCGTGCGGGCGACGCTTTCCTGCGCGACGAGGCGTCCGAGGGCATTGCGGAGCGGCTCGGCGCGGTGATGCGGCCGTTCGCGGCGCGGGCAGAGTTGGCTTGGGAAGACGAAGAGCGCGTCGCGGCCGCGCCGGAGTCGCTCGACCTGATCACCAGCGTGTTGACGCTCCACGAAGCGAACGATCTGCCGGGCCTGTTGGCGCAGGCGCGGCGTGCACTGAAGCCGGACGGGCTGTTCTTGGCGGCGCTGTTCGGCGGCGAGACGCTGACCGAGCTGCGCCAGGCGCTCGCCGCGGCCGAGATCGAGACGCTGGGCGGCGTCTCGCCGCGCGTCGCGCCGTTCGCCGACGTGCGCGATCTGGGCGGACTGCTGCAGCGCGCGGGCTTCGCGCTCCCGGTCGCCGATGTCGAGCGGACGGTGGTGCGCTATCGCGATCTGACGGGCCTGGTTCGCGATCTGCGCGCGCTGGGCGCGACCAATGCGCTGGTCGAACGATCGAAACGGCCGATGCGGCGCGCGATGCTGGTTGCGGCGCTCCAGAGCTATGCCGACCGTTTCGCCGATCCGGACGGCAAGCTGCGCGCGACCTTCGACATCGTCTATCTCACCGGCTGGGCGCCGCATGCGAGCCAGCAGCAGCCGCTGAAACCCGGCAGCGCGACGACGCGGCTGGCGGACGTGCTGATGCCGACCGATAATCCGACTGGGCGCGATACGAGCGCGTGACGCGCGCTACACGTGACCGGCGAGCGCGTTGAAGAACGACGACAGCGTCGTACCGATATTGGTGACGGCGGCGAAGATCACGATGGAGACCACGCTGGCGATCAGCGCGTATTCGATCGCGGTGGCGCCGCGTGCGTCGCGCAGCAAGCTCAGAGCAGGTCGCGCAGCATCGGAATGAGCGGCACATCGGCCGGCGGCATGGGATACTGGGTGAGATCGCGCGGCCGCACCCATTTGAGCGCGCTGTGCTCGCGCGGCACCGGCGTGCCCTCCCAGCGGCGGCAAACATAGAGCGGCATCAGGAGATGGAAATCCGCATAAGCGTGCGATGCGAAGGCGAAGGGCGCCAGGCACGCGTCCTTGACCGCGATGCCGAGCTCCTCGGCCAACTCGCGGATCAGCGCGGTCTCCGGGCTCTCG
Organism: Rhizomicrobium sp.; assembly: GCA_035551495.1. Lineage (GTDB taxonomy): Bacteria > Pseudomonadota > Alphaproteobacteria > Micropepsales > Micropepsaceae > Rhizomicrobium. The sequence continues at coordinate 2,240 of DASZMT010000024.1, read as the reverse complement.
CCCAACTCGATCTTCCCGCCTGGAAACTCCCATAGCCCCGCCATCGCTTTCTGCGGCGGCCGCTCGGCAATGAGCACGCGGCCGTCCGCATCGATCAGCGCGCAGGCGACAACGAGCACGAGCCTGAACCCTGAAGCGCTCACGATGGCAAACCCGTCCTTAAAGTGGCCTTAAAAACTACCCGGAAAACCCCACAAAATCCCCGGGATTTAGGCAAAGGCGGCGGCGACCAGCCGGCCGACCCCGGCCAGCGTGCCGTTGTCGCTGTCAGCAGTGCCGCAGCCGACGGTAAAGGCGGAGATCAGGATCGGGGCGCGGCCCGGCGGCGTCGCGATGGCGATGTCGTTATGGGCGCCATTGGCGTGGCCGGTCTTGTCGCCGACCTGCCAGTCCTTCGGCAGGCCCGCCCGCAAGGCGTCGGCGCCAGTCGTGTTGCCGAGCATCCAGCCATACAGCAGATCGCGCGAGGCGGGCTTGAGCACGTCCTCGGTGAGGATGCTGCGCAGATTGCCGAGCATGGCGCTCGGCATTGTGGTGTCCTTGTCGCCGTCGGAGCGGTTGAGCGCGGGCTCGGTGCGGTCGGTGCTGGTGATCCAGTCGCTGAGATCGGTGCGCGCGAAGTGTTGCAGCGCCGGCGGCCCGCCGAGCGGCGCGTAGAGCAGATTGGCGGCGGTGTTGTCGCTGTGGTCGATGGCGGCTTTGGCGAGATCGCCGACGCTCATGCCGTCGGCGACGTGGAGCTTGGTGACCGGCGACCAACCGGCGCTGCCGGCATCGGCGAAGGCGACGTGACGCGCGAGTTGCTCCTGCCCCGCCTCGACGCGCTTGAGCGTGGCGGTCACCAGAAGAAACTTGACCGTGCTGCACATCAGGAAGCGTTCGTCGGCGCGATAGGCGATGCGTTTCTTGGCGCCGATGTCATAGGCGGCGACGCCGATGCGGCCGCCCTTCTGCTTCTCCAGCGCCGCGATACGCGCGGCGAAATCGTCCGGCGCATCGGCATAAGCGGCCACCGGAAGCGCCGCGGCGGCGGCGAGGACAACGCGGCGGGTGAACATGCGCTAGCTCCGATAGCTGCCGTTGATGTCGATGTAGCCGTGCGTCAGGTCGCAGGTCCATACCCGCGCCCTGCCGTTGCCGAGGCCGATGTCGACGGCGATCTCCACCTCGCGGCCCTTTACGGCCTTGGTCGCGGCGGCTTCGTTGTATTTCGGCGCGCGTTCGCCGGCTTCGGCCACCACCTGGCCGCCGAAGCTGATCTTCAGCTTGTCGCGGTCGGCCGGCTCGCCCGATTTGCCTACCGCCATCACCACGCGGCCCCAATTCGCGTCCTCGCCGGCGATCGCGGTCTTCACCAGCGGCGAGTTGGCGATCGAGAGACCGATGCGCTTGGCGCTGTCGTCGCTTTCGGCACCCGTCACGTCGATGCGGATGAGTTTTTGGGCGCCCTCGCCGTCGCGCACCACCTGGAGCGCGAGATTGAGCAGGACCTTGTCGAGCGCGCCGCGGAATTCGTTCAGCCGCTTGTCGGAGGCTTTGGAAATCGCCGGATGTGACGCGCCCTTGCCGGTCGCGAACAGCAGCAGCGTGTCGGAGGTCGAGGTGTCGCTGTCGACGGTGATGGCGTTGAACGAGGTCTTGACGCCGGCGCTCAGCAGCTCCTGCAGGACCGCGGCGGGCAGCGTCGCGTCGGTGAAGATGAAGGACAGCATCGTCGCCATGTCGGGCGCGATCATGCCCGAGCCCTTGGCGATGCCGGCGATACGCACCGTCTGGCCCTCGATGGTCGCCTCGGCCGTCGCCCCTTTGGCGAAGGTGTCGGTGGTCATGATCGCGGCGGCCGCCTCGGCCCAGCCGTCGGCGCTGAGGCCCTTGGAGATCTCGGGCATGCGGGCGGTGATCTTGGCGTCGGGCAGCAGCACGCCGATGACGCCGGTCGAAGCCATCATCACCTGGTTCTGACGGCAGTCGAAGCGCTTGGCGGCGGCCGAAGCCACGCGGCGCGCGGCGTCCGCGCCCGGCCGGCCGGTGAAGGAGTTGGCGCAGCCGGCGTTGACCACCAGAGCGCGGATGTCGCGCCCGCCGGTGGTCTCCAGATGGCGCTTGCACCAGTCCACCGGCGCAGAGCCGACGCCGTGGCGGGTGAAAACGCCGGCGCAGGCGGTGCCTTCGGCGAAGCCCATCAGCATCACGTCGTTGCGCTCGTGCTTGTAGAGGCCGGCGCGGCCCACCGCGAGTTC
>DASZMT010000023.1:0-39086 GCA_035551495.1 Rhizomicrobium sp. | reverse complement strand
TCGGCCGAGATCCTCGGCATGAAGATTCCGTACACGGAAGACGAGATCAACAAGGCCTGCATGCAGGCCTGCGAGGTCCAGGGCTTCACCGACGCCTATATCCGCCCCGTGGTGTGGCGCGGCAGCGAGATGATGGCGGTCGCGGCGCAGGGCACCAAAATCCATGTCGCCATCGCCGCCTGGCAGTGGGGCTCGTATTTCGATCCCAAGGAGAAGATGAAGGGCATCCGCCTCGACGTCTCCGATTGGAAGCGCCCCGCGCCCGACACCGCGCCGACCTCGGCCAAGGCCGCCGGCCTCTACATGATCTGCACGATGTCCAAGCACGCCGCCGAAGCAAAAGGCTATGCCGATGCGATGATGTTCGACTATCGCGGCTATGTCGCCGAGGCGACGGGCGCGAACATGTTCTTCGTCAAGGACGAGAAGCTCTACACGCCGGACCCGGACTGCTTCCTCAACGGCATCACGCGCCAGTCGGTGCTCGCGCTCGCCAAGGCGCGCCAGATCCCGGTGATCGTGAAGCACATCGAGAAGAGCGAGCTGGACGGCTTCACCGAATGCTTCCTGACCGGCTCCGCCGCCGAGGTGACGCCGGTGAGCGAGATCGGCCCGTGGAAATTCACCCCCGGCAAGATCACCGAGACGCTGATGACCGACTACCACGCCGACGTGAACGCGCCGGTCAGTGCGGTGAAGCTGGGGTAGGGACCGCAAGACTACCCTGTCATCCGCCGCGCCCTTCGACGCCGCCTGCGGCGTCGCTCGGGATGACGTGCGGCGGACCCGGTTGGGGCGCCGCGAACCTTGAAAGTTCGCGAAGAGGTTACCTGGGTTCGCCGCAGTCGCGGCGAACGACGATAACGCTCAAACATTCGCCACACTTTCCCGTGACCTTTACCCCCGCGCGGCACGATGGCACGTTGCTGCCGCGTTCCCGCGTTTCGCGCGGGGCAAGGGGCGCGGATGGAATGGCTGTTTTTCGTCGCGGTGATCCTCCTGGCCTTTCCGGTCATGGCGATCGTCGCCATCGTGCGTGCGAGCGGCACTGCGCGTGAACTCGCCCACCTGACGCGAAACGTCCAGGACATGCGCGGCGAAATTCTTCGGCTGACGTTCAAGCTCGAAGGCCTCGAGGCGATGGCCGCGCCGGCGAAGCCGCAGACGCCGCCGCCCGCCTTCGTCGCCGAGCCCGACCCGGTGCCGACACCGATACCGGAGCCGATGACGGCGCCCGAGCCCGAAACGCCGTTCGTCGGCACCACGCCGCATGTCGCACCGAAGCCCGAAGCGCCGCCGCCCGTGTTCGCGAAGCCGCAAAATCTCGAAGAGTCGCTGACCTCGCGCTGGTTCGTCTGGCTCGGCGCCGTCGCGGTGGCGCTGGCCGGCACCTTCCTCGTCAAATACACGATCGACGAAGGCTATCTCGGCCCCGCGGCGCGCTGCGTGCTCGGTTTCCTGCTCGGCGCCGTGCTGATCGCCGGCGGCGAGTGGCTGCGCCGCCGTCCGCTGCAGCGCGCCATCGCCGCGATGCGCCCCGACTACGTGCCGCAGGCGCTGACCGCCGCCGGTCTCTTCACCGCCTTCGCCAGCATCTATGCGTCTTACGCGCTCTACGCATTGCTGCCGCCGCTCGCCGCGCTGCTCGCGCTCGCCGCCGTCGCGCTTTGCGCCGTTGGGCTGTCGCTGCTGCAAGGCCAGTTCGTCGCGCTGCTCGGCGTGCTTGGCGGCTTCCTCACGCCGGCGCTTGTTGCGACACCACATCCCGATGCCTGGGGCTTGTTCGGCTTCCTCGTCGTGATCGAGGCCGCCGCGCTCGCGGTGGCGCGCTACAAGGGCTGGTGGTGGCTCGCACTCGCCACGCTCGCCGGGATCGCGATATGGCCGATGCTGCTGATGGCCGGTGGCTGGAAACCCGGCGACGAATATCCGCTAGGCACGTTCTTGATCCTCTCGGCGGCCGGTTTCGCCCTGATGCGCCGCGGCTGGGAGAGCACGGACAACGCGCCGACCCTGCTCGACACGTTGCGCGCACTGCCCCAGCCCGAACGCGTGGTGTGGATCGCCGGTGCGGTGATCGCGGGGCTCACCTTCGCGGCGGCCGCGACCGCGCAGTTCAGCACGCCCGCACTCGTCCTCGCCGGCATCGTCGCGGTGCTTTACATGCTGATGGGCCGGCGCGACGCGATCTTCGACGGCCTGCCGGTGCTGATGGCGCTGGTCGCGGTCGCCATCGCGCTCGCCATGCCGCTGCCGGATGTGGTGAAGCTCTCGACCGCACCGCACGCGCCTGCGATCCCGCCGAGCCTTTCGCCTTATGTCACCGCGCTCGCGGCGTTCGGCGCGCTGTTCGGCATCGGTGGCTTCGCCGCGTTGTGGAACGCGCGCCGCCCCGCGATCTGGGCCGGTGTATCGGCCGCCGTGCCGGTGGCGCTGATGGCCGTCGCCTATTGGCGCATCGTCGACCTGCACGTCGATTTCCGCTGGGCCGCTAGCGCGCTGATGCTCGCCGCCGTCAGCCTCGTCGCCGCCGAGCGTGTGGCGCGCCATCGCGAGGCGCCCGGCATGACGGAAGCGCTCGGCCTCTACGCCGCCGCCGTCGTCGCCTTCCTCAGCCTCGCCGCGGCGATGAGCCTGCGCGAGGCGTGGCTCACCGTCGCGCTGTCGCTGCAGCTGCCCCTGCTCGCACTGGTCCATCGCCGCATTCCCGTGCGCCCGCTCGAAGCGCTCGCCGCCCTTGTCGCCGGTGCCGTGCTGGTCCGCCTGGTGTTCAACCAGGGCATCCTCGATTATCCGGTGAGCAGCGTGTTCGGCTGGGTGCTCTACGGCTATGGCGTGCCGGCGCTGAGCTTCGCCGCCGCCGCCTGGATCCTGCGCGGCCGCGTGCCCGCGCCGCTGTCGATGCTGCTCGATGCCGGTGCGCTGGTGTTCTTCGTGCTGCTGGTGTCGCTGGAGATCCGCATCGCGATGATCGGCCGTCTCGCCCTGCCGGAATACCGCCTGCCGGAGCAGAGTCTCCAGGCCATCGCCTGGCTCGCCATCGGCACGGTGCTGGAGACGTATCGGCGCCGCGCGCCCAACGTCGTCGCGCTGTTCGGCGCGCGCCTCCTGGTGCTGCTGGCGGCAATCCAGGTGTTCCTGATCCAGCTGCTCGCCGCCAATCCGATCTTCACCCACGAGTACATCGGCAGCGTGCTGCTGTTCGACGTCCTGCTGCTCGCCTATGCGGTGCCCGCCGCCTTCGCCTTCGGCCTTTCGCTGCTCTATCAGCGGGGCGGCGAGCCGCTGCTCGCGCGTCTCGCCGGCATCGCCGGTTTCGTGCTGCTCTTCGCCTACATCACGCTGGAGGTGCGCCACGCCTTCCAGGGCCCGACGCTCTGGGCGCTGAACAGGAGCGACGCGGAGTCCTATGCCTATTCCGTCGTATGGCTGGTCTATGCCCTGGCGCTCTTGACGCTCGGCATCGCGTTCACCCAGGCGTTCCTGCGCTATGCCTCGCTCGCCATCCTGGTGATCGTGGTGCTCAAGGTCTTCCTGCTCGACATGGCGGACCTCACCGGCCTCTACCGCGTCGCCTCGTTCCTCGGGCTCGGCCTGTCTCTGGTCGGCATCGGCCTGGTCTACCAGCGCTTCGTGTTCCCGGCGGCGCAGAAGCCCTTATAAAATCGCCTTGGCCATCAGCTTCTGCGTCAGCTGCTGCGCGTTCGCGATGCCTTCGATGACCGCGAAACGCTGGATCATGCCGACGAAGATCAGATCGTTCGCCCAGTCGACCCAGAACCACGTGCCCGCCGCGCCGTCCCACTCATAGGTGCCCTTGCCGACGGGAATTCCCGCCGCATCGGGATCGGTGAACACCGCGCCGTTGTAGCCATAGCCGAAGCCGGGCCGGATCTGCATCGCGCCGACACCGAAGCCGGACTCCAGCATCCACGGCGCCAGCTGGTTGGTGCTCATCTGCGCCACCGCCTGCGGCGACAGCACACGCACGCCGTCCAATTCGCCGCGGCCCAGCAGCATCTGCGCGAACCGCGCATAATCGTCAAGCGTCGACACCAAGCCGCCGCCGCCGCCCGCCAGCCGTGGCGGCGAGAGGTAGTCGTTGCCCATCGGCGACTTGTCGAGCTCATGCAAGCCGCCCTTGCGGCTGGTGAGATACATCGCCTTCGCCAGTCGCCCGGCCTTTTCCGGCGGTGCCCAGAACGCGGTGTCGACCATCTTCAGCGGCCCGAAGATGTGCTCCTGCATGAAATCGGCGAGGCTCTGTCCCGTGATCGCCTCGATGATCGCACCCTGCACGTCCATCGAAAGGCTGTAGAGCCACTGCGTGCCCGGCTGATACGCCAGCGGAACGCGCCCGATCCGCTCGGCGAATTCCATCAGCGTCGGCGCCCCCCAGATGTTCGCGTCCTTGTACGGCCGGTCGTGCAGCGCATCGCTGCGGCCATAGGTGATGCCGGCAGTGTGCGTCAGCAGCTCGCGGATCGTCGGCGGATGATCGGCCTTGATCGTCATCGGCTGCTCGGCGTCGTCGAGACCCGCGAACACCGTGCAATGATTGAACGCCGGGATGAACGTGCCGATCGGGTCTTCCGGCTTCCACAGCCCCTTGTCGTGCAGGATCATCATCGCGACCGCCGTCACCGGCTTGGTCATGGAGAAGATGCGGAACACCGTGTCGGTCTTCAGCGCGGTTTTCTTCTCGACCGAGTCGAAGCCGAGTACGCTCCTGCGCGCCACGCGGCCGTGCCGCGCCACCAGCGTCACGGCGCCGGCCAGGTCGCCCTTGTCGATCTGCGCCTGCAGACCCGCATCGATGCCGTCGAGCCCCGCCGCCGACAATCCCGCGTCTTCCGGCCGCGCCGCGTTTTCGAGCGCCATGTTACTTGCCCGGCACCTTGCCGTCGGGCGTCATCGCGTCGACGGCATGGGGAAGGACCTGCGCCAGCTTCTCGGCCAGTTCCTGCGGCGTCATGCCGTGCTTGGCGGCCAGCTCGTTCAGCGTCTGGTCGCCGAAGGCCTGTTGCACATGCTCGGGCTGCACGGGCTGGCCCGGCCCCTGCTGCACCCAGGAGTTCACGGTCGAGCCGAAGCCCTTGTTCTCGAACTGGTTCACGATGCCGCCGACGCCGCCATGCTGCGCCAGAAGGTCGTTGACCACGGGGATCATCGCCGCGCCCACCATGCCGCCGATCATGCCGTCCAGGAATCCCATCGTGTCGTCTCCGTGCGATATCGCAGCGGACTATAGGTATTCCCGAACCCTCCTGTCATCCTGGGCGAGCGTAGCGAGACCCGGGACCCATTCAGCAGCGGCACGATGGGTCCCGGCTCTGCGCGATGCGTCCGTACGCTGTCGCACCGGACCATCGCTTGGCCGGGATGACGGTCTTTTTTGTTGATCGCAGTTTTTATGGCTGTCCCGAACCACCCGCGGCGCCGTAGATCTGTCCCGTCGCATAGCTCGCATCCGCCGCCGCGAGCTGTACATAGATCGACGCCAGTTCGGCCGGCTGGCCGGGGCGGCCCATCGGCGTCTGGCCGCCGAAGCTCTGGAGCTTCTCCATATCGGCGCCGCCCGCCACCTGCAGCGGCGTCCAGATCGGTCCCGGCGCCACGCCGTTGACGCGGATGCCCTTCTTGGCAAGCTGCTTGGCCAGCGACTTGACGTAGTTCATCGTCGCCGCCTTGGTCATCGCATAGTCGTAGAGCTCGGGCGACGGGTCATAAGCCTGCTCCGACGCCGTCGCGATGATGGCGGCGCCCGGCTTCAGATGCGGCAGCGCCGCCTGGATGATCCAGAACGGCGCGTAGATATTGGTCTTGATCGTCGCGTCGAAGTCCTCGCTCGAGATCTCGGCAATGGAGCCGTGCGCCTGCTGGCGCGCCGCGTTGCACACCAGGATGTCGAGCCCGTCCAGCGCCCGCACCGCCTTCGCCACCAGGGCGCGGCAGAAATCCTCGTCGCGCAGGTCGCCGGGAATCGCGTGCGCCTTGCGCGCCGCCTGCTCGATCAGCGCCACCACGTCGCGCGCGTCCGGCTCCTCGCTCGGATAGTAGTTGATCGCGACGTCGGCGCCCTCGCGCGCGAAGGCGATGGCGGCGGCGCGTCCCATGCCGGAATCCCCACCGGTGATCAGCGCCTTGCGGCCGAGCAGGCGGCCGGAGCCGCGATAGCTCGTCTCGCCGTGATCGGGCGGCGGTTCCATCTTGCCGGCCAGGCCCGGCCAGTCCTGTTTCTGCTTCTTGAAGGGCGGCTTGGGATAGAGGTCGCGCGGATCGGTCATACCGTCACAACGGCAGAACGCGCCGAAGGTGCCCTAACCGTGCGCATAAACCAGCAGCACAGCGCCCGCGACCAGCAGCGCGATACCGCACGCCTCGCGCATTGTCGTCTTCTGCTTGAACAGGACGTGGCTCACCATCTGCGCGAACAGCACGTCGATCAGCCCCAGCGTGCGAACGCTCGCGGCGGTGGCCAGCGCGAAGGCAAGGAACCAGAACTCGCTCGCCGCCGATCCCATGAAACCTGCCAACAGCGATGGCCGCCACAGCCGCACGATGGCGCCCAGCACGCGCGGCGCGCGCACCGCCAGCCAGCCTGTCAGCAACGCCGCCTGCACCACCAGGCCCACCGCCAGCGTGAACGTCGCCGGCAGCACGTAGCCCGGCAGGTGCAGCGCCAGGATCGCGCCGCGATAACCGATCGCCGACACTGCGAACAGCGCGCCGGCCGTCAATCCATACGCCGCCGAATGCCAGCCGCCATTGGGTTCGGTGCCGGCACGCAGCGAGATCAGCACCACACCGCTCACCGCGATCGCGATCGCCGCCGCGATGCCCGGCGTCAGCGGATCGTGCAGGAAGACAAGTCCCAGGCCCGCCACGAACAGCGGCTCCGTCTTCAGGTAGGCCACCGTCACGACGAAGGACCGCTCGGTCATGGTGAGCAGCATCAGCGCCGTGCCGCCGATCTGCGTCAGCGCGCCGGCAAGCACCCAGCCCCAGAACGCACCGCTCGTGTGCGGCCACGCGGCGTGCTCGGCCACCATGACGGCGGCGAGGAAGAGCAGGGCGAAGGGAAAGCCGAACAGGAACCGCACATGCGTCGCGCCGACGGAGCCCAGGCCTGCGGTCAGCTCGCGTTGCATCGCATTGCGCGCGGTCTGGCCCGCGGCGGCGATGACGGTGAAGAGGATCCAGAGGGTGCTCACGCCAAACACCAAGTGTCATGGCCCGCAAAAGCGGGCCATCCAGTTGGATTCTGCATACTGCGTGCAGGCTCTGGTCCTCGCGATCTTGCGCGCGTGGTGCGAGGCGTCACCTGGATGGCCCGCTTTTGCGGGCCGCGACAAAAGGGATGCGAGGGCTCACTTCCCCCACCGCGCCGCCGCCGCGCCGTCGCTTTCCCGCGCCGCGACCCAGTGCGCCTCGCCGCCGCGCTCTTCCTGTTTCCAGAACGGCGCGGAGGTCTTCAGATAATCCATCACGAACTGGCAGGCCTCGAACGCGCTCCCGCGGTGCGCCGCCGCCACCGCCACCAGCACGATCCGCGCGCCCAATTCGAGCCGCCCGATGCGATGGATCACCGTCACGCCTTCGAGCGCCCAGCGCGCCCGCGCCTCCTCGACGATGCGGCCGATCTCGCGCTCGGTCATGCCGGGATAGTGCTCCAGCACCAGCGCCTCCAGATCGCCGCCGCCGCGCACCGTGCCGATGAAGCTCGCCACCGCGCCCGTCGCGTCCGTGGTCAGCGCCTCGATCTCGTCGGCCAGCTCGAAGTCCTCGGCCTGGATGTGGATGTTGGTGATCATCCGCCAATCCTCAACCACCCGTGACCGGCGGAAAGAACGCGACCTCGTCGCCCGCCGCCAGCACCGCGTCGAGGTTCGCATGCACCTGGTTCACCGCCGCGCGCAACTGCGCCATATCGGCGAACGCCTCGGCATAGCCGCCGCCACGCGCCGCCAGCATCGCCGCGAGGTCGGCCACGGTGCGCAAACCCGGCGCATGCTCGACGACCTCTTCGGCGCGCCCCACTTTCTGGCGCACCCACGCGAAGTACAGCACGTTCATACCGCGCCCTCGCGGCGCCTTTGGGTGTAGGCGAGCCCGGCGCGCAGATACTCGTATCCCGTGTAGACGGTCAGCCCGGCCGCCACCCACAGTGCGATATAGGCGAGCGCCAGCGAGCCCGGCAGCCAGCGGTCGGCGATCGGTCCCAGGATCATCGCGCCGATGGCGACGAGCTGGATGGTGGTCTTGATCTTGGCAAGGAAAGTGACCGGCACGCTGACCGACGCGCCCGCCAGGAACTCGCGCAGGCCCGACACCAGGATTTCGCGCGCCAGGATGATGAGGGCCGGCACCAGGCGCAGCAGGCTGGAAAGATTCGGCGCCAGCGCGAATTCCTCGACCGAGCCCTTCCACACCAGCATCATCAGCGCCACACCGACCAGGATCTTATCGGCGATGGGATCGAGCATGCGGCCAAAATCGCTGCCCTGGTTGAGCTTGCGCGCCGCGAAGCCGTCGAAGAAGTCGCTGACGCCGGCGATCACGAACACCACGAAGGCCACGATCTGCCACAGGTCCGACGGCAGAACGAACGTCACCGCGAACACCGGCACGAGCGCGATGCGCAGGATCGTGATGAGGTTCGGAATCTGGAACATGGGCGGGAGTTTAGAGGAAATCGGGGCGCAAAACCCACCCTCCCCTTGCGGGGCCGGTAGCGACAGCGTGCCGGCGCGGAGCGAAGCAGGGGTCGACAAACCGGGAACAAAAAAGATTTCGAGCCCTGCCCCTTTCGCTGTCGCTAGCGACCCCGCAAGGGGCGGGTGGGATAGCTTCACGCATTCGGATGGAAGAAGTCGTAGATCTTCTTCGCCATCGCGCTCGACACGCCCGGGGCCGCGGCGATGTCGTTCACGCCGGCGGCCGACACCGCCTTGGCCGAGCCGAAATGCTGCAACAGGGCGCGCTTTCGTGCCGCGCCGATGCCGGCGATCTCGTCCAGCGGGCTCGCGCCGATGGCCTTGCTGCGCTTCTTGCGGTGGCTGCCGATCGCGAAGCGGTGCGCCTCGTCGCGCAGCCGCTGCAGGTAATAGAGCACCGGGTCCTTCGGCTCGAGCCGGAACGGCGCCTTGCCCGGAAGGTAGAAATGCTCGCGCCCCGCATCGCGGTCCGGCCCCTTGGAGATGCCGACCAGCGCCACGTCCTCGACGCCGAGATCCGCGAACACCTGGCACGCCACCGCCAGCTGCCCCGGCCCGCCGTCGATCAGCGCCAGGTCCGGCCACTTGGTCTTGGGATCGTCGCCCTCCCTGATCAGCCGCGAGAAGCGCCGCGTCAGCACCTCGCGCATCATCGCGTAATCGTCGCCGGGCGTAAGCTCGGTCGATTTGATGTTGAACTTGCGGTACTCGCCTTTCTCGAAGCCATCCGGCCCCGCGACGATCATCCCGCCCAGCGCATTGGTGCCCTGGATGTGCGAGTTGTCGTAGACCTCGATGCGGCGCGGCGGCTGCTCCATGCCGAACACGATCGCGACGCCGTCCAGAAGCTCGCGCTGCGCCGAGTTCTCCGCCATGCGGCGGCCCAGCTGCTCGCGCGCATTGGTCAGCGCGTTCTCGACGATCTCGCGCTTCTCGCCGCGCTGCGGCACCGATATCTCGACCTTGCGCTCCGCCCGCAGCGTCAGCGCTTCGGCGAGCAGCGCGGTTTCCGGAATCTCGTGCGACAGCAGGATCAGCCCCGGCGCCGGCCGCTCGTCGTAGAACTGGCCGAGGAACGCCTCCATCACCTCGCCGTCCGACAACTCCACACCGTTGCGCGGGAAATAGGGCTTGTTGCCCCAGTTCTGCCCGGCGCGGAAGAAGAACACCTGGATGCAGGTCTCGCCGCCCTGGGTGTGCAACGCGAAGACGTCGGCGTCGGAGAAGGTCGAAGGATTGATGCCCTGGCTGAGCTGGATGTGGCTCATCGCGCGGATGCGGTCGCGCAGCTTCGCCGCCTCCTCGTAGCGCGTGACCTCGGCCAGCTTGTTCATCTCGGCGACCAGCATGTCCTGCACCGTGCGGCTCTTGCCGTTGAGGAACAGCTCCGCCTCGTCGACCAGGGCGCGATAGCCGGCCGCGTCGACCCGCCCGACGCAGGGCGCCGAACACCGCTTGATCTGGAACAGCAGGCACGGCCGCGTCCGCGACTCGAACACCGAATCCGAGCAGGAGCGTAAAAGGAAGGCGCGCTGCAGCGTGTTGAGCGTGCGGTTCACCGCGCCGGCGCTGGCGAACGGGCCGTAATATGTGCCCTTGGTCGTCTTGGCGCCGCGATGCTTGACGAGCTGCGGGAACGCATGGTCCTCGCGCAGCAGGATGTTCGGGAAGGATTTGTCGTCGCGATAGGAGACGTTGTAGCGGGGCTTCAGCCGCTTGATCAGGTTGGATTCGAGCAGCAGCGCATCGATTTCGCTGTTGGTCGAGACGAACAGCATCTCCGCGGTGTCGGCGATCATGCGCGTCAGCCGGTCGGCATGCGGCCGCCCGCTGGCGTACGAGGTCACGCGTTTGCGAAGGTTCTTCGCCTTGCCGACATAGAGGACCTCGCCCTTGCTATCGAGCATGCGATAGACGCCCGGCCCCTCGGGCAGCGTCTTGAGATAAGCCTGGATGCGCTCGGCGCCCTTCAAGGGTGCCGCTATGTCGGATTCGGAACTCATGGCCGGTGCAGTGTAGCACCCCCGTCAAGCGGCGGCATGGCAGCAGCCTCTATGGCCGCTTTCAGGGTCTTTGCCGCTCGATCTCGACGCCAGCGCTTTCGGCGCCGGGCAGGGCGTGCAGCTTCTCCACCCGCACCCAGGCGCTCTTTACCCTTGTGTCCGCGAAGCAGGCCGCCGCGATGCGCTCGGCCATCGTCTCCGCCAGGTTGATGTGCCCCGCCGCGACGATGCCGCGGATGCGGTTGGTGATCGCCTCGTAGTCGACCACTTGGTCGAGCTTGTCCTCCAGCGCCACCGCGTCCTCCACCGCGAGGTCGACGTTGATGCGCACCGGCTGCGGCTTGCCGTGCTCGTGGCCGTGGATGCCGATAAGCGCCGGCAGCTCCAGGTTTCGGATGAAGACGTGCCGGATCGCGCGTGCTGCGCTGGCGATAGGCAGGGGATGGACGTTGGAATTGCTCATGGCGCCCCAAGTGTACTAAAGCGGAGGCCATGAAAAAAGCGCCCCATCCCGCGCCCGCGCCGGAGCACTGGACCGCCGAAAACGGCTATGTCCGCATGATGATCCGGGACCTCGTCACCGAAGTCCGGCTCGGCCTGCACCCTTGGGAGCGCCACCCGGAGAAGCCGCAGCGCATCGTGGTGAACGTCGAGCTCTACGCCGCGCCCCGGACCACGAAGTACGAGCACGTCTCCGCCGTGGTCGACTACGATTACATCCGCGTCGCCCTGAAGAAATGGCCGGCCCGCAAGCACACGGTGTTCATCGAGACGCTGCTGGATGAACTGATCAAGCTTTGCTTCAAGGACAAGCGCGTCCAGGCGGCGCGCGTCTCGATCTTCAAGCCCGACATCTACAACGAAGCGGCCGGCGCCGGCGTCGAAGTCTACCGCCTGCGCGCCGGCACCAAGCCGAAGGCGCGGAAGACATGACCGAAATCCCCGACCGCCGCGGCTATGCGCTGGTCACCGGCGGCGGCGCGCGGCTGGGGGCGCAGATGGTGCGGCGGCTGGCGGCCGAAGGCTGGGCGGTGGCGATCCATCACCGCGCCTCGTCCGACGGCGCGCATGTGCTGACGAAGGAGATCAAGGACGGCGGCGGCCGCGCCGTGACGCTGGAGGCCGACCTCGGCGCGCTCGACGACTTCACCGAGATGTTCGGCCGCGCCAATGCCGGCTGGGGCTTCTGCTCATTGCTGGTCAACAGCGCTTCGGCCTTCGAGTACGACGACATCGCGACGATCACCCGCGCCAATCTCGAGACGCTGTTCGCGGTGAACCTGCACGCGCCCGTCTTGCTGGCGCGCGACTTCGCGGCCCAGCTGCGCGACGATGCCAAGGGCCTGATCGTGAACATCCTCGACCAGAAGGTGTTCAACCTGAACCCGGATTTCCTCTCCTACACGCTGACCAAGGCGGCGCTGGAAAGCGCGACGACCTTGCTGGCGCAGGCGATGGCGCCGCGCGTGCGCGTCTGCGGCATCGCGCCGGGCCTGACGCTGAAAAGCGGCGAGCAGACCGAGCAGGGTTTCGCCGAGGCCCATGCCAAAGCCCCGTTAGGTTTCGGCAGCCAGCCCGAGCACATCGCCGAGGCGCTGATCTTCCTGACCAAGGTGCCGTCTATCACCGGCACGACGCTGGTGGTCGACGGCGGCCAGCACCTGCAGCCGCGCAGCCGCGACGTGATGTTCAGCTACGGCATCAAGGGCGATGCACCGGTGGGGCATAACGACTGAGCAATCTGTCATGCCCGCGCAGGCGGGTATCCAGAAGCCGCAGGTCCGGCGCGAGACGGTTCTGGACCCCCGCCTTCGCGGGGGTGACAGTCGGCTCTAGACCGCGAACCCCACGATCTTCTTCACCGCGTGCACGATCGGCTCGGCGATGGCGCTCGCCTTCTCCGCGCCGTCCTTGAGGATGCGTTCGATCTCCGCCGTATCCGCCATCAGCCGGTTCATCTCGGCGGTGATCGGCGACAGCTTGGCCACCGCCAGGTCCGCCAGCTCGTTCTTGAAGCCGGAGAACTGTTGCCCCGCGAAGCGCGCGACGATGGTCTCCACCGGCGTGTCCGACAGCGCGGCATAGATGTTGATCAGGTTCTCCGCCTCGGGCCGCCCCTCGAAGCCCTTCTTGTCCTCCGGCAGCGGATGCGGATCGGTCTTCGCCCTTTTGATCTTCTGCGCGATGGTGTCGGCGGTGTCGGTGAGGTTGATGCGCGAATTGTCCGACTCGTCGGTCTTCGACATCTTCTTCGCGCCGTCGCGCAGGCTCATGACGCGCATGCCCGGCCCGGTGATCACCGGCTCCGGCTGCGGGAAGTAATCCGCCACGCCAAAGTCGTTGTTGAACTTCTGCGCGATGTCGCGCGCCAGCTCGAGGTGCTGCTTCTGGTCCTCGCCCACCGGCACATGCGTCGCCTTGTAGACCAGGATGTCGGCCGCCATCAGCACCGGATAGGTGTAGAGCCCGACGCTCGACCGCTCCTTGTGCTTGCCGCTCTTCTCCTTGAACTGGGTCATGCGGTCGAGCCAGCCGAGCCGCGCCACGCAGTTGAAGATCCACGCCAGCTCGGCATGCGCCGGCACGCGGCTCTGGTTGAAGATCGGCGAGCGCTTGGGATCGATGCCGCCTGCGATATAGGCGGCCGTCACCTCCAGCGTTGCGCGGCGCACGTCCTCCGGCTTGGCATAGCCGGACTCCTGCGTCAGCGCGTGCATGTCGACGACGCAGAACAGGCAGGTCATCTCGTCCTGCATGCGCACCCAGTTCTTGAGCGCGCCCAGGTAATTGCCCAGGTGGAGCGTGTTGGTCGGCTGCATTCCCGAGAGAACGCGTTGCGGGTGCGTGGTCGTCATGGTCGTGTCCGAATTGGCGATAACAGTGAGCGATGGAGCGAGGCTACGCGATCTACGCGCGCCACCAGCCCCGCCAAAGCGGGGTCGAACGGATCGGGTTCATCGAGTGCCGGACCATCGCGGCGCTTTCCCATCGCATGCTTGCGCGCCGGTATAGCGGGTTGGGCGGGAGAGTAAAAGCCCCACTGTCATTCGCCGCGAATGCGGCGAACCCAGGTACGATCTTCGCCAGCCTCTGAAGGTTCGCGGCGCACCAACTGGGTCCGCCGCACGTCATCCTGAGCGACGCCGAAGGCGGCGTCGAAGGGCGCGGCGGATGACAAGAGGGCGCTAACCCGCCGTCGTCTCCGGCACCAGCGCGCCCATCAGCCGCTCGCGCACGGCCTTGATCCGCTCCTCGTGCCGCACCTTGTGCCCGAACCCGTCGCGCACATAGAACACGTCGACCGCACGCTCGCCGTAGGTCGACACCATCGCCGACGAGATCGACAGTCCCGACTGGAAGATCGCGTCCGTCACGTCGTAGAGCAGGCCGGGCCGGTCCAACCCCTCGACCTCTACCACCGTGGCGCGCGCCGAGGCGTCGTTGTCGAAGTTCACCCGCGGCGTCACCTTGAACGCGCTGGCGCGCTTCTTCGCCGGCCGCTTGGCCAGCGCGACGCCCGGCTTGCTCTGCCCGCGCAGCGTCTGCTCGATCGATTGGCGCAAGCGCTCCTCGCGGAAGCCGTCGCCGAAGGTGTGGCCCTCCGCGTCCTGCACCGAGAACACGTCGAGCGCAAAGCCGTCCGAGGTCGTGAACGCCTTGGCGTCGACGATGGTCCCGCCGCACGCCGATACCGCGCCCGCGAGCTGCGAGAACAGGCCCGGATGATCGGGCGTGTAGAGCACGATCTCGGTCACGGCGCGGAAGTCGTTGCTGTCGGCCGACAGCGCGAACAGCTCGCCCCTGGCATCGGCGTCGGCCATCAACCGCGCATGCCGCTCATGCCCCGCATCGTCGAAGGCGAGCCAGTAATTGTCGTAGTGCCGCGCCAGGAGCTTCTCCTGCTCGGCCGCCGGCAGATCGCCGATCCGCGCCGCCAGCCCCGCTTTCGCGGTCTCGACGCGCGCGGCACGCGCCGGCGCGGCGTCGCCGCCCGACATCACGCCTTCCGCCTCGTAATAGAGTTCGCGCAGCAGCTGGCCTTTCCAGCCGTTCCACACGCCGGGCCCCACCGCCGCGATGTCGGCGACCGTCAGCACCAGCAACAGGCGCAGCATCTCGGGTGTCTGCACCTGCGCCACGAAATCGCGCACCGTCTTGGGATCGGAGATGTCGCGCTTCTGCGCCATGTCGCTCATCACCAGGTGATGCTTGACCAGCCACATCACCGCGCGCGTATCCTCGGGCGTGAGGCCCAGGCGCGGGCACAGGCCCTGCGCGATCGCCTCGCCGACGTCGGAATGATCGCCCGGCAGGCCCTTGGCGATGTCGTGCAGCAGCATCGCGACATAGAGCGCCTCGCGCGCCTTGACGCGCTTGATCACCTCGGACGACAGCGGATGCTCGGAGCGGTGTTCGTTGCGGTCGATCGAAGCGACATAACCGACGGCGCGGATCAGGTGCTCGTCCACCGTGTAGTGGTGGTACATGTTGAACTGCATCAGGCCGACGACGCGGCCGAACTCCGGCACGAACTTGCCGAACACGCCGGCCTCGTTCATCAGGCGCAGCGCGCGCTCCGGATCGTTGCGCGACGACAGGATCTCGAGGAACAGCCGGTTGGCTTCCGGATCGCGCCGCACCCGGTCGTCGATCTTGTCGAGGGCGCGCGTCATGCGGCGCAGCGCGTCGGGATGCACGTCGACCTTCTTGGCGTCCGCGACGTGGAAGATGCGGATCATGTTCACCGGATCGCGCGTGAAGATGCCCTCGCGCGCGTTCAGCCGCCCGTTCTCGACATAGAGATCGTCGCTCGAGGTGCGCGGCCGCAGGAAGCCCGGCAGCATGGAGGCGAGCGACGGCCGGCGCTTCCTGTTCTGGTCCTCCAGCGCGGCGCAGAAGATGCGCGTCAGGTCGCCGACGTCCTTGGCCACCAGGAAGTAGGCCTTCATGAACGCCTCGACGGCGCGGCGCGGATTGTCGGCGGTAAAGCCCATGCGCGCCGTCAGCTCCGGCTGCACGTCGAACGACAACCGCTCCTCGGCGCGGCCGACCAGATAGTGCAGCTTGACCCGCACCTCCCACAGGAAGGCCTCGGCCTTCTGGAACACCTTGTATTCGTCGCGCGTGAACACGCCGTGATCGACGAGGTCGGCCGCGTCCTCCACGTGATAGACGTATTTGCCGATCCAGTAGAGCGTCTGCAGGTCGCGCAGCCCGCCCTTGCCCTCCTTGATGTTGGGCTCGACGAGATAGCGGCTCTGGCCCTGGCGCGCATGACGCTCGTCGCGCTCGGCGAGCTTGGCTTCGACGAAATCCTGGCCGGTGCCGGTGGCGACCTCGCTCCAGAACTTCTTGCGCAGCTCGTCATGGAGCGCACGGTCGCCCCACAGATAGCGCGCTTCGAGGATCGCGGTTCTGATTGTTATATCTTGCTTGCTGAGCCGTACGCATTCCGGCAGCGAGCGCGTCGCATGCCCGACCTTCAGCCCGAGGTCCCACAGCATGTAGAGGATGAACTCGATGACGCTCTCGCCCCACGGCGTCTGCTTGAAGGGGCGCACGAAGAGCAGGTCGATGTCCGACCCCGGCGCCAGTTCGCCGCGGCCATAGCCGCCGGTCGCCACCACTGCGATGCGCTCGGCGCTGGTCGGATTCTGCGCGTAGTAGAAGTGCTTGACCGCGAAGTCGTAGAGCACCTGGATGGTGACATCCTGCAGCCCGCTGAGCGCCCGTGCCGCCGCCAGCCCGTTCAGCGCGCCGCTCTCGACCGCGTCCTTGACCCGCGCGCGCCCGTCCTGGAACGCGGTCTTGATCAGCGTCAGCGCATCGGCGCGCAGCTTGGCCCGATCCCCCGCCGCCTGTGCCAGCGCCGTCAGCGCACGCCGCAGCGCATCGCCATCCAGAAGCTCGCCGACGGTAGGACCTTCGTAACCCATGCGAACGGCATAACATGTTGCGGCGCGGCGAACAAAACGGGACGTCATCCGCCGCAAATGCGGCGGACCCGGATGCAGTCTTCGCATGCCTTTGAAGGTTCGCGGCGCACCAACTGGGTCCGCCGCATTCGCGGCGGATGACAATTGGAGAGGGCTTACGCCGCCAGCTTCTGCGACACCTGCCGTTCGCTGCCGCCGACGAACCAGCGCTGCACCGCGCCCGCCAGGCCCGCGCCGATCAGCGGCATCACCCAGAACAGCCACAGCTGCTCCAGTGCCCAGCTGCCCTGGAAGATCGCAACCGCGGTGGAGCGCGCCGGATTGACCGACGTGTTGGTCACCGGGATCGAGATCAGGTGGATCAGCGTCAGGCACAGGCCGATGGCCAGCGGCGCATAGGATGGCGCGGCCAGCGTCACGTTCAGGATCACGATCAGGAACATGAAGGTCATCACGATCTCGCAAACGGCGCCGGCGAGCATGGAGTAGTGCTGCGGCGAGTGATCGCCATAGCCGTTGGAGGCGAAGCCGCTGGCGCCCGCGCTGAAATCCGCGTTGCCGCTGGCGATGACATAGAGCACCGCCGCCGCCGCGATGCCGCCCAGCAGCTGCGCGATCCAATAGGCCGGGATGTCCTTGGCGTCGAAGCGTCCGGCGGCATAGAGCCCGAAGGTCACCGCCGGATTGAAATGCCCGCCCGAGATGTGGCCGAAGGCATAGGCGCCGGTGAGGACCGTCAACCCGAAGGCGAGCGCCACGCCGGCATAGCCGATGCCGACATCCGGCACGCCGGCCGCGAGCACCGCGGCGCCGCAGCCGCCCAGCACCAGCCAGAACGTGCCGAGGAATTCCGCGGCGAGCTTCTTCGAATTGTCCATGACGATTCCCCCTTCGAGAAAACACAGTCTGCGTCCGGACGAAGGGCGGTGTCTATCCCGCTTTCATAACCTCCCCACAAAGGGCGAGGTGAAAAAAGCAAAACGGCGCGGGATCGCTCCCGCGCCGTTCGCTGTAATCAGCTCTTCAGCCGCGCCATAGCTCGCGAAGCGAGCGACGGCGGGTTCGACTTAGACGAGCTTGAGGTTCACGGCCTTGGGGCCGCGCTTGTCGGCTTCGACTTCGAAGCTGACCTTCTGGCCCTCGTTCAGGCCGCGAAGGCCCGCCGCCTGGACGGCCGTGACGTGTACGAACACGTCCTTGCCGCCGTCTTCCGGCGCGATGAAACCAAAACCCTTCGTCGTGTTGAAGAACTTAACTTGACCGATCATTACGGCTTTCTCCTGAAAGCATTTCTGTTTTCGTCCGGGCACCGCGCCTAGACGAGATCGAGACCGCGACTTGTTTCAGGAAAAGCGTCGTCGTCACGCCAGCTATCCGCTCCGGTGGAATGGAGCCTTGCATGGGCACAAGAAACTTCTCTTAGGCTGCGCGGCCGCAACTGCGGGGCGATATAGTCACTCGCGAACCTGCGCGCAAGTCGCCAGGTTTCCGCCGCCCCTTCAAGTTTCGGAAAGCGGAATGTGGCCAGGCGTCGCCGCGACACGCGCCAGCCAGCGTTGCCCCGCGGGGTAATGCGACAGATCGAATTGCCCGTCTTCCGCGCAGTGCGTGTAGCCGTAAAGCGCAATATCCGCGATGGAATAACGGTTTCCGGCGAACCAATCGTGCTCCGAAAGATGCGTCTCCATCACGCCGAGCGCCGCGTTGCCTTTCTCGTGCCACTCGTTAACGAGATGCTGCTTCTTCGCCAGCGCTTCTTTATCGGCAAATTTGAGCCAAAAGCGCGCGACCGCGACATAGGGCTCGTGGCTGTACTGCTCGAAGAACATCCATTGCAGCATCTGCGCGTGCGCGGTGCGATCCTGCGGGATCATATCCGAACCATGCGCGAGCCAGTTCAAGATCGCGCCCGACTCCGGAAGGCAGCGTCCATCCTCCAGCTCGAGCATCGGCACGCGTCCGTTCGGATTCTTCGCGAGGAAGTCCGGCGTGCGCGTCGTGCCGTCGTGCAGCCCATAGTCCTTCAGCACGATCGGGATGCCGAGCTGGTGCGCGCAAAGCCGCACCTTGTAGCAATTCCCCGACATGTGCATCTGATGCAGCGTGATCATCGCGCGCCCCTCGCAAATCGCAGGCGCGATGATGCCGCAAAGCGCGCATCAAGACGTATGCGCTTTGCGCTTGCCCCCTTTGCGCGTAGCCGGTCCCACGGTGCGCATGATCACGCCGCAGGCGACGCGGTCGCCGCTGTTGCCGGACGGCTGGCTGACATAGTCGTCGCCGCGCGCATTGACGATGATCGACGCACCGTCGCGGTCGAACAGCGACTTCTTGCCGTTGCCGAGCGAAAAGCCGTTCCAGATCACGGCGGCCTTCAGGCTGCCGTCGGCACCGGCGAACTCGTTCGGCAGGTCGCCGGCATGCGGCCCGTGCTTGGCGAAGTAGCCGTGCATCTTGGTGGTGTCGAACGACAGGTCCGGCCCCGCCGAGGTGAAGCCCACCTTGGGATCGCAATTGCCGCTGGTGTGGATGTGGATCGCATGCGCCCCGGGGCTGAGGCCCTTGAGGTCGTACTGGATCAGCACGCCGTGCGAGGTCGCCGCGAAGGCGATGCTCCCCGCCGTCTCGCCGCCCATCGTTTTCAGATTGGCCACCGCGCGCGCCTTCGACGCCGCCGCCTGGGCCGCTTCACCGCTCACACACATGACGAAAAACGCCGCCAGCACGCCCCTGCAGATTGCTTGCCGCATGGCTCGCCCCCGGTTGCTGTCGACGGGAGAATTGCAACTTTTGGGCGGAACACAAGGAGGTTTCTGTCAGGATCAGCTTGACAGGATTGTCAGGATAGGCTTGACTGTCAGGGTCATCTTGACGAGGCAACGATGAATCCGAAGCCCTCTCCCGCGGAAGTTGTTCCGCTCCTGCATTGCTCCTTCTGCCGCAAGTCGCAGACCGAGGTGAAAAAGCTGATCGCCGGCCCGGCCGTATTCATCTGCGATGCGTGCGTCGGGCTTTGCGCCAAGATCATTGGCGCCACGCCCGATCCCGACCCGGACAAGCCGGTCGAGATGAAGGGCCTCGACACGATGAACAACGAGACGCTGCTGGCGATGCTGGCCGGCCAGGACTCGCTCTATCGCGAGGTGCGCGACCGCACCCAGCAGACGGTCGACATCCTGCGCGGCCGCGACGTCAGCTGGGCCGACATTGCGGCGGCCCTCAACGTCTCGCGCCAGGCGGCCTGGGAGCGGTTCTCGTAACGCGTATTGATGGCGTTGCGCCGCAACGCGCGGGAACAATCGCCGCGCGGTCACGTTTCCGCCCTGACTCCCGCCGACCGAGCAGTGCCGGCGGGTCTCAGGAGGATTTCGATGATGATGTTCCCGACCGCCGCCATCATGCTCGCGCAGGCGATGACCGCACCGGCGATGCCCGCCGCGCAATCGATGGCGATGGACACGCCGGTCTCGTACCAGGGCGTGCAGGCCGTATGCACCGGTGTCGGCTCGGCGAAGGACGACAACCAGTGGGCGTCGTATCCGATCCGCATCGAGTTCTCGAACGACGGCGCGCAATTCCTCTCGGGCGCGCATGTGACGCTGAGCGGCGCCGGCAGCGCCGACCTCAACTGCGACGGCCCGTGGGTCCTGGTGAAGGGCAACCCCGGCACCTACAAGGTGACGGCGAGCATCGGCAACGCGAAGCCGGAGAGCGCGACGTTCACCCTCGGTGCCAATGGCGGTGCGCAAAAGCGCGTCGAGATGCGCTTTCCCGACTACAAGCCGAACGAGTAAAAAACCGCACCCTCCCTCAAGGGCAGGGTGGTATTAAAGCCGTATCTCCCGCACGGCATCGTCCGCGCGATTGAAATCGCTGAACCGGATCCATCTCGGCACCACGCGCACCCAGGTGATGCCAGGCCAGTTCTCGCGCGTTGGTCCATCGGGCCACGCCGCGTAGTAGATGCGTTTCAGCGCTTCCAAATCAGCGCCCTTCGGCTCGTCGGCGATGCCCTCGAGCTGCACGCTTTGCTCGTCCGCCCAGCCGATCACCAGCGAGACGCGCGGCTCGCGCCGGAAATTCACCGCCTTGCGCGTCGTCTCCACCGTGTCGAAATAAATCTCCAGGCTCGGCGCCACCGCGATGCCCACCAGCGCGCTCTGCGACGCGCCGCCGGCATGCGTCGTCGCCACCACGCCATAGCGGTGCCGCGACAGGAACGCATGGAGTTCCCCGCGCGTCACACGATCACCTCTTCGCTCACCGCCTGCTGCTCTTCCTCCTCGAGCGTCTCGGGCGCGATCAGGCGGCGCTTCTTCCAGTCGCCGCGGCTGAACCACAAGAAGCTCACCACCGCGGTGATCACGTTCGCCACGGGGAACGCCCACCAGATGCCGTGTGCGCCCAGATGCGCCCGGTGCGACAGCAGGAACGCCAGCGGGAAGGTCAGCATCCACTGCGACACCAGGCTGATCACCATCGCCGCGAACATGTTGCCGCTCGCGCGCAGCACGCCCATCAGCGCGAACTGCACGCCGATGAAGCCGAAGCTCCACGACACGGTGCGGATGAACACCGATGCCTCGTGGATCACGCGTCTGTCGTTCGGCACGAAGAACGCCGCGATGTGGTTGGCGAAAGCAAGCGCCAGGAGGCCCACCGCGCTCAGCGTCGCGAAGGTGATCAGCGCCGCCAGCCGCGCCACCGCCTCGGCGCGCTTGACGTTGCCGGCGCCGATGTTCTGTCCCACCAGTGTCGAGGTCGCCATCGAGAAGCCCATCGCCGGGATCACGACGAATTGCAGCACGTTGCCGCCCACGCCATAGGCCGCCGTCGTCACCGTGCCGAAGCTGGTGATCAGGAACATCATCATCGTGACGCCGAGGCCGCGCGCCGAGCCCTCGATCGCCGCCGGATAGCCGAGATTGAAGGCGCGCTTGATGAACGCGAAGTCCGGTGCCAGCTCGGCGACCTTCAATTGAATGCCATAGCGGCCGCTCATCAGCAGCACGATCGCCGCCGTCGCGGAGAGGAACTGGCTGACCATCGTCGCCAGCGCCGCGCCCATCACGCCCCAATGCATCACGAAGATGAAGATCGGATCGAGCACGAAGTTCACGAACACCGTGCCGGCGATGATGTAGAGCGGCACCGTCACCTGCCCCACGCCGCGCATCTGCGACTGGAAGCAGAAATAGGCGAAGGCGAGAGGCAGGCTCAGAAACTGCACGCGCAGGAAGCCGAGCGCGTTGTCGTACACCTCCTGGTCGACCTCCATCAGATGCAGCAGGGCCGGCGCCACCAGGAAGCCGAAGGCGCCCAGGATCGCCGACACCGCGACGACGGTCAGCATCGTCTGGCCCGCGACGTGGTCGACCATGGCGCGGTTGCGCGCCCCGACATACTGCGCGATCAGCGTCGAGCCGGCGATGGTGAAGCCCATGCCCAGCGACATCATCAGGAACATCAGCGGCATCGACACCGAGACGGACGCCACCGCCGCCGCGCCCAGCCGCCCGACCCAGAAGGCGTCGACCAGCTGATAGGCGATCTGCAGGATGTTGCCGCCCATGATCGGGAAGGCGAGCAGGAACAGCGAGCGCGGGATCGACCCCTCGAGCAGGCGCGGATCGAAGGCGCGGCCGCGGAACGCAGGTCCGCCCGGCCCCGGCGGCATTGGAGCCTGCGCCATGCGTGTTGCGGGGGCCTCCAGCTTGTCTGTCGCGTCGTTCATGAAACCATTGTCCGGCAGGAGCGGGGGCTTTGGCAATTCGCGCGTTTCGTTATAATCCGCGCATCCGAAATGCTCGAACGGGACTTGTCATGCGCGTTGCCGTCCGTATTCTCTGTGCATCCCTTCTCGCTGCATCGCTCGCGCCGCCCGCCTTGGCGGACAACTGGGTGCACACCCGCGACAGCGCCAGCGGCCTGCCGATGTGCTTCGACAAGGCCAGCGTGGCCAAGAAGGCCGACGGGCTGACCTATTACGCGGTCAAGATGTGCCAGGACCCGAGCCCGCAATTCTATGCGGTGAACTGCGACGCCAATTTCAAGGTGGAGCTTGTGGTGCGCATCTACGACATCGGCTCGGCGGATCACTACCGCGAGATGACGGTGCCCTATCCGCAATCCGGCATGGCGCTCGATGCCGACATGGCGTGCCATAAGGGCTGAAAGCAAAACGGCCGGCGTTGCCGCCGGCCGTTTCGTACGCATTGTCTGACCGCTCACACCGACTTCAAGTTCACCGCCTTGGCGCCGCGCGCGTCGGGCTGCACGTCGAACGAGACCTTCTGGCCCTCGTTCAGGCTGCGCATGCCGGCGGCTTCCACCGCGGTGGCGTGCACGAACACGTCCTTGCCGCCGCCTTCCGGCGCGATGAAGCCAAAGCCCTTGGCGGTGTTGAAGAACTTCACGGTACCGATCGTCATTGTCTGTCGTCCTGCTCACGAAGATTCCGCCCGGCACATGCCGGGTGGCTGCGGAACGGTATCGGAAAGAGGAAGGGAGGCTGTTTCGTCCAGGCGCGGAGCGGAAGGATCAGGTAACAGTCTTGCGCTTTCTCCGACGGGACGCCGCCCACATGCGCGAAAAGCTAATCCCAATCGTCCACACAGGCAAACCTGCGGCGTCGCGCGCTGTGATCGCCCGCGTCAGGCCGATGCGGTCTTCGCCGCTTTCTTGCGCGCGGGCTTCTTCGCACCCGGCGGCGCGTTCGCGGCCAGCTTCAGTGCGGTCTCCGCATCGGCCGCTTCCTTGGCGAGGCGCAGCGCGCGCAGCTTCGCGGTCTTGGCCTCGAAGGCCGCGCGTTCCGCCGCCAGCTCTTTCTTGACGAGCGCGTCACGCGCTTCGGACGCGGTGAAGCTGGTGTTGGCCTTGCGGCGACCGAGTTCTTTGCCGGTTTCCGACATGGGGGCACGCTCCTGCGAGTGGCGCGGGGTCCGGGTCCGCGAAGAGGGGGTCGCGGGCGGGGGCTCTGCGGAGGTTTCGCGCAACAGTATAGCTGCAAACATGGCCCGACGGGGGCGAAATTTTCCGTCTACGCCGCAATTTCGGGGGGCAAAACTGCTGCCAAACCGGGCGAATCTTCAGCCGTTAACGACGTTCAGGAAGGCCATCGCCGCCGCCGGATTGCGCACCTTCGCGCCCGCGATGAAATAGACGAACACGTCGCGCGTCTTCCTGGCCGCCGGCTTGCCGACCGCCTCCATGCCTTTGGGCAGTCCGCCCGCCGCCCATGCCTGCGCGGCCGCGGCCCACGCCTTGAGCTCCGCCGGCTTGTAGCCGGTCGGCACGTCCTCCTGCGTCTCCTGCAGCCGCGCATAGACGAAGTCGGCCGTCGCGTCGGGCATGGTCAGGTACTTCTTGGAATCCGCGAACACGATGGCCGCGTCGTACTTGCGCGCCAGCGCGACGAACGCCGGCGTCTTGAAGCTCTCATGCCGCGGCTCGACCGCATGGCGCAGCGCGACGCCGTCGATGCTCTTGGGCAGCAGTGCGAGAAAGGCCTCGAAATCCGCCGGATCGAACTTCTTGGTCCCCATGAACTGCCACAGGATCGGGCCAAGCTTGTGCTTCAGCTCGCTCACGCCGCTTTCCAGGAAGCGCGCGATCGACGGCCCCGCATCGCCCAGCACCTTGCGGTTCACCGCGAAACGGTTCGCCTTGAGCGAAAAGACGAAATCGTCCGGCGTCTCGTCATGCCACTTCTTGAACGTCGGCGGCTTGAAGGTGGAATAGAACGTGCCGTTGACCTCGATCGAGGTGACTTGGCGCGAGGCGTATTGCAGCTCCTTCGCCTTCGACGTGCCCTTGGGATAGAAGGACTCGCGCCACGGCTCGAAGTTCCAACCGCCGATGCCGGAATAGATCATGCGCGCGAGCCTAGCGCAGCGCGGCCCAGCTCTCAAACCCCGGCGCCGTGCCGAACACCGTGCGCAGGCCCCGCCCGAGCGATGCGGCATAGACCGAGTTGTGCGTCTCCTGCGGGAACACCTCCATCGCCATCTTGAGACCGGGATATTTTCGCGCCCGCAGCACCGCGTCGAGCTCATAGAGGTTCGACACCATCTTGGCGACCGGAAACGCGATCTCCTCCAGCGCGCCGATGGACAGGAAGAGGTTCACCGGCAGGTCCGTGCTGGCCGCGGCGAACGCCGCCTCGGTCGCAAGGATGGCGCGGCTGCCCCACCAGATCGACGGGCTGAGCGCGATCACCCGCCGGAAGCTCTTCGGCGCCGCGAACAGTCCATAGAGCGCGAACAGCCCGCCCAGCGACATGCCGGCATGCGTCTGGTCGGCGGTGTCGATCGGATAGCGCGCCTCGATCAGCGGCTTCACCTCGTCGTTGATGAAGTTCAGGAACGCCGCCGCGCCGCCGGGTTCCATCGCCGGCGGCATCTCGTCCGGCGGCATCGTCGCGCGCACGATCTGGCGGTATTGCAGGTCGTCGACGGCGCAGAAATCGCGGAAGCGCAAGCCGCCGATCTCTTTCGCGCTCACGCTCGCCGGATAGCCGATGCCGACCACCACCATTTGCGGCAGCTCGCGCGTCATCTGCATCAGGCTGATCGCCTGCACCACCGCGCCGAAGCCGAAGCTGGCATCGGTGACGTAGAGCACGGGCAACGGCTCTTTCGCCGCCGGCGGCGCGAAGACATCGATCTGGAAGGTCTGGCCGATATGCGCGGCCTTGAGCAGGAAGCTCTCCGCGCCGCGAACGACCGTCGGTCCGATGGATTCCAGCGCCGCCGCCATGCCGTCTACTCCGCTGCCGCGGCCAGGCGCGGCGCCGCGATGCGTGTGCGGGCCTCATCGTATTCGCGCCTCAGCCGCGACACCATTTCGCCCGCAGTCGGCACATGCTTGACCGCGCCGATGCCCTGGCCGCAGCCCCAGATGTCCTTCCACGCCTTCGCCTTGGTGTTGCCGCCCGAGCCGAAATTCATCTTCGAGGGATCGCTGACGGGCAGGTCGTCGGGATCGAGCCCGGCGCGCACCACGCTGGGGCGCAGATAGTTGCCGTGCACGCCGGTGAAGAGGTTGGTGTAGACGATGTCGTCGCCGGCCGACTCCACGATCATCTGCTTGTAGCCGGCGTCGGCGTTGGCTTCCTGCGTGGCGATGAAGGCCGAGCCGATATAGCCGAAGTCCGCGCCCATCGCCTGCGCCGCCAAGACAGCGCCTCCGGTGGCGATAGCCCCGGACAAGGCAAGAGGCCCGTCGAACCACTCGCGAATTTCGGACACGAGCGCGAAGGGCGACAGCACGCCGGCATGGCCGCCCGCGCCCGCCGCCACCGCGATGAGGCCGTCGGCACCCTTCTCGATCGCCTTCTTCGCGAACTTGTTGTTGATGATGTCGTGCATCACGACGCCGCCATAGGAATGCACCGCCGCGTTGACGTCCTCGCGCGCGCCCAGCGAGGTGATCACCACCGGCGCCTTGTACTTCACGCAGAGCTCGAGGTCCTGCATCAGCCGGTCGTTCGATTTGTGCACGATCTGGTTGACCGCGAAGGGCGCGCTCGGGCGTTCCGGATGGGCGCGGTCCCACGCCGCGAGCTCTTCGACGATGCGCGCCAGCCATTCGTCGAGCATCGAGAGCGGACGCGCGTTGAGCGACGGGAACGAGCCGATGATGCCCGCCTTGCACTGCGCGATCACCAGGTCCGGCCCCGAGATGATGAACAGCGGCGAGCCGATCACCGGGATCGACAGTTTCTTGGTGAGCGCACCCTTCAAAGCCATGACGTTCTCTCCTGTTGCGAATTGCTAAGCGGATTTGCGGGGTACCTTCGCGGACGAGGCGGGCGTCCGCGCGCCACGAAAGGTGAGCCGCATGGTCTCGAAATAGAGGTCCTCGACATCCATCCCGGCGGGCAGGCGCCCCGCGAGGTGCAGCACGATCACGCCATGGGCCGCGGCCCACAGCGCGTTGCCGATCAGCTTGGGGTCGCCATGCACGACGCCGGAAGCGACGAGGTCCTTCACATGCCGCGTCACGGTCTCGCCGGCGCGTTTTCCCGCGCGGCGCAGGTCGGGATGCTTCGCCTCGTCCGGCGGATCGAGATCGAACATCAGCCGGTAGGCATTCGGATTCTGCAGCGCGAAGTCGAGATAGGCGCGGCCCACCGCGCGGGCCCGTGCGAAGCTGTCGCCGCCGCTGGCGAAGGCCGCTTCCAGCCGGTCGGAGAACTGGTCGAAGGCGCGCGCCCGCACGAAGGCGAGGATCTCCTCGCGGTCGGCGAAATAGCGATAGAGCCCCATCGGCGAACGCCCAAGTGTTCGCGCGATATCGCGGATGGTGATCGCGCCGACGCCTCCGGCGGCATAGAGCGCCGTCGCCGCCGCGCCGATCCGCGCGCGCACCGCCTCGAAGTCCTCGCTGGAAAGCTCTTTGGGCATGACGTCTCGTACGTGGTACGCGTACGGTGTACGAGGCGACGCAGAGAGTCAACGCGTACCTGCCCTCCCTCGCGGACAGGGTGACTTGAGATTATATCTCGATATATCTTGACTTGCGATATATCGAGAACTATATCGCTCGCATGAGAGCACATCATCACGGCGGCAAACACCGCCAATCCCACCCCGAAGACCACCATCGCCACCACGGGCACGACCATGGCCATCGCCATGGCGGCGGCCATGGCCGCATGTTCGATTACGGCGGCCTGCGCCTCGTCATGCTCGCGATGATCGCGGAGCAGCCGCGCCACGGCTACGAGTTCATCAAGCTGATCGAGGAGCAGTCCGGCGGCAGCTATTCCCCCAGCCCCGGCGTGATCTATCCGACGCTCGCCTGGCTCGACGACATGGGCTATGCCCGCGTCACCGAAAGCGAGGCGGGACGCAAGCAATACGCGATCACGCCCGAAGGCGAATCCTTCCTCGCCGCCAACCGCGCCCAGGCCGATGCGCTGCGTGCCCGCCTCTCCGCCGCGGCGGAAGACGGCGGCGGCCGCCGCGGCCACGCACCGTCGCCCGTCGTGCGTGCGATGGAGAATCTCAAGACCGCGATGCGCCTGCGCCTGAAACAGGGCGCGCTCGACGACAAGGCCGCCGATGCGATCGCTGCCGCCCTCGACACCGCCGCGCAAGCGGTGGAACGGAGTTAGAGCAACCGCGTGGCGATAGGGCGCGCAGTCCCCGCGTGTCATCCGCCGCGAATGCGGCGGACCCAGGTGACGCCTGCACCTCCATCGAAGGCATATCTCCGCGAATTTTTCTCCATTGTGCAGAACCCAACTGGATGGCCCGCTGTTGCAGGCCATGACAGTGAAGCTTGATTGAAGGACCACATCCCATGGACGCAAACGTCGCCGCCGTGCTCGACGCCTATCACGCGCGCATCGCCGCCGAGCACGAACAGATGCGCACGCGCGGTTGGGGCGGCGGCCGCGACCAGTTCCTGCTCGCGGTCGGCCCCGAGACCGGCCAGCTGATGCACATCCTCGCCACCGGCCTCAAAGCGCCGAACATCCTGGAGATCGGCACCTCCTACGGCTATTCCGGCATCTGGCTCGCCGACGCGGCGCGCGCCAGCGGCGGCCGCCTCACCACGCTCGAGCTGCAGGACTACAAGTCGGCGCATGCGAAAGAGATGGCGGCGAAGGCCGGCCTCGCCGCCCATGTCGACTTCCAGGTCGGCGACGCGCTCGCGCTGATCGATGCGCTGCCGCACGGCATCGACTTCGTGCTGCTCGATCTTTGGAAGGATCTCTATGTGCCGTGTCTCGACGCCTTCTATCCCAAGCTCAATCCCGGCGCGATCGTCGTGGCGGACAACATGATCCGTCCCGGCGGCGAGGAGGTCGCGCGCTATGGCAAGGCGGTGCGCGCCAAGCCCGGCATGACGAGCGTGCTGCTCCCGGTCGGCGCCGGCCTCGAGGTCAGCCGCTACGAAGGCGCGCAGGCATGAATGACGCCGTTCCCGCGCCGCGCCTGACGGCGCAGCTTAAGAGCCTCGCGACGCCGCTGACCCTCGGACTCTTTTTGATCAGCGCGGTGTCCGGCACCGCGCTGTTCTTCCATTGGGCGCAAGGCACGTTCCACGAGATGCACGAATGGCTGAGCATGGCGTTCCTGCTCGGCTTCCTTCTGCATCTGTGGCGCAACTGGAATGGGCTGGCGCGCTACGTCCGCCATGCCGCGCTCTGGATCGTGCTGGCGCTGTGCGTCGTCGCGGCCTTGCCCTTCGCGACGCAGGACAGTCACGGTGGGCCGCGCGGCCCACATGGCCCGCACGGCAATCCGCTGTTCCGCGCGGTCGGCCTGCTGACGACGGCGCGTCTATCCGCCCTCGCGCCGGTGCTGAAGACGACGCCGGCGGCGTTGGCCGCCAATCTGCGCGGTCACGGCTTCCAGCTTCCGGGCCCAGACCCGACCCCATCCCAGATTGCCGCCGCCTCGGGCAGCCAGGCGGAAGAGGTGCTGTTCAGCGTGCTGCCGAGGGAGTGATGATTGGTTCGGTATCGGAGTGCGTTAGATGGGAAACTCGCCTTGTTCTCGCCGAAGCAGAATGGCCTTTGCCATCTCGTCGATCATCTTGCTCTGGATCCCGCGAATGATCACGTAAGGCTGCATCATCGGATCTGCAAAGCGAAATTGCTGCTGACGGTCGCCGCCACGTTTAATGAGGATATTTCCCCCCTCGTCGGTCGAAAAGCGCCGCAAGTGTTTTTCGAAATGCGCGATCCGTTTCTTCTCGCCCATTATAGCGGTGTACGGCTCAACCACGTCATTGGCCGTAAAAAAGCCCTCGTCATCGGTTGACGCGAGCGCGCAAGCAAGCAGCGACTGCTGAAAAAAATTTTCCTGGTTGCTGCGCGTGGCATCTCGATAACGATCTCGAAAAGTCTTTTCCGTTTCTTCGATGAACCGGTCCATTGACCGTTCGACATCGTCGTTCGTTACGGAGATTCTGTGATCACCGATCGCATGAAGTGCTGCGTACTTCGAAAGCGTCTGGGTAAAATAGGGAAGGCCGCGAGACAACGCGATAATCGTCCACATCGCATCCGGCTCGAATGACATGATCGTCAAAGTCGCTCGTTTTTGAATGATTTCCTTGAGTTCCGAATTTGACATTCTGCCAAGCGGGACTTGGACAAGGGCGCGATCGATAGATGCGTGATCGACGATGAGTTCCGCGCAATTCTCGGCAACACCGACGAGGACCACGGTCGTGCCCACCGTGAAATCGTAGAATTCCTTGATGAGGTTTGCAGTTAGTTTCTTAGCGTCTGCGTCTATAACCTCATTGTATTCATCGATGATTATTATGGGGACTATATTTGGGCCGATTTTCTGCAATTCTCTGCGTATCTGTGATGGCGTAACTGTTTCGAACCGGGTTTCGAACTGCATATTGTCTGCGTGTCCGGAAGACACGCCCGCGGCGTACAATTCATCCAAGGCCCGTATCCAAAGAGAGGAAAAAGAATCCGCCGGTCCTGCTTGAACACGAGCCACTACAAAGCTTCGAAGGCTTTTGCTGAATCTCTTCCAAAAGACATTTGAAAGCGAGGTCTTGCCGACACCACGCTCACCGAACAAGACGGCGTGCTTTGCCCGTGTCAGCACCGCTTCTAGAACTTTGCGGACTTCGGACGCCCGTCCAGCGAACAGGTCTTCTTCATCGATTGGCGCGCCGTCGAACAACGTCGATATTTCGAATTCCAACGCAATCCAGTCGTCAGGGCTCGTTGGCTTCTTTGTCGCCATTTCGCTTCTCTCGCGCGTCCGCGTTCGAATGATATCGTTGACTAAATTGCTATATGCGTTGACTAGGGTCAATAGAGCGTTGATTTCGATCGGAGATCAATACCCACCCGTCCGCTGTGCTGCTGACAAGCGGGTTTGTTTTTAAAAAGCCTTGCACAACCCCTGATTGTTACTTATATACATCACACGTAATCAAGAAAGCACACTTTCCTCCCACAGGCCGGTCATTTCCGGTCTTTCGGGCAGGCGCCAGGCCTGCGTGAGGCTGCAAAACCGGCGAGGTCGTCAGACAGGGGAGGGTGGCCAGCTCGCGTCATCCGCGACTCTCCAGGGTGGTGAAGCGAAGGCGCTTGCGCGGCCGGTTCTTGGACAAAGACCGGTGGCCGGCCTGCCTGTCGAGCTATGGACCGGGGCGGGTGTCACACCTCGCGCAGCCGAAATGTCGGCAGCGCAGGACGTGCCGCCCGCCTTATTTTATGGGGCGTGCGCTGGAGGGTTTTCGCTCCCCCGCAACCGACCCCCAACCGTCATGGCCGCCCTCGTGGCGGCCATCCATGAACACCCAAACAACCATCGGAGCGCGCTGCTGCAATTTTGAAACACGCGGAGCCGCGGAGACCGCGGAGGTTCGCGCGAACTCCGTGTCCTCTGTGCGATTGAAAATAGGTATCGCACAGAGGCACAGAGGACACGGAGAGGCTCTCAAACTCAGTGCCTTGGCGGCTCCGCGTGAAACATTTCTCAAACCACGCTAGCGTCGCGGCGCATGACTCGCCGCGCCCTCTTTCTTTCGACCGCCGTCCTCGCGCTCGCCGCCGCCGCGCACGCGGCGCCGGTCGAGACCGTCGTCGTCACGGCCAGTCCGCCCGATCCGCTCGGCAACAACGCCTTTTCCGTCGTCGACTTGCCGCAGTCCGAACTGCGCACCGCGCCGATGCTCGACGAAGCCTTGTCGCAGGTCCCCGGCCTGTCGCTGTTTCGCCGCGACTCCTCGCTCTCCGCCAATCCGACGACGCAGGGCGTGTCGCTGCGCGCGATCGCGCCGTCCGGCGCCGGCCGCGCCCTCGTCACGCTCGACGGCGTGCCGCAGAACGATCCCTTCGGCAACTGGGTGATCTGGTCGTCGCTGCCGGCCGAAGACATCGGCGGCGCGCAAGTCGTGCGCGGCGCGGGCGCGGGGCCTTACGGTGCCGGCGCGCTCACAGGCGTCATCGCCCTCAGCGAGGCGCGGGGCGACGGCCTGGTCGCGGCCGATGCCGGATCGATGCAGGAGAACGGCCGCCGCGTCGCCGCGTCCGGCGGCGCGACGCTTGGCCCGGTATCGCTGTTCGCCAGCGCCTCCGACATCGACAGCGACGGCTGGATTCCGGTCGATCCGGCCCAGCGCGGCGCTGCCGACGACGCGGTGACGCTGCACGCCCGCAACGTCTCGCTGCGTGCCGAGATCGAGCCGATGGCCGACACGTTGCTCTCGCTGCGCCTCGGCGCGTACGGCGAGAACCGCGACAGCGGCCTCGCGGGCTCTACGTCATCGGCCGACGGCGTGACCGCGAGCCTGACGCTGGCGCATCCGCAGAGCGGCGGCGATCTCGGCTGGCGCCTGCAGGCCTGGCTGCGCAACACCGGCTTCACCAACACCTCGGTCTCGATCACCGAGCCGAACCGCACCGGCACCACGCTGACCAACGATCAGTATTCGACGCCGGCGCTCGGCTTCGGCTTCAACGCCGCGCTGCGCGGATCGTGGAGCGCGATCGACTGGGAGATCGGCGGCGACGCGCGCTTCACCCAAGGCGACTCGAAAGAGCACTATCAGCCGGTCGCCGGCGCCTTCACGATGAACCGCGACAGCGGCGGCCGCACCTTCGTCGGTGGCCTCTATCTCGAAAGCGCGGCGCATCGGGGCGACCTCTTGATCACGCTCGGCGTGCGCGCCGACCAATGGGCCTCGACCGGCGGGCATCTCGTCCAGGACGTGATCGCCAGCGGCGCGGTCACCGTCGACCAGCGTACGCCGTCGAAAAGCGGCATCGTGCCGACCGCGCGCCTCGGCTTGCGGCAAGAACTGGGCGGCGATCTTTATCTGCGCAGCGCGGCCTATGGCGGCTTCCGCGCGCCCTCGCTCAACGAACTCTATCGTCCGTTCCGCCAGGGCCTGAACCTCACCGAAGCCAATCCCGGCCTCACGCCCGAAAAGCTCTACGGCGCGGAGATCGGCTTCGGCCAGGACGGCACGAAATTCTCGTGGGATGTCGCCGGCTTCACCAACGAACTCAACGACGCGATCACCAACGTCACGGTGGCGCACGGTCCGGTGACGATCGCGGGTCTCGGCGCGGTGCAGGCCGGCGGCCTTCTCATCCAGCGCCAGAACGCCGGCAATATCGACGCCACCGGAATCGAGAGCGAGGCGCACTGGCACGCCGCCGATTGGCTCGAGCTGCATGCCGCGCTCGACTATGTCGACGCCCATGTCGAAGGGGGCACCGCGGCGGTGCAACTCACCGGCAAGCGCCCGGCCCAGGCGCCGCGCTTCACGCTGGCCGGCGGCTTCCGCGCGACGCCGCTCGACCGGCTCACCGTCACCGCCGATCTGCGCTACGAGACGGCGCGCTTCGCCGACGACCAGAACACGTTGACGCTGGCGCCCGCGACCACGCTCGACGCGCGGATCTCCTATCGCGTGTGGGACGGCGTCTCGGCTTATGTCGATGGCAGCAATCTTTTCAACGCCCGCGTCGCCACGACCGAAAGTGCCGACGGCGTGACCAACTATGCCGCGCCCCGCGTGCTCGGCTTCGGCCTGTCCTGGTCGCAGTGACGCGCTATACTCGCGCCGTCCTCCTCGCAGGTTCCCAATGCGCCAGAAGAAAGTCTATCCCGACGCCAAGGCCGCGCTCGACGGCGTGTTGTTCGACGGCATGACCGTGATGTCCGGCGGCTTCGGCCTGTGCGGCATTCCGGAGAAGCTGATCGCCGCGATCGCCGCTGCGGGCACCAAGGGCCTGACCGTGATCTCCAACAACGCCGGCGTCGACGATTTCGGCCTCGGCCTGCTGCTGCAGACCCGCCAGATCAAGAAGATGGTGTCGTCCTATGTCGGCGAGAACGCGACCTTCGAGCGGCAATATCTCTCCGGCGAACTGGAGCTGGAGTTCAATCCGCAAGGCACGCTGGCCGAGCGCATCCGCGCCGGCGGCGCCGGCATCCCCGGCTTCTACACCAAGACCGGCGTCGGCACGCTGATCGCCGAGGGCAAGGAGCACAAGGATTTCGGCGGCGTGACCTACATCATGGAGACGGGCCTGGTGTCCGACCTCTCGATCGTCAAGGCGTGGAAGGGCGACGCGCAGGGCAACCTCGTCTTCCGCAAGACGGCGCGCAACTTCAACCCGATGATGGCGACGGCCGGCAAGATGACGGTGGCCGAGGTGGAAGAGCTGGTGCCGGTCGGCAGCCTCGACCCCGACACGATCCACACGCCAGGCATCTTCGTGCAAAGGATCATCGCCGGCGCCAACTACGAGAAACGCATCGAGAAACGCACCGTGCGGGAGAACGCCTGAGGCGCTATAATCGGGCCGGAAAGGACGATGCCATGGATGATCTTCTGAATCGCATTTCTGTCGATCCCAAGGTCATGGTCGGCAAGCCGGTGATCCGTGGTACGCGGATCACGGTTGAGCACATCATGAACGAGCTGGCTATCGGAATGTCGGCAGCGGAAATCGTCGCCGAATATCAGCCGCGGCTGACTGAGGACGACGTGCGCGCGGCTTGCGCCTACGCTGCCGCTCTGCTGTCGGGCGAGCGGACCGATCCGCTTGCCGCCGAATGAAGGTTCTTGCTGACGAGAATTGCGAGCGTGAACTGGTCAATGACCTGCGAAAGGCAGGCCACGACGTGATTTCCATCCTCGACACATCGCCGAGTATCGACGACGGCATGGTGTTTGAGCTTGCACAGAATGAGGGTCGTGTCCTGCTCACAAACGATCACGACTTCGGCGCGCTCGCGGAACATGCCGAAAAGCGCCCGCCTGCCGTACTGTTGATGCGGTTGGAGCGGGTCAGCCTTCGTCGGCGCATAGACACCGTCTTACGTGCGCTCACTGAGTTGAGCGGCGACATCAATGCACGGTTCATCGTGATTGAACCACATC
Source organism: Rhizomicrobium sp. (assembly GCA_035551495.1). Lineage (GTDB taxonomy): Bacteria > Pseudomonadota > Alphaproteobacteria > Micropepsales > Micropepsaceae > Rhizomicrobium. The sequence continues at coordinate 4,541 of DASZMT010000023.1, read as the reverse complement.
AAACCCGTACACGCGTTTACGAGACGTAGGAGAACACCCATGCCCTGGACCCGTGACGATCTCGCCAAGATCGCGGCGCGCGAATTGCGCGACGGCTTTTACGTCAATCTCGGCATCGGCATCCCGACGCTGGTGGCGAACTATATCCCCGACGGCATGGACGTGACGCTGCAGTCGGAGAACGGCATGCTCGGCATGGGTCCGTTCCCGCTCGACAACGACGTCGACGCCGATCTGATCAACGCCGGCAAGCAGACCATCACCGAGCTCGATCGCACCTCGTATTTCTCATCGGCCGACAGCTTCGCGATGATCCGCGGCGGCCATATCGATCTCTCCATCCTCGGCGCGATGGAGGTGTCGCAGACCGGCGACCTCGCCAACTGGATGGTGCCGGGCAAGCTGGTGAAAGGCATGGGCGGCGCGATGGACCTGGTCGCGGGCGTCAAGCGCTGCGTCGTGACGATGGATCACACCGACAGGAGCGGCAACTCCAAGCTGCTGAAGTCGTGCTCGCTGCCGCTCACCGGCAAGGGCTGCGTCCACCGCATCATCACCAATCTCGGCGTGTTCGACGTGGTGCCCGGCGGCCTCAAGCTGATCGAGCGCGCGCCCGACGTGCTCGAAGGCGAGATCGCGGCCAAGACCCAGGCGACGTTGGTCTAACCGCCCGGCGGCCCCTGCACGGTCAGACCCGCCGCCTCGAGCCGCTCCAGCACCGCGCCCTTGCGCAAGAGGAAGCCCATCGGCATCGCCACCACGGTGCGGCCCGGCTTGTTCAACGCCGCGACGATCGCGTTCGTCATATCGCGGATTGCGGTCTCGCGCAGCGCCGCATAGGCGTTGTTCTGCTGGAAGCAGTCGTCGAGCTTGGTCTCGACATAGTTCGCCTTCACGACCGCGAGATTGCCGGTCGCCCAGGCCTGCGCCGCGGCCACCGCATGCGCCTCCTGCCCTTCGATATCGCCGATGGCGTATTCCATGCAGCGCAGATGCGCCTGCGGCGACATCTTCGGCACGTCCTTGACGACGCTCATCGCGGGATACTCCGCCACCGGCCGCGCGCTCGCCCCGGCATGCGAGGCGAGATGCTCGATGGTGTTCTGCGGCTCATATGGCGTCAGCTTGGCATGATCCCAGTAATCGCTTTCGAGCCGCAGCGCCGCCACGCCGCCGAGATACGAGTCGTAACGATCCGCATCCTCGTCGATCCGCTTGCGCGTCGCGATGAAACGGCTCTTGAGCGGTTCGGGCAAGGTGGATTCGAGCGTCGTGCCGTCCGGCTGCTCCAATGTGCTCAAGCTCGTCAGCAGGAACCACGAGCCTTCGAAGAACCCGACCTGGCCGCGCGGCGGCAGCAGCACCGCATTGGCGCCCTTCATCAGGCCCGCGACCTCGCTCGAATCCCATGTCAGGCCCTTGGGCAGCGGCCCGACCGTCGCCAGGATCCAGACGTCCGAATTGCCCTTCTGGATGTGCCACAGCGCCGGGCCCGGCGGCGGCGCGGTCACCGTCACGCTCTCGATGTTCGTCCAATCCTGCACGGGCAGCGTCGGTGCCGGTGCCGGCGTTGGTGCCGGTGCGGCCGCAAACGCGATCGACGCGGTGGTAAGGGCAAGCGCAAGCGGACGCCAGATCATGCTTTCTCCGTCATTCGCGACACGTTCGATTAAAGTTCGCGGCAATTGCGATGTGCAACCTTCAGCGTGCCGTAAGTCCTCATCGGTACAACAGCCTAGCATATTCGGCCGGCGTTTCGGCGAAGGGGGACAAGATGCACGTACTGGTTCTGGCGTCCCAGAAGGGCGGCTCGGGCAAGACGACGCTGTCGGGCCATCTCGCGGTGGAGGCGGACCAGGCCGGTATCGGCCCGGTGGCGCTGATCGATACGGATCCTCAAGGTTCGCTCTCCCATTGGTGGAACGCGCGCCAGTCGCAGACGCCGCACTTCGCCAAGGTCGGCCTGCTCGAATTGGGTGCCGCGCTGCAGCAGCTCGAGGCTGCCGGCATCCGCCTTGCTGTGATCGACACGCCGCCCGCCATCACCGCCTCGATCAGCCAGGTCGTGGCGCATGCCGATCTCGTCGCCATCCCGACCCGGCCCAGCCCGCACGACCTGCGCGCCGTCGGCGCCACCGTCGACATCGCCGAGCGCCACGGCAAGCCGGTGCTCTTCGTCGTCAACGCCGCGACGCCGCGCGCCCGCATCACCGGCGAGGCCGCCATCGCGCTGTCGCAGCACGGCACCGTGGCGCCGGTCACGCTGCATCATCGCGTCGACTTTGCCGCCTCGATGGTCGACGGCCGCACCGTGGGCGAGGTCGTCGCCAAATCCCAGTCCGCAAAAGAGATCCGCGACCTGTGGCTCTATATCCAGGAGCGCATGTCGCGCCTCACCGGCGACACGAAGCTCTTGCCGGACATCCGCCCCGCGCATCTCGCCACCGCCGCGCTGTCGTCGATGAGCGACGACCGGCCGCCGCCGCAACTGGAACCCGACCCGTCGGCGCTCGAAGGAATGTCGCCCGTCCCGCCGCCGCTCCTGCCCCCCGGCGAGCGCCGCCTGGTGCTCGACCGCCGCACCACCATCGCGCCCTTCGCCGGCGTCGACCGCCGCGCGCACCCCTTCGGCCGCCGCAGCGCCGATCGCCCGCAATAGGAGGAAGCTCAAAGCATGTCCCGTTTCGCGCCGCTCACCTCCGAGCTTTTCGTCCGCAAGGGCGATGCAACGCCGTCCGCCGTCGCCGCCACCGGCGCCAAGCCGTCGCTGTTCTGGCAGCGCGCGCCGGCGCCGATGCCGCCGCCGCCGCCGTCACCGGTCCTGCCCGTCGCCGCCGCGCCCCCGCCGAAAGCCGAAACGCCGCCGCCACCGCCGCCGTCCGGCGACAAGCCGCACCGCATGATGGTGACGCTCAGCCAGGCCGAGTTCGAGCGCATCGGCATCGCCGCGGTGAAGAAGGGCCTGACCCGCCAGCAGGTGCTGCGCGCCGCGCTCGACGCCCATCTCGACCGCATCAAGCGCGAATATGGCGGCTGCGGCTGCATGGCGATGGGCGGCGGCGCTTGCGAGGAGGGCTGCGGCGCCCAATAATCGCCGCATGGAATACACCACGCTCGGCCGCACCGGCCTTCGCGTCAGCGTTGCCGGCCTCGGCTGCGGCGGCCATAGCCGTCTCGGGCAGTCCTCAGGCGCCTCGTTCGACGACAGCGTCGCGGTGGTGAAGGCCGCCATCGATCTCGGCGTCAACTGGATCGACACTGCCGCCGCCTACGGCACCGAGAAGATCGTCGGCGAGGCGGTGCGCGGCAGCCGCGACAAGGTCCACATCTCGACCAAGACCGCGATCCAGCCTTGGGGTGCGCCGGACGCGCCGTTCTTCACCGGCGCGCAAGTGCTCGAACAGCTCGACAAGAACCTCGCGCGCCTCGGCACCGATTACGTCGATCTCTACAATCTGCACGGCATCCTGGTGCACCAGCTGGGTCACGTGAACGCGGAGATCGTGCCGGCGCTGATCAAGGCGCGGGAGCAGGGCAAGATCCGCTTCCTCGGCATCACCGAGCATTTCGGCAGCGACACCAGCCACGCGATGCTGACGAAGGCGATCCCGTCCGGCGCGTGGGACGTCGTGATGGTCGGTTTCAACCTGCTGAACCCATCGGCGCGCCACAACGTTCTGAAGCTCACGCGCGAAGACAATATCGGCACGCAGGACATGTTCGCCGTGCGCCGCGCCCTCTCCAATCCCGACGGCCTGAAGGATGCGCTCGCCGCGATCGAAAAGGCCGGCCAGCTCGACCGTTCGAGCTTCGACGCGGACGCGCCGCTCGGCTTCCTCGGCGATATCGTCGACGCCGCCTATCGCTTCTGCCGCCACGAGAAGGGCATCGACATCGTGCTCACCGGTACCGGCAAGGTGGCGCATCTGAAGGAAAACGCCGCCTCCATCACGCGCGGCCCGCTGCCGCCGGAAATGCTTGCACGACTCGAACGCATGTTCGGTCACGTCGATTCAGTATCGGGAAACTAGTCGTCCCGCCCCGGTGTCATGGCCCGCCGGAGTGCGGGCCACCCAGGTGAAGACGGCACGCTTTTGAAAGATTAAGCTGAGATCGACCTGCCGCAGCAGAGCAGGTGTCACCTGGGTGGCCCGCATTCGCGGGCCATGACAGGGAGGAGGGACGAAACCATGCGTGTCGAAAAGCTGCCGCCGATCAAGACTTCGCTGAAGCCGTCCAACCATCCCTATCTCAACGGCGCCTGGACGCCGCTGCATGAGGAGGTCGACGCCTTCGACCTCGACGTCATCGAAGGCAAGATTCCCGCCGACATCGACGGCGTCTATCTGCGCAACACCGAGAACCAGATCCATCAGCCGCTCGGCCGTTTCCATCCGTTCGACGGCGACGGGATGATCCACCAGATCAGTTTTCGCGACGGCCACGCGAATTATCGCAACCGGTTCGTGCGCACGCGCTGTTTCGCGGCGGAGCAGGAAGCGAATGAATCTTTGTGGGGCGGGCTTGCCGATCCGCCTTCG
>DASZMT010000022.1:0-98398 GCA_035551495.1 Rhizomicrobium sp. | reverse complement strand
GCTGGCCGGAATCATGCTGGGGCCGAGCCTGTTCGGGCTCTTGCTGCCCGACGTGCAGAAATTCGTCTTTCCCAGCGCGGCGGAGCAGCAGGCGATGATCAACGCCGTGTCGCAGCTCGGCATCCTGATGCTGCTGCTGCTGACCGGCATGGAGACCGACCTCAAGCTGGTGCGCAAAGTCGGCTGGGCGTCGGCGGCGATCTCGGCGACCGGCATCGCGGTGCCGTTCGCGCTCGGTTTCACGCTGGGGCAGTTCCTGCCGGACTCGATCCTGCCGGAGGGGCATGGACGGCTGATCCCGTCGCTGTTCCTGGGCACGGCGCTGTCGATCTCGTCGGTCAAGATCGTCGCCACCATCATCCGCGAGATGCAGTTCATGCGCCGCGACGTCGGCCAGGTCATCGTCGCGAGCGCGATCATCGAGGACACGATCGGCTGGATCATCATCGCCATCACCTTCGGCATCGCCGGGCACGGCAAGTTCGACTACAAGACCGTCGGTCTCCAGGTCGCCGGCGTCGCCGCGTTCCTGGGCTTCAGCTTCACCGTCGGCCGGAGCATCGTTTTCTGGCTGATCCGCTGGGCGAACGACAATTTCCGCAGCGAATTCCCCGTCATCACCATGATCCTCGTCATCATGGGCGTGATGGCGGAGATGACCCAGCTGCTGGGCGTGCACACGGTGCTCGGCGCCTTCGTCGCCGGCATCCTGATCGGCGAGTCGCCGATCCTCACCGAGCATGTCGAGGACCAGCTGCGCGGCGTGATCACCGCGCTGTTCATGCCGGTGTTCTTCGGCCTGGCGGGCCTCACCGCCGACCTCACGATCCTCAAGGATTGGCATCTCGCGCTGCTGACCGGCGGGCTGGTTCTGATCGCCAGCGTCGGCAAGTTCACCGGCGCCTTCCTGGGTGGCGAGATCGGCGGCCTGCACTTCAAGCAGTCGGTCGCGGTCGGCTCGGCGATGAACGCGCGCGGCTCGACGGAGGTGATCGTCGCCTCGATCGGCCTCGGCATGGGGGCATTGTCGCAGAACATGTACACCATGATCGTCACCATGGCGGTGATCACCACCATGGCGATGCCGCCGATGCTGCGCCGCGCGCTGAACGCGCTGCCGCTGGGCGACGAAGAGAAGAAGCGTGTCGAACGCGAGACGCTGGACGAGAAGGGCTTCGTCACCAAGCTGGAACGGCTGCTTCTGGCGGTGGACGACAGCAAGCACGGCAAATTCGCCGCAAGGCTCGCGGGACTGGTGGCCGGCGCCAAGGGCATGCCGATCACCATCGTGCGCATGGGCAATGTCGACGCGGAGGAGCCGAAGGACGGCGCCAGCCGCCAAGTGAAGGTCGGCGCCAAGAAGAGCCAGCAGGTCGCCAAGAAGGACGAGGCGGAGACCGATCCCGACAAGGTGCCGATCACCAGCCGGGTCGAGAGCACCGCCGACAAAAGCGCCATCGCCGACGAGGCGCGCAAGGGCTTCGACCTGATGATGATCGGGCTCGACGAGACCCATGGTGAAGACGGCGATTTCTGCGACGAGATCAACCGGCTGACCAAGGATTTCACCGGTCCGCTGGCGCTTTTGGCCACGACGAAGGACGACGCCCTGCCCGCACTCAACGGGCGGCTGCGCGTGCTGGTACCGGTCAACGGCACGCCTGCTTCGCGCAACGCCGCCGAGCTGGCCTTCGCAGTGGCGCGGCCGCTGGGGGCGCGGGTCACCACGCTTTATGTGACGCAGGCCGGCGCCACGGCGCGCACCCGGGCGCAGGAAGAGGCGGTGCTGAAGGACATCGCCGAGCTCGGCGAGCGCTATGATGTGACGCTGCGCACCTCGCTGCATTCGACCGGCGCGGCGGACACCGCGATCCTGCGGCGCGCGCAGGGCAGCTTCGACGTGATCGTGATGGGGGTGAGCCGCCGCCCCGGCGAACAGCTCTTCTTCGGCAACACCGCGAACGCCGTGTTGACGAAGTGGAAAGGGCCTATCCTGTTCGTCGCGAGTTGAGCTTTATCGCTTCATGTCATGGCCCGCAAAAGCGGGCCATCCAGGTGACGCAGCTACAACTGCAACAGGATAAGCGCACCAACTGGATGGCCCGCTTTTGCGGGCCATGACAATGGGGTTTGGTATTTAAGCCGCTTCCAGCCACTGCACGCTGAACAGCTCGTTCGCGTCCATCCACACATGGCGCACGACGTAACCCGCCTCGGCCGCCAGCATGCGGAAGCCGTCGAGCGTGTATTTGTGCGAGTCCTCGGTGTGGATCGCTTCGCCTTGCGCGAACAGCACCGTCTCGCCGGCGACGCGCACGCGCTGCTCCGCGAGGCTGACCAAGTACATCTCGATGCGCCGGGCGAGCGGGTTGTAGGTCGCGTGATGCGCGAAAGCGCCCGTGTCGAAGTCCGCGCCGGCTTCGCGGTTGGCGCGCACCAGGAGGTTCTTGTTGAATGCCGCCGTCACGCCGGCCGCGTCGTTGTAGGCGGCATGCAGCACCGCCGGATCCTTCACCAGATCGACGCCGATCAGAAGACCGCCGCCGTTCAGCGTCTGCTTGGCCTGGCGCAGGAAGGTCACCGCCTCGGCGCGGGTGAAATTGCCGATGGTCGAGCCGGGGAAGAATCCGGCGCGGGCGCGCGCCCCGGCGCTCAGCGGGCCGAGCGCGATGGCGCGGGTGAAATCGCCGGCCACGGGGCGGATGCGCAGGCCGGGGTACTCGTCCTTCAGCACGGCCGCGACGTCCATCAGATAATCGCCGGAGATGTCGATCGGCAGATAGGCGTGCGCATCGGGTAGCACGTCGAGCAGCAGCCGCACCTTGCGCAGCGCGCCGGCGCCGAACTCGACCAGCTCCACGTCGGGGCCGATCAGCGCGGCCATCTCGGCGGCGTGCTCGGTGAGGATCGAGAGCTCGGTGCGCGTCGGATAATATTCCGGCAGCGCGGTGATCTTCTCGAACAGCTCCGAGCCCTGCGCGTCATAGAAGAACTTCGCCGGGATGCGCTTGGGGCTGCGGAACAACCCGTCCAGCAGCGCTTCGGTGAAATCGTTCTCGGCCTTGCGGGCGCGAAGGGCAATCACGGCGGGGCTCATGCATCACCTGCGAGTCGTATGCCGCTGAACTGCCAACGCGCGGACGGTGGAAAGAAATTGCGATAGGTCGAGCGGATATGGCCGGGCGGCGTCGCGATCGAGCCGCCGCGCAGCACGAGCTGGCCGCTCATGAACTTGCCGTTGTACTCGACGACCTCGCCGCCGAACGGACGGAAGCCGGGATAGGGATCGTAGGACGAGCGCGTCCATTCCCACACCTGGCCGGTGCCTTTGAGCTGTCGCGACGCGGCTTCCCATTCGAACTCCGTCGGAAGGCGCGCCCCGGCCCATGCGGCATAGGCGGCGGCCTCGTAGAAGCTCACATGGGAGACCGGCGCGTGCTCTTCAAGCGCATGGAGGCCCTGCAAAGAGAACGCTTGCGCGCCGCGCCAATAGGCGGGCGCATCCAGGCCCTCGCGTTGAACGAAGGCCCAGCCGTCGGACAGCCAGAACTCGGGCTTGCGATAGCCGCCGTCGGCGATGAAGCGGCGATACTCGCCATTGCTGACCGGGCGCGAGGCGATGCGGTAGGGCTGCAGCAAGACTCGATGGCGCGGCGTCTCGTTGTCGAAGGCGAAGGCCGGGCCGTCATGGCCGATGTCCACGATGCCGCCGGGGTGATCGATCCAGCCGAGCGGCTGGTCTTCCGTCACCGCGCGCGGCACGGACGGCGCGTAGGCCGGCGCGAGCGGGTTCGCCGAGAAGGCGTGGAGGATATCGGTGAGGATCAGCTCCTGGTGCTGCTGCTCGTGATGCAGGCCGAGGATCGTCAGCGGCGCGACTTCGGCGGCACGCTCCTCGATCAGCTTTGCCATCGCCTCGTCGACATGCAGGCGGTATTCGAGGATGTCTTCCACCGGCGGGCGGCTTAGCACGCCGCGCTGTGGGCGCGGATGGCGCGGACCGAGGCCTTCGTAATAGGAATTGAAGAGATAGCCATAGGCCGGATCGAACGGTCCATAGCCATGCGCGAACTTGCCCAGCACCACCGTCTCGAAGAACCACGTGGTGTGCGCGAGGTGCCACTTCGTCGGGCTCGCGTCGGGCATCGATTGGATGTTCTGGTCCTCGACCGACAGGGGCGCGGCGAGGGCTTCGGTGTGGCGGCGGACGGCGGCGTAGTCGGCAAGCAGCGACGTTGCCGTGTCCGCCGGATGGGCGGCGGGGTGTGTCGCCTCTTGAGACATGAAAATTGCCTTCGCTGCGGACTATGAACGGCAGGATAGCAGGAAAGTTCCCCTAAATCTGTCAGCAGAAAGACCCTACCTGCATATCGAGTACCACCTGTCATTCGCCGCGAATGCGGCGGACCCAGTTTGTGCGCCGCGAACCTCGATAGGTTCGCGAAGACGTCATCTGGGTGGCCCGCATTCGCGGGCCATGACAGTGGGGCCTTACTTCGCGGCAAGCATCACGGGTTTGTCACGATACATCGCCGGCAGGACGCGCTTGAGCGCGCCGATCTTCGGCATGTCGTTGACCACGATGTAGGGATAGGTCGGATTGTGGATCAGGAAATCCTGGTGATAGTCCTCGGCCGCATAGAAACCGTGCAGCGCGTCGATCTTCGTTACGATCGGATCGGGGAAGACGTGCGCCGCCGTCAGCTGCGCGACATAGGCGTGCGCGATCTTGGTCTGCAGCGGCGTCGCCGCGAAGATGTCGGAGCGATAGCTCGTGCCATCGTCCGGTCCCTGGCGGTTCAGTTCCGTGGGATCGTGCGCCACCGAGAAATAGACGCGCAGGATCTCGCCATAACTCACCTGACGCGGATCGAAGGTGACCTGCACCGACTCGGCATGGCCGGTGGTCTCGGTCGTCACCTGGTCGTAGGTCGCGGTGTTCGCGGCGCCGCCGCTGTAGCCGGCGACGACCTTGGTCACGCCCTTCACATGCTCGAACACGCCCTGCATGCCCCAGAAGCAGCCGCCGGCCAGCACCGCCGTCTCGCTCGCGGGCGCGCCCGCCTTGGCCTCGTCGACGGCGGCGACCGGGATCGCCTTGTCGATCGCGTCGCCGCAGGCGGCCGACAGGCTGCACAGTGCGCTGATGCCGGTGGCGAGAAGCAGATTTTTGAGGCGCATGGTCGTCTCCCGTGTTCGGGTGGTATTCGTCTTACGCAGGCGTCCGGTTACAGGATCACCAGCGCAAAAGCGCGCGGCCGAGGGCGGCGCCCAGCGCGCCCATCAGCGCGATGCCCAGCGTATACCAAATCGCGACGAACGCCGCGGTGCTTTCGGTGCAATGAAACTCATAGATGAAGGTTCCGGCGGCACCCGCCAGCACGCCCGCCACCGCGCCCGCCAGCATCAGCCGCGTCGGCGCGAGACGGCGTAAACCCCAGAACAGCCCGACGAACACCGGCAGCGACAGGATCACGATGTTGCGGGCGCAGACGCGGGCCGACTGGCCCATCATCATCGGCATGCGTGCGTCGGGCGGTGCCTCCATCAATCTATAAAGCGCCATCGCCGCCATGAACGCGACCGGCGCAAGCAGCAGCAGCGCCAATGTGCCGGCCACGCCGCCCGGCCGCGCCAACCGGTCGACCAGCGCGAAGCCGAACGCCGCGATGGTCAGCGCATAAAAGAACTTCATCCAGAACGGCATGGTGTGCGTCGCGGGCATCAGGTCCGGGCGCGGGCCGAGCCACAGCATCATGATGATCGCCGACACCGCGATGCCCGCCGCGAGGCCGAACGCCAGCCGCAGGGCCACGGCGCGCGGACGCACCGGCGCCACATCGGCGGAAAGAGCGGCGATGAGATCGTCGGTCTTCATTCGCCCTCTCCTTCGCCGAGCTTGGCGCCCAGCGCTTTCAGGCCGCGATGCACGCCGACCTTCACCGCCGATTCCGAGATGTTGTGCCGGGCCGCCGCTTCCGCCGTCGACAACCCTTCGATCTTCACGTCGCGGATCAGCCGCCGCGTCTTCTCCGGCAGCATGTGGAGCACGCGTTCGACGTCGAGATGCGCTTCGGCAGCGCTCGCGTCCTCGGCGCCGAACAGCGCGTCGGCATCGTCGAGCGGGTCCTCGGCGCGGCGCTTGTGGCGGCGGAAATAGTCGATGAGCTTGTAGCGCGCGATCGCGTGCACCCAGGCCGTGAGGGGGCGCGACGGATCGTAGGTCTCGCGGCGGCTGTGCATGGCGATCAACGTTTCCTGGAGCAGATCCTCCGCTTCGGCGGAACGGCCGAGCCGCCGCGCGTAATAGGCGCGCAGATGGCCCTGCAGCGTCTTCAGAAGCGCCGCATAGGCCGCACCGTCGCCGCCACGGGCGCGCAGCATCAGTGCCTTCAGCTCTGCTTCCGCCTCGACCACGTTCCTCATCACATTCGCGTCAGACGGCGCGGAGGTTACAGACGCCCGCGCAAAAAAGCGCGTCCGAAATGTAACCGGCGGCGATCCGCGCCGAACTTCCCCTTGCAACACGCAAGAGGCGGCCATGGCAAAACCCATCCTGACGAGCGTCCTTGTGGCCGCCGCGCTCGGCGCAACCGCGCTGCCGACGCAAGCGGCACAGCCGGTCGTGGTCGAGCTTTTCACCAGCCAGGGCTGCTCGTCCTGCCCGCCGGCAAATGCCAGCCTTGCCGCCGTCGCCGGCCGCGCCGACGTGCTCGCGCTCAGCTTCGGCGTCACCTACTGGGACTATCTCGGCTGGAAAGACACCTTCGCCCAGCCGCAATTCACGCAGCGCCAGATCGCTTACGAGCCGGGGCTCGGCCATGACGGACCGTTCACACCGCAGATCGTCGTCGACGGCACGGCCGACACGGTCGGCGACCGCCAAAGCGACGTCGAGCATCTGATCGGCAAGGCGCGTCTGAACGGACCGGCGATCGATCTCAAAAACGATGTCGTGTCGGTCGCCGCGGCACCCGCGCGAGGCGCGTCGGACGTCTGGCTGGTTCGCTATGACCCCCGCACGGTCGAGGTGTCCGTGGCGCGCGGCGAGAACGAAGGCGTAACGCTGCCGCACAAGAATGTCGTGCGCGAACTGACCAGGCTCGGCGCCTGGACGGGCGCGGCCGCGAATTTTCCGATTTCCCCGGCACAAGCAGGTCTGAAGACCGCCGTGCTGATCCAGAAGCCGCGCGGTGGCGCCATCATCGCCGCCTACAAGGAATGACGCGCGGCGAACAGCGTTCCGGGCGCTGCCCGAAACTCGCGGGCATCGCCTGCGATCAACCGACAGATTTTCAGAGAGGATCACCATGAAGACCCAGTTCACCTTCGCCGCGCTCGCGCTCGGCACCGTCCTGTTCGCGGCGCCCGCACTGGCCGATGGCATGGCCGCCCCGTCGGGCAGCGGCATGGCGCCTGCCACCACCAACACGATGGCGCCGGCCGCGACCAACGGCATGGCCCCGGCAAGTGGCGCCATGACGCCCTCTGGCGGCGGCATGATGGGCACCGCGCACCACAAGCCGAAGCCCAAGAAGACCATGCCGCCGGCGACGACGAACGGCATGGCGCCGGCCGGCTCGAACACCATGGCGCCGGCGAGCGGCGGCATGGGCGGGCACTAAACCTGCCCGCAAGTGGGCGGGGCGCTCTCCCCCTCCGGCGCCCCGCCCATCTTCTTGCCGCCCGCACAGGGCGCGCCTAGCATGGCGCCATGCTGACCCGTCGCCATGGAAACCTGCGCGTCCGCAAAGAGCCCGCGCCCCCCGCCGCCGCGCAATTGGAGCGCGACGGCTACGCCCTGATCCGCAATGTCCTGACGCCGGACGAGGTTGCCGCGCTCGGCGCCGAGATCGCGGGCGTGTTCGAAACCTCCGCCATCGATCGCGAGCGCGATGCGCGCGACGAATTCCGTTACGCAATGCTGAACCGCTCGCCGCTGGCGCAGAAAGCCATTGCGAGCCGCGCGATCCTCGATGCGCTCGAGCCGCTGCTCGGCGAGGATTGCCACGTCATCGCCAACACCGCCTGGCGCAACGCGCAAGGCCATCAGGGCGGACGCTGGCATTGCGACGCCGGCCCGCATGTGCCGCGGCCCGAGGGCGTGGCGTGGCCCGATGCAATCCCCTACCCCGTCTTCGCCATCGGCGTGCACATCTTCCTGGAGGACTGCACGCTGGAGCACGGTCCGACCGCGGTGCTCCCCGGCTCGCACAAGTCGGGGCGCACGCCACCGCGCGAGCGGCAGGAGGACGCCGGCCTCACCTATGAGAACAAGGCGGCGGTGCTGCTGCCGGCGCGCGCCGGCGACGCCATCGCCTTCGTGTCCGATGTCTGGCATCGCGGCACGCCGGCGCAAGAGGGCAAGGGCCGCTTCTTCCTGCAATGCCATTACGGCCGCCGCGACATCGCGCAGCGCATCGCGACGACGGCGGAGGTGAATCATCTGACGCCCGAAGCGATCGCACGCGCCGAAACGGAGCGCGAGCGCACGCTGATCGGCTTGCATCCGATGTTCTTCTACGACGGTTGAGGTACCCAACTGTCATTCGCCGCGAATGCGGCGAACCCAGTTGAAGCTTGCTCAAAAGGTGCAGGTATCACCTGGGTCCGCCGCATTCGCGGCGGATGACACGAGAGCTAAATATGAATCAGCTCGGTGCTCACGCGCGGCGTGTCGATCATCGCGTTGAGGTCGCCGGCGAGACGCTTCAGCTGCTCCGGCTCGATCAGGTCGTCCAGCGCCAGGTAGATGTCGAGCTCGCGTGCCGCGCCGGCGATCACGCTCATCTCGCGGATCGGACAGTTCGCCCGCAGGTCGGTCTCGCGGCGCACGATGGCGTTCTTCAGAGACAGCAGCCGCGCCGCGTCCAGCTCTTCGACCTTCACGCGATACAGGAACATTACCTACGCCCTTCGACCGGAAACGAGCATGCGCGCGCGGCGCTCAAAGCGCGGTAAAGGCAATCCTAGGTATTTTATCGAACTGGTCCGTACACGCCCTTTGCCCGAAAGTTAATGCGCGTTAACCGATTCAAATCGCTCAAGGATTTGAATCGCTTGGCTGGAAATTTACGAAGGTAAACCGTTCACCATAACCCTCCCCTCGTTTGGGGGGATCGCATCCGATTGATTCATCTGACTCTTTCGGGTATTAAGACTTTATTAACTCTTAGCGACTGCGCACGGACGACTCAACGAACGGCGCATGGGTAGTGGGAAAGACGCCGTGGGCAGCGGACGTCTGGGGTGCCTTCAGGAGGGGACTCGTTCTTGTCTCACAGAGGGTACCGCAATGCTTGCGTATGAAGAGCTGAAGGGTTCGACAGGCCGTCAGATCCGTTTCCGTCCGCCGCGCTACGACGCGCGCCGCATGTTTCCGTCACTCGCGCCGCGCGTGCGCGTGCGCTCGTCCGCGTTTCGCCTGCACGACATCAGTCTCGGCGGCCTTTCCGCGCTCGCCAAGCAGAACAGCGACGACATGCCGGAGGTCGGCGAGACCGTCGCACTGTCGATCCAGCAATCGGGCCTGCCGATCTTCGAAAGCTCCGCGCGCGTCTGCCGCGCCGAGAGCACGGTGTTCGGCTCCAAGCTCGCCTTCAACTTCGTCGACCGCTTCGTCGAGTTCGACAAGCTCTTGACTCGCAACACGCAGGCGCAGATCGCGGCGCGCTCGCCGGTGTTCGGCGGCGACGCGGCGCAGCTGGTGCCGCAGGAGTACCGCGCCTTCTGCGCCGACGTGCTGAAGCTGCTGCGCTCCTATCGCATGGTGCTGGAGAGCAACGCCGAGATCGCGCACGCCTTCAAGCACGGCCTCGACCAGATCGAAGCGTTCGAGACCTGCGAGCCGCGGCTGATCCAGCAGTGGCGCAGCCTCTGGCGGGTCGGCAACGAACTGACGCACGGCATGGTCAACGACCGCGATGTGCGCGAGGCGACCAAGGAATACACCGAGCTCGTGCTGACGCCCGAGCTGCGCAAGGGCGCGATCTGGGACCGCTCCTACGCCAAGCCGCTCGGCTATCCGGGCGACTTCGAGATCATGAACCAGGTCTATGACTGGGAGCGCCTGGGCATCGACGCCTACGAGATGCTGATGCATCGCGTCGGCCTCGAAGTGGCGGAGTGCATTCGCACCCGCATGGAGGTCGTGCGCACGCACATTGCCCAGGTGGTGCACGAGCGCGGCGCCGACCGCCCGGCCCGCATCACCAGCCTGGGCTCGGGCCCGGCGCGCGAGATCGAGGCCTATCTGTCGACCCACGCGGCCGGCGGCCACCGCGCCGAGTTCTCGCTGATCGACCAGGAAGAGGTCGCGCTGCACTACGCGCACGAGAAGACCTATCCCTACGTGCTCGGCTCCGACGGGCGGATCAAGGTGCAGGGGCTGAACCTATCCTTCACCGACATCCTGCGCGGCGCAGACGCGCTGTCGGGACTGCCGCCGCAGGACCTGGTCTATTCGGTCGGCCTGCTCGACTACCTGACGCATCACCGCGCCAAGGCGCTGGTGAAGCAGCTTTACGACCTGCTTCTGCCCGGTGGCCTGCTCATCATCGGCAACATGAACGACTGCCCGCTGAGCAACTACTGGCCGATGGAGTACATCAGCGACTGGACGCTCCACTACCGCGGCGACGCCGAGATGGTGGAGTGGGCGCAGGGCCTCGCGGGCGCCACGGCGTGGACCGAAACCGAGCGGACGGGCCGCGTACGCATGCTCTTCGTGAAGAAGGGGTGAGAACAGCGCAGCTTCACCTCCCCGGCATGGGGCTTCGTAGCGACAGCGTACGAAGGCCAAGTGAGCGACAGCGAACTTGGCAGGGACGGCAGCCCGTATTGAGCACGGCGGGTGGGGGAATGCATTTCCCCACCCGAAATGCTTCGCGTTTCGACCTTCCCATGTTGGGAAGGTGAAAAAGTCAAACCGCCTTCAGCATCCGCTTGACCGGCGCCTGGCGCATGCGGTCGATCGGGTAGTGCACCGTCACCGTCGTGCCCTTGCCCACCTGGCTGGCGATGTCGAGCTGGCCGCCATGGAGTTCGGTGAGCTTGGCCGTCAGCGGCAGGCCGAGGCCGGTGCCGCCATGGACGCGCGACAGCACATTCTCCACTTGCTCGAAGGGCCGGATGACGCGGCCGATGTCCTCGGGCGCGATGCCGATGCCGGTGTCGGAGACGCGGATGAAGATGCCGGCGGCGTCCTCGGCGTCGACGGTCAGCGTGACGCGGCCGCCCTCGGGCGTGAACTTGATCGCGTTGGTCAAGAGGTTGAGCACGATCTGGCGCGTGATGCGCTCGTCGACGCAGGCATAGACCTCGTCGCCGGCGGTCGGGAACGCCAGCTCGATGCCGCCGGCAGCCGCGCGGCCGCGGCACATGCGCACCGCGTCCTCCAGGCAGCGCACGAGGTCGATGTCGTCTTCCTGCAGCGTCAGCTTGCCGGCCTCGGCCTTGGCGAGGTCGAGGATGTCGTTGATGATCGCCAGCAGATGATGACCCGAGCTGTTGATGTCGCCGACGTACTCGGCATAGCGCTCGTTGCCGATGGCGCCGAACAGCTGCTTCTTCAGGATGTCGGAGAAGCCGATGATGGCGTTCAGCGGTGTGCGCAGCTCGTGGCTCATATTGGCGAGGAACTCGCTCTTGGCGCGGTTGGCCTTGTCGGCCTCCAGCAGCAGCACGTTGGCGGCGGCGTTCTTGGCCTCGATCACCTTCTGCGCCCGGTAGGAGCGGCGGATGTACATTTCCTGGATGTAACCCGAGAACAGGCCGACCGAGGTCGCCATGATCAGGAAGAAGTTGTTGGACAGGTAGTCCTTGAACGGCAGCGGATTGATGTAGAGCGACACCACCTGATAGAGCGCCACCAGCGTCAGCGAGATCGCCATCGAGTTGATGAAGCGCAGCCGCACCAGCGAGGAGCCGTAGATCACCACCATGATCAGGCCGGCGTAATAGAGGCTGTTGAACGGCGCCGGCATGATCGCGGTCATCGCCACGATGCCGAGGCCCGGCGCGATCATCGCGATGGAGACGACGGCCTGGGCGAAGCGCGGAAAGCCTGGAACATAGGTCAGGGCGGCGGCGCCGAGCAGGATCGGGCACACCAAGGCATAGCGGATGAACAGCAACGCGCCGACCATGTCACCGCCGACAACCACGTCGAGGATGCCGAAGGTGAGATAAAGCACCGCAGCGGCAATCAGGTAGGTGCGGATCAGCGAGCGCGATTCATTGATGCTCTCGACGCGGTAACGCTGCTCGATGCCGTCGTCTGCGAAGCGCAAACGCAGCCTGTCGAGATCGTAACCGCCCTCGGTCGATCGCACAGAATTTTGGATCGGCGCCTGCATCCGTGTAACCAGCGGACCTGAATGTGTTATCCCACCCGATCATCACCGGCCCGGAGTAAAGATTTGCATAGCGTCAAAGGTTAACGGCCTTTTACGCGGTTAGCTCAAAATCAACGGACGAAAATCTGCTCTTATGCCTCCAGCGAACAACGGCCCAGCTACCAAAAGAAAGTGCCCCATGCGTAATGCCATCCTTACCGCCGCCGCCGTTCTGGCCCTTGCCGCCCAAATCTTTGCTGCTTCGGGCGCGCTCGCCGCCGGCTATGGCCTGAAGGAACACAGCGCCGACGCCATGGCCGCCGCCTATGCCGGCGCCGCCGCGACCGACACGGATGCGAGCTATCTCGCCTACAACCCCGCCGCCTCGGCCGGCGTCGCCGATACCGACATCTCGGCCAGCATGATCGGCATTCTGCCGGGCTCGAAGGGCGACTTCACCACCGCCAACACCTCGGCCGGCAATCCGACGGGCGGCGGCACGCATCCCTCCGGCTATATCAGCGACGCGCTGGTGCCGGCCTTCGGCCTGCGCCACCGGCTGAGCGACGATCTCACCTTCGGCTTGTCGGTCACCGCGCCGTGGGGCCTGCGCACCGACTATCCGGCGAACTGGGCGGGGCGCTATTACGCGGAGGAGAGCCAGCTTCTGACGATCAACGTGACGCCGTCGATCGCCTGGCAGGTCATCCCGGAGCTGGCGGTCGGCGCCGGGCTGCAGATCGAATATGCCCAAGGCAAGCTGACCAGCGCCATCGACACCGGCACCTTGGGCGCGCTCAACGGCATACCGGGCGCGGTGCCGGGCGGCGACGACAGCTTCGCGCGCCTCTCGGGCCACAACTGGACCTTCGGTTACACGCTCGGCCTGCAGGCCAAGCCCCTGCCCGGCCTGTCGCTCGGCATCGCCTACAAGTCGTCGCTGCAGCAGGACCTGAAGGGGCCGTTCACCTTCACCCTCGACGGCGCCGGCATCGGCGCCACGCTGCAGGCGGTCACCGGTGCCTTCACGAACACGACGGGCAAGGCGCCGCTCACCATGCCCGACATGATCACCTCGGGCGCACGCTACGATCTCTCCGACCAGTGGACGGTGATGGCCGAACTCGACTGGACGCATTGGAGCCGCGTGCGCCAGCTCGTCGTCACCGCCGCCAACCCGGCGCAGCCGCCGGACCTCACGAACTTCCAGCTCAAGGACGGCTATTTCGGATCGCTGGGCGCGGAGTATCGCATGGACCGCACCTGGGCGTTCCGCGCCGGCGTCGGCTATGACGAGAGCCCCGCGACCGATGCGACGCGCGAGCCGCGCATCCCCGACGCCGATCGCATCTGGCTCAGCGCCGGCACGCGCATCCGGCTCCAGGACAATCTCGACCTCGACATCAGCGCGGCGCATCTGTTCAACAAGACAGTCCCGATCTCGCTGAACCCGGCGACGCCGGGCAACGCGCTGCGCGGCACGCTGGCGGGCGAGACGCAGTCCTATGTCAACGTGGTCGGGATGGAGATCACCTGGCGGCCGTGAGGCGCGTCTCAACGCCGGACGCAATCCTATCGCGTGTCATCCGCCGCGAATGCGGCGGACCCAGTTGGGTTCTACATACTATCCAAAGGTTCGCGGATCGCATTCCGCGAACCTGCCGGCACACTGCCGCTGTCACCTGGGTCCGCCGCATTTGCAGCGGATGACAGGGGTGGCTTTGCCGCGGCGGTTGAAAGCGACCCTACTTCACCGCCACGGCGCCGAGGCTCGCGAGGTCCTGCAGGAAGCTTTCCACGTCCGGCGCCATCTCGTCGGCTTCGGCGGCGTATTCGCCGGCCAGCACGGTGCAGATCTGCCCGATCGTCGACGGCGTCTCGAGGATCTCCCAGATGCGGCGGCCGGTTTCGGTGAGCCCGATATGCCGTCCGTTGACGCTGTTCATCATCACCAGATCCTCGCCGATCTGGGCGGTCAGCCAGTCGGCGTTCTGGCTGATCACGCTCGCCGGCGTGAACGTCACCGGCTCGCTGACAGGCTTCTTCGGTCCGGCGCCCATGCGCGCTCCTTTCGGCAGGATCGTCCTCGGCTAAACGATGCCGGGCAACTTTACAAGTTGGCCCCGGGAGGCGAAAAAGAGCCGGGGACAAGAACAAGTATTCAGGGCGGACATGCGGCCGGAAACCAATTCCTACGAGTTCTTCACCGGCCATCTGCGCCAGGTCTTCTCGGTGAGCCTGGGCCCCGAGGGCACCGTCGCACTGACGCTGATCGAGGTGCGCCGCCGCCCGCCGCGCGTCGTCGCGGGCATCCGCGCCGATCCCTTCGTGCTTTATTTCAAGTCGCAGAGCCACATCCTCTTGCCGCAGAAAATGTACCCGTTCACCGTCGCCGACCTAAAGCCGTTCAACATCTTCATCGTGCCGGTGGGGCGCGAGAAGGACGGCGTGGTCTATGAGGCGGTGTTCAACTAGCGCGTGCCGCCCAGCGCGTCGGCCCGCCAACGCATCGGAATATGCGCGCCGTTGTCGGGATCCTCGCCCGCGACGAAGCCGAGCCGCGCATAGAGCGCGTAAGCACCGCCGTTCATGATCTCGACGGAGAGCTCGATACCGGCCGCGCCGGCGGCCCGCGCGGCGTCCTGAACCGCCAGCAGCACCTTGGTGCCGATGCCCTGCCCGCGCGTCTGTGGCGCCAGCGCGATGTCGACGACGCACCAGTCGCGCCCGGTGCGATCGAGGATCAACCGCCCGATGGCCACCCCGCCCTGCTCCAGAATCAGGAAATCGGCGCCGGCGTGATGCTGCGCGTAATGGATGGACTGGAAATGAAATTGGGAATCGAGGAACGGCTCGCGCTGCTCCGCCGGCCAGGCGGCGAGAAACTGCGCGTCGGGCCGCGCCGTGCCGAAAAGCGCGCGCTGAAAGGCGCGGTCGCTCTCGCTTGCGGGGCGTAGGAAAAAGCCTTCGCGCGCCAGACTGCCGGGCAGCGCGAAGGCCACGTGGATGGACCGTCTAGTTGCGCGACGGGAAAATGCCGAACAACGCGATGCAGAAGTTCACGCAGAGAAACGGCTGCTGGTTCTCGTGCGGCTGCGAGCCACCGGCCGGCTGGATCACGCTGCTCGCCATGATCTGGTCGGGCGCGGCCAGCGTCGAGTAGATCTTGCCGGGGCCGGCGGTGGTGCCGAGCCAGCCGTTCGTCGTCGGCGAGAGCTCCTGGTCGCTGGCGGGCGCCGCCGAGATGGTGTGGTTGTGCATCGGCATCTGCTGCGTCGTCAGCGTGACCGAGTCGCTGCCGTTGACCTGGCCGATATCGTAGTTCGACAGGCCCGGACCCTGGCCCCAGTTGGTCATGGAACGGTTCTGCAGGTTCGGCAGCGCAAAGGTCGTGACGCCATCGCCGCCATAGGTCGTGCCGAGGATCGAGAACAAAGCCTCGTTCTGCGAGATCGCCTGAAGCTGGCCTTGGCAAAAAGCATAGTTGATGGGGGCGAAATTGAAGCCCGCCATAATGATCTGTCCGATATAGGGTTCAGCCACTGAAGCCTCCTAGAATTTGTTGTGCACGAGCGCCGGTTAGTTGCGGCTCGGGAAGATGCCCTGCAGGGCGATGATCATGGAGATCGCCAACATCTGCATGCGGTTCTCATGCGGCTGGTTGCCGCCCGTGAAGCCAATGGTGTTGGGATTGAGCAGCGTCGGGTTGCCGCTCTTGGTGGCATTGGACGTCCAGAAACGCTGCCACGGCGCCGCCAGAGTCGCGAAGCCGTTGCTGCCCGGCGTCTGCTGGTTGGCGGCGGTGGTCGAGGCCGCCGGCACGTGATTGTGCATCGGCATCTGCGTGCTGAGGACGGTCACGGACTCCGTGCCGGTCTGCTCGCCGATCGTGTAGTTCGACAGGCCGGGGCCCTGGCCCTGATGCACCGGCAGGCGGCCGCGCAGGTCCGGCAAGGCGAAGGTCGTCGTGCCGTTGCCGCCGTAATACGTTCCGTACAGCGAGAACAGCGCGGTGTTCTGCTGGATCGAAATGATCTGGCCGGTGGCCAGCGCGTTGTTCCTGGGTGCGAAGTTGCCGCCGAAGAAGCGGATCTCGCCAAGATAGGGAGTGCTCATGGAATGCTCCTCTGAATTCTGTGGCGACTAGTTGCGCGACGGATAGATGCCGGTCGTGGCGATGCAGAAATTCACGCACAGGATCGGCTGGATGTTGTTGTGCGGCTGGCTGCCGCCCGCGAGCGAGACGGCCTGCGGATTGAGCGCCGTGTTCGGCGTCGTCCCCGATATATAGGTGTTGGTCGCCGCCGGCGGAGAGCCGCCCATGCCGAGGCCGAAGATATGCGCCGCGTCGCCGGCCGAGTTGGCCTGGGTGTTCGTGGCGCCGAAGGTGTGGCTGTGCATCGGCATCTCGGTCGTCAGCAGCGTTACGGTCTCGAGGCCGGACATCTCGCCCAGCGACGTGGTGTTGCCGAAGTCGACCGGAACGCGGCTGCGCATGTCGGGCAGCCCGAAGTTGCTGGTGCCGTTGCCGCCGAAGGTGGTGCCGAGCAGCGAGAACAGTGCGCTGTTCTGCGCGATCGGCAGTATCTGTCCGTTGCACTGGGCCCATCCGCGCGGCGCGAAGTTGAAGCCGAAGACGTTGATTTCGCCGAGGTAGAAATTGGACATGCGAGCCCCTCTGTTGCAGATCGTCCAAGGCAGGAGCCCAGACGATGCTGGGCGGGAGGACTGATCGAATTCAATATCAGTTCAATCGACTTGAGTTAAGGCTAACATACGATTCCGAAAACGTTCAATCGAACAATCGACCGGCAAAGCTAAATTTATCGACTAAAGACGCCAGATTGCGCAGGCGGGCAACCGCTAGTTGACCGGCAGTCATCGCATTGAAATTGGAAGGCGTGCTTTTGCGACACTCTAGTAAAACGATCTCGCAGTCGCACAAACAAAACACAGCGTGTACTCCGTTACCGGGTTGAGTTCGCCGCGGTCCGCGGTTACAGTCTTGATAGCTTTGGTAAATTGGGGGGGCCGATGAGCACCGATCCTAGCACGCGCGCGGATATCGACATGGCGACCGACGGTGAGGTCCGCAAGCCGTGGGCCAAGCCCCAGGTGATCACCGCCTCGGTGGCCAAGAATACGCTGAGCACTTTCAAGCTGACGCCCACGCTGACCGACTACACCACGGGCTCGTCGCACATCGGCTCGTAAGCCACGGGCGATCCACGGTTTCGATAGGCGCGGCCCACCGGCCGCGCCTATTTCGTTATGCGCGACCCATACATTTTCTTTTGTCGCGTCCTTCGGGCGCGGGGTACTTTTGTCGCGTCCTTCGGGCGCGGGCGGCTCAATTCCGGTTGTCGCGCCGGAACCACTCGAGGAAGCGCGCCATCATGATGCCGCGAGCCGCCTGTACCTGGCGCGCCTGCAGGCCGGTGCCCTCTTTGCCGAGCGGCAGCGACAACAGCCGCCGCGCTTCGCCAAGATTGATGTAGCGCGTCACCGCGTCGTTCTCCGAAAGCCGCTCCGCCTCGCGCAGCAGGCCGGTTCGCGCCAGCCCGAGCGCCTCGACGCCTTCCGGCGTGGCGGCGTCGTTGTAGGGTCCGCGCGTCAGGATCTCCGGCGGATAGACGTCGGCCAGCGCCCGGCGTGCGAGATAGCGATTGCGGCCCTGCTTCATATAGAGCGCCTCCGGTACCGCGAGACCGAACTCCACCACACGCCTGTCGTGGAAGGGGCGCGTCAGCTCGAGTCCATGGGATGCTGCTGCGACAGCGGAGCCTGGGAAGGCTGTCGCGCTGCTGCGCCGGATCGCCTCGATCAGGCGCGTGCGCATCGCGGTGCGCGGCAGGGTCGGGATCTTGCGATGCGCGCCGATCACGCCGTCGTCCAGGAGCGTGCGCAGGAAATCCGGCGCCACGACGCTGGCGTTGAGCACGGCCGGGCGGCCCTGGATGCGATTGCGCAGATCGTTGAGCCAGGGCGACGGAACGAGCTGCGCCAGCACGCCGCTGCGCAGTACGGTGAGCAGCGATTGCCCCGTCGCGCGCATATACGGTCCGATCTCTCCGGCGAACCGTGCCACATGGCCATGCCGCAGCAGCCACGCAAGCGCCGCATAGCCGCGCGGATTGACGGTATGGTCGCCGCCGATGCCGTCCATGATGACGCGCGCGCCGGCCGCTTTCGCCTGCACGAAGAAGCGATGGTTGAAGTTGTGGCCGACCGCCGCCGGCCCGTCATTCGCCATGAAGCGGCGCTCGATGTCGACCAGCGGCGAGGACTTGGGCGGCATCAGGATGCGCAGGTCGAGATGCGGCATCACCCGGGCGCAGGCTTCGACAAAGGGCCGGATGTCGCCATCGGTGCCGCGATAGCGATCCGATACCACCTGGCTGAGCGCCACCAGCTTGCGCTTCTGCCGGGTCAGCGTCGGTCCGGCGAGGCCGGCGATCGCGGAGCTGTCGAAGCCGCCGCTCAGCATCAGCGCCGCCGGCTTGGCGAGGCGGCGCAGGCGGCACGCCACTGCCTCCTCAAGTACCTTGCGATAGGTCGCGATGTAATAGGCCTCATCGCGGTTCTCATGCACCGGATCGGGCTTGGGCTCCCAATAGCGCGCGACCGTCACCGCGCCCGCCCGACCGACGTTGAGCGTCGTACCGCCCGGCAACCCGACGATGCCGCGATAGAATGTGCCGCCCGGCGCGCGGCGGTCCATCATCAGCGTCAGCATGCGGCCGATCTCGTCGTCCGGCATCTCGTGCGGCACGCCGTCCAGCGCCCACAGCGCCTTGATCTCCGATGCGAACGCGATGAAGCCGTCGCCGACATGATAGACCAGCGCCCGCTGCCCCATGGGATCGCGCGCCAGCAAGAGTGTACGCCCATCCCAGATCGCGAAGGCGAAATCGCCGAGCAGATGCTTCGGGCAGTCCGCGCCCCACTTATTATGGGCGCGCAGCAGCAGCGCGCTGTCGGGCATGTCGCGCAGCGCGTCCTCATCGAGGCCGAACGCCGCCGCCAGCTCTTCGCGATTGTCGAGCCGCAGGTCCGCTGCCAACAGCACCGTGCCGGCGCGCAGCGGCTGCGCCTCGTAAAAATCCTCCTGCGTGACGCGCAGCAGCCCCTGCCCCAGCCCCATCGCACCGTCCGTCACGGCACGGCGGCCGTCGGGCGCACGGTGCGCCAGCACATTGCCCATGCGTTCGAGATCGCGCGGCGCGGGCGCGGCGCCGTCGAAGCGCAGGATCCCCCAGATGGCGCTCATTCCGGCGCGGTCTCATACCCCAGCCGGCGCATCATGTCGGCATGCGCGGTCACGACGCGCGCGGCCTGCTCGGGCGTGAGCTCGTTCTTCCAGCTTTCCGCCTCGCCGCGGCGGAAGAAGACGCCGCCCGCACCGGTGCGGTCGCGCCATTCGCCGAAGCCGGCGGTGCGCTCCTGGTCCTGCAGGCTCGAGAAATCGGTGAGCGCGACGGCGCGCTGACGCTCGTCCTCGTCCGAGGCGATGCCGGCGAAGTCGAGCACGCCCTTCAGCACCGCCGCGGCGTCGCGCTTCATGTCCTCATAGCGCACGATGTGCACCGGGATATCGGTCTGGTCGAGCCAGGTCGCGATATGCCCGCTCCATCCCGGAAGCTTCTGGCGCAGTTGCAGCGGCTGGGCGTTCACGTTCTGGCAGAACGCGGCCTTGGGATTGACCATCATGGCGATGGCCTCCTCGATCGAGATATGCACGTGATTGGCGAGCGAGGGCGCCACGCCGCGTGGATCGCGCACGATGACGATCGCGCCGCTCGCGCCCTTCGCCCCGCCCAGCACCGGCACGCCGTCGCTGGTCAGCGTGTAGGCGTCGTGCGTCTTGGTGAAGCGGACCGGCAGGTTGCCGCGCTCGTCGTTCTCCTCCTGCTTCCAGTCTTGCGCGATCGCCTCGTGCAGGCGCGGGCGCAGCCGCTCGACCTCGTCATGGGTGAGAAGGCCGGAATCGATCATCATGCGGAAATCGAACGGCGCGCGCGCGCTGGCGATGCCGCCGCGCTCCGACATCTCGTTGATGTCCAGCCGCTCGCCCTTGTCGGAGAAGGCGCTGAGCAGCAGCCGCATCCAGGTGTTGCCGGACTTGGGGTAGGACGCGAGCCAGATCACGCCGTTCATGGCAGCGGCTCCAGGAAGCCGAGGCTGCGCCAATGCGTTTCCAGCCGTTCGATCACATTGTCCATGGCGCGGAAGTCGATGGTGCGCTGGAACATGAAGACGCCGGCTTTGGCGACCACCGCCGCCGACGCCTGCAGATATTGCGCGCCCTGCGACAGTGCTTTCACCAGCCGCGGACGATAGCAATTGCGCTGGAGCATCAGCGTGGCGTCGACGAAATTCGTCACCTGGATGGTGTCGCCGCCGGTGCGCGCCTCGCGCAGCAGGTAGACCGCGCCGACCGGTAATGGCGTGTCGTCGGTCATCGACGGCGTGACGTAGAACTTCTGGATCTTATTGCGCACCGCCGCGCCCTTGGCATCGGCGAGCTCCAGCCGCTCGATGCTGTTGGCCCAGAGCTTGAGCTGGCGGCCGTCCGACAAGACGCGCGGCACGTCGCCCTTCTTCAAGGAAATCGCGCAGACGTCGTCGGTGATCATCGGATAGCCGCGCTTGACGAGCGCCGCCGCCATCGTCGACTTGCCGGCGCCAGAGGAGCCGGCGAACAGGATGGCGTGGCCGCCGACGCGCACCGCACTGGCATGCAGCACGAAGTCGCCGCGCTGATGCAGCAGGATGCCGAACGCCGTGCCCAGGATGAAGATCGCCGCGTCGGCAGCGTCGCCGTCGCCCACCAGCTGATAGGTGATCGACTTGCCGCCTTCGAGCAGGAAGCGCGCGACGTCCGGGATGGTCAGCAGGAAGCGGTCGCCCTCGACCTGATAGGTCGCGTGGTCCTCACGCGGGTTGGGCAGGTTCTCCGGCACGTCGCCGTGCCGCACCGTGACCTCGGCCGGCCCGGCGGGCCGGTCGATCAGCCCGGGCAGCACGAGGTCGCTGTCGACGTCCAATCCGCAAATCCGGTAAGCGTGCACGCGCGATCCTCTTCAGCCGCGCCCCAGGCGCAGCGCTTCCAGCGCACTATAAACGGGACCGATATGCCTGTCGGCAAGGGCTTGGAGCGCGCCGGTCATGGTCTCGCGCTTGAGGCGTTCGGCGGCGGCGAAGGGCACGCCGGGGCTCTTGGAATCGAACCGGGCGGCTCCTTGCAGCAGTCCCAGCGCCCCGGCGTCCGGCGCCGCACCGAAATGCGGCAGGATGCGCGTCCATACCGCCGCCGGCATCTCGCGATAATTGACCAGCAGCGTATCGGACGTGTTCTCCACGATCGGGGCGCAGACCTGCGCCAGCACGCGGGCGCAGTATTCGTCGGCCGGCAGCAGCGCATCCTCGCCGGTCATGCCATAGACCTGCGGCGGCATGAATTCGGGAACCGTCTGGATGCCGCGCTCCAGCACCTGGCTGGCCAGCACCTCGGCCGGCTCGCGGTACATATAGACGCGCGGCACGTCCGGGAAGGCGCGCGCCAGAAGCGGCATCTGGCGCGTGTGCCAGCTGTCGAGCTTGAGGAACAGGCGCTGGGCGCGGCCGCCGCGCCGGTGGCCGAGTGCGCCCAGCATCGCGCGCAGGACCTGGATGTGGATCTCCGCCGGGATCTGGATCATCCGGTCCAGCCCCAGCAGGAAATCGAACGGCGACGGCTCCGACAGCACCAGATTGTCCGGATCGGCCGACAGCATCTGGGTCGCGAGCGTCGAGCCGCAGCGCGACATGTGGAAGATGAAGCCGCGCGGCGCCTGCACCGGCAGCGCCTGCGCGGCGGCCGCGAGATCGGCAAGCGGCGTGCGAAAGCGGCAGAAGCGGTTCAGCGGCCGCGCCATCGCGACACGGATCGAATCCTCGAACATCGGCTCGGTGAGCGGCGCGTCGCCGAACCACGCCCAGTCGACCGGGAAATGCGGTTCGGCCGCCACATGGATCGGCAGCCAGCCCACCGGCGGACGGTCCACCGTCAGCGGCGGCGGTGCGTCCATCCAACGCGCCATGCCGGCAGGCGTCGGGCGCAGCGCCGGCATCAGCATCTCATCGGTAACGCCAAGGCCGAGGCGCGCGGCCAGCGGCAGCACGGCGGCGACGAAATCGCGCTTGTCCGCCAGCGGCCCGAGGGCAGCCTGCGCGCGCGGATCGGCCAGGATCGCTTGCCGCAAGCGGTCGAGGTCTGGGTGTTGTTCCATGGAGGGTCGAAAGGTCCGTGCCGTTGCGCCGCTGGGGCCCCAACAATACTGTTGCCGCATGACTTTTCCAGACCGCGTCAAACTGCCCTTCGCCTTCGATGCGGCGGCATTGGCACACGATCTGGAGGGGCTTGCGGGCGACGCCTGGACGGCGCACTTCGTCAAGCAGAACTATGACGGCGACTGGAGCGTCCTGCCCTTGCGCGGGCCGGCCTCGGCGAAACATCCGATCCAGGCGATCTATTCCGATCCCAGCACGACCGATTTTGCCGACACGGCGCTGATGGCCCGCTGTCCGAACATTGCCGCGGCGCTGACGGCGTTCCGCTGCGCACTGCACGCGGTGCGGCTGATGCGGCTGACGCCCGGCTCGGTCATCAAGGAGCACAGCGACCTCGATCTCGACGCCGACGAGGGCATGGCGCGGCTGCATGTGCCGGTCACCACCAACCCCGGCGTGGTGTTCGAGGTCAATCGCGTCCCCATCGCGATGGCGCCTGGCAGCGTGTGGTATCTGCGCCTCGCCGATCCGCACCGGGTGGCGAACAATGGCGCGACCGACCGCGTGCACCTCGTGATCGACGCGGTGGTGGACGATTGGCTGCGTGGGATGCTTCAGGTCCCGCTGGCCGGCGCGTAGCGCGGCACCAGAAGGTGCACGACCAGGAGCGCGATCAGGTACGCGCTCGCCGCCACCAGGAAGATCGGCGTGTAGCTGCCGAGCGTCTGCAGCACCCAGCCCGCATACTTCGCCATCAGCATGCCGCCGAACGCGCCCGCCGCGCCGCCGAGGCCGACCACCGATCCCGCCGCCCAGCGCGGAAAAAGATCGGAGGGCAGCGCATAGAGGTTGGCCGAAAAGCCCTGATGCCCCGCGCAGGCGAGCCCGATCAGCGCCACCGCGATCCACAGATTGCCGGCCTGCACCGCGAACGCCACCGGCACGACGGCTAACGCGCAGGCCAGCATCGCGATCTTGCGCGCCGCATTCAGGCCGACGCCCTGCCCCAGCAGTGCCGACGACGCGCCGCCGCCGGCGATGGAGCCCAGATCGGCCAGCACATAGATCGCCACCAGCGGCGGACCGTAGCTCTTGAGGTCCAGGTGATACTGCTTGCCGAAGAAATCCGGCAGCCAGAACAGGAAGGTCCACCAGATCGGATCGATCAGGAAACGTCCGGCGATATAGGCCCAGGTCTGGCGGCGGCGCAGCAGCGTGTGCCACGGCGTCGGCGCATGCGTTTCCACGACGCGGTCGGATTCGATATGCGCGATCTCGCCCGGCGTGACCCAGGCGTGCTCGCGCGGGCGGCGGTAGAACCACAGCCAGGCCGCCAGCCACACCACGGTGAACATCCCCGTCACGATGAACGCCATGCGCCAGCCGAAGGCCAGCGTCACCGCCGGCACGATGAGCGGCGCCAGGATCGCGCCGATGTTGGAGCCCGCATTGAACAGGCCGATGGCCAGCGTGCGCTCCTTGGTCGGAAACCAGTCGGCGACCGCGGCGAGCGCGGACGGGAACGCGCCGGACTCGCCCAGCGCCAGCGGCACGCGCACCAGCGCGAAGCCCAGCGTCGTCGTCACCAGCGCATGCGCCATATGGCCGATGGTCCACAGCGTCACCGCCAGCGCATAACCGAGCCGGGCGCCGATGCGGTCGACGATGCGGCCGAAGGCGATGTAGCCGACGCCATAGGCGGCCTGGAACCAGAAGACGACGTCGCCATAGCCGGTCTCGCTCCAGCCGTACTGCGCCTGCAGCGTCGGCTTGAGCACGCTGAGCACCTGGCGGTCGATATAGCTGAGCGCGATCGCCGCGAAGAGCAGCGCGCAGATGATCCAGCGCACGCTGCCCCGCGCCATCCCGCTAGCCCGCCACCGTGAGGACCGTCGTCTTCAGCACCGCCGAATTGTCGCCGGACATGATGTCGAAGGCGCCCGGCTCGACCACGCGCTGCATTTGCTGGTTGTACATGCGCAGCTCGTGCGGCCCGACGGAGAACGTCACCGTCTTCTGCTCGCCGGGCGCCAGCGTCACGCGCTGGAAGCCCTTCAGCTCCTTCACCGGCCGCGTCACCGAGGCGACCTGCTGGTGCAGATAAAGCTGCACCACCTCGTCGCCGGCCCGCGTGCCGGTGTTCTTGACGTCGACCGACACGGTGACCGTTCCGTTCGGCTTGATGGTGCTCGCCGAAAGCCGCGGCGCCGAGACGTCGAACGTCGTGTAGCTGAGGCCGAAGCCGAACGGGAACAGCGGCGCGGTGGTGTCGAACAGATAGCCGCGATGCGCGCTGGGCTTGTAGTTGTAGAACATCGGCAGCTGGCCGACCGAGCGCGCGATGGTCACCGGCAGATGGCCGCCCGGATTGGCGTCGCCGAACAGGATGTCGGCCATCGCCGTGCCGGTGTCCTGGCCCAGATACCAACCCTCGACCAGCGCGTTCGCCTTGGCGGCGACATTGACCACCGACAGCGGCCGCCCGTTGATCAGCACGACCACCACCGGCTTGCCGAGCGCGAAGATCGCGTCCGCCAATTCGTCCTGCTGGCCGACGAGATTGAGGTCGTCGCGGTCGCCCAGATGGTTGTCGGCCCAGGCCTCGCGGCTGGTCTCCTCGGTGTCGCCCAGCACCAGCACGATGGTGTCGGCCTTCTTGGCGACGTCCACCGCCTGCGCGATGCGTTTGCGGTTCTCGGCCGGGTCGGCGAGCTTCACGTCGTCCTGGTTCCAGTCGTTGGACTCGGTGATCTTCACGCCCTCGGCAGTGACGATGTTCGCCGCCGGCCCGAGCTTGGCCTTGATGCCGTCGAGCACCGTCACCGTGTGGCGCGGTACGCTGGAATAGCCGCCCAGATGGATCGATGCCGCGTTCGGGCCGATCACCGCCAGCGTCTTGACACTCTTCGACAAGGGCAGCGTGCCGTCGTTCTTCAAGAGCACCGCCGCGCGGCGCGCCGCCTCGGTCGCCAGCGCATCGGCGTCGGCATTGCCGGTCAGCGCATCGGCGGCGTCCACGTCGTGGAACGGATGCTCGAACAGCCCCGCCTGGAATTTCACCGTCAGGAAGCGGCGCACCGCCGTGTCGATCTCCTTCTCCGACACCTTGCCGGCCTTCACCGACGCGACCAGCGTGCCGAACGACGCGCCGTTGGGATTGTCCACATCGACGCCGGCGCGCAGGGCGCGCACCGCGCCGGCCGCGTGATCGGGCACCACGTGATGGATGTCGGTGAGCTGCTCGATGGCAAAGTAATCGCTCACCACCGCGCCCTTGTAGCCCCACTCGCCGCGCAGCACCGTGCCCAGCAGCCAGGTGTTGACGTGGCTCGGCACGCCGTCGACCTCGTTGTACGACGCCATCACGGCGCGGACATTCGTGCGGTGCACGACCTCCTCGAAGGGCGGCAGGAAGAATTCACGGATGGTGCGCTCGCCGAACGGCGCGGGGCCGACATTGGTGCCGCTCTCCGGCTGGCCGTGGCCCGTCATGTGCTTGAGCGTCGCGAACACCTTGCCCGGCGCCAGCGGCAGCGCGTCGCCCTGCAGGCCTTCGACCGCCGCCACGCCCATCTCGCCGCACAGATACGGATCCTCGCCGAAGGTCTCCTCGATGCGGCCCCAGCGCGGATCGCGCGCCACGTCGACGACGGGCGACAGTGCCTCCTGCACGCCGCGCGCCGCGAGTTCGCGCCCCGTCACCGCGTTGACGCGGCGTACCAGGTCGGGATCGAAGGTCGACGCGAGCGCGATGGCCTGCGGAAAGCTCGTGCCGTTCACCACCACCGCGCCGTGCAGGCCCTCGTCGTGGAACCACACCGGAATGCCGAGCCGCGTCTTCTCCACCGCCCAGTGTTGGATCGCGTCGATCAGCGCCGTCGTCTCGCGCGTGCCCCGCGCGATGCCGGTGCGCTTGGTGCCTTCGAGGTCGCCCGGCCGCGCGATCTGGCCGATGCCGTCGGGATGCTGCGCGCTCGCCTTCGCGGCGTCGAAATTGCCGTCGGCGTCGAAGATCGTGTCCTTGTTGTTCCAGACCGTGTCGATCTGCGCGACCTTCTCCTCCAGCGTCATGCGCTTGAGCAGGTCCTCGACGCGTGCCGGGATCGGCGCGTTCGGGTCTTTATAGAGTGGCGCAGCGTTCGCGGCCGGTGCGGCGGCGGGCGCCACTTTGTGCGCCTTCGGTGCCGCGTCCGAGATCGCGAGCGCCGCCATCGTGGCCGCCGCCACGCACAGCCCTGCCGTGAAGCCCCTCATCCTCGTTTCCCCTGTCGTCTTTTTATTGGTAACGCTATCACAGTAGAGAAACCGGCCTGGAATTCAAGGCCGCCCCTCTTCGTGGCGAATAGTCCCGCTCGCGATAGGCGAAGTAATCGAAATCGGCCGGCAGCGCGGTGCCCGCCAAATCCTGCGCCGCCATGCCGACGAAGGCGCCGGTGAAATTGGGAGCGCCGGGCGCGGTCGCCTCGTCCGACAGGATCGAGGCATCGAAGGTCTGCGGCAGGCGCTGCCACGCGCCTTCGCCGACCCGCCAGGAGAAATACAACCGCTCGTAATCGACCGCGACCCGCAGCCCAATGGGCGCGTCGCCGGGAATCGGGATCGGCGCGGTGAAGGCATCGGCCTGCGGCTGATCCGGCAGCGCCGACATCACGCGCAGATGTTTGCCGAGCGTCTCGTCGTGGCTGACGTAGAGATAGTGGAATTTGACGCCGCTGTAATAGCAGACCAGTCCCGCCATCTGCTGATAATGGCGCGGCGCGACGTCGAGCACCGTCTCCGCCGTGTAACAGAACGCCTGCTGCCGCCGCGCGACGAGCGCCTGGGTGAACAGGCTGCCGATGCTCTCGCGGCCATACAGGCGCAGATGCCCCGGCCGCGCGGTGAGACTGAGGATCTGCTCCGGATGCGGCGTGCGCAGCCATTGAAAGCAGGACGGCAGCGCGCCCGTGTCGAAATCGTGCCGCTCCGGCTCCGGCGCGAACGGGTGCTCCGGCAGGTCCGGCGCTTCGACCTCGAGGCGCGGCACACCTTCGCCGTCCGCCGTGCGCAGCCAGCCATCCTCGCCCCAGCGCATGCGCGCGATGGCGGTCTCGCGTCCCATCACGCAGCGTCCGCGGTTGGGCAAGGGCCGGCCGCAGAGATAGACCATGTGGGTCTCGCCGTTCTGCGTCTCGACGAGGTCGCCATGGCCCGCACGCTGCAGCGGCGCGTCGGGCCGGTTGCGCGCGCTCATGATGTACGTGTCGGGATGGAGTTCGTAGGGACCAGCAATGTTGCGCGACCGCGCCATCGTCACCGCGTGATTCCAACCCGTGCCGCCCTCCGCCGTGATCAGATAGTACCAGCCGTCACGCTTGTAGAGATGCGGCGCCTCGGTCAGGCCAAGCGGCGTGCCCTCGAAGATCAGCGTACGCTCGCCGATCAGGCGGCGCTCGGCGTGGGAATATTCCTGCAGCACGATGCCGGCGAAGCGGTTGCGGCCCGGGCGCCAGTCCCAGAGCTGATTGACGAAGTATTTCCGCCCATCGTCGTCGTGGAACAGCGACGGATCGAAGCCGCTGGAATTCATGATGATCGGATCGGACCATTCGCCGTCGATGCTGTCGGCGGTGACGAGATAATTGTGGAAATCGCGCAGGCTCGCGCCGCTCGCGCCGCCCACCGTGGTGCGGCCGTAGCGCTTCACATCGGTATAGATCAGCCAGAACGTGCCGCCGGCATGGGACAGGCACGGCGCCCAAACGCCACCCGAATTCGGATCGCCCCGCATATCGAGCTGGCTCGCGCGCCGCAGGGGCCGCGTCAGCAGGCGCCAATGCTGCAGATCGCGCGAATGATGGATCTGCACGCCCGGAAACCACTCGAACGTCGAGGTCGCGAGGTAGTAGTCACCGCCGACGCGCACGATCGACGGATCGGGATTGAAGCCGCGCAGGATCGGATTACGGATCACGGACCACACTCCACAAGACGATGGCGCCGGCGACGTCCAGCGCGGCCAGCGCCACGAAGAACGGCGCATAGCCGATGGTCGCGACGGCCAGTCCGATCAGCGTGTTGAACACCAGCACGCCGGTGTTGCCGGCCGTGCCCGCGAGGCCGGCGACGGTGGCGACCTCGCTGCGCGGGAAGAGGTCCGACGCCATGGTGATCACCGTCACCGACAGCGTCTGGTGCGCGAAGGCCGCCAGGCAGAGCAGCGCCAGCGCCGCATAGGGATCGGCGACGAAGCCGGTGGCCGCCACGCCCAGCATCAGCACCGTGCCCACCGTAAAGGCGCCGCGCCGCGCATCGATCAGGCCGACGCCTATGCGCTGCAACGCCAGCACGACCACCGGCCCGAACAGGCAACCGAGATCGGCGGCGAGGAACGGCAGCCACGCGTAGAGCGCGATGTGCTTGAGGTCGAAGTGATGCACCTTGGTGAAATAGAGCGGCAGCCAAAAGGTCAGCGCCGCCCAGGTCGGATCGGCGAACAGCCGCGGCAGCGCGATGCCCCAGAAATTGCGCCGCGCCAGCAACGCCAGGATCGACGGCCGCACGTCGCGGCCCAAAACCGCCTCCTGTCCGCTCGCGATATGCGCGCGCTCCTCGGCACTCAACGCCGGATGCGTCGCGGGCGGACGATAGAAGGCGAGCCACGCGACCACCCATACCAATCCCAGCGCGCCCGTCACCGCGAACGCCATGCGCCAGTCATAGGCGAGGATCGCCCAGGCCACGAGCGGCGGCGCCGCCATCGATCCCACCGAGGCACCGATGTTGTAGACGCCGCCGGCCAAGCCGCGCTCGCGCGCCGGAAACCACTCGGCCACCACCTTCATGCCGGCCGGGTTGGCCGAGCCCTCCGCGAAGCCGAGCGCGCCGCGCAGCGCCGCCAGCGTCTGCCAGTTGTGCGCCAGCCCGTGCGCCATGCACACCGCCGACCACGCGAAGGCGCACACCGCCATGCCGATGCGCAGGCCGGCGCGGTCGAGGAAATAGCCCACCACGGGCTGCGCCATGATCGCGAGCTGGAAGGCGAGCAGGATCCAGGCGTATTCGCGCTCGCCGATATGGAGATCGCCGAGCACCGTCGGCGCCGCCACCGACAACGAGCTGCGTGTCAGGAAATTCAGGATCGCGCCCAGCATGATGAGCGCGATGGTCCACCAGCGCAGGCCGGCGATCTTCATCGCAGCTCCAGCACGACGAGCGATTTCGCCGGCAGATCGACGCTCAGCATATCGCTATCCAGCCGCGCGCCCGCGAACGGGGCCGGCGTCACGGCATCGGGACGATCGAAGGTGTTGCGCGCGTCCATCGCGTCCGCCGTCAGGATCGTGCCGTGCACGTTGTGCAGGCCATCGAGGCTCGCCACGACATGCGCCGCGCGGTGCGGATCGATGTTGGTCAGCGCCACCACCACCGTGCCGTCCGTCGTGCGCGCCGCCGAGGCATGGATCGCCGCCACCGTCGCGTCCCCGAACGTATAGTCCGGCGTCGCCAGGTCGAGCGCCAGCGCGGTCGCGCCGCGGAACGGCTTGTACATCATGTAGACGTGATAGGTCGGCGTCAGCATCATGCGCGGCCCATCGGTGTGGATCATCGCCTGCAGCACATTGACCATCTGGGTGATGCAGGCCAGGCGCACACGGTCGGCATGGGCGTGGAAGACGTCGAGGCTCAACGACGCCGTCAGCGCGTCGCGCAGCGTGTTCTGCTGGTACAGGAATCCTGGATTGGTGCCCGGTTCGACGTCGTACCAGTTGCTCCATTCGTCGACATAGAGCGCGACCTTCTTGCCGGGATCGTATTTGTCCATCACCGCGCTGTGTGCCGCGAGCATGCCGTCCAGCGCCAGCGTGCGCTGCATGATCGACATCCACTGGTCCTCGCCGAAGCCGGTCGAAGGGCCCTTGGGGCCGTCGAAATTGCCCTCCGGCAGCGCGAAATGATGCAGCGTGATCGCGTCGATGTCCTTGGCCTTGTCGCCGGCCATCAGCGCCTCGGTCCAGGCGACGTTGTCGCCATAGCCGCCCGCCGCAATCCTCTTCGGGGTGCCCGGCGCCGGCGTCGCCGCGAAGGTCGCGTACCAGTGATAGAGGTCGGAATAGAATTCCGGCCGCATGTTGCCGCCGCAGCCCCACGGCTCGTTGCCGAAGGCGAGATAGTCGATCGTCCACGGCGCGCTGCGCCCGTTGGCACGCCGCATCTTCGCCAGCGTCGATTGCGAGGGCGACGTCATGTATTCGAGCCAGTCGCGCAGTTCCTGCGGCGAGCCCGTCGCGACATTGGCGTTGACGTAGGCCTTGGCGCCCAATTGCTGCATCAGGTCCATGTATTCGTGGACGCCGACCGCGTTGGTTTCCTCCACGCCGCCCCAGGTCGTGTTGACGCGCACCGGCCGCCTGCCGCGCGGCCCGATACCGTCGCGCCAATGATAGATGTCGGCGAAGCATCCACCCGGCCAGCGCACCACCGGCACGCCCAGCCGCTTCAGCGCGCCGACCACGTCGTTGCGAAAGCCGCGCGTGTTCGGGATCGTCGAGCCGGGTCCGACCCACAGCCCGCCATACATGCCGCGCCCCAGATGCTCGGCGAACTGGCCATAGATCTCCGGCGCGATGACGCTCTGCGGCCTGTCGGCATGAATCGTCAGCGTCGCTTGGAGCGTCTGCGCACGCGCCGCTGCGATCAGCGCCAGCGTCATCGCGAACAACAGGAATTTCCGCACCCTCACCCCACAACACGTTGAGCCGCCGCCCGCATAGTGGTAACGCTACCTTTGGCGAGCGCAAGCTGGAAAAACCGCGCTGCGCCGCGAAACCGATGGTGCGTTGCAGCATGGGGCGAGTGGGATTTTCGAGGGGTTTGGTCGCGGCGGCGCTGGCGCTGCTCGCGGCCGCGATTCCGGCGGGCGCCGCGCCGCTCTCCTTATATAAGGTGACCATCGTCACCGACGGCGACAAGACCGTGCCGCTCGGCAAGGCCGCCGCCCTGCTCGCCCGCGACCTGACCGCCCTCACCGGCCACGCGCCCGCGGTCGCGACAGGCCCGAACGGCTTGGATGGCACCGGCATCATCATCGGCACGCTGGACCAGCCCCTGATCGCCGCGCTGCTCAAGGCCAACCGCGTCGATCCGGCGCCCATCGCCGGCAAGTGGGAGACCTATGGCCGCGTCGCGATCCCGGCGCCGTGGAATCCGAAAGCGCGCGCGCTGCTGATCTTCGGCTCCGACCTGCGCGGCGCGATCTACGGCGTGACGGACCTGTCGCGCGCGCTCGGCGTGTCGCCCTGGGAATGGTGGGCCGACGTCGCGATCCGCCACGTCGATCGTCTCGAGACCGACGGTGCGCTGCGCTTCTCCCACGAGCCGAGCGTCAAATACCGCGCGATCTTCCTCAACGACGAGGATTTCGGCCTGAAGCCCTGGGCGGCGAAAACCTATGAGCCCGACGCCGGCACCATCGGGCCCAAGACCTATGCCCGCATCTTCGAGCTGATGTGGCGGCTGAAGGCCGACACGATCTGGCCCGCGATGCACAAGGGCACCGTCGCCTTCGACGAGGAGCCCGGCAACGCCGAAATGGCCGACGCCTATGCCATCATCCACGCCACCAGCCATGCCGAGCCGATGCTGCGCAACAACGACCGCGAATGGGACGCGGCGAAGCGTGGGCCGTTCAACTGGCTGACCAACCGCGCGCAGCTGCTCGATTATTGGGACAGCGCGGTCGCGAGCCATAGCCGGTTCGAGAACATCTACACGCTGGGCCTGCGCGGCGTCGGCGATTATCCGATGCAGGGCGCCGACGGCCCCGCCGCGATGCGCGATATCCTGGCCGACGTCATCACCCAGCAGCGCGCGATCCTGGAGCATCGCCTCGGCCGCCCCGCGAACACGATCCCGCAGGTCTTCACGCCGTACAAGGAAGTGCTGCCGGCCTACGACACGGGCCTGAAAGTGCCCGACGACGTCACACTCACCTGGCCCGACGACAATTTCGGCTATATCCGCCGCCTGTCGAATACCGAAGAACGCGCGCGCAGCGGCGGCGCCGGCGTCTACTACCACATCTCCTATTGGGGCGCGCCGACATCGTATCTGTGGCTGGCGACCCAGCATCCCGCGCTGCTGTGGGAGGAGATGCGCAAGGCCTACCAGTTCGATGCGCGCCGCATCTGGATCTTGAACGTCGGCGACATCAAGCCCGGCGAATATCTCACCCAGCTGTTCCTCGACATGGCGTGGGACGACGACCGCTTCGCCGACGTCGCCAGCGTGCGCGCGCATCTGCACGCTTTTGCCGCCGAGACCTTCGGCGCCGCGCACGCCGACGAGATCACCGACATCCTATGGCGCACTTACGATCTCGCCTTCTCGCGAAAGCCGGAATTCATGGGCTTCAACACGCAGTACCCGGTGACGACGGCGCCGCACCAGACCGGCTACGACATGCTCGATTTCGGCGACGAGAACGCCCGCCGGATGGACGCCTATCGCGATCTCGCCCTGCGCGCGGCGCGACTGGCAAAGGCGTTGCCGCGCGACCGGCGCGACGCGTTCTTCGAACTGGTCGATTATCCCGTCGGCGCCGCGTCGGCGATCGACATGCGCACGCTCGCGCTCGACAAGGCAATCGCCTATGGGCTGCAGCGCCGGGCCAGCGCGAACCTCTATGCCGGCCTCGCGCGCGCCGCGCATCGCGATCTGGTCGACGGCGAGACCGTCTACAACACGACGCTCGCGGGCGGCAAATGGCGTGGCATGATGGACATCGCGCCGGCCAAGCTGCCGCAATACACCGAGCCGGCCTATCCGACATGGAGCGATCCGGGCGACAAGACCTGCGCGCTGCAAGCCGAAGGCGGCGGTTACTACGACGTCGGCGGCGCGATGCCCGCGCTGCCGGCCTTCCAGCGCGAACTGCCGCGCGCGCTCTACGTGGACCTCTTCCTCAAATCGCCGGCCGCGGTGCATTGGACCGCAACACCGAGCGCGCCGTGGATCGTGATCGACAAGACGCAGGGCACCTTCGATCCAAAATTCCCCGAACAGCGCTTGCATGTCGACATCGACTGGAAGGCCGCGCCGGATAAGGCCCAAGGCGGCATCACGCTGACCTGCGACGGCACGCCGGAGAAATTCATCGTCGCCGTGCATCTGGCGCCGCGCAACACGGCGCCGAGCGTCTCCTTCATCGAGAGCGACCGCATCGTCTCGATCTTTGCGACGCATCCCGACGCGACGGCCGGCGCCTGGGACGTGCTGACCGGCCTCGGCCACACCGGTGCCAGCTTGCGCAGCGACCTGAAGAGCACCGGCCATCCCACCGCCACCTACCGCTTCGCCACCACGACGGCCGATGATCGCGCCACGCTGCGCCTGATCGCGCTGCCGACTCTGCCGGTCACGTCGAAGGATGGCGTGCGCGTCGCGGTCAGCATCGACGGCACGGCGCCCGTCACGCTCGACCTCAAGACCGCGGAGTTCAGCGCCGCGTGGCGGCAGAACGTGCTGACCAACAGCGCCATCGGCACGGTGAACAACCTCGATCTCAAGCCCGGCGCGCACACGCTGAGCGTCACCGCACTCGATCCCGGCGTGATCCTCGATCGCTATGAGATCGCTTTCGACGGCGCGCCCCGCGCCTACGACCCCGTGCCCGAAACGCGGATCGTCAAATGATCGACCGCCGCACGTTGCTCGCGCTCGTCGCCGCTGCGCTCGCGGCACCCGCGCGCGCTTCCGCGCCGGATTCGCTGAACGCCCTGGCGGCGGCGAAGGGGCTGCGTTTCGGCTCGTGCCTCGGCACCGGACCGTCCGGCGCGCCACCGCAGCGGGGTGCCACCGACACGCGGCCGAACCAGTTCACCGACGCGGCGCTGAAAGCTCTGTTCGTCGCGCAATGCGGCGTGCTGGTGCCGGAGAACGAGCTGAAGTGGTATTCCGTGCGGCCCTCGGCGGACGCGTTCGACTTCACGCGCGCCGATACGCTGATGGCTTTCGTCGCGGCCGCCAACCTGCTCGTGCGCGGCCACACGCTGCTGTGGAATCGCGACGAATGGATGCCGGCCTGGGTCGCCGCGCACGATTTCGGCGCCCGCCCCGCCGGCGAGGCCGAGCGCCTGCTGACCACGCATATCGCCACGGTCGCCGGCCGCTATCCGCAGATATTCTCCTGGGACGTCGTCAACGAGACCATCGATCCCCTCACCGGCGGCATGACGGCGTCGATCTTCACGAAATATCTCGGCCCGGAGGTGATCGACATCGCCTTTCATGCGGCGCGCGCCGCCGCGCCCAAGGCACAGCTGGTCTACAACGATTATATGAGCTGGGGACCCGGCAACGCGAAACACCGCGACGGCGTGCTGGCGCTGCTCGAGCGGCTGAAGACGAACGGCGTGCCGATCGACGCCCTCGGCGTCCAGGGGCACATCGGTCCCGGCGCCTCCGCCACCACGCCGGTGATGAGCGATGCCGACGAAGCGGGATGGCGCAAATTCCTCGATCGCGCGACGGGTCTCGGCCTCGATCTGGTGATCACCGAGTTCGACGAAGGCGACCAGACCCTGCCTGCCGACATCGCCACGCGCGACGCGGCCGTCGCGGACGTGGCGCGGCGCTATTTCGACGTGATGCTGAGCTACAC
Organism: Rhizomicrobium sp.; assembly: GCA_035551495.1. Taxonomy (GTDB): domain Bacteria; phylum Pseudomonadota; class Alphaproteobacteria; order Micropepsales; family Micropepsaceae; genus Rhizomicrobium. Next base: position 63,151 of record DASZMT010000022.1, on the reverse strand, counting down.
GCAGCTGCGCTACATCATGGCCTGGGGCCTGGTCGATAAATATTCCTGGCTACAGGGCCGTTGGCAACGCGCCGACGGCCTCGAAAAGCGCCCCAACCCCTACGACGACGCCTATCAGCCCAAACCGTTGCGCACCGCCCTTGCCGATGCCTTGCGCGCCGCTCCCATGAGGTCCTGGTTGTCATGACACGCGTATTCGCCTGCCTGTTCGCGCTCCTGTTCGTCACGCCGGCCTTCGCCGAGGACGGCTACGACCTGTGGCTGCGCTATCGCCCGGTCGAGAAGAGCTACCGCATCCCGGCAAGCGTCCTTGTCGGCACGTCGCCAGCCGCGACCGGCGAATTGCAGCGCGGCTTGTCCGGCCTCACCGGCCGCAAGATCGGCATCGCGAAGGACGTCCGCGACGGCGCCGTCGTCTATGGCACGCCGGCGACCTCGCCGCTGGTGAAAAGCCTGGCACCGCGCCTCGCGGGCCTCGGCGACGAGGGCTATCTGATCAAGACGCAGGGCCATGTCACCATCATCGCCGCGAACAGCGATGCCGGCGTGCTCTACGGCGCCTTCGCCTATCTGCGCCTGATCCAGACGCGCCGGAATCTCGCGAACATCGACGTCACGTCCGCGCCCCATCTGAAAGTCCGCATCCTCGATCATTGGGACAACCTCGACCGCACGCAGGAGCGCGGCTATGCCGGCTTCTCGATCTGGGACTGGCACAAGATGCCGGACTACATGTCGCCGCGCTACACCGACTATGCGCGCGCCGATGCCTCCATCGGCATCAACGGCGCGGTGCTGAACAACGTCGCGGCGAACGTGAACATCCTGACGCCGCTCTACCTCGCCAAGGTGAAGGCGCTGGCGGACGTCTTCCGGCCCTGGCACATCAAGGTCTATCTTGCGGTGAAGTGGAGCGCGCCGATCGAGCTCGGCGGCCTCAAGACCGCCGATCCGCTCGATCCCGCCGTGGTTGCGTGGTGGAAGGCGAAGGCCGACGAGATCTACACCTACGTGCCCGACTTCGGCGGCTTCCTGGTGAAGGCGAACTCGGAAGGCCAGCCCGGCCCCGGCGACTATCACCGCAGCCATGCGGACGGCGCCAACGTCCTGGCCGACGCGCTGAAGCCGCATGGCGGCATCGTGATGTGGCGCGCCTTCGTCTACGCTGCAGAGAATCCGGAAGACCGCGCCAAGCAGGCCTATGACGAGTTCGTGCCGCTCGACGGCAAGTTCCGCGACAACGTGATCGTCCAGGCGAAGAACGGCGCCATCGATTTTCAGCCGCGCGAGCCGTTCCATCCCCTGTTCGGCGCGCTGCCCCACACCAACCTGTTCCTCGAGGTGCAACTGACCAAGGAGTATCTCGGCCTCGCGACCAGCCTCGCCTATCTCGCGCCGCTCTATGAGGAGGTGCTGCACGCCGACACCTACGCCAAGGGCCAAGGCTCGACGGTAACGAAGGTGATCGACGGCACGCTGTTCGGCCAGACGCTGACCGGCATGGCGGGCGTGTCGAACGTCGGCGACGACCGCAACTGGACCGGTTCGGAATTCAACCAGGCGAACTGGTACGCCTTCGGGCGCCTCGCCTGGGATCCGTCGCTGTCCTCGCGCGCCATCGCACAGGAATGGGCACGCCAGACCTTCACCAACGATCCGCGCTTCACAGAGCCGGTCGTCGACATGATGCTGGCGAGCCGCGAGGCGGTGGTCGATTACATGACGCCGCTCGGCCTGCATCACCTGATGGCGACCGGCCATCACTATGGCCCCGGCCCCTGGGTCGACAATCTGGAGCGGCCCGATTGGAATCCGGTCTACTACCACAAGGCCGACGCGAACGGCCTCGGCTTCGACCGCACGGTGGCGACGGGCTCGGGCGCCACGGCCCAATATGCGCCGTCGGTGGCGAAGATGTTCGAGAACGCCGACACCACGCCACCGAACCTGCTGCTCTGGTTCCATCATGTGCCGTGGACCGCGAAGCTGAAGTCGGGCCGCACGCTGTGGGACGAGTTGGTGGTGAAATACGACGAGGGCGTCGCCGCGACGGCGCGGGCCCGCGCCACCTGGGCGGCGATGAAGCCCTATGTCGACGCCGAGCGGTTCGAGGAAGAAAGCGCCTATCTCGCCATCGAGGAGAAGGAGGCGCATTGGTGGCGCGACGCCTGCCTCGCCTATTTCGAGACCTTCTCCAGGCTGCCCTTCCCCGCCGGGCATGCGCCGCCGCCGCACGACGTGGCCTATTACAAGGCGATCAATTTCCCCTTCGTGCCGGGGCATTGAAGGCGTATCGTCGCGGTTGAACGCGTGCGTGGGGCCGCGCGTTACCGAACGACGGAGGCCTCCATGAAATTGCCTTACATCGTACTGTCATCGCTGCTCGCAGCGGCCGCGCCGGCGGCCGCGGGCGACACGTTCAACGCGCCGGGCGGCAGGATCTGCATCGACACGCATTACGACTATCAGGCGTTCTACCTGAAGGGCAGCGACAACGATGTCGTGGCGCATCAGACGCTGGGGCGCGATCACCGCGTGCTCAAGATCTCGACGACCTGCCACGATCTGCGCGACGCGCTGACCATCCGGCTGAACAGCCAATTCAACTGCCTGGCGATGGGCGACGACGTATCGTCCAGCACCATCGACGGCCATCACCAGATGTGCCGCGTGACGCGGGTCGCGCCGTATGTGCCGGCGCCGGGGTGATCTCGCCAAACCTGTCATGGCCCGCGACTGCGGGCCATCCAGGTGAAAGCGGAATGGCCCGACGAAGGTTCGCGATAGCGTATCGAGAGCCTTCTCACAGCGTGCAGAACCCAGCTGGATGGCCCGCAGTCGCGGGCCATGACATTGGAGTTATGGGGCCAGCGCAGCGCTCAAATCCGCATACGCCGTCGTCACCGCTTCGACGAACTTCGGCTCCGCGGCCAAGGCGCGCGGGAAAATCGCGCCCAGCGCCAGGAACCGCGCGACGTCGCCCGCCGTCCCATCGCAGTCCGCCGCCACGGCGCGCAACCTGTCCGCCATCGGATCGCTCAGCATCTCGCGCTTCTCCACCACGAAGCGCATCCACGCCGCCACCGGCACGCAGAGCCGCGCGATCGGCCGCCGCGCGGCCAGCTGGTCCGCGACCGGCTCCAGGAAACGGTAAGGCAGCTTCAGCGAGCCATCGGCCGCGATCTGTATCAGCTTGTGCGCGATGGCCGGGTTGCGCAGGCGCGCCAGCAGCGCCGCGATATAGGCCGGCACGTCGAACACCGGCTTGAGCGTCGCGGCGACGTCCTCGCGCATCATCCGCTCGACGAAGGCGCCGAGCGGCGCGTCGGCCATCGCCTCGAACACCGTCGCGCGCCCGCGCAACAGGCCGAGATAGGCCAGCGCCGAATGCGCCCCGTTCAGCAACCGCAGCTTCGCCTGTTCATAGGCATGCACGTCGCCGGTGATCTGCGCGCCCGCGCGGGCGAGATCGGGCAGGCCCGGCACCTCCTCGATCACCCATTGCGTGAAGCCTTCGCGCTGCACCGGCGCCTGGTCCTCCAGCCCCGTCGCGTCCGCGACGCGCGCCAGCAGCGCCGCGTCGCTCGCCGGCGTGATGCTGTCGACCATGGTGGCGGGAAAGCGCGCCTGCTCGGCGATCCAGTCCGCCAGCCTGTCGTGTCCCCGCGCCCGCGCGAACGCGATCGTCGCGGCGCGCAGCTTCGGTCCGTTGTCCGCGAGGTTGTCGCAGCTCAGCACGATGGGCGCCGGGCGGCGCGCCAGGCCGTCGGCCAGCCAGCCGTAGAGACTCGACGGTACCTGCGGGCCCGCAAGATCGTGCACGATGTCGGGATGGCGCATGTCCAGCTTGCCGTCGGCGCCGAGGCAATAGCCCTTCTCCGTCACCGTGATCGTGATCAGCCGCGCCTTGACCAGCGCCAGGCGCGCCCGCGGCGGGTCGGCCGGCGCGACGATGAAGTCCTTCAGCGCGCCCATCACGCGATAGCGCGGCTCGGCCTCGAGCTCGGCCAGCGTGTAGAGGAAATCCTGCCGGGCCAGCGCTTCGCCCGCCGCGCCGTGGCGCAGCGCGATGCCGATCATGCCCCAGCGCTTGTCGCCGACCGCCAGCAGGCGCTCGACATAGGAGGCCAGATGCGCGCGCGCGAACGCGCCGGGCCCGATATGCGCGATGCCGCCTTCGAGCCGCGCGCGGTCATATGCCGGCACAGCCGTGCCGAGCGCCACCCGCTGCAGCGAAGCCTGGGACAATCGCGATCGCATCGCGCCACTCTACACAAAAAAACGGGCGGCGGACCTTTGGGCAAGGCCTGCCGCCCGAGTCGTATTCGGGGAATCCAACTCAACTTCCGGCGCCGGTCCTGTAGGGAGGACCGGCGACGGCACTCCACTCGCGGCTCAGAAGGTCCCGCGCAGACCGAACAGGATGACCTGACCCTGGTCGTAATAGCTGTGGGTCGCGTTCACGAACTGATCGTAGGTGCGCAGCTTGGCGTGGAACACGTTCTGCACATCGAAGGTCAGCTCCGGATCGCTCGGCAGATCGCCGAACAGGTTCGACAGCCGCATGCTGGACGAGAAGTCCGCCTGGCCGTAAGGCGCGGTGAACAGATAGGCGCCACCGGGGCAACCCGAGCCCACCGCCGGCAAGCAGACCGATTGCTGGTTCGTGCCCGACGCATAGGTGCGGTCGTTCCACACATAGGACAGGCGCGCCATCCAGCCGTTGTTCTCGTAGTAGCCGGTCAGGTTGTAGCTGAGCGGCGCGATGCCGGTTGCGAAGGTCGGTGCGACGCCGGTGCTGCGCTGGTCCAGGATCGTCATGTTGCCGTTGAAGCCGAAGCCTTTCAGCCCGTACGGCTCCAGCAGGAAGTCGAGCGGCTGGACGTAGTCGAACTCCATGCCGTTGACGATCAGGAGGCCGGCCTGGTTGACCTGCTCCGTCACGTTCACCGTCGTCGGACACACCGCGTCGGAGAAGCAGCCGCGGCCGTTGAGCGCCGCCTGCTGCGTCGCGTTCAGTGTGTTGTAGGTGATGCCGAACTGCGCGAGATAGGAGAAGGGCTGCGTGATCGACGAGTTGTTCGTGAAGCCGGAAAGCGACTTGCGGAACAGCGCGATGCCGAAATAGCCCTCGCCGCCCGTATAGTACTCCGCGCCCAGGTCGATGTTGTTGGAGTAGAAGGGCTTGAGGTTCGGGTTGCCCAGACCGACCTGCTGCGCCGTCAGATCGGAGAAGTTGACGCCGGAGATCATGTTGTTGGGATTGGGACGCGTCATCGTGCGCGACACCGAGGCGCGGACCTGGAAGTCGTCGGTGATGCCGTAGACGAAGTCCGCCGACGGCAGGAACGCCGCGTAGTCGTGCGACACGGTCGAGAACGAGAACGTGTTGGGGAAGAACCCGCCATCGGCCAGCGTCGCGTTGCGCGGATCGACATGGGTGATCGGCGAGGTGATCTGCTGCAGCGTCTGCACCCAGCGCAGGCCGACATTGTACTTCAGGTCGCGGCTGGCGACGTTGAAGATGCCCTGGGCCTCGGCATAGAAGCCGTAGTTGCGCTCCTCCACCGTGCCGGAGTTGCCGCCCGTGTTCGACGCGGTCGAGTAGGGGTACGTCCCCGTGGTGCCCGGCAGCGCGTTGCCCACCGCGGCGATGGCCGCGGCGTCGATCGCGTTGTAGTTCGACGCGGCCTTGATCGCGGCATAGTTCGCCGTGATGAAGCCGGTCGGACCCGGAACCAGGAAGTTCGCCAGCGCCGATTGCGGGATCGACGAGCCGGCATAGGAGATGGCCGGCTGGCCCGCGGTGAGGCCGGTGCCGAAGCCCGGATAGGCCGGCGCCGCGCCCGGCGACACGCCGTTCACCGTCGCCGTGCTGCCCGCCACGTTCAGGCCGCGGCAGGCCGGCGCGGAGTTCGGCCCCGGCAAGGCTGCGCTCGGATTGTCGCCGCAGATGTTGGCCTGCCAGGTCGGCGAGGCGTCGATCGCGGTGATGTTGCGGAACACGTCGTCATAGGCCGCGCCGGCACGGATGGCGAAGGTATCGTCGCCGTACTTCGTGTCGAGATGCATGCCGTTGGTGTAGACGTAGCGCTTCTCGTCCTGCAGGTTCACGCGGCCGTTGTTCCACTGGAAGTTGGCCGGGTTGTTCAGGTCGATGTTCGTGGTGATGGTCGGGAACGGTGCGCCCGCCGCGTTGTTGAACGTCGCGAAGACGCCGCCGGCCGGCGCCGCGCAACCCGGCGTGCCCGCCGGATTGCCCGAGCTCGGGCAACTCACGACGAAGAAGGTCGGTGAATCGCGGAAGAAGTGGCTGCGGCTGGCATTGGCCTGGAAGTCGACCTCCAGGTTGTCCAGCACTTGCCAGGTCATGCCCGGATTGATGCTGAAGAAGTCGCCCTTCTCCTGATACGGCCGCGCTTCCAGGAAGAACTGCGCGTTGGCGAAGGTGCCCGATGTGGTGACGTTGTTGGCGTCGACCTTCAGGTTCTCCGGGATCATCGGCTGCGAGCCGGCGCCGGCGCGCACGCCCCAGTCGATGTCGCTGCGGTTGAGGTTGTTGAAGGTGCGGCCCGCGATCATGTCGACGTAGAAGTGCAGGCCCTCCATCGGCCGGTATTCCAGGCTCATGATGCCGTTGTAGCGATCGCGCGTGCCCTGCTCGAACATCGTGCGGCCCAGGCGCGGAATCAGCGCGTTGGAGATCTGCGTCGTGGTCAGGCCCGGGTTGTGGGCGAGGAGGAATGCGGAATCCACCGTCTGGCCGGGCACGATGCCGCCCGTGGTGACGCCGACCGGCACCGTTCCCGGGATCACGAAGGAATTGCCGCCGATCTGGTCGCAGGTGTTGCCCACACCGCACTGCGCCGCGCTCAGCGCGCCCATCGTGACCCAGCCGGCGTTGCCGTCTTCCCAGCCGGTCGTCATGACGTTGTTGTGCACGCCGGCGACGCCGACCAGCACGCCGAACGGACCCCAGGTGTCGGACGCGATGATCGCGCCGCGCTCGCCCGGCGACGACGCCTTGTCCTCGTCGGTGCCCTGGAAGTTGTAGCTGAAATGCGCGCCGTCATAGTCGAACGGACGCGCGCTGCGCATGTTCACCGTGCCGGCCGCGCCGCCTTCGACCATGTCGGCGGTCGGCGACTTGCTGACGGTGAGCTGGGTGAACAGCTCGGTCGGGAACATGTTCAGGTCGACTTCGCGGTTGTTGTTCGACTGGTCAGTCGCGCCGGTCGTGGCCACCGAGATCTGCGCGCCGTTGAGCAGCACCTTGGTGAAGTTGGTGCCGAGGCCGCGGATGGAGACGTTGACGCCCTCGCCGTCGATCTCGCGCGCGATGGTCACGCCCGGAATGCGGTTCAGCGATTCCGCGATGTTGGTGTCGGGGAACTTGCCGATGTCCTCGGCGAAGATCGAGTCCGAGAAGGTGGTCGAGGCGCGCTTGGCGTCGGTCGACGCGGTCAAGCTGGCGCGGTAGCCGGTGACGACAACGGACTCGACGGTGTCGGAGTCCGCGTCCGCCGCATAGGCCGGCGCGACGGCCATGAATGCCGCGCCTAGACCGGCCAGCAATGTCGTGCCCTTGAGCACGGTGCGGGCATGGTGGCGCAAGCTGCGAGAAGTCGAACGCATGCAATCCTCCCCTAGGTGTCCGGGTCCCGCAGGCTCGACCGGCGCAAGGCGCTCGGCTCGTCCATTGTTAGCGGTAGCGAACTGACGTTTCCTGTTAATCCCCTTGCTATGGTAACGGTACCATAACGATGCATGTTTATTCCTCTGTGACGATTGCGTCAAGAGGATTGCATCGTGTTGCGGTGCAGTGGTGCAAGGAAATTTTGCGCAGGGTGTCCAATCCGCAACGCTTACGCGCCCGTCGACGCCATCGCGAGCGCCATCGACACCGCGAAGGACTCGCCGGCTTCGAGCACGCGAAGGCCCGAATAATGCGAATCGTGACGGAGAAAATCGGGCATCGCGCTCACCGGCTCGGCGCAGAAGAAATCTTCGCCCCGCGGCAGGAAGACGTGCAGGAAGGACAGCGCCGGATTCGCGGTGAGCAGGAATTTGCGGCCGTCGCGCGCGATCTCCGCCCTGCCCTTCCAGCCGAAATGGCAGTTGTCGACGAACGGCGCATGCGTGAGATCGGCGCCGGCGGCGAGATCGAGAAAATGCAGCTTCGATGCCCGCGTCGTCGGCAGCGCGGTCTCGTCCGCCAGCCACACGCCGTCGACATCGGCGCGCAATGTCGTGCCCGCACGCAGGAAATACGGATGAAACCCGAGACTCGCCGGCATCGCGCGCGTGCCGGTGTTCGTCAGGCGCAGCTCGGCCGTCATTCCGTTCGGCGCCACCGCGAAACGCTGCTCGGCGCGATAATCCCACGGCCACGCACCGGCGCCATGCTCATAGACCAGCAGCGCGTTGTCGTCCGCCCGCGCGTCGACACGCCACGGATTCTGCCAGCCCTGGCCGTGCAGCACATGCGGATGGTCGCCGAAATTCTTCTTCAGCACGACGTGCGCGCCGCGAAAGTCGAAGCGCCCGTTGGCGATGCGGCTGAAGAACGGCACCAGCGGAAAACACGCCGTCTGCAGCACATCCGCCGTGCCCGCGGGCGCACGCCGCAGCACGTCCGCGCCGTCGAGGCTGAACGCGCCGACGGCGCCGCCGACCTCCGGCAGGAGATCGAGAACGGCGCCGCCGCTTTGCAGTCTCAGAACGCTCACGTGACCGGTTTCTTGCCCCACATGCCTTCGATGGCTTCGAGGCTCTGCTGCTTGGTTTCCGGCACGAAGCGTAGCACGAACAGCGCTGCCAGCACGCCGCCGGCGCCATAGAGCCAATAGGCGAAGCCGTGGTTGAACGCCGCGTTGAGCGACGACGAGCCGTCCATCATCGGGAAGGTCTGCGACACGACGAAGTTCGCGATCCACTGCGCCGCCACCGCGATCGACATCGCCTTGCCCTTGATCGAGTTCGGGAAGATCTCCGACAGCAGCACCCACGTCACGGGGCCCCAGGAGAACGAGAAGCCGATGATGTAGACCACCACCGCCGCGATCGCGATGTAGGTTGCGCCCGCCGAGCCCGCATGCGCGCCCACCGTCGCCGCCACCGCATGGGTGTCGAACAGCGTGCCCAGCGTCAGCATCGCCGCCGCCATGATCGCCGCGCCCCAGACGAGCAGCGGCTTGCGGCCCACGCGGTCGACGGTCACCGTCGCGACCAGGGTGAACAGCGTCATCGTCACGCCGACGAACCAGGCGGATTCCAGATACGCGTCGTTCTGCGACGCGCCCATGTTCTGGAACATGTGCGGCGCGAAATAGAGCACCGCGTTGATGCCCACGACCTGCTGGAATACCGACAGCATGATGCCGACGAACAGCACCAGTCCGCCGAAGCTGAACAGCGGCCGCGTATGCGCCACCAGCGTCGCTTGTATTTCCTTCAGCGTGGTCTGCGGATCGCCGCCGCCGAGCCGCGTGAGCAGCGCCAGCGCTTCGGCGCTGCGGTCCTTCAGCACCAGGTAGCGCGGTGTTTCGGGCACCATCAGCATGAACACGATCAGGAGCGTCGCCGGGATCGCCGCCGAGGCGAGCATGTAGCGCCAACCGGTATCGAGCAGGAATTGATGACTGCCCATCGATTGCACGAAGTAGTTGACGAAGTAGACGAGATTGATGCCCACGACGATGGCGATCTGCTGGAACGTCACCAGCAAGCCCCGCGTCGAGGGCGGCGCGATCTCGGCGATGTACATCGGCGCCAGCATCGAGGCCATGCCGATCGCCGTGCCGCCCATCAGGCGGTAGAAGATGAAGATCGGCAGCGCGTCCGCGCCCTTGAAGCCGAGCGCGCCGAAGCCGAACTCGGGAAAGCCGGCGCCCAGCGACGAGATGAAGAACAGCACGCCCGCGATCAGAAGCCCGCCGCGCCGTCCGATGCGCGTCGAGATCGGGCCCGCGATGGCGGCGCCGAGCACGCAGCCCAGCAGCGCGCAGCCGATCGCAAAGCCGGACAGCGTATTGGCCGTCGCCTCATCCAAATGCCGCGGCGCGACGAAGTTGTAGGTGATGGCGTCGGTCGCGCCGGAGATCACCGCGGTGTCGTATCCGAACAGAAGTCCGCCCAGCGTGGCGGCGATCGTCAGCATGACGACCAGGCCGTAATTCGGCTTCATCGGTGTCCCCTCTTCGCGTTCCGTCAGGCCGGTCCGGCGCCGGCGCATCCCATATCAAACCCTATTGATAGCGATAACAGAGAGCAAGTGTCGGTTGGCGCATCGCTGGTGTTACCGCTTCTACTGAAAGCCTAAACGTCATGGCCGCTTTCGTGGCGGCCATCCATACACACGCCTGCATCCGGCAGAGCACTTGCTACGCATTTCAATCGCGCGGAGCCGCGGAGAACGCGGAGGTTTCGCGCGAACTCCGTGTCCTCGCGCTTCGCGCCTCTGTGCGATTAAAAAGGTGTCGCACGGACGCACAGAGGAATCTCAAACTCCGCGGCTCCGCGCCTCCGCGTGAATCATCGAGACCTGGATGCCCGGCATAAAGCCGGGCATGACGATGAGGTTATGTCGCGCCCGTCTCTCAATGATTGTGCCGCGGCGTCTTGCTCGCGATGTTGCGGTACTTCAGTGCCGGCTCCATCACCGCGCCGGTATCCATCTGCGTGACCGTGGCGCGGAAGATCTCCTGCCACACCGTCGCGGTCTCCGGCACGGGCGGCAATCCATCGCCCTTGCGGCGCGCGATCTCCGCCGCGTCCACCAGCATGTCGCACGTTCCGGCGTTGAGATCGATCCGAATGCGGTCGCCGGTGCGCAGCCATGCCAGCCCGCCGCCCGCCGCGCTCTCCGGCGAGGCGTTCAAAATGGACGGGCTGTCCGACGTTCCCGACTGCCGCCCGTCGCCCAGCGTCGGCAGGCTCTTGATGCCCTGTTTCAGCAGCGCGTCCGGTGGCTGCATGTTCACCACCTCGGCCGAGCCCGGCCAGCCGATGGGGCCGGAGCCGCGAATGACGAGAATGGTGTTCGCGTCGATGCCGAGCGCGGCATCGTTGATGCGGTCGTGATAATCGCCCGAGCCGTCGAACACCACCGCCTTGCCCTCGAACACGCCCTCGGCGCCAGGCCGCTGCAGATAGCGCGCGCGGAAATCGTCGGAGATCACGCTGGTCTTCATGATCGCGAAATCGAACAGATTGCCCTTCAGCACCAGGAACCCCGCACGCTCCATCAGCGGCGCGTCATAGGGCCGGATCATCTCGCGGTCGTGCGTCTCGCGGCCTTTCACGTTCTGCGCCAAGCTCGCGCCGGTGCAGGTCGCAGCCTGGCCGTCGATGCGGCCGGCCTTGAGCAACTCGCACAGGATCGCCGGCACGCCGCCGGCGCGGTGGAAGCGCTCGCCGAGATACTTCCCCGACGGCTGCATGTTGAGGAGCAGCGGGATGTCGTGCGCCTCGGTCCAGTCCGTCACGTCCAATTCGACACCGGCATGGCGCGCCATCGCCACGATATGCGGCTGCGCATTGGTCGAGCCGCCGATGGCCGCCACCGTCGCGATGGCATTGCGGAACGAGGCGCGCGTCAGGATCTTCGACGGCGTCAGATCCGCATACGCCATGTCGACGATGCGCCGCCCGGTCTCGTAAGCCATCTGGCCGCGCTCGCGGTACGGCGCCGGGATCGCCGAGCAACCCGGCAGCGACATGCCGAGCGCTTCCGCCACCGCGTTCATCGTCGAGGCGGTGCCCATCGTGTTGCAATGGCCCGCCGACGGCGCGCTGTCGCACGCGGCCTGCATGAATTGTTCTTCGGTGATCTCGCCTGCCGCCAGCTTGCGCCGGCTGCGCCAGATCACGGTGCCCGAGCCGACCAGCTCGCCGTCATGCCAGCCGTCCAACATCGGTCCGCCCGACAAAACGATGGCCGGAATATCGACGGCGGATGCCGCCATGATCGCCGCCGGCGTGGTCTTGTCGCAGCCGGTGGTCAGCACCACCGCGTCGATCGGATAGCCGTGCAGGATCTCGACCAGCGTCATGAACGACAGGTTGCGGTCGCCCGCCGCGGTGGGGCGGCGGCAGTTCTCGAAGATCGGATGGGTGGGGAATTCGATGGGGATGCCGCCGGCGTCGCGGATGCCGTCGCGCACGCGCTTGGCAAGCTCCAGATGATGCCGGTTGCAGGGATTGAGATCGCTGCCCGACTGGGCGATGCCGATGATCGGCCGCCCCGAGCGCAATTCGTCCGGCGTCATGCCGTAGTTCATGAAGCGCTCGAGATAGAGCGCCGCCATGTCCTCGCGCCCCGGCGCCGCGAACCAGTCGCGCGAGCGGAAGCGCTTGGCGGGGGTGCGTTGGGGCATGTCGTGTTCCTTCATGGAATCCACTTATCCCAACTTGTCATGGCCCGCGAATGCGGGCCACCCAGGTGATAGTGGCAAAATACGGAGAGGCTCGCGAGATCGCACTTCGCGAACCTGTTTGCGCTGTGCAGAACCCAACTGGGTGGCCCGCAGTCGCGGGCCATGACACCGGGGCGGTGGCACTAGCCAATCTCAAACCGGAACAGCCCACCCGCGAGCGGCTGCTGCGCACGCGCCTGATCGTCGAGGCCTTTCCACGCCGTCGTCGCATAGGCCGTCTTGCCGACGATCGCGAGCTTGGTGATGTTGGCGCAGGGAAACCGCACCTCGGTCATCAATTTCCCGTCCGGCGCATAGCGTCGTGCCGCCCACCCCGCGTAAAGCCCGAGCCACAAACATCCCTCCGCGTCGACCACCGAGCCGTCCGGATAGCCCGCGCCGCTCTCCAGCGTCAGGAACACACGCTTGTTGGTCAGCGCCCCGCCCTCGCCCATGTCGTAGGCGTAGATCGTCCGCTTCAGCGTATCGGTATGATAGAAGGTGCGGCTCACCGGGCATTGGCACGGCCCGTTGGTGATCGCGATGCCGCTCTCCACCGCCTTCGGCCCGTCGATGTCCAGGCGATAGAGGCTGCCGGTCGGCGCCTCCTCGGCATTGTCCATCGTGCCGAACCACAGCCGCCCGTCGGCGTCGCGGGCGCCGTCGTTGATGCGGTTGCCCGGCTTGTCGGCCTCGACCGGCCACAGCAGCGAGAACGCGCCCGAGGCCGGCTCGAACATGTGGAGCCCGTCCTTCAGCCCGACGATGAACCCATGCCCGTCGATGACGATGAAGCCCGGGCTGGACGGCGTGTCGAAGGTCTTCCTGTCGCCGGTCTTAGGATCGAAGCGGTGCAGGTGCTGCTTCTTGATGTCGACGAACCACAGCGCCTGTTCGCGCTGCGACCACAGGGGTCCTTCGCCCAACATCGCCTCGACAGGCCAAACGCACTCGGGAGTCATCGCCAACCGGCATCGATCCAGTATTCGTGTCCGGTGCACATCTTACCGTCATCCGAGGCCAGGAACAGCACCAAAGAGGCGACGTTCTCCGGTTCCACGCGCGCCTTCAGCGACTGCTGCGCGACGATCTCGCTCTCGCCCTCGGGCGTGTACCACTTCATCTGGCGCGGCGTCTTGACGTTTCCGGGCACCACGGCGGTGACGCGGATGTTGTCCGGCCCCAGCTCGCGCGCCAGCGCGCGCGTCATGCCCTCGATGCCCGCCTTGGCGGTTTCGTAGATCACCAGGTCCGGCAATCCGAGATGCCACGAGATCGAGCCGAAATTGACGATGGCGCCGCCGCCGCGCGCCTTCATGCCGGGCGCGACTTCTTTGGCGCAGAACAGCATGTGGCGCAGGTTCACCGCGATGCGCTCGTCCCAATAGGCCGGCGTGATGTCGGCGAGCTTGTGGCGGTCGTCGTTGCCGGCATTGTTCACCAGCACGTCGATGGGGCCGAGCTCCTTGAAGAACGCCGTGATCGCCGAAAGGTCGGTGAGATCGACCTTGGCGAACACCGGCACGTGGTCGGATCCGGCGCAGGCCTTCTCCAGCGCGCGGCTCTCGCCCTCCAGGATGTCGAGGAAGACGACCTTGGCACCCTGCCCCGCGAAGGCCGTGACGATGGCCGCGCCGATGCCCGAGCCGCCGCCCGTCACGACGACGCGCTTGCCCTTCAGGCTGGGATAGATGGCTGACGACATGGCGCTCTCGAGGCCCCCGCTTAAGCCCATGAATAGGCCGTCTTGGTTTGGGTATAGAATTCGATGGCGGCGAAGCCCTGCTCGCGCGCGCCATAGCTGGACTTGCGCGTGCCGCCGAACGGCACGTGATAATCGACGCCCGCCGTCGGCAGGTTGACCATCACCATGCCGGCGCGCACCTGGCGCTGGAAGTGCCGCGCGTATTTCAGCGAGCCGGTGCAGATGCCCGCCGACAGGCCGAACTCCCCGGCGTTCGCGACGGACAAGGCCTCGTCGTAGTCCTTCACGCGCACGACCGATGCGACGGGCCCGAAGACCTCTTCGCTGTTGATGCGCATGGCGGGCTGCGTGTCGGCGATCACCGCCGGGCGCATGTAATAGCCGGGCTTGGCGAGCGTGAGGCGTTCGCCGCCGCCGGTCAGACGCCCACCTTCCTTCACCGCGATGTCGACATAGGAGAGATTCTGCTCCAGTTGCTGCTGGCTCACCGCCGGGCCCATCTTCGACGCCGGATCGAGCGCGTCGCCCACCGTCAGCGCCAGCGTCTTCTCGGTCAGCGCTTCGACGAATTTCTTGTAGATCCCGTCTTGCACGATGATGCGGCTCGACGCCGTGCAGCGCTGGCCCGTCGCGAAGAACGCGCCATCGAGGGCGCACATCACCGCGCGGTCGAAATCGCAGTCGTCCAGCACCACCAGCGGATTCTTGCCTCCCATCTCGAGCTGCACCCGCGCCTGGCGCGCCACCGCCGCCGTCGCGACCTGCGCGCCGACGCCCTGCGAGCCGGTGAACGACACGCCGTCGACGCCCGGATGCTTGGCGATGGAGTCGCCCACGACGCCGCGCCCGATCACCATGTTGAACACACCGGCCGGCGCGCCCGCCTCGAACAGGATGTCGGCCATTGCCGCCGCCGTCGCGGGCGTCGGACCCGCCGGCTTCAGCACCACCGTGTTGCCGAAGGCGAGTGCCGGCGCCGTCTTCCACGCCGGGATCGCGATGGGGAAATTCCACGGCGTGATCAGGCCGAACACGCCGACGGCTTCGCGGAAGGTCGCGACCTCGACGCCCGGGCGCACCGAGTCGAGATTCTGGCCGTGACGGCGCACCGCCTCGCCCGCGAAATATTTGAAGATGCGCCCGGCGCGCGTGACCTCGCCGATGCCTTCGGGCAGCGTCTTGCCCTCTTCGCGGCTGAGCAGCTTTCCGAGATCGGCGCGCCGCGCCAGGATCAGCTCGCCCGCCTTGTCGAGCACGTCGGCGCGCACTTCGGGCGAGGCATTCGACCAGCCCGGAAACGCGTTGCGCGCGGCATCCACCGCCTGATCGACCTCGGCCTTGCCGCCATCGGGAAAGCGCGCCACCACCTCGCGCGTGTCGGAGGGGTTCAGGCTCTCATGCGGCGCGTCGGCTTTCACGCGTTCGCCGCCGATATAATGGGTGAGAACCACGTCGCTCATAGAAGCCCTCGCTGCGCCAGATTGCGCATCAGATCGCCCACGCCGAACGTCCAGGGCGGCGCCTCCTTGGACGTCATGACCTTGTTCTCCAGCACGCCGAGCTTCGGCGTCGAGACGCGCACCACGTCGGCCACCTTGTGCGTGAAGCCGCGGCCCGGCGTGTCGCGGTCCTGCGTCGGCGCGAAAAGCGTGCCCAAAAAGAGCGCGAAACCGTCCGGATATTGATGTTCGCTGAGCGCGCCCTTGCACAACTCGACCGGATCGCGGCTGATCTCGCTCATCGTGCTCTTGCCTTCGAGGCGATAATTGTCGGCGCCGGCGATCTCCAGCGCGATCACCGCGCTGCGCACGTCGTCCATCGTGAAGTTCGCATCGAACAGCCGCACGAACGGCCCAATGGCGCACGACGCGTTGTTGTCTTTCGCCTTGCCGAGGAGGAGCGCGCTGCGCCCCTCGAAATCGCGCAGGTTCACGTCGTTGCCCAGCGCCGCGCCGACCGGTTCGCCGCGCCGGTTGCAGACGATCACGATCTCCGGCTCGGGATTGTTCCAGTCGCTGTCGGAGCGGATGCCGATATGATCGCCCCATCCCACCGAGGACAGGATCGGCGCCTTGGTGAAGATCTCCGCGTCCGGCCCGATGGCGACTTCGAGATATTGCGACCACAGCCCGTCGGCGATCAGCGCCGCCTTCAGCTTCACCGCGTCGGGCGAGCCCGGCTTCACCGCGCGCAGGTCGGCGCCGACGCGTTCTTTCAAGGCGTCGCGGATGCCTTGCGCCTTCGAGGCGTCGCCACGCGCCCGTTCTTCGATCACGCGCTCGACCGCCGAGACGGCAAACGTCACGCCGGCCGCCTTGATGCATTGCAGGTCGATGGGCGCGAGCAATTTCGCGCCGCCCGTCGTTCCGCTCCACGCGGTGCTGAGCCCCAGATCGCCGATCTCGCCCAGGTCGCGCCCCGCCGCCGAGCCGTTCCAGCCGTCGAGCAATGCCGCCACGGTGGGCGCGGTCCGGCTGACGTCCAGCACGCGGCCGTCCTTCACCAGCACAGGCGTCGGGCCCTGCCCGAGGTCGAGCCGGCCCACCAGAACCGCCTCGCCCGCGTCGCGCGGCAGAAAATCCGTCATTTCCTGGGCCTTACCATCCGTCGTCCCCCCACGCCCGCTCCGGCGCCCGTCCGACGCTCTGGAAAATTGGTTGCGCTACCAATAGAGCGCGGGGCGCGCCTGTCAAGCGGGCGCTTTGGGCAATGTTAGCGCTGAACGGTGCTGACCCGCCCCGTCGACTCGCGCGGAATCAGGGTGAATTCCAGGAGTTTCTGCACCGGTTCGGGCTCGGCGCCGGTTCTTTTCACGCGGATCTGCTCGAGCAGCACTTTGACTGCCTCGCGCGCCATTTCGGCGATCGGCTGACGCACGGTGGTCAGCGCCGGCCACACCGTGGTGGCGAGCGGCGTGTCGTCGAAGCCCGCAATGGTCAGGTCGCGCGGCACGTCCAGCCCCATGCGGTGCGCCACAGCCACCGTCGCCGCCGCCATGTCGTCGTTGGAGGCGAAGATCGCCGTCGGCCGCTTGGCGTTGCGCAAAAGCTTCTCCGCCGCGTCGAGGCCCGAGCGATAGGTGAAGTAGCCCTGCGTCACCAGTTTGGGATCGGGCTTGAGCTTGGCTTCCTGCATACCGGCGAGGAAGCCCTTGTAGCGCTGCTCCGATGCCGTCTGGTTGGGATGGCCGACGATGAAGCCGATCTCCTTGTGGCCGAGCGAGATCAGCCGCCGCGTCATCGAATGCGCCGCCTCGAAGTCGTCGATGCTCACCGCCGACATGCCGGCGGCAGGACGGCCCGTCGCCACCACGACGGCGGGGATGTCCGCGTCGTTCACCGCGGCCAGGGCTTCCTCGGAATCGCACAGCGGCGGCGGCAGGATCACGCCGTCGGCGCCGGTACGCACCAGCTTCTCGATCGCGGCGCGTTCGCTGTCGGGACCGTCGCATTTCTCGATGACGAGCTGGCAGCCGGAGAGCGACGACTGCTCCAGCGAGCCGACCAGGAATTCGGAGAGATAGGCCGCCGACGGGTTGGAATAGAGCAGCCCGACGCGCACCGCGCTGGCGCTGGCCAGGCTGCGGGCCGCGAGGTTCGGCGAGTAGTGCAGCGTCTTGATCGAAGCAGCGACCTTGGCGCGGGTCGATTCGCGCACATTGCTCTCGCCGTTGACGACGCGGCTGACCGTCATGGGCGAGACGCCGGCATGGCGCGCCACCTCATGGATCGTCACGACGTTGTTGCCGCGGCGCCCGCTCTTCTGGGCCAATACGCATACTCCGACCTAGGGAGGCCCTCCCCTATCAGGTTGCAGGCGGAAGGAAAAGTAGCGCTAACGGGAGCGCGCGCTGCCAACTGCGTTTCAATCCACCCCGCGCAAGCTCTTCAGCGCCGCCGGATCGCCGGCCTCGGCGTCCTTCACCGCCACCGCCGGGATCCCGATCTTCCAATCCGCGCTCGCCCGCCACGCCATCGCCGCCATGTCGCGCAGCTCGCCAGCCGCCGCCGCGATCCGCGCCGCCGCGAAAGCCTTGCCCTCCGGCGTGCCGGCGCCGTCGAAGGCATGCGCCTTGTCGAGCCGGTAGAGCTGCAGCACGAAGCCCCGCGTCGCGCCGATATAGTCCGCCATGCGCTTTTCTATCGCGCAAGCGCAGTCCTGCGGCGCTGCGATCAGCGGCGCGACGTCGTCCGCCTTGATGTTCGCGCCGACGAAGGTGCCTTCGAAGCGCCAATGGATGCCTTTGATTTGTGCGAAGCCTTCCGGATTGTGCCCCGGGCCCCATTCGTCGTAGTGCACCGAGGCATGATTGGGCTGGCTCGCATCGCCGACGAAATGCGCCCACACGCCGAGATCGCGCACCGTCAGCATTTCGCGCAGCTTGCGGTCGCGCGCGAACCAGGCGCGATCCTCCGCGCTCTTCGCGAGCCTCTCGCCGGCCGCATCGGCGCGCCACCACGCGAAGTCCTCGCGCAGCTGCTGCCAGCCGTCGACGATCGCGTAAGGCAGGTAGCCGGCGTCGTACTGCGTCGATCCCGCGGCGCGCAGCGCGGTGTCGTAGTCCCTGCGCGTGCCCGGCAACGCGGCGAGCTTGGGGCCGCCCATCACCGTGCCGTCGCCCTGCACATGCACGAAGTGTCCCGGATCGCGCTCGCTGTCGTGCGGATCGCCGGAATTGCGCCAGCGGTCCGGCTCCTGCGCCAGCATGCCGACATCGCGCGCGATGGCCGCGTCGCGCAGGAACGCCGGGACCTCTTGCGGCAGCCGCGCCATGGCGAGTTCGCCGATCAGCCGGTGTCCCGTCGGCCCCCAGGCCAGTGCGCCCGTCGCGGAGCCCGCCACCAGCACCGCCGCCATCACGATCACGCGCATTGTCATCTCCAAAGCAAAAGGCCGGCCCGGATGTCTCCGGGCCGGCCCTTTGTGCCGCAAAACGGCGGTTCTTAGAACACCGTGCGCAAGGTGATTTCCAGCGTGCGCGGGAAACCGACCGCCAGCAGCGGGGCGCTGGTGCAGCCCGACACGGTCTGACCGGTATAGGGCGTGAAGCAGCTCTTCGAAGTACCGACGCTCGAGAAATACTTCTCGTCGAAGATGTTGAGGGCGTTGAACTTCAGGTACGAGCCCTCGAAGCCCAGGTCGTCGAGCTTGTAGGTGATGTCGGCGTCGGCGGTGAAGTAGCTCGGCACCTTGTAGTCGTTGTTGTCGGTGCCGAAACGGCTGCCGACGAACTTGCCCGCGAGACCGAGGCGGAAGCCCCAGATGTTGTAGGTGGCACGCGCCGTCGCCATGTGTTCCGGCGTCTCGACGAGTTGCTTGCCGGCGGTCTTGGCGAACAGCGTAACGAGGTGCGTGGTCGGATCCGCCGCGCCGACGGTGAAGAAGTTCGCCACCGAAGCCGGGATGACCGGCGCGACCGCGGACGAGCTCAGCGCGAGGTTGTTCACCACGCGGGTCTTCTCATAGGAATAGGTACCGAAGAGGCTGAAGTCCTCGTCCACGTCGTATTCGCCCGACACGTCGAGGCCGGCCATGTTCACCGTGCCGAGATTGTGGTCGATGCTGATGCCCTGGTCGGGATCGAACGTCGTCACGATGCGGTTGCGGAACTGGCTGTTCCACGCCGTGATGTCGAGATGGCCGCTGTCGCCGTGATAGCGGTAGCCGAGGTCGTACGAGGTCGAGGTTTCGGGATCGATGCGGCTGGCGAAGGTCGAGTAGTGGACATTGGCCGTGCCGGCGCCGGTGACGCCGCCGTTATAGAGATCGTCCGTCTTCGGTGCCGAGAGCTCCGTCGCGTAGGAGAAGTAGAACTGGTTCGACGGTCCCCAGGGCTGATAGGTCAGGCCCAGGTTCGGCAGCAGGCGGTTGTAGCGCACCGTCTCATGGCCCGGCAGGGTGAAGCGGGCACCGCTCGTGCTGATGCCGTTCGGTGCGCCGGTCGTCACGCCGGCGAAGGTCACCGTGCCGTCGGCCGCGACCGCGCTCGGCTTCTCGGTGGTGCAGTATTGGAAGCCGACGCCCGGGCTCACCTGGGTAAAGCCGCCCGTGGCCTGCAGGTAGCAATACTGGTTCAGGTCGCGCTCCAGATAGGGCAGGCGCAGACCGACCGACAGACGAACCGTGTCGTTCCAGAACTTGCCCTCATAGTCGAGCGAGGCCTGGTTCAGGATCGCGTAGGATTTGCGGTCGCGGCTGCGCAGATCCGACAGGCCGTCGGCCGTGTCGATCGCATTGCGGTGGCCGTCGCGCAGGCCGCCGAAGTCGTCGATCGGGCCGGCAGTGTTGCTGAACAGCTCCATCTCGCCGGTCTGGCGGTGCAGGCCGTAGTCGAGCGTGTAGGCGAGCTGCAGCGCGTTCTCGTCGTTCGGCTGCCACAGCATCGACATCGTGACGCCATAGCGCCGCGTGTTGGTGTTGCTCGGCGAGTAGACCTGGACCTGGTCCAGCGTGTCGCCGTCGCCGTTGAGGTCGACGCCCGCCGCGCCCGAGAGGCCGCGCAGGCGCGCGTCCTTCTCGTTGATCACGGTGACGCCGCCGCCGTTCGCCAGCACGTACTGGAACGACGGGTCGAGCGTGAAGCTCAGCGTGTCGGTGATGTGGAACAGCGACTGCATGCGGATGTTGCCGGTATCGGACGGATTGATGCGCAGGCGGTAGAAGCCCGTGCAGTTGCCCGTCGTGCCGTTGGCCGATGACCCGCCGAGGTCCTGCGCGCCGGCAACCGGCGTCGTGTAGGTCACACCGGCGACCTTGTAAGGCGTGCAGGTCGGATCTTCGTCCGCCTTCAGGCCGAGGCCGCCCGGAACGAAGGGTGCGTAGTTGCCGTCGGCGTCGAGCGCGACGGTCGGCGTGACCGCGAGGCCCGTCGTGCCCTGCCGCACCGGCAGATACGAGACGTTGTTGTAGAAGAAGTTGCGGTTCGAGTTGAAGTGCGCGCCGATGCCGATGAAGCCCAGCGAACCCATGTCCTGATAGATGAAGGCGTTGAACTGCTTCTTCTCCTCGTCGCCGAGGCCCTTGAACTTGTCGTAGTCCTGGAACGAGCCCGACACGAAGGCGCGCGTGTCCCACGGACCGAAGTCGCCCGAATCGACGCGCAGGAAGCCGCGCTTCTCGTCGAAGCTGCCATAGGTGAGGTCGGTGAGGACGCCGAACTTCTCGCTCGGCTTGGTGGTCGTGATGCCGATGACGCCGCCGACGGCCGAGGCGGTCGGGGTGTCGACGTCGGTGGTGCCCTGGTTGACGATCACGCTGTCGACCAGCTCCGGATCGACGACCTGGTTGGTGTAGATGGCGTAGTTGCCGGTGTCGTTCAGCGGCATGCCGTCCCAGGTGAACGAGATGCGCGAGCCGTCCTGGCCATGCAGGCGAAGGTCGCCGCCCGAGGCGCCATAGGGATCGGAGTTGGTGAAGTTCAGGCCGGGCACCATGTTCAGGCCCTGGAAGATCGTCTGGCCCGGCGGCTGCGTGTCGAAGAACGCCTGGGTGACTTCCGAGCGCTGCTTGGAGATGTGCTGATCGGGAAGGCCGGTCGCGTCGGGACGCGCCGCGGTGACGGTCACGATCTCCATCTGCTGATCGCCGGTCGACTGCGCGAAGGCAGCGCCCGACAGCATCGGCACGGCAACGGTGAGCGCGCTCGCGCCCAGCAGGAACGATCTTACGGTCGGCTTCAGCATGTAATTCCCCTCATGGATTTGGGATCGCGCAGCACGCCGCCATCGGCGTGCTGTGTCGGCACTCTTCGATCCCGCGTGTTGTTTGAACCCCCAAGTAATCGCTCCGGAACGCCTCGACCTCCTCCAGAGAGATCGAGCCTTCGCGCTCGCAGCAATTTGTCAGTCGAAAATGTACGGCGTCAATGTACAGAGGCTCTCCGACAGTTTTGCGACCGCAAGCGTGGCGCTCGCGTCACGTTCGTAAAACTTCGATGAAATAAGCTTTTCTAGCCCGGACCGTGAAATTTCGTGACAGAGTCGCGAAATAGAAGTGCGTAGCCCAGGATGAGTTAAGCAATTTTCGCAACTGCAATATATATGTTGCAAAAGCCGTCAACTTTGCCGCGCCGCAGCGGCGACAACAATCCACAACTTTACTGCACATAGACTCCCTGTTTCGCCGTCTCGGAACTTCATTGCTTGATGAATAAGGACTCCGAAGGGCAATACGTCGGCATTCAGGACTAGGGCGAGTCTTCAAATGAAAAGACCGGCCAAGATCGCTCCGGGCCGGTCTCTTTTCGCCGCAAACCGGCGGTTCTTAGAACACCGTGCGCAGGGTGATCTCCAAGGTGCGGGGGAAGCCGACCGCCAGCAGCGGGGCACTGGTGCAGCCCGACACCGTCTGGCCGCTGATCGGCGTGAAGCAGCTCTTCGAGGTGCCGACGCTCGAGAAGTACTTCTCGTCGAACAGGTTCAGCGCGTTGAACTTCAGGTACGAGCCTTCGAAGCCCAGGTCGTCGAGCTTGTAGGTGATGTCGGCGTCGGCCGTGAAGTAGCTCGGCACCTTGTAGTCGTTGTTGTCGGTGCCGAAACGGCTGCCGACGAACTTGCCCGCGAGACCGAGGCGGAAGCCCCAGATGTTGTAGGTCGCGCGTGCGGTCGCCATGTGCTCCGGCGTCTCGACAAGCTGTTTGCCGGCGGTCTCGGAGAACAGCGTGACGAGGTGCGTGGTCGGATCCGCCGCGCCGACCGAGAAGAACCGCGCCACCGACGCCGGGATGACCGGCGAGGCCGCGAAGGTCCCCAGCGCGAGATTGTTCACCACGCGGGTCTTCTCGTAGGAATAGGTGCCGAACAGGCTGAAGTCCTCGTCGACGTCGTACTCGCCCGAGACGTCGAGGCCGGCCATGTTCACCGTGCCGATGTTGTGATCGACGCTGATGCCCTGGTCGGGGTCGAAGGTGGACACGATGCGGTTGCGGAACTGGCTGTTCCACGCCGTGATGTCGAGATGGCCGTTGTCGGCATGATAACGGTAGCCGATGTCGTAGGACGTCGAGGTCTCCGGCACGATCGTGTTGTTGGAGAACGTCGTGAAGTGGGCCTGCGGCGTGCCGAAATTGGTGTTGCCGCCGTTATAGAGATCGTCCGTCTTCGGTGCCGAGAGCTCCGTTGCGTAAGAGAAGTAGAACTGGTCCGACGGACCCCAGGGCTGATAGGTCAGGCCCAGGTTCGGCAGCAGGCGGTTGTAGCGCACCGTCTCGTGGCCCGGCGGGGTGAACCGCGCGCCGCCCGTGTTGATGCCGTTCGGCGCCCCGGTCGTCACGCCGGCGAAGGTCACCGTGCCGTCGGCCGCGACCGCGCTCGGCGTCTCCGTCGTGCAGTATTGGAAGCCGACGCCCGGCGACACCTGGGTGAAGTTTCCGGTGGCCTGCAGATAGCAGTACTGATTCAGGTCGCGCTCGAAGAACGGCAGGCGCAGGCCGACCGACAGGCGGACCGTGTCGTTCCAGAACTTGCCTTCATAGTCGAGCGAGGCCTGGTTCATGATCGCGTAGGACTTGCGGTCGCGCTGGCGCAGATCCGACAGGCCGTCGGCCGTGTCGATCGCATTGCGGTGGCCGTCGCGCAGGCCGCCGAAGTCGTCGATCGGGCCGCCGTTGACGGCGGCGCTGAACAGCTCCATCTCGCCGGTCTGGCGGTGCAGGCCGTAGTCGAGCGTGTAGGCGAGCTGCAGCGCGTTCTCGTCGTTCGGCTGCCACAGCATCGACATCGTCACGCCGTAGCGCCGCGTGTTGGTGTTGTTCGGCGAGTAGACTTGGACCTGGTCGAGCGTGTCGCCGTCGCCGTTGAGGTCGACGCCCGCCGCACCCGAGAGGCCGCGCAAACGCGCATCCTTTTCGTTGATCACGGTGACGCCGCCGCCGTTCGCCAGCACGTACTGGAAGCTGGGATCGAGCGTGAAGCTCAGCGTGTCGGTGATGTGGAACAGCGACTGCATGCGGATGTTGCCGGTATCGGACGGATTGATGCGCAGGCGGAAGAAGCCCGTGCAATTGCCCGTCGTGCCGTTGGCCGAGGTCGCTTCGATGTCCTGCACGCCGTTGGTCGGCGTGGCGCCGTTCTTCTGGCGCGTGCAGGTCGGGTCCTCGTCTGCCTTCAGGCCCGGACCACCCACCACGAACGGCGCGTAGTCGCCATTGGCATCGAGGGCGACGGTCGGCGTGACCGCGAGGCCTTTCGCGCCCTGAAGGACCGGCAGATACGAGACGTTGTTGTAGAAGAAGTTGCGGTTCGAGTTGAAGTGCGCGCCGACGCCGATGAAGCCGAGGCTGCCCATGTCCTGATAGATATAGGCGTTGAACTGCTTCTTCTCCTCGTCGCCCGGGCCCTTGAACTTGTCGTAGTCCTGGAACGAGCCCGACACGAAAGCGCGCGTGTCCCACGGGCCGAAGGCGCCCGAGTCGAGCCGCACGAAGGCGCGCTGCTCGTCGAAGCTGCCATAAGTCAGGTCGGCCATCGCCTGCATCTTGTCGGCCGGCTTGGTGGTCGTGATGCCGATGACGCCGCCGACGGCCGAAGCGGTCGGGGTGTCGACGTCGGTGGTGCCCTGGTTGACGATCACGCTGTCGACCAGCTCCGGATCGACGACCTGGTTGGTGAAGATCGCGTAGTTGCCGGTGTCGTTCAGCGGCATGCCGTCCCAGGTGAACGAGATGCGCGAGCCGTCCTGGCCGTGCAGACGCAGATCACCGCCGCTCGCGCCATAGGGGTCGGAGTTGGTGAAGTTCAGGCCGGGCACCATGTTCAGGCCCTGGAAGATCGTCTGGCCCGGCGGCTGCGTGTCGAAGAACGCCTGCGTGACCGTCGAGCGCTGCTTGGAGATGTGCTCGTCCGGCAGACCGGTCGCGTCGGGACGCGCCGCGGTGACGGTCACGATCTCCATCTGCTGATCGCCGGTCGACTGCGCGAGGGCGGCGCCGCTCAGCAGCGGCGCCGCAACGGTGAGCGCGCTCGCGCCCAGCAGGAACGATCTCACGGTAGGCTTCATCATGTTCGGTCTTCCCCATAAGAAATTGGACTGCGGCGCACGCACGCGCGCCGTCGGTACGCTTCGATCTCGATGGACGCTGATCCCCACACATTGCCGCGACCCCGGACGGGCGTGGCCCGCATCCGGTAGTCGACCTGGGGCAATCTAAAAGCCCTCGGTCTCAGATTTGCGACTGAAAAAACGCGCGCGAATATTTACGCAGTACTACGTTGTTGTTTTATCACATCAAGTATTCACGATTTTATGACGTCTCTTTGAAGGAAAGAAGTCGCGTAACACTGTTTGGCAAAATCACGCGCGATGTATCGCTGTAAGTGAAACTGAATGTCGGCTTCGCTTCGCAACGCGGAAAAAAATTGCGACGCATCGCGCGACGCGATTGCGCCGCGCGCGTGCGCTTCGCACGTGCGACAAAGTCGCCGTCTGTGGATGAATCCGCGCCGAGCGCGTTCGTCAGCCGAGCGCGGCGAAGAATTCGAGCATCAAACGCTCGACTCGCCCATATGCCTTGCCCGCTTCGGCGATCGTCTCTTCATGCGTGAGCGGCGTCGCGCTCAATCCCGCCGCTGCGTTGGTGATCAGCGACAGCGCGCCGACCTTCATCCCGCAATGCACCGCCGCGAGGCACTCCGGCACCGTCGACATGCCGACCGCGTCGGCGCCCATCGTCGCGAAAGCGCGGATCTCCGCCGGCGTCTCGAAGTTCGGCCCGAGCACGTAGATATAGACGCCCCGCGCCACCGCGACGCCGGCACGCGCCGCCGCCGCCGCCAGCGCGTCCTGAAGTTCGGGCGCATAAGCATGCGACATGTCCGGGAAACGCGGACCGATGCTGTCGTCGTTCGGCCCGACCAGCGGATTCATGCCGGAGAAATTGATGTGGTCGGAGAGGATCATCAGCGACCCCGCCGGCAGCTTCGGGTTCACCCCGCCCGCCGCATTGGTGAGGATCAGCCGCTCGACGCCCAGCGCCCGCAGGATGCGCACCGGCACCGCCAGCGCCGCCGCCGGATGCCCTTCGTAGGCGTGCAGCCGCCCCTGCATGCAGACCGTCGGATGGCCGGCCAGCGTGCCGATGCGCAGCCGCCCCTGGTGCCCGTGCACGGTGGGAACCGGAAACCCCGGGATGTCGCCATAGGGGACGTCGATGGCGCCCATCAACTTCTCCGCCAGCGGCCCCAGCCCACTGCCCAAGACCAGCGCGGTCTTCGGAAAGGCGCCGCCCACGGCCTTGCGCACGGCCTGCGCACCCGCCGCGATCACATCGTCCTTTGCCATGGCGCGCTCCATCCGCTATGCCCCTGCCCCCAAATATATATTTCCGTCTCCCGCGACAAACCGTACACTGGAGAAAAGGATAAAAAGACGTGCGCGCAATAGTCGGAGTTCTGGATTCCTTCGGCGTGGGCTCGGCCCCGGATGCCGAGCGCTTCGGCGACCAGGGCGCCAACACCTTCGGACACATCGCCAAGGCGTGCGCGGAAGGCCTGGTGCGCCCCTCGGGCAGGACCGGCCCGCTCGACATCCCGAACTTCCTGAGCCTCGGCCTCGGCGAAGCCGCCAAGAGCGCCGACCCGCGCGTCCAGCTCGCCAAGCCCGGCAAGATCACCGGCCGTTACGGCTATGCCGCAGAGATCGGCCGGGGCAAGGACACCCCGAGCGGCCATTGGGAGATGATGGGCCTGCCGGTCGATTACGACTGGGGCTTCTTCCCCAAGACGGTACCGACATTCCCCGCCGAACTCACCAAGGCTTTCATCGAACGCACCGGCGTGCCGGGCATCCTGGGCGACTGCCACGCCTCGGGCACCGAGATCATCGAGCAGCTCGGCGAAGCGCACATCAAGACCGGCAAGCCGATCGTCTACACCAGCGCCGATTCCGTCTACCAGATCGCGGCGCACGAGACGCATTTCGGCCTCGAGCGGCTCTACGAATGCTGCCACATCGCGCGCGAGCTGGTCGACGCCTACAATATCGGCCGCGTCATCGCCCGGCCCTTCGTCGGCGAGACGCCCGCCACCTTCATGCGCACCGGCAACCGCCACGACTATGCGATGCCCCCGCACGCCCCCACTCTGCTCGACCGCTATGCCGCCGCCGGCCACCAGGTCGTCGGCATCGGCAAGATCTCCGACATCTTCGCGGCGAAGGGCATCACGAAATACGTCAAGGCCTTCACCAACGACGAAGTGTTCGACGCGATGCTCGACCAGGTGAAGAACGGCCCCGAGGACGCGATCATCTTCGCCAACTTCGTCGACTTCGACACGCTGTTCGGCCACCGCCGCAACGTCGCCGGCTATGCCGACGCGCTGGAGCGCTTCGACGCCCGCATCCCCGAGCTGAAGGCCGCGATGCGCAAAAGCGACATCGCAATCCTCTCCGCCGACCACGGCTGCGATCCGACCTGGCCCGGCACCGACCACACCCGCGAATTCGTGCCCGTCATCGCTTTTGGCGAGAACGTCGCGCCCGGTGCCATCGGCGAGCGCAAGACCTTCGCCGACATCGGCCAATCCTGCGCCAAGCATCTCGGCATCGCGCCGCTGTCCGTCGGGACGTCGTTCCTGTGACGGACTTCCCAGGCACCGAACCCAAGCTCTGCAAGACGGTCGACGAGGCCATCGACCGGCTGATCGCGCTCTACGACGACGCCATCGCGCGGATCGAGACGAACTTCGAGGACTTCGCGAAAGGCGGGCGCGGCCCGTTCGATCATCCGGTCTATCCCTATCTCGGCCTCAAGGCCGAAAGCGTGCCGCGCGCCTCGCCGCTCGCCTTCGGCAAGCTGCCGCGGCCGGGCTTCTACGGCACCACGATCACCAATCCGCGCCTCTTTCGCGACTATCTCACCGAGCAGCTCACGCTGCTCGCCACCAACGCCAAGGGCGAGCTCTTCGTCGGCAAGAGCCACACGAAAATCCCGCTGACCTTCGCGGTCGAGCGCGCCGCCGCCGCGATGTCGGCCGAGGAGCGCGCCGAGCTGGCGCAGGTCTTCCCGCTGCCGCGCCTGGATGCGGCGCATGACGCGATCGTCGACGGCGGCCGCTGGGAGGGACCGGAGACCGGCCCCCTGTCGCTGTTCCCGGCCGAGCGCGTCGACTACTCGCTGCATCGCCTGCGCCATTACACCGGCACGGCGCCCGAGAGCTTCCAGAGCTTCGTGCTCTTTACCAACTACCAGCGCTATATCGACGAGTTCGTCGCCTATGGGTTGGCCGAGATCGACGCCGGCCGCGCCACGCGCTTCATCGAGCCCGGCAACCGCGTCACCGAGCGCGGCAAGGAGCCCAGCCAGCCGCCGCTCGCCAAGCTGCCGCAGATGCCGGCCTATCACTTGGTGCAGCCGAACGGCGAAGGCATCACGCTGATCAACATCGGCGTCGGCCCGTCGAACGCCAAGACGGTGACCGATCATCTCGCGGTGCTGCGCCCGCATGTCTGGCTGATGGTCGGGCATTGCGGCGGCTTGCGCGCCAGCCAGCGGCTCGGCGACTACGTCCTCGCCAACGCGTACTTGCGCGACGACCACGTGCTCGATGGCGTGCTGCCGACCGCGATCCCGGTGCCCACCATTGCCGAGGTGCAGCTGGCGCTCGCCCGCGCCGTCACTGCGATGACCGGCCTCGTCGGCAAGGAGATCAAGGAGCGCCTGCGCACCGGCACGGTGGTGACCACCGACGACCGGAACTGGGAGCTGCGCTTCGACGAGCTCGCGATGCGCTTCAACCAGAGCCGCGCCATCGCCATCGACATGGAGTCGGCGACCATCGCCGCCAACGGCTACCGCTTCCGCGTGCCCTATGGCACCTTGCTGTGCGTCTCCGACCGCCCGCTGCACGGCGAGATCAAGCTCCCCGGAATGGCCGACGCGTTCTACGAGGAGCGCGTCGGCCAGCACCTGCAGATCGGCATCAAGGCGCTGGAATACATGCGCGAAGAGGCCCGCGCCGGCACCCTGCACTCCCGCAAACTCCGCAGCTTTACGGAGCCGGCGTTTCGGTGACGGACTGCATAACTCCGCCCCCAAACGTCATGGCCGGGCTTGCCTGCCACGCCGAAGCGCAGCGAAGGCGGGTCCCGGCCGTCCATATTCACGCCTGCATCGGGGTTGGCGCACAAAGAGCCGTTGGATTCACGCGGAGCCGCAGAGGACGCGGAGGTTTTGCGCGAACTCCGCGGCTCCGCGCATGACGTCTCGGAGGTGACGCGCAGGTCCCGGGAATTATTTTCGTGAAATTCCGTTTCGTTGCGTGCGGTGCAACGGAAAAACTTATCCACGCACCATGCAGGCCATTTTTCGCCGTATACGGACGTTTTCGACGCACCGCGTGCTGGATAACTCCGACTTATCCACGCGCCAAAAGAATTTTCGAGATGCCCTTGAACCGAGTCGGTGCGAACACCAAATCTCCCATGTCCCCACAGCTCTGAGCGTCAGGCACCCGCCGCATAGGCGTCGATCGCGGCGACGTGCCGTGCGATCTCGTCCGCGTCCAGAAACGACCCCGTGAAGCTGTTCTTCGCGAGCGTCACCAGTTCGTCGCGCGTCAGGTCGAGCGCGCGCGCCACCGCGACGTAGTTGTCGTTCAGATAGCCGCCGAAATACGCCGGGTCGTCGGAATTCACCGTCGCCCGCAGCCCCTTCTCCAACATCACCCGCAAAGGATGATCCTCCATGTCCGTTACGACGCACAATTTTAGATTCGACAGCGGACACACCGTCAGCGTCATGCCCTCGCGCGCCAGCCGCGCCACCAATGCGTCGTCTTCGAGCGAACGGTTGCCGTGGTCGAGCCGGTCGACATGCAGAACATCGAGCGCCTCGACCACATATTCCGGCGGCCCCTCCTCGCCGGCATGCGCCACCAGCTTGAGCCCGCGTTCGCGCGCCGCCGCGAAGACGCGCGCGAATTTGGCCGGCGGATGGCCGAGCTCCGACGAATCCAGTCCGACGCCCGCGATGCGGTCCAACCACGGCTCCGCCGTGCGCAGCGTCGCCAATGCGTCTGCCTCATCCAGATGACGCAGGAAACACAGGATGAGCTTCGACGAGATCGGCGCCGCCGTCAGCGCGCGCGACATCCCCTCCACCACCGTGCCGAACGGAACGCCGCGCGCGGTGTGGGTCTGCGGATCGAAGAACACCTCGACGTGCCGCGCCCCGTCGGCGATCACGCGCCTCAGATACGCGTCGGTGAGATCGAAGAAATCCTGCTCGGTGCGAAGAACGTTCGCGCCTTGATAATAGATGTCGAGGAAGTCCTGCAGATTCGAGAAGGAATACGCCGCCCGCACCTCTTCGACGCTCTTGAACGGGATGCCGACCTTGTTGCGCGTCGCCAGCGCGAACATCAGCTCGGGCTCGAGGCTGCCTTCCAGATGCAGGTGAAGCTCGGCCTTCGGGAGACCGGCGATGAATCGGGCGAGATCGGTCATGGCGATTTCTATGAGCCGTCGCGCGAATGCGCAAGCCGCCCCGCGACGAAGCTGTGCTTCACCGTTCTGTCGTCGCCGAGCAGCGCGAGCGCGAAGAGAATCTCCTCCGGCCCCGCGGCGCGCGACAGGCGCCGCGCCAGCATCGGCGTCGCGGCGCGGTCGAGCACCAGGAAGTCCGCCTCCTTGCCGCGTTCGAAATTGCCGATCTTCGAGTCGAGCCGCAGCGTCTTCGCCGCCCCCAGCGTCGCCAGATGAAACAGCTTGAACGAATCCATCAATTGCCGCCGCAGCTGCCCCACCTTGAACGCCGCGTTCATCGTGGCGAGCAGCGACAGGCTGGTGCCGCCGCCGACATCGGTGCCGAGCCCGATGCGCGCGCCGGCCGACGCCGTGGTGTCGAACAGCCCGCTGCCCAGGAACAGGTTCGAGGTCGGGCAGAACGCCACCGCGCAGTCGTGGCGCTTCATCCGTCCCCACTCGGAGTCCGACAGATGCAGGCAATGCGCGAACACCGAGCGTTCCGTCGCCAGCCCGAACTTCTCGTAGACCCCGAGATAATCGGCGCAATCGGGGAACAGCCGCCGCACCTCGGCGATCTCCTCATGCGTCTCGGCGAGATGGGTGTGCATCAGCACATCCGGATTGTCGCGCACCAGCCGTCCGGCCAGTTCCAGCTGCCGCCCGGTCGAGGTCACCGCGAAGCGCGGCGTCACCGCATAGGTGCTGCGGCCCTTGCCGTGCCAGGCGCGGATCAGCGCGGCGCTGTCGTCGAAACCGCTCTGCGCGGTGTCCATCAGGCCCTCCGGCGCGTGCCGGTCCATCAGCACCTTGCCGGAGACGATGCGCATGTTGCGCGCCGCTGCCGCTTCGAACAGCGCCTCGGCCGAGCCCTTGTGCACCGTGGCGTAGACCAGCGCGGTCGTCGTGCCGTGCGCCAAGAGCTGATCGAGGAAGAACGCCGCCGCCTCGTCCGCCACCGCGCGGTCGGCGAAGCGGACCTCGGACGGAAACGTATGCAGCCCCAGCCAGTCGATCAGGTGATTGGCCGGCGAGGCGATGATGTCGACCTGCGGATAATGCACATGGCAATCGACGAAGCCCGGCACGATCAGCGCGTTGTCGAACCGCGTCACCGGCGCCTCGCCGATGCTCGGCGCGATGTCGCTCCACGCCCCGGCGCGCACGACATGGCCGTCCGCCACCACCAGCGCGCCGTCGTCGAACCAGCTCTCGCGCGGATCGGTGTCCGCCGGATCGCCCAGCAGATGGAACAGGCTTGCGCGATAGACCTGCATCATGTGATGCGGTCCTGGATCACGGCGCGCGCCGGCGGCTCGGGATCGTCGATGTGCAGGATGCGTCCCAGCACCGCGACCGAGGCGTTCGCCGCCTCTTCAGACGCGGCATGCACCGTGGCGATCACGTCGCCTTTCGACACCTTGGCGCCATACGGTGCGATTCCGGAGAACCCGACTTCGAGATTCAGCACATCGGAGGTCTTGCGCCGCCCGCCGCCGAGATCGATCAGCCTGACGCCGACATCGCGGGTGTTGTAATGCTGAACGTAACCCGTGCGCCGCGCCACGACGTCCTTCATGACCGGCGCCTGCTTCAGGTAGCTATCGGCGTGCTCGACGAAATCGGCCGGCCCGCCCAGCGCCGCCACCATGCGGCCGAACACCTCCGCCGCGCGCCCCGAATCGAGCGCCAGCTGCGCCTCTTCGCGCCCCTCGTCCAAATTCGGCACCAGCTTGCCGAGCAGCATCATCTCCGCCGCCAGCGCGACGGTCACCGCGTGCAGCCGCGCGTCGCGCCGCTTGCCGGTCAGATAATCGAGCGTCTCGATCATCTCCAGCGTGTGCCCCGCGGTGGTGCCGAGCACGCTGTCCATGTCGGTGATCAGCGCCGTGATCGGCAGCCCCGCGCCGGCGCCGATGGAAACCAGCGCCTCGGCCAATGCCCGCGCCTCCTTCGGATCGGCCATGAAAGCACCGGAGCCGGTCTTCACGTCCATCGCGAGGCCCTGCAATCCGGCCGCGAGCTTCTTCGACAGGATCGACGCGCTGATCAGCGGAATGGACTCCACCGTCGCCGTCACGTCGCGCACCGCATAGAGCCGCCGGTCGGCCGGCGCCAGGTCGGCCGTTTGGCCGATGATCGCGCAGCCCACCTCGCGCGTCACGCGCTGGAAGGTCTCGATGTCGGGATCGACGGCATAGCCGGGGATGCAGCCCATCTTGTCCAGCGTGCCGCCGGTGTGGCCCAGGCCGCGGCCCGAGATCATCGGCACCACGCCGCCGCACGCCGCCACGATCGGCGCCAGCATGATCGAGACCTTGTCGCCGACGCCGCCCGTCGAATGCTTGTCGAGCACCGGGCCGCCCAGCGCGTGCGCATCCCACTCGAGGACACGTCCGGAATATGTCATCGCACGGGTGAAGGCGACGCGCTCGCCCGCGTTCATGCCAACGAAGAACACCGCCATCGCGAAAGCCGAGACCTGGCTCTCGGAGAACGTGTTTTCGGTGATGCCGCGCACCACCTGGCCGATCTCGTCGTCGGTCAGCGCGTGGCCGTCGCGTTTCTTGCGGATCAGTTCTTGAGGCAGCATGGCGGCAGCAAAGGATCAGGTCTTGCTGGAATCGAAGTTGCCAGGATTGAAATTAAAAGCGTCGGGCAACAGCGCCGCGACGGTCGTCACCATCACGTCGTGCTTGAGGTTGCCGCAGATCACCACCGTGCCGCCGCCGAACTCGCCCAGCACCTGGCGGCACATGCCGCACGGCGTGATCGGCGACGGCAGATCGCCGACGACCGCGATGGCCTTGAACTTCTTGTGGCCGGC
Source organism: Rhizomicrobium sp. (assembly GCA_035551495.1). Lineage (GTDB taxonomy): Bacteria > Pseudomonadota > Alphaproteobacteria > Micropepsales > Micropepsaceae > Rhizomicrobium. The sequence goes on along the minus strand of DASZMT010000022.1, from coordinate 29,745 downwards.
CGCGACCGCCTGGAACACCGCGTTGCGCTCGGCGCAGATCGTGGCGCCATAGGAGATGTTCTCGACGTTGCAGCCCTTGAACACCGTGCCGTCCTCGGCCATCAGCGCCGCGCCGACCAGGAAGTGCGAATACGGCGCATAGGCCTTCTGGCGCACCGCCATCGCGGCATCGAGCAGCGCCTGCTGCTCCGGCGTCGCCGTCGTTGCCGCGGTGGCGCCGGCCGTGCCCGTCAAAAGTGCGCTGCCCGCAAGGCCGGCCAACATCGTGTCTCTGCGCGTCATGCTCATCTCTCAGGCTCCGTACGGAATCCAGATGTTCTTGACCTGCGTCGCATGACGCAGGAAATGCCGGCCTTCGCCATCGCGATTGTCGTGCCAGGCGATGGTCTCGCCGGTCCAGGTGCGCTTGAGGTTGCCGGCCGACGCCGCCTCGACCGCCTTCGGATTGGTGCCGAAATACCAGACGGATTCGACGTTGCCGTGCTCGGCCAGCGTCATCGCCAGGCTGTCGCGCGCGCCGGTGACGATGTTCACCACACCGTCCGGCACGTCGGAGGTTTCGAGAACTTGATAGAAATCCGTCGCGGCCAGCGGATGGCGCTCCGACGGGATCATCACCACGCGGTTGCCCATCGCGATGGCCGGCGCCATCAGCGAGACGAAGCCGAGCAGCGGCGCCTCGTCCGGACACGCGATGCCGATATTGCCGACCGCCTCGTGCATCGCCAGCACCACGCCGCGCAGCGGCGGATCGTGGATCGCGCCGTCGAACTTGTCGGCCCAGGCGGCATAGGTGAACAGGCGCCGGATCGAGGCCTCCACTTCCTTGGTGCCGGAGGCGCCGGTCATCTGCTTCAGGCGTTTCGCGAACTCGCCGGCCCGCGCCGACAGGTTCTCGGCGATGTAATAGAGGATCTGCGCCCGCGAATGCCCACTGGTCGACGCCCAGTTTTCCGCCTTGGCGCAGGCCTCTACCGCGTTGCGGATGTCCTTGCGGTTGCCGTCGCCGGCCTGGCCGACGACCTTGCCGGCGGGCGAAAGCACCGCGCGGCTATAGCCGCTGTCGGGCCGCGCCTGCTTGCCGCCGATGAACAGCTTGGCGGTGCGGTCGATCGCATTCGAAACGACGTCGCTCGCCGCCATGGCCGGCATAGCCGTTTGAGGTTTGCCGGAGGGGATGCGCTTCAGATATTCGAACATGCCCTCGCGGCCGCCCTCGCGCCCGAAGCCGGATTCGCGATAGCCGCCGAAGCCCGCCGAGGCGTCGAACTGGTTGGTGCAGTTCACCCACACCACGCCGGCCTTCACCTTGGGCGCGATATCGAGCGCGACGTTGATGTTGTCCGACCAGATGGACGCGGCGAGGCCATAGCGCGTGTTGTTGGCGAGCTGCACCGCCTCGGCCGGGGTGCGGAAGGTCATCGCCACCAGAACGGGTCCGAAGATCTCGACCTGCGCCACGGTCGATGCGGCGTCGACGCCGGTGAGCAGCGTCGGCGGATAGAAACAGCCTTCGGGACAGCGCTCCTCTGTCTTATAAGAGGGCGGCTGGAACAGGATCGCGCCCTCCGCAACGCCCTGCTTCACCAGCCCCTCGATCTGCGACCGCTGCTTGGGCGAGACGATGGCGCCGATGTCGGTGTTCTTGTCGAGCGGATCGCCGACCCGCAGCGTTTCCATCCGCGCCCGCAGCTTGGCGTAAAGTTTCTCGGCGACGCTCTCCTGCACCAGAAGCCGCGAACCGGCGCAGCACACCTGGCCCTGGTTGAACCAGATCGCGTCGACCGCGCCTTCGACCGCGGCATCGAGATCGGCATCCTCGAATACGATGAACGGCGACTTGCCGCCGAGCTCCAGCGTCAGCTTCTTGCCGGTGCCGGCGGTTGCGGTGCGAATGATGCGGCCGACCTCGGTCGAGCCGGTGAAGGCGATCTTGTCGATGCCGCCATGCTCCACGACGGCCTTGCCGGTCTCGCCGGCGCCGGTGACGATGTTCACGACGCCCTTGGGCAGCCCTGCCTCGTCGCAGATCTCCGCGAACAACAGCGCGGTGAGCGACGTATCCTCCGCCGGCTTCAGCACCACCGTGTTGCCGGCCGCCAGCGCCGGCGCAATCTTCCACGCCAGCATCAGCAGCGGGAAATTCCACGGGATCACCTGGCCGACGACGCCGAGCGGCGCGGTGCCGTCGAATTCGCTCTCGATCAGCTGCGCCCAGCCGGCGTGATAATAGAAGTGCCGCGCCACCAGCGGGATGTCGATGTCGCGCGTCTCGCGGATCGGCTTGCCGTTGTCCATGCTCTCGACGACCGCGAACAGCCGCGCATGCTTCTGCACCAGACGCGCCAGCGCGTAGAGAAAGCGTGCCCGTCCATGCCCGCCGAGCCTCGCCCAGCCCGGCTGCGCACCGCGCGCCGCCGCCACGGCAGCGTCGACATCGGCCGCCGTGCCGTCGCCGATGTCGGCGAGCTTCCTGCCGGTCGCGGGATTGAGGCTGTCGAAATGGTGTTTCGCGGCACGCCATTCGCCGCCGATGAAGAGGCCGAATTTGCCGTCATGGCGCGTCAGCCAGGCTTCGGCGACGGACGCGGATTCCGGCGCCACGCCGTAATCCATCGAAGTGAAAGCAGTCTTGACGTCTGTCTGAATGTTCATGGGCTCACCCCATCGGATGGCGGTGCGCCGCCGAATAGCGGCCGGTCACGAAATGCTCGAGCTGGCGCTCGATGTCGGTGAGAAGACTGGAGGCGCCGAGGCGGAACAGATCCGGCTGCAGCCAGGGCAGACCGAGCTCCTCCTTCATCACGATCTGGTAATTGATCGCGTCCTTGGCGGTGGAGATGCCGCCCGCCGGCTTGAAGCCGATGCGCACGCCGGTGCGCGCGTGATAGGCGCGGATCATCCGCGTCATGACGAGCGCGAAAGGCAGCGTGGCATTGACCGGCTCCTTGCCGGTCGAGGTCTTGATGAAATCGGCGCCGGCCATCATGCACGCCATCGAGGCGCGCGCGACATTGGTCAGCGTGCCGAGATCGCCCGCGCCGATGATCGCCTTGACGTGCGCCGGACCGCAGGCCTCGCGGAAGGCCTTCATCTCGTCATAGACCGCACGGTAGTCGCCGGTCAGCAGCAGGCCGCGGTCGATCACGATGTCGATCTCGCGCGCCCCGGCGGCGACCGAAGCCTCGATCTCCTTGATGCGCAGCGGCAGCGGCGAGAGTCCTGCGGGAAACCCCGTCGACACCGCCGCGACCGGAATGTTCGTGCCCTCGAGCGCCTTCACCGCCGGCTCGATCATGTTGTGATAGACGCAGACCGCGCCGGTGGTGATCGCCGCCTCGCCCATGCCCATCGCGTCGAGCAGGTCCTGCCGCACCGGCCGCCGCGCCTTGGCACAGAGCCGTTGCACGCGCCCCGGCGTGTCGTCGCCTGCCAGCGTGGTGAGATCGATGCAGGTGACGGCCTTGAGCAGCCACGCCGCCTGCCATTCCTTCTTCACGCTGCGCCGCCCGGGCAGCGTTGCGATGCGGCGCTCGGCGGCCGAGCGGTTGACGCGCAGCTGCTCGATGACATCGGCATCGTAGGCCATGCCGGGATTGCGGGCGTGGTTATCCTGCTCGGCAGGCGCCCGGCGTGCGATCGGCTGGATGTTGGACATGGGGGAAGCTTTCATAGCGCAAGAACATCGTCAATCTTAACTGAACCTATCCCGTCCGGATGACGGTGGCTGTCCCGAGCAAAGGGGTGATCCAGAGACCAAAGCAATTGCGGCAGAAGCGCCTTCAGATCGTTCCAATTGTTGCTTTTCGCATCAAGCACGATGATCGTCAGCGCAAGCGCCGCGATGTTATTTTGAAAGGGAACGCTGCGATCCGTTGTCACAAAAGCGTCGAAGCCCGCGTCTATTGCGCGCCTGAGAAGACGGCCATTTTTGGTGCCGCTCCACCCCAGACGGCCGACCGTCGTCGCCTCGTGTCCCGTCAGCTCGCGCGCGAGATAGCCGTCAACACATTCGTCGAGCAGGACCTTCATGCGACCGGCGCGGGAAGCCGGTCCATGAACTCTTCAAGGAAAGCAATCACCTGCTCACGACGAACGGTCGGAAAGCCGTCCAGAAACCTATCGATCGAGTCGCCCGCCTCCAAGTAATCGATGAGCGTGCGCACAGGGACGCGCGTGCCACGGAACACTGGCGTGCCGCTCATGATCTCAGGATCGACGTTGACGACGGTCTCTTTCATCAACTCAAAATACGCCTTCGGCGCCCCGCCTGCAACGCGAAGTTACTTCGTCCCGAACATCCGGTCCCCCGCATCGCCGAGGCCGGGCACGATGTAGCCGTGGTCGTTCAGGTGCTCGTCGATCGAGGCCGTCCAGACGGGAACATCGGGATGCGCCGCGGTGAAGGTCTTGATGCCCTCCGGCGCCGCAAGGAGAGTCATCAGCCGGATGTTCTTCGCGCCATGACCTTTCAGGCGCGCCACCGCGAACGACACGGAATTGCCGGTCGCCAGCATCGGGTCCATCACGATCACCAGGCGGTGCGCGATGTCCTCCGGCGCCTTGAAATAGTATTCGACCGCCTCGAGCGTCTTGGGATCGCGATAGAGGCCGATATGCGCCACGCGCGCCGACGGCACCAGGTTCAGCATGCCTTCGAGGAATCCCGTGCCGGCGCGCAGGATCGGCGCGAAGACCAGCTTCTTGCCCGACAGCGCCGGCGCCTGCATCTTGGTCAGCGGCGTCTCGATCTCGACCATCTCGATCGGCAGGTCGCGCGTCACCTCATAGCAGATCAGCATGCCGATCTCGTTGAGCAGCTCGCGGAAGTTCTTGGTGGAGCGGTTCTTGTCCCGCATCAAGGTGAGCTTGTGCTGCACCAGCGGATGATCGACGACCGTCACGCCCATCGCATTGTCTCCCGTGTTCGCGCGGCCCGATCCCTAGCATCGCGGCGCTTCCAAGGGTAGCGTTTCGCCATGACGTCCAACAATCTCGACGCCTTCTGGATGCCGTTCACGCCGAACCGGCATTTCAAGGCCAATCCGCGCCTCTTCGCCTCGGCCGACGGCATGTACTACGCGACGACCGACGGCCGCCGGGTGATGGACGGCGTCTCGGCAATGTGGTGCTGCAATGCCGGACACAACCGGCCGCGCATCGTGGAAGCGATCCGCGCCCAGGCCGGCGAGATGGATTACGCGCCCGCCTTCCAGTTCAGCCATCTCAAGGCGTTCGAGCTCGCGAACCGGCTGGTGGCGCTGATGCCCGGCGGTCTGAAACATGTGTTCTACACGAACTCCGGCTCGGAATCGGTCGAGACCGCGCTTAAGATGGCGATCGCCTATCACCGGGTGCGCGGCGAGGCGAGCCGCGTGCGCCTGATCGGGCGCGAGAAGGGCTATCACGGCGTGAACTTCGGCGGCATGAGCGTCGGCGGCATGGTCGCCAACCGCAAGATGTTCGGCACGCTCGTCGCCGGTGTCGATCACCTGCGCCACACCCACGGCGATGCGCGCAACGCCTTCAGCCGCGGCGAGCCGGCGCACGGCGCGGAGCTCGCCGACGATCTGGAGCGGCTGGTGCAACTGCACGACGCCTCGACCATCGCGGCGGTGATCGTCGAGCCGGTGCAGGGTTCGGCCGGCGTGATCGTACCGCCGCAGGGCTACCTCAAGCGCCTGCGCGAGATCTGCGACCGGCACGGCATCCTGCTCATCTTCGACGAGGTGATCACCGGCTTCGGCCGTCTCGGCACGCCGTTCGCCGCGCAGTATTTCGGCGTCGAACCCGACCTCGTCACCACCGCCAAGGGTATCACCAACGGCGCGATCCCGATGGGCGCGGTGTTCGCGCAAAGCAAGATCCACGACGCCTTCATGCAGGGCCCGCCGAACGCCATCGAGTTCTTCCACGGCTACACCTATTCGGGAAACCCCATCGCCTGCGCTGCGGCGCTGGCGACGCTCGACACCTACGAAGAAGATGGCCTGCTCACCCGCGCCGCGTCGCTCGCGCCCTATTGGGCGGACGCCCTGCACGCGCTGAAGGGCCTGCCGCACGTGATCGACATCCGCAACATCGGCCTGATGGGTGCGGTCGAGCTGGCGCCGGCGGCCGGCGCGCGCGGCTTCGATGCGATGCTCAAGCTCTACGAGGCCGGACTGATCTGCCGCACCAGCGGCGACACGATCGCCTTCGCCCCGCCGCTGATCGCCGAGCGCGAACACATCGATTTCCTGGCCGAGACCACGGCCAAGGTCATCAAGACCATCGCCTGACGGCTGCTGACATCATCCGGCCCCGTCACGGGTAAGATACAGCGGCCCCAAGGAGCGTTCGCCATGTATGTCTGCGGTCTCGTGATCCCCGTGCCGGGCGACAAGCTGGAGGCCTATCGCGGCTGGGCGCAGATGAGCGCCGGCTTCTTCCGCGAATATGGCTGCGTGGAGATCGTCGAGAGCTGGGAAGACTTCGTGCCGGAGGGCAAGACCACCGATTTCCGCAAGGCCGTCGCCGCGCAGCCGGGCGAGAAGATCGTCTTCTGCTGGCAGGTGTGGCCGAGCAAGGACGCGTTCACCGCCGCCGAGGAGAAGATGCACCACGACCCGCGCATGGACGGCGCCGGCGCGCCGCCGTTCGATGCGAAGCGGCTGATATTGGGATGCTTCTCGCCGGTGTTCACGATGGGACGGGAGTAGAGCGTCCAAATCCCAACTGTCATTCCCGCGTAAGCGGGAATCCAGGGCAAGCGGCACGGCGCCCGGTCTTCTGGATGGCTGCCTTCGCGGGCATGACAATTGTTATCATGTCTCCGCGCCGCTGATCGGGTCGACGAGCTTGCGTCGCCGCCGCGCCTCTATGTGATCGAGATTTCTATCCCGTCATTCGTGCGATCGACGAAAAGCCGCGTTCCGTCCTCGAACTCCAGCGCGATCTCCGTGATCTTGTGGCGCCAGGCGCGTTTGACCGTCTTGCCCGCCAGAAGGCGCGTAATCTCCTCGGCCTCTTCTTCCAGCGTCATGGGCGTTGCCCTATTCCTTCTCGGCGCCGCTGATCGGATCGACGATCTCCGGATCGCCGTCGCGGGCGTCCCAGGGGAACACGATCCACGAATTCTGCGGCGCCTGCAGGAAGCGCATGTCGACCATGTCCTCGCCCTCCGGCTTGGAGAAGATCGTCGCGTAGAGCGCGTTCGGCCAGATCCTGCGCAGCTCGCGGAACGTGCCGCCGGTGTCGACCAGGTCGTCGAGGATGATCATGTTCTCGCCGCCGTTGACGATCTTCGCCTTCACGTCGGGATGCAGGTCCTTGATGATCCGCGCGCCGGAGATCTTGTTCTCGCCGCGATAGGACGACACGCCGATGCTCTCGATGTTCTCGCGGATGTTCAGCTCGCGGGCGAGGACGGCGGCGAACGGCAGGCCACCGCGCGACACCCCGACCACGATGTCGATTCTGCGGCCGCCCTCGATGATCTCGAGCACCCAGCGCGCCATCTCGCGCATCTGGCGATGGATCTCGTTCCAGCTCACCCGCACATAAAGGCGGTGCTTGTTCTGAAGCCGCATGTCGTCCTCCGCAAAGAGCGACTATTGCCGGGCTTTGACGCAAAAGGAAACGCGGCGCGGCGCCTTACGCACAACCCCGCTCATAAGCCTTGCGGCTTGGCCGGCCGCCAGGCGCGGTTGCCGTCGCGGGCGATCAGCGCATCCGCCGCTTTCGGCCCGTCGCTGCCCGATTCATAGGCGAGCGGGGCGTCGCCGCCCGCTTCGGCGTCGAGCGCCGGCTGCACGATGCGCCAGCCCTGCTCCACCATGTCGGCGCGCATGAACAGCGTCGGATCGCCGATCATCACGTCGTAGATCAGCGTCTCGTAGCCGACATTGGCCTCTTTCGGGAACCAGTCGTCGTATTTGAAGTCCATCTTCACCGCTGCGAGCTCGACGGCGGGCCCGCGCTTCTTCACCTCGAACTGCAGCGAGATACCCTCGTTCGGCTGGATGCGCAGCACCAGCCAGTTGGGCCGCAGGCTCTCGACGGGCGTGTCCTGGAAGGCGGTGAACGGCGCCTGCTTGAAGCAGATCGCGATCTCGGTGTTGCGCGCCGACAGGTGCTTGCCGGTGCGCACATAGAACGGCACGCCGGCCCAGCGCCAATTGTCGATCTCGAGCTTCATCGCGACATAGGTCTCGACCTTGGAGCCGCGCGCCACATCGGGCTCGTCGCGATAAGCCTTGACCTGTTTGCCGTCCATCGTGCCGGCACCGTACTGCCCACGCACAACGTCCTGCGGCCGCACCGCCGGCATGGCACAGAGCACGTCGGCCTTCTTGGAGCGCACCGCTTGCTCGTCGAAGCCGACCGGCGGCTCCATCGCCACCATCGAGAGCAGCGCAAGCACGTGGTTCGGCACCATGTCGCGCAACGCGCCCGTCGCCTCATAGAACTCGCCGCGCTTCTCGACGCCGACGGTCTCGGCGACGGTGATCTGCACATGATCGATGCGGTCGCGGTTCCAGATCGGCTCGAACAGGCCGTTGGCGAAGCGGAACGCCATGATCGCCTGCACCGCGTCCTTGCCGAGGAAGTGGTCGATGCGGAAGATCTGATCCTCGCCGAGGTCGTTCAGGATGCGCCGGTTCAGCGCCTTGGCCGAGGCATAGGAATTGCCGAACGGCTTCTCGATCACCACCCGGCGCCAATTCTTGTCCTGCTTGGCGAGACCGGATTTTCCCAGCTGATCGACGATCGGCCCGAACAGCTTGTCGGCGACGGCGAGATAGAAGATCGCATTGCCCTTGGTGCCGTGCTCCTTGTCCGCCTTGGCGAGCGCGTCCCCCAGGTCGGCGTAAAGCTTGTCGGCGGTGACGTCGCCCGCGACATAGATCATCGCCTTGGCGAGACGCGACCACGCCTCTTCGTCGACCGCCTCGCCCTTCAGCGTCGCTTGCAGGAAATCGTGCAGGTCCTTCGCCCAATCCCCGGGCTTCATGTCGCCGCGCGACACGCCGATCAGCGCGAAATTCTCCGGCAGCACCTTGGTGCGCGCCAGATTGTAGAGCGCCGGCACCAGCAACCGCTTGGTGAGGTCGCCGCTGGCGCCGAAGATCACCATGGCGCAGGGCTCGGCGGGCTTGGGCTTGTGCGCCGGCGCGGACGCGGCGTCGTCTGTGGCCTTCGCGGCAGCCTTGGCGCGGATCGGCTCTTCCTGAGCCATCATTTCTTCTCGGGCTCGGCGGGCTTGTGGCCTTCCAGCGCGCCTTCGACATGGCCGCCGAAGCCCATGCGCATCGCCGACAGCATCTTCTCCGCGAAGGTGTGCTCCTGGCGCGAGCGGAAGCGTGCGTAGAGCGCAGACGACAGCACCTCGGCCGGCACCGCCTCCTCGATCGCGGCCTCGATGGTCCAACGGCCCTCGCCGCTGTCGTCGACGAAGCCGGAGAAGTTCGTCAGATCGTGGTCCTTCGCGAACGCGCCGGCGACGAGATCCAGCAGCCACGACGACACCACGCTGCCGCGCCGCCACACTTCGGCGATCTCGGGCAGGTTCAGCGCGAACCGCTGATCCTCCGCCAGGTCTTTCGACGATTTGTTGCGCATGATGTCGAAGCCTTCGGCGATGGCCTGCATCATTCCGTACTCGATCCCGTTGTGCACCATCTTGACGAAGTGCCCCGCGCCGGACGGCCCCGCATGGATATAGCCGCGCTCGGCCTGGCTCACCGGCCCGTCGAGGCCGGGCGTGCGCTCGATGGTGCCCGCGCCGGGCGCCATCGCGGAGAAGATCGGATCGAGATGCGTGACCGCCTCTTTCGGACCGCCGATCATCATGCAGTAGCCGCGCTCCAGACCCCACACGCCGCCCGATGTGCCGCAATCGACATAGCGAATGCCCTTCGCGCCAACGTCCTTGGCGCGGCGGATGTCGTCCTTATAGAAGGAGTTGCCGCCGTCGATGATGATGTCGTCCTTCTCCAGCATGCCGGAGAGCTGGTCGACCGCGTCCTGCGTGATCTTGCCTGCCGGCAGCATCAGCCACACCGCACGCGGCTTCTCGGGCAGCGCCTGGACCATCTCGCCCAGGCTGGGCACGGCGTTCGCGCCCTCTCTCGCCAGCGCCTCGCCGGCCTTGGGATTGACGTCGTAGACGACCGTCTTGTGACCCGCCTTCATCAGGCGCCGGGCGATGTTGCCGCCCATCCGGCCAAGACCGACGATACCGATCTGCATGGAATCTCCGCTTCTTCGCCGCGCACGGCGTGACGCTGTCCGCCCCGTTTGTCAAACGCCCCGCTTTTCAAACGTAAGCGAAAGCCTTGGGTTCCTGCCCCATTTACGCCGCGAGGCGGCCGAGGAAGGCGATCAGGTCGTCGAAATTGAACGGCTTGTGGAACACCCGAATCGTCGCCTGCTTGATCGCGTCCGGCACCGCCTCGTCGGAATAGCCGGTCATCAGCACGATCTTGATGCCGGGACGAAGCTGCAGGCCGGCCTCGGCGAGCTGATAACCGTTGAGCCCGGGCATCTTGATGTCGGTGACCAGCAGATCGATATGCGCCGCCGATTGCAGGATCGCGAGCCCCTCCTTGCCGTTGCCGGCCTCGAGCACCTCGTAGCCCGCATCCATCAGCGCCTCGACCGCCACCAGCCGCAGCAGCGCCTCGTCTTCGGCGAGCAGGACCGTCTTGCCGGTCATCGCGCCCCCTCTTCGGCGAGGCGGATCATGCCGATCAGCACGCGCGTGCCGCGGCCGGGCGCGCTCTCGATCCGCATCGTGCCGCCCGACTGGCGGATGAAGCTGAACGCCATGGCGAGGCCCAGCCCGGTGCCCTGCCCGTGCGGCTTGGTGGTGAAGAATGGATCGAAGGCCCGCGCCCGCACGTCGTCCGTCATGCCGAAGCCGGTGTCGTGGATGCACAGCTCGACGTGGTCGCGGCGCGTCACCTCGTCATGGCCATAGCGGTCGGCACGCACGTCGCGGGTGACGATGGTCAGCGTGCCGCCGTCCGGCATCGCGTCGCGCGCGTTGATCGCGAGGTTGAGGATCACGTTCTCCATCAGGTTGGCGTCGCACACGGTTTTCCAGGTGGAATCGAGCTTGTAGTCGACGGTAACGCGCTCGCCGGCCGAATGGCGCACCATTTCGGCCATGCCCGAGGCCAGCTCGGTCAGGCTCACCGGGCTCGGCGACAGCGGCTGGCGGCGCGAGAAGGCGAGCAGGCGGCGGGTCAGCATCGCGGCGCGCTCGATGCCCTCGTTCGCCGTGTCGACATAGCGCTGCACGTCGTTCGAACCTTGCGCCAGTCGCTTGGTCAGCATGTGCAGGCTGCCCTTGATGATGGTGAGCAGGTTGTTGAAGTCGTGCGCCACGCCGCCCGAAAGCTGCCCGACCGCCTCCATCTTCTGGCTCTGGCGCAGCGCTTCTTCCGCGCGCGCACGCTCCTCCATCTCGGTCTCGAGGCGGCGGTTGGTGACGACGAGCGCCAGGGCGCGGTCCTCCAGCTCGCTGTTGACGGCGCGCAAGGCGCGCTGCGCCGTCGCCATCACCGCCAGGAACAGCGCCGCCATGATTGCCAGGAGCATGATCGCGGCATAGCGCGCAAACCGGCGCTCCGACGGCTCCTCGATCGCGGCGAGATAGACGGTGCCGAGCGCTAGCGCGCCCTGCCTGATCGGCGTGAACACGGTGAGGCGGCCGTCGCGCGCCTGCGCCTCCTTCAGCGTGTGCGGCAGCGGCAGCCTGGCCCGGTTGAAGCCGGCGAACAGCGTGCCGCGCATGTCGTAGATTCCCGCCGCCTCGATCTCGGGATTGGTGGCGAGCGCGCTGACATATTCGCGCGCCGTCTCGACGTCGTTGAACGCGACCGGCGCGGTGACGGATGCCGCAAGAATGCTGCCCTGCGCGGTGATCTCCCCCTCGCGCTGGGTGCGGAAGAGATAGTCTTGGTAGTTCGAGACGAAGAACCCCGCCACCAGCAGGATGGCGACGCCGGCCAGCGCGAAATAGGCGCCATAGCGCGTCACGACGCGCAACTCGGAGCGCGGGCTCATCGCCGCTCTCCCCTGCCGACGCTGCGGGCGAGCGCAAGCAGCTTGGAGCTGACCGTCAGGTGGTTGGCGGCGGCGGCGGCGGCGTCGATATCGAAGTTCACCTTGCCGTCGATCATCACGAACTGGATGACCGCGCCCGTCCGCGCCGTGTCGGTGACGGTCAGCACCGGCGTGCCGCGCACATCCTCGAGCGCTTCGGTCACCGATTGCGACGCCGATCCGGTGACGAACATCACGTGACACCCGGCCTGCGCGGTAGAGAGCCGGCGCAGCACCACCGGATGCGGTCCCAGATGCTGATCCGCGATGCTCCGCTCATCCGCGTCGCTGAACGGGTCGGCGCCGACGATGCAGATGACGAATGGCGTCGGCGCGTCCTCGAAGGTCGCGGACGGCCAATCGACGAACGGCACGAATTTGGTGAGGAACGCCGCCTTGACGGCATATTCCGGCGCGAAATCCGCTGCGGGCGCGGAAGGGCTGCCGGCGATGAGAGCTGCCGCGACAATCAAGAATCGCAACCGCTGCCTCAACTCTTGCCCCTTAGCTCGCATCCCCGCCGACCACGCCAACGCCCGCCGTACTGGAAAAGTTCCCTGCTGCGCTTCGCGAAAAGCATCCGGAGATCGCGCTGGAGATGCTTGCGGCGTTCCCGGACCTGGTGCGCTGGGCGGCCGAAAGCTTCGAGGACACAGCTTCTCGAATTGCCGGCGCGGCTTGCCAAGTGGCTCGTGTTCCTCGAGCTCGCCGTGACGCTGCCGCACCGTGAGCTGGCGAACCGCATGAACGTCACGCGCGAGAGCGTGACGCGTCTTCTCCTGAAATGCCGTATCTCATCCGCCCGGCAGCAGCTCCGCGCGCCAGGCCTCGAGGCCGTAATAGTCGAACAGCATGTGCGCGATGCGCTTCAGCTGGCTGGGCGTGAAGCGGATGCGGCCGCGGCCCTCGGTGCCCTTGTTGAAGCGGTTCTCGTGGCGGGTGTGCCAGGCGGCAGCCACCGCCAGCTCGCACATGTCCTCGTCGACCGCGAAACCGGAATGGGCGAGCACTGTCTGCAGCACCGCGCCGGTATCCGCCTTGAAGTCGCCATAGCGCAGCACGCAGACGCGCTCCGGCGCCACGCGCGCATAGTCGAGCCAGGTCGCGTAGTAGCTCGCATACCAGGACAGCATGGTGTCGATCAGAAAATCGGCCTTGGCCTCGTCGCCCAGCATCTCGAAGCGTTGCGGGATCGCGATGTTGAGCCATTGGCTCGCGCCCACCGACTTGGCCGCCAGCATGTCGAGATAGGAGACCAGCATGTCCGGCACGCTGCGCAGCATGATCGCGGGCTTGAGATCGAGCGCCTCGATGAAGTGGCGATTGGCGGGTAGCGCCTGCATGTGGGCATGCGTGACCAGCGGGGCCTTCGGATAGTTCAGCGCCAGATAGCGGATATAGACCGGCAGATACGGCGTCGCGTCGCGGCCGCCCTGGGCATGGACGATGCGGGTCAGCTGGCCGTCGACGGCGTGGATCGCGGCGGCGCGCAGGAACGTCCCGGCGCATTTGGGCGGAAAGGCCAGCAGCACCGACGCGCGCCGCTTGCCCAGCGCGCGCAGATAGGCCGCATGGTCGGGATCGAAGGCGCCATCGCTGTCGGGGAGCACGAAGACCGCGGTGGCGGCCTCCTCGTCGAGCACGAAAGGCTGTCTGGTGGGCTGCGCGGCGGGCGGCATGGATACCGCGTACGCCTATTGCGGCGAATTAACCAGTTACGCCTGCGCAATTTGTCGCGAATGGTCGGCGCCGCGCCGGGCGCCGACACATGGATTCGTCCGGCAAAAGGCCGTTAGCCTCTCAAACCACCTCGTCCGCCGCCTTGGCGTGATGGTGATGACCATGATCGTCATGGCCTTGGCTGCCATGCCCATGATCGCCATGGCCGTGGTCGTCGTGACCGCCATGGCCCTTATCGGCATCATGGTCGTCTTCGTCGTCGTCATCCTCGTCCTGCGAGGCATGCGCGTCGTTATGGCCGTGGCCGTGATCGTCATGGCTGTGCCCGTGGCCATGATCGCCATGCCCGTGGCCCTCGCCGCCTTCGTCGTCATCCGAGGCCTGCGATTCCTGATGCCCGTGATCATGACCGCCGTGACCGTGATCGTCGTGGCCATGCCCATGATCGTCGTGGCCGCCATGGCCGTGATCGTGCGTCTCTTCGTGGTGCGGGGGCGCGACGGGATGCGCGGGCTCGACCGGCGTCAGTAGCGGTGCGACGAGGGCGGCATCGTCCTCGGGCTCCGGATCCTCGTGACCGGTCGTGGCGCGGTAGGCGCAGGCCGATGCGCCCGCCAAGAGCGCCGCGCCGATCACCCCGGCCACGGCACCGAACATCGCGAGCATCGCGGCATGTCCGGCGGCGAAGTCGAGCACCGGCGACGGATCGCCGGGCCGGGCCTGCAGCGCATGGACGAGATCCTGCAGCGGGCCGGCGCCGATCAGGAAATACAGCGCTGCCCAGCCCGCCACCATCAACGGCAGGAACGTGCCGATGCAGGTGAACAGGATGCGCCAGGTGCTGTTATGGCTGATCGCCCAGGCGCGGCTCAGCCGCGTGCGGTGCTCGGCGGCGGCGACCGGCGCCAGCATGAACAACAGCCGCAGCATCGAGAGCGCGAAGGCGGCGATCAGCACGACGCAGAACAGGCGCGCCAGCGGCAGCGCCACGGCGTAACCGTTCACCACCAGTTTGCCGCCATAGGTCTTGGCCGCCCACAGCGCCGCGACGCAGAGCAGCACGACCGCGACGTGGAGCACGAAGAACAGCAGGTAATAGCGCGCATAGCCGAAGAACAGCCGCAGCTCGCGCGGCCCGACGACGAAATGTGCCAGCGTCAGGTCCTTGCGGATGCCGAACGCCTCCTGGGTCAGCGAGATGCCGAGCACCGAGCGGATGGCGGCGAAGAAGGCCAGCGCGGCAAACGCCCAGACAACCATGCCCGCGAGCATCGGCGGCGGCACGCCGTGGTCCGTCGTCCAGCCCCGCATCGCGCCGAGCATCGCATAGACGCCGAGCCCGTAGAGCAGTCCCGGCAGCCAGGCGGTTCCGATGATCTGGAAGAAGCGGCCAAAGAGAAACTGATAGGCGTGCGCGATACTCGCGCCGACCGGCACCTTGCTCATTCCAAACCCCCACCGACCCCGGCCTTCTGGCCGTTGGGGATTAAGCTATAGGAACCTCGTGAAGTCGAGATGACCGTTCTGCAACAGCGGGCTCGGCCAGCGTGGCACCTTCCCAGCGAACCGCCAGCACCAAAGCAACCAGAAATAGCAGCGCCGATACAAAAAAAGCCGCCCCAGGCACGATCGCCGGCGCCGCCGGGCTGACGAAGTAGCCGAACAGGCTGCTCCAGACCACCGGCCCGCCGATCGAGGTCAGGTTGGTGATCGAGGCCATCGCGCCCTGCAGCAGACCCTGCTGGTCCGCCGGCACGGCGCGGGACATCAGGCCCTGCACCGCCGGCTGCGCCACGGTCCAGCCGCTGATCGCGAAGGGCATGACGGCATAGAGCATCCAGCCCTTCGTCACCATGCCGTAGCCGATGGCGACCAGCACGCTGACGCCGAGCCCCGTCAGGATCGCGCGCCGCTCGCCGATGCGCGGCAGCAGGATGCGCGTGAACCAGCCCTGCCCGGTCACGAAGATCACGCCGGCGGCGGCGAGCGAGAGGCCGATCTGGAACGACGACCAGTGGAAGCGATAGGCGGTGTAGAGCGGCCACACCATCTCGCCGACCCGGTTCGCGAAGGTCGCGATCAGGAAGACGATCAGGAGGCGGTAGATCGCGGCGTAGCGGCCGATCTCCAGGATCGCGCCCACCGGATTGGCCTCTGCGATGTGGAACGGGCGGCGGTTCTGCGGCGCCAGCGACTCGGGCAGAGCGAAGAATCCGAACCCGACATTCACCGCGCAGAGGATGCCCGCCACCAGGAACGGCAGGTGCAGGTCGATATCGCCCAGAAGGCCGCCGACGACCGGCCCGGTGATCAGCCCGAAACCGAACGCGGCGCCGATCAGGCCGAAGCTCTGCGCCCGCTTCTCCGGCGGGGTGATGTCGGCGAGATATGCGCCGGCGCTGGTGAAAGAGCCGCCCATCACGCCGGCCAGCAGGCGGGCGAGCGCCAGCATCGCGATGCCCGGCGCAAACGCCGTCATGAGGTACAGCACGGCCGAGCCGGCAAGCGCCAGCAGCATCACCGGCCGCCGCCCGAAGCAGTCGGACAGCGCCCCGAACAGCGGCGCGAACAGGAACTGCGTCAAGGCATAGGCGGAGCCGAGCAGGCCGAAGAGATAGGAGGCCTGGACGATGCTGCCGTGCTGAAATTGTTGCAGCAGTCGCGGCAAGACGGGGTACGCGATGCCCACGCCGAGCATGTCGACGTAAACGATCGCGAATACCACCACGAGGCGGATATTGCGCACGTCCTGATGTTCCCGGATGCGGCAACTCCGCCGCGATCATTCAACGTTCTTGGACGCAACGATCACTTTGCCGGAGACCATTTGATACGCAAAAGCGGCCGGTGTGAAGACCAATCCGTTGGTGAGGGGTGCAAACAGCAGGCCGAGGCCGAAAAGCAGCGGCGATTTCTGCACGATCATGTCCTGCAACTGCGCCAGGTATTTCGCCGTCTGCGACGGATCTCGGACCATCTGATCGGCCAGCGCGAAGTAGCCCGGCCCCAGGATGACGCTCTCCGCGATCAGAAGGACGATGCCGATCGGCAGCAAGGTCCCGCAGGCGATGCCAACGATCCGCCAGAAATTGCCCTGGGTGAGCTGCCAGCTGCGCGTCAGCCCGAATTCGCCCTCGTTCACCGCTGCGGGCACCATCAGGAAGCTCAACCGCACCGCCGTGTAGATCAGGGCGCAGATCCCCGCCAACGCGGCGACGACAATGATGGCCCCGCTGGCGGCGGCCCCGGTATGCCCCGGCATGATCATCGTCAGCGTCACGGAGCCGATGCCGGCGACGATCCCGATGCCGAGCGCGAACAGGAAGATCAGCAGATACAGGATCGCGAAGGCGCCGAAGACGCGGAATTCCTCGCTGCCGAGCGCGACATGCGCAAAGGCCGGGCCCTGGCGCAGGCCGAGCGCCTGGCGCGTCAGCGCCACCGCGATCATCGCGCTCAACAGCAGCGAGACCACGGCGAACAGCAGGCTGAAGCCGAAATTGGGTGGCATCTGCGGCGGGCCGGCCGGATCGGGCATCGGCTGGCCCGCATTCATGTGCTGAACCAGGAAGCTGCCGACCACGACCAGCACGGTCGGAATCCAGATCAGGCCGATGACGGTGCCGATCTCGCCGAGGGTGAACGCATAGGCCCGCGAGATGACCTGCCCGACCGGGATTTTGTTCATGCCTTGCTCTCGGTGCCTGTCACGGCCCTATAGGCGGTCGCGACCGCGCCGGCGTCAATGCCCAGCAGCAGGATCGTCTGCACGACATACACCCCGACGAAATAGGGCACGAAGCGCACGAATGTCCCCATCACCTCGCGGACCATCGCCTGGGCCTCGGCCGGCGTCGGGTGCTGCCCGGCGTGCTGCATGATCTGCGGAAGGAGCGTCGCCGACAGGAACGTCTGGTTGAGGATGCCGACCACGAAGTAGATCGGCAGATAGACGATTAAGAGAACACCGAAGATGCGCCAGAAATTGCCGCTGCTCAGCTCCCAGGAGCGGCCGAAGCCGAACAGATCCTCCCCCACGATCGCTGCCGGCAGGAAGAAGCTGATGCGCAGGAAGAGGTAGACCCCGAGGCAGAACAGCGCGACGCCGACGATCCCCATGGCGACGCCCGCGATCACCTTCGATGCCGCCGCCAGCAGGATCGCGAAGACGATGCCGCACAGGACCACCGAGACGAAATAGTACACCGCGATGCCGATACCGATCATCAGATAGGCGCCGAGCAGCCGCCACACCTGGCCGCCGAGCGAGAAGAAGATGAAGGTCGGCCCCTTCATCAATCCGAGCGCCTTGCGCATGACGCCGATGCGCATCATCGCCGACAGGATGAAGAAGGCCGGTACGATCGCGCCGTAGAGCAGCGCCATCGCGCGGAAGAGGCCGGCGAGCCGCATCGGGTCGGGCTGCTGGCCCGGCTGCGGCAGATTGTGGAGAAAGTCCATGAAGGCCGGCATCAGCAGATAGAGAAGGCCGCCGGTGATGCCCACCATGAGCACCATAGGAAACCATGCGATCCCGATGACCGATAGTATTCGCGTGAAGCCGAAGCTGTAGCCGCCACTGATCGTGCGTTCGAACGGAATATGCATGGCCCACCCCTGGACGTTGACGGGCGCATAATACGGGGCGGTTTATGTTCGAGCAAATGCTGCGCTGCCGCGAACGTGACATCCGTAAGACGGCCCGTATAGTCCGGTACGGTAAACGAGGGCTGGCGATGAGCTTCAAGGAATATGCGTCCTACGACGCGCTGGGACTGGCGGCGGCGATCAAGGCCAGGACGGTCAAGGCGTCGGAGGTCCTGGAAGCAGCCTTCGCGCGCGCCGATGCGCTCAATCCGAAGCTCAACGCCATCGTATTCCGCGACGATGCCACGGCGCGCGCGACCAAGCCCGGAAAGGGCGTGTTCGCCGGTGTGCCGATGCTGCTCAAGGACATGCGCGCCAATGTCGTCGGGTGGCCCACGCGGTCCGGCTCGCGTGCGGTGCCCGCGACTCCCGCGGCGACGGAATCGACCATCGTCACGCGCTTCAAGGCGGCCGGCCTGATTCCGTTCGGCAAGACCAATGTGCCGGAGTTCGGCATCCTGCCGACGACCGAGTGCAAGCTCTACGGCCCCGCCCACAATCCGTGGAATCTCGATCATTCGCCGGGCGGCTCGTCGGGCGGCTCGGCGGCGGCGGTCGCGGCCGGTATCGTGCCCATCGCGCATGCGACCGATGGCGGCGGCTCGATCCGCATTCCCGCGTCCGCTTGCGGCCTCGTCGGCCTCAAAGCGACGCGCGGCCGCGTCAGCCAGGGCCCCGAAGCGGGCGATGCCACCAGCGGCCTCTCGATCGACGGCGTGGTGACCAAGAGCGTGCGCGACACCGCTGCCGCGCTGGACGCGATCAGCGGCACCGACTACGGCGATCCCTATTTCGCGCCGCCGCCGGAGGGTTCTTATCTCGACGGCATCAAACGCAAGGGCAAGCGCCTGCGCATCGCCTTCAGCGCCAAGATGATGAACGGCACCGCGCACGATCCCGAAGTCACCGCTGCGGTGAAGAAGACCGCCAAGCTGTGCGAAAGCCTCGGCCATCACGTCGAGCAGCGCGATCCGCCGATCGATTCCGGCGCGCTGGTCGGCGCGTTCTCGACCATCTGGTGCGCCAACGTCGCCTACAGTCTCACTTTGCTGGAGCGCCAGACCGGCAAGGCGCCGTCGCTCGATACCGTCGAGGGCCTCACCCTCGGCCTCTATGAGATGGGCATGAGGGTGAGCGCGGTACAACTCACCGAGGCACGCCAGTTGATGATGCGCGAGGGCCGCAAGCTCGCCGCGTGGTACCAGACCACCGACATGTGGCTCACCGCGACGCTGGGCCGTCCGCCGATGAAGCTCGGTACGCTCGACATCGACGAGACCGACGTCGCGAAGGGCTTCGCGCCGAATTTCGGCTACGTGCCGTTTACGTCGTTCCAGAACGCGACCGGTACGTGCGGCATCAACCTGCCGCTCAACTGGTCGAAAGCCGGCTTGCCCTTGGGCGTGCAGTTCACCGCGCGCGCCGGTGGCGAGATGACCCTGCTCAAGCTTGCCGCCGAGCTGGAAAAGGCGTCACCTTGGGCGCAGCGCTATTCGCAAGTGAGGATCTGAAATGGCTTTCGCGGAGTATGCCGATTACGACGGATTGGGCCTCGCGCATCTGGTGCGCAAGGGCGCGGTGACGCCGCTCGAACTGGTCGAAGAAGCGATCGCGCGCATCGAGAAGCACAACGGCGTTCTGAACGCCGTCGTCTACAAGGCTTACGACGAAGCGCGCGCCGCGGCGAAAGGCAAACTGCCCGAAGGGCCGTTCAAGGGCGTGCCGTTCCTCATCAAGGACATCAGCATGGAAGTCGCGGGCTGGCCGATGACCAACGGCTCGGCGCTGCTCGAAGGTTATGTCTCCAAGGACGATGCGGAGCTGACCAAGCGCTACCGCGCCGCCGGCATGGTGCTGGCCGGTAAGACCAACACGCCGGAGTTCGGCATTCCCGGCACGACCGAGGGCCGCTTCCTCGGCAACTGTCACAATCCATGGAATCCCGACCATTCGACCGGCGGCTCGTCGGGCGGGGCGGCTGCGTGCGTCGCGGCCGGCATCGTGCCGATGGCGCATGCCTCGGACGGCCTCGGCTCGATCCGCATCCCGGCGGCGCAGTGCGGCCTGTTCGGCATGAAGCCGACCCAATTCCGCAATCCCGGCGGCCCCGACGACCGCGGCCGCGCCCATGGCCTGATCGTCGACCACATCGTGTCGCGCAGCGTGCGCGACAGCGCCGCGATGCTCGACTGGACCGGCTATCCGGAAGACGATGCGCCCTATGCGCCGGCGCCGAAGAGCCGTCCCTACACGGACGAAATCGCGACGCCGCCCGGCAAGCTGCGCATCGCCTATTGCGCCGAGACCGTGCAGGCCACGCCGCTGCATCCCGATGTCCAGGCGATGTTCGAGAAGACGGTGACGCTGTGCGGCGAGCTCGGCCACACGATGATCGAGCTGCCCAGCCTCGGCGTGCATCTGCGCAAGCTCTACAAGGCGCAAGGTTATGTCTCGGGCGCGATGGCGGTGTCGGGCTATGAGGAATGGGCGGAGAAGATGGGCCGTCCGATCGACGAATCGACGCTCGAATTCCTCGCCCTTGTCGGCTATCGGGGCGCCAAGGAGATCCCGGCCAAGGACGTCGCCTGGGGCCTGCAGCAGATCCGCCTGATCGGGCGCGACATCCTGCGGCTCTACCGCAATTTCGACGTGCTGCTGCAACCGATACAGATCACGCCGCCGCCGCCGCTCGGCTTCCTCGACCCGATGAACGTCCGCGCGCGCGAGTTCAACCAGCGCCAGGGCCGCACCTTCGGCCTGACGCCCCTCGCCAACCTCACCGGCCAGCCCGCGATGTCGGTGCCGATGGGTCTGTCCGCCGACAAGCTTCCGCTGGCGGCGATGTTCAGCGGCCGCTATGGCGACGAGGCGACGCTGTTTCGCCTCGCGGCACAGCTCGAGCAGACGCACCCCTGGATCGACCGCAAGCCGCCGATCTGGGACTAGGCGTCGAGCGGATTGAGCCAGCGGACGTTTGGAAAACGCGCGAAGTCGTTATCGTTGGAGCAGACTATCAGACCATGCTCGATGGCGAGCGCGGCGAGGTGGATGTCCATGACGCGCCCGTGGCCGACATTGCCGGACGTCAGCAAGTGATCGAGAATTTCGGCGTGGCGGTCGGTCGGGAGCGGCACCCATACGTTCGGAAGAGCGAGCCAGCTGCGAACCTCCGCCCATGCTTCTGCGACGGTCAGTGCGTATGGAAAAGCGCGCCGTTGCGAGCCCAAGCGCACAAAGCCCAGCAGTGAATGCCAAGGCAAGCCGACACGCGTGGTGCTTGCGAATTGTTGGTCGATCCAGTTCCGCGCCCTCTCATGCTGCTCGAAGTGTTTGAAGCTCGCATAGAGCAGAAGATTGGCGTCCACCAGGATCACTTAAGGCCCAACTTCTTCATGTCCTCTTCGAGCTGGATTTCTTCCATAAGCGCTTTGAGTTCTTCGGTCGTTTGAAAGTTCGGCTTGCCGCCGTCGAACACCCGAATCTTGAACGGCTTCTCGCTTTCTTGGTGCCGGAACGGCCGCTCCTCTTCCGCGAGCCCCTTTCGCAGCACGTCGTTGACGATCTCCTTGAAGGTCACGTCGCGCGCCGCGCGCAGCCGTTCGAGCCGGATCGCGTTGTCGTCGTCCAGGGTCAGGGTGTTGCGCCGCTTGGGCGGACCGGTGCGCTTCTTGGGCATGGCATCAAAGCATCAGCCGTTTGATGCTTTGATGTCAAGAATATTTTCACACAACCATATTGAATGCCGCGGCGTCCACCCTACATCCAGAGGTCGCAGTCCCTTTCCAACATGGAATTGAATTCAAAAATGCCGGAACAGTTTTTCGGCGCGCACGAGGTTCGAATGTACGCCGATTCAACAATTTCAAAGACTTACGAAACACCAGCCCCGACCATGGTCTTTGGCGCCGCGGCAGTGCTATGCCCCGCGCCATGAGCGACACACTTCACGTCATTGGCGGCGGACTGGCCGGTTCCGAAGCAGCCTGGCAGGCGGCAGAGGCCGGCGTCCCCGTCGTGCTGCACGAGATGCGCCCGGTGCGCGGCACCGAGGCGCATCTGGGCGACGGCCTGGCGGAGCTGGTGTGCTCGAACTCCTTCCGCTCCGACGATCCCGAGAACAACGCCGTCGGCCTGCTGCACGAGGAGATGCGCCGCGCCGGCTCGCTGATCATGAAGAGCGCCGATGCGCACCGGCTGCCGGCCGGCGGCGCGCTGGCGGTGGACCGCGTGCCGTTCTCCGAAACGATCACGCGCACGCTCGAAAACCATCCGGGCATCGCCATCGCGCGCGAGGAGATCGCCGGCCTGCCGCCGGACGACTGGCGCAGCACGATCATCGCGACCGGCCCGCTGACCTCGCCGCCGCTGGCCGAGGCGGTGCGGGCACTGACCGGCGAGGAGTCGCTCTCCTTCTTCGACGCGATCGCGCCGATCGTGAACCGCGAGACGATCGACTTCGGCACCTGCTGGATGCAGTCGCGCTACGACAAGGGCGACGGCGCGGACTACGTCAACTGTCCGATGGACCGCGAACAGTACGAGGCGTTCATCGCCGCGCTGCTCGCCGGCGAGAAGACCGATTTCAAGGAGTGGGAGAAATCCACGCCGTACTTCGAGGGCTGCCTGCCCATCGAGGTGATGGCGAGCCGCGGGCCCGAGACGCTGCGCTTCGGGCCGATGAAGCCGGTCGGTCTGCACGATCCGCGCAAGACCGAGCGCCCCTATGCGGTGGTGCAGCTGCGTCAGGACAACGCGCTCGGCACGCTGTGGAACATGGTGGGCTTCCAGACCAAGCTGAAGCACGGCGAGCAGACGCGCATCTTCCGCATGATCCCGGGCCTCCAGGATGCGACCTTCGCGCGGCTCGGCGGGCTGCATCGCAACACCTTCATCAATTCGCCGCGCCTGCTCGACGGCGCGCTGCGCCTGAAAGCACGGCCGTCGCTGCGCTTCGCGGGCCAGGTGACCGGCGTCGAAGGCTATGTCGAGAGTGCCGCCATCGGCCTGCTCGCCGGCCGCTTCGCGAGCGCCGAGATTCTCGGCCGCCCTCTCCTGCCGCCGCCCGCGACGACGGCGCTGGGCGCGCTGCTCGGCCACATCACCGGCGGTGCCGACGCGAAGACGTTCCAGCCGATGAACGTGAACTTCGGCCTCTTCCCCGAGCCGCCGCCCAAGACCAAAGGCAAGGACCGCAAGCGCGCCCAGAGCTCTCGCGCCCTTGCCGATCTCGCAGGCTGGCTGGGCACGAAGGAAGCGGCGGAATAGTCAGATGCGCCGGCGCATCGCCGCCGCGAGCAGGCGCACCTGGCGGCGATGGATCGCAATCTCGTGCGCATGCACGGTGGGATCGAATCCGGTGCGCGTGACGCGCGAAAGGAACAGCGGCGCGATCGCGGCCGGGAGATATGCCGGCAACGTCTCGCGCGGCACACGCAGGCGGCGCGCGGCGGCGAGATGTTCGTTCGCCCACAGCGCCATCTGCGCCACCACCGCCTTCACCCGGTCGCGCTCGTGGCGGATGAACAGCGCGTCCTTGGCGAGGCCGGCAGCCTGCATCAGGCTCTGCGGCAGGAACGTCTTGTGGCGTGCCGCGTGGTGCGGGATCGAGCGCACGATGCCGGCGAGGGCATAGGCGGTGCCGGCTTCGCGCGCCATCGCATCGTCCGGCGCCCCCAGGATCATGGCGGCAAGGCGCATCAGGTTGCCGCTCGTCGCGTCGCAATAAGCTTCCACCGCGGCGCGGTCGGGGAAGACGGCGGACGAGGCATCGAAGGTGCGCGCGTCGATCATCGCGTCGAACGGCTCGGTGGGAAGGGCTGTGGCCGCGAACAGCGCCGCCAGGGCGCGGGCGACGTCGTGGTTGCGCGGCCGCCCGGCCCGCGCGCCGTCGAGCGTCTCGCGCCACCATTCGAGCCTTATCTCGCCCATCATCGGCTCGCGCACCGTGTCGGCGACGCGGGCGATCTCGATGTTGAAGGCATAGAGCGCGTGCAGCAGCGGCCGCTTCGCCGCCGGCGCGAACAGCGCCGCCAGATAGCGGTCCGGATCGGACTTGCGGACGAGATCGGCGATCATGGCGCTTTGTAACGAAAAAGCCGCCGGATTTCTCCAGCGGCTTATTTTTCCCCTTCCGGTCTTCGCGCCTGACGGTGCGACGGCCGCCTTCCCCGCCGAAGCGGGGAAGGAAATCTTCTCAAATCACGCCCAGTGCATCGCGGCCGCCATGCAGAACAGCATGGGGATCGAGAGCATGGTGTTGATGCGGCTGTACATGCCGGCGGTCTTGGCGCTGGCCGCCTTGGTCGGCGCGTCGAGGCTCGGATACTTCCCCTCGATGTTCAGCGCCTTCTGCTGGTTCGGCCAGATCACGAACCAGACGTTGAACCACATGATGGTGCCCAGCCACATGCCGATGCCGATCATCAAATAGCGCGTCGTGCCGAAGGCATGGCCCGTCGGGTCGTTGACGATGTCGAGGGTGTAGGCCTGGACGATGTACTGGTTCATGCCGGCGAGCAGGATGCCGAACACGATCGTGCCCATCGCGCTCCAGCGGAACCACCACAGCGCCGCCGGCGTGATGAAGCGGCCGAGCGCCGGACGAAGCTCTTCCGGAATCTTCGGCGTGGTCGGCGTCGAGACGAAGTTGAAGTACCAGAGCAGGCCGATCCACATCACGCCACTGATGATGTGCAGCCAGCGCAGCACAAAGGCGCCGAACGAGTCCGGACTCGCCCAGTCGAACTGCCAGCCGCTGAGCTGGGCATGGATCGCAAAGACCAGCAGCGCGAGGACGAAGCCCGCGATCACCGTGTTGCGCAAATTCGCGAAAAAGGCCGCCATGGCCGTCCCTCCCCTTTTTGAGTCTTGGAGGGAACCCTAGGCCGTTTCGCGGGGCGTTTCAGCCCCTTTTTGGGCAGGGATAAGCGTCAAGTGACCAGCGTCTTCAGATAGCCAACGCCTTGGGCCGGCGGATGTTCAGCCAGGCGACCACGATGAGCCGGGTCACCATCACCGCCGTGAAGAACGACGTGATGATGCCCACGCCCAGCGTCACCGCGAAGCCGCGCACCGGGCCCGAGCCCATCTGAAACAGGATCAGGGCGGCAATCAGATGGGTGGAGTTGGCGTCGATGATGGTCGCCATGGCGCGGCGGAAGCCCTGGTCGATCGAGGCCAGCATGGAGCGGCCGTTGCGCTGCTCCTCCCGGATGCGCTCGTAGATCAGCACGTTGGCGTCGACCGCCATGCCCATGGTGAGCACGATGCCGGCGATGCCCGGCAGCGTCAGGGTGGCATTGAACAGCGTCAGCAGCGCCAGGAGCAAGACCACGTTCAGCGTCAGCGCGACGTCGGCGAACACGCCGAACAGGCCGTAGCGCGCGATCATGAACAGCGCGACGAGCACCAGGCCTGCCGCGGCCGAGAGCTGGCCGGCCCTGACCTGGTCGGCACCGAGCTCCGCGCCGACGGTGCGCTGGTCGATCACCTTGAGCGGCGCCGGCAGCGCACCCGCCGCCAGCACGATGGAAAGATCGGTCGCGCTCTGCACCGTGAACGAGCCGACGATGATGCCCGAGCCGCCGAGGATCGGCTCGTTGATGCCCGGGTCGGTGATGATCTCCTTGTCGATCACCACGGCAAAGCGCTGCCGGATGCCCGAGGCGGCGGCGGCCTTGGTGATGTCGGCGAACTCGGTGGCGCCGACGCTGTCGAAGCGGAATTGGATGTCGGGCTGGCCGTTCTGGTCGAAGCCCTGCGAGGCGGAGACGAGGCGGTCGCCCGCCACCACCACCCGCTTCTGGACGATGACGGGCGGACCCTGCACCTGGCCGTTCTTGCCTTTCGCGAAAGGCAGGATCTCGTCGCCGATCGGCGCGGCCTTCAGGCGCGCGGCGTTGGCCTCGGCCGCTTCGTCGACAAGCTGGAAGGTCATCTTCGCGGTCTTGCCGAGGATGTCCGTCAGGCGTTTGGGATCGGAGAGGCCGGGCACCTGCACGACGATGCGGTCATCGCCCTCGCGCGTGATGGTCGGTTCCTTGGTGCCCATCTTGTCGATACGGGTGCGCACCACCTCGATCGACTGCGCCACGACGTCGGCGCGGGTCGTCGTCTTGTAGGTGTCGGTCATCTTCATCGTGAAGAGGCCGTTGCCGTTGTCGGTGAACTGATAGGCCCGGGCGCCGACCGCCAGCATGCTGCCGCCGACGGTGGGATTCAGCGCCTGGATCAGGTTCTTGGCCTCGTCGCGGCGCGCCGGATCGGTGATCTGGACGCTCAGCGAATCCGGTCCGCCGGCGAGATTGGTGTAGCCGATGCGCGGCCTGGCCTTGTTCAGCGCCCGGCGGACGTCGCCGACCAGCGACTCGATCTTGTCCTTGTAGACCGCATCGGTCTGCACCTCGAGCAGCAGAGACGAGCCGCCCTGCAGGTCGAGACCGAGCGAGACCGTCTGGTTCAGCCAGCCCGGAAGGCGGGCGCGGGCGCTGTCGGGAAGCGCGTTCGGCAGCGCGATGACGATACCCGCCAGGATGACGGCGATGACGAGATAACGGACCCAGCTGGAAACCTGCAGCATGGCGGATCAGCCCTTGTCGGACTTGTCGACGGGCTGCGTTTTGGTGCGCACCCCGACCAGCGTGTCCTTGACGACCTTCACCTGGACGTCGTCGGCGATCTCCAAGGTGATCTCGGTGTCTTCCTTGGCCGGCGCCTTGACGACCTTGCCCAGGATGCCGCCCGAGGTCACCACCATGTCGCCGCGGCGCAGATTGTCCAGCGCGCCGCGCAATTGCGCCTGCTGCTGCTGTTGCGGCCGCATCACCAGGAAATAGAAGATCAGCCCGAACGGCAGGAGCAAGTAGAGAGGGTTGGCGAAAAGGTCTTGCATCGCGTATCCGGGGGCTGGGCGCCGAAAAGTGGGCGCCAATGTTCGGCGGGAATATAACTACGCAATCTCCCTTTGCAACCATGGGAAATCAAGGATTTAGCCGATGGCGACGCGTCGAAAAGCCCCTGCAACAGGCGCCGACCAAGCTCTGCTGACGCGGATCGCGGAGGCGCTGGAGCGGCTGTCGCCGCCAGCCCTGGCCGCCCGCGCGTCGGCCGACGGCGACGCCTTCGTCTGGGAGCCTGGCCATGGCGGGCTGTTGAAGGTGGAGCGGGTGGCCGCGGTGCCGCTCGGCCTGCTCAAGGGCGTGGACGCGTCGCGCGACACGCTTTTGGAGAACACGCGGCGCTTCGCGGCCGGCCTGCCGGCGAACAACGCGCTTTTGTGGGGCGCGCGCGGCATGGGCAAGAGCTCGCTGGTCAAGGCGGTGCACGCCGAGGTCAATCGCGGCGCCAAGGACGTGAAGGGGGGCAAGGCGCGGCTGGCGCTGGTCGAGATCCATCGCGAGGAGATCGGCACCCTGCCTGTCCTCCTCCGTATTTTGCGCGCCGACACGCGGCATTGGCTGCTCTACTGCGACGACCTGTCGTTCGACCGCGACGACACGAGCTACAAATCGCTGAAGGCCGCGCTCGAAGGCGGCCTCGAGGGTCGGCCGGAGAACGTCCTGTTCTATGCGACGTCGAACCGGCGCCATCTGATGCCGCGCGACATGATGGAGAACGAGCGCTCGACCGCGATCAATCCGTCGGAGGCGGTGGAGGAGAAGGTCTCGCTGTCGGACCGCTTCGGCCTGTGGCTCGGCTTCCACAATTGCGGCCAGGACGAATACCTCGCGATGATCGACGGCTATGCCGCGCATTACGGCCTGGTGGTGGAGAAGAACGAGCTGGTGCGCCGCGCCCTCGCCTGGGCAAAGGGCCGCGGCGGCCGTTCGGGCCGCGTCGCGTGGCAGTTCGTGCAGGACCTCGCGGGCGAACTCGGCGTGACGCTTTAGCTCGCGCGCGAGCTCGCCAGCATGGTGTGCGGGTTGACCGGGGTCACGCCCTTGCGGATCTCGAAGTGCACCTGCGGGCTCGTCACGTCGCCGGTCTGGCCGACATAGCCGATGATCTGGCCCTTCTGAACATAGTCGCCGCGGTTCACCGTGATGCGCTCGGCATGGGCATAGGCGGTGACGTAGCCGTCGTCGTGCTTGAGCAGCACGAGATTGCCGTAGCCGCGCAGCTCGTTGCCGGCATAGCTCACCTGTCCGGCGGCGGCGGCATGGATCGGCGTGCCGAACGGTGCGGCGATATTGATGCCGACATTGCGCTCGCCGCTGATCGTGGTGCCGTAGTCGGCGACGACCGGGCCGTTGACGGGCGAGGCGAAGATCATCCCGCCGCTCGGCGGGGCATAGGTCGCGGGCTGGCTGACGGGCGCCGAGGGCGGTGGCAACGTGTTCTGGGTGTACCAGCCGGGGCGCGAGGCATCGGGCTTGGCCTTCGGCGTCGGGCAGTCGAGCGCGGCCATCTGCACCGGCGCGGGCT
This sequence comes from Rhizomicrobium sp., assembly GCA_035551495.1. GTDB lineage: Bacteria > Pseudomonadota > Alphaproteobacteria > Micropepsales > Micropepsaceae > Rhizomicrobium. The sequence goes on along the minus strand of DASZMT010000022.1, from coordinate 903 downwards.
TCTTCTTGTGCACGACATGCGGCGCCGTCGGCCGGTCGTCGTTATAGGCGTAGTGGTGGACCGGCTTCCCGTCGTTTTGCGGATACCAGTCGAGCTGGGTGCGCGGGCTGTCTTCGACGCAGCCGGTCAGGAAAACCGAGGAAAGGGCTACCGCGGCGGCAAGGCCGGCCAGGCGGATGAGGGCATGTGTCCGGAGCATCTGCGTTCTCGCATTTCTCAAGGCAGTCCCGACAGCATCGGGACGAACAAAACAGGGATCAGGACTTCTTCCGTCACACCCGTCTTGGTCCGGACTATCTTCTTCAATCGTTGAGAAATGCTTTCCAAAGGCGCCGAACCGTCCGATTTCGGGACATCGCCCACAGGCGCCACAAGGCTTCCGCCCTCCTTTAACTGTTCGATAAGGGTTAACGGCACGGTTTCGACCGCGCAGGCCAGGAGGATACGGTCGAACGGCGCCTGCTCCCGCCAGCCCTTGAAACCGTCGCCCAGTTTGGTGGTGACGTTGTGCAGTCCGAGCGCCTCGAAGCGCCCCCGCGCCTGGGCCAGCAGCGCCCGATGACGCTCGATCGAGTAGACCCGGCGGCACAGCGGCGACAGCACCGCCGCCTGGTAGCCCGAGCCGGTGCCGATCTCGAGCACCCGATGGCCCGGCTGCACGTCCAGCGCCTGGGTCATGTAGCCGACGACGTAAGGCTGGCTGATGGTCTGGCCGCAGGCGATGGGCAGCGCGGAGTTGTTATAGGCGGCGTATTGCAGCGGCGCGTCGACGAAGCGGTCGCGCGGCGTGCGCTCGATGGCGTCGAGCACGCGGACATCATCGATCCCCTGCCCGCGCAGCTCCATGATGAGCTGGATCTGGCGCGGGTCGATGTCGCGCGTCACCACTTGACCCCAATTTCC
>DASZMT010000021.1:0-3435 GCA_035551495.1 Rhizomicrobium sp. | reverse complement strand
TCGGTCTCGAAGGCCTGCACCTCCGCCTCGCCAAGGCGTTCGGTTTCCGCGTCGAGCAAACGGCCCCAAGGTCCGGCCACCGTGTAAGGCTGCAGCGCCTGCTTGAGCGCATTGGACTGCAAGAGGACGGAGAGGCCGGTGATCGTCCGCTCCAAAACCGGCGCGGAGGCGAGCGAGGTCAGGGCAGACCATAAGTGCTCCTTCAACTCGGGAGTGACGGTGACGGACTCGCGGGCAAGCAGCGCCGCGATCCATTCCGCCGCCCAAGCCCGTTCGCCAGCGTCATCGACACGCGACAGCGGCTGTAGGGCGACGGGCGCGCCGGCATCGTCGGCCAGCGCACCGCCGAGATCGTGCCAATCACCGCCCATCGCCAGCGCGGCCGCACGGATCGAGCCGCCAAAATCGAAGGCGAAGACCTGGGCGCCGGTATAGCGCCGGAACTGCAACGCCATCAGCGCGAGCAGGACGCTCTTGCCGGCGCCGGTCGGGCCAACGATCAGCGTGTGGCCGACATCGCCGACATGAAGTGAAAAGCGAAACGGCGTGGAGCCTTCGGTCCGCGCGAAGAACAGCGGCGGCGCCTGAAAATGCTCATCCCGTTCCGGCCCGGCCCAGACCGCCGAGAATGGCATCATGTGCGCCAGGTTCAACGTCGAGACCGGCGGCTGGCGCACGTTGGCGTAGACGTGGCCGGGCAGCGATCCGAGCCACGCCTCGATCGCGTTGACGCCTTCGCGCATGCAGGTGAAGTCGCGGCCCTGAATGGTCTTCTCGACCAGACGCAGGTGCTCGTCGGCGGCGCGGGCGTCCTCATCCCAAACCGTGACGGTAGCGGTGATGTAGGCCTCGCCGACCAGATCCGTACCGAGCTCCTGCAGAGCTGCATCGGCGTCGAGGGCCTTGTTGGCGGCGTCGGAATCCATCAGCACCGACGCCTCGTTGGTCATCACCTCCTTCAAGATCGCCATGATCGACTTGCGCTTGGCGAACCACTGGCGACGGATTTTCGCGAGCAGCTTGGTTGCGTCGGTCTTGTCGAGACAGACCGCGCGGGTCGCCCAGCGATAAGGAAAGGCGAGCCGGTTCAAGTCGTCGAGGAGACCGGGCCAGGTCTGTGACGGGAAGCCCATGATGGTGAGGGTGCGCAGATGGGCGCGGCCCAACTTGGGCGCGAGGCCGCCAGTGAGCTCCTCGTCCACCAGGATGGCGTCGAGATACATCGGCGTCTCAGGCACGCGCACGCGCTGCCGGCGCGTCGAGACGCAGGAATGCAGGTAGCTGAGAGTCTCGCCGTCATCGAGCCAATCGGCCTCGGGCATGAAGCCTTCGACCAATGCGAGCACGCGATCGGTGCGGTCGATGAAGCCGTCCAGCGCGGCGCGCCAGTCAGCGGCGCCCTGCGCGCGATTCTCGTACAGCCAGGCCTCTGCCCGCGCGGCATCGTCAGCCGGCGGCAGCCAAAGCAGCGTCAGGAAGTAGCGGCTCTCGAAATGCGCGCCCTCTTCCTGAAACTGGGCGCGCCGTTCGGCATCGACGAGAGCCGATACCGCATCGGGAAATTCGCCGACGGGATACCAATGCGCATGCACGCGCTGGGCCTCAATGAATACAGCCCAGCCGGAGCCGAGACGTCGCAGCGCGTTGTTGAGGCGCGAGGTGATCGCGACGAGTTCGGCCGGCGTCGAGGAATCGAGATCGGGCCCGCGAAAACTCGCCGAACGCTGGAAGGAGCCGTCCTTATTGAGAACGACGCCCTTCTCGACCAGCGCCGCCCAAGGCAGGAAGTCGGCCAGGCTCTGGCTGCGGCGGCGATACTCGGCGAGGTTCATCATCGTTCGAGCCTCACGCGACCAGATGCTGCGGGTAGCGCAGATGGCGGCGCACCACGTCGACGAAGGCGGGATCGCGCTTCGCGGCCCACACGGCAGCGAGATGGCCTAACAACCAGATCGCCCCGCCGACGATCCACAGGCGAAGACCCAGGCCAACGGCCGCCGCGAGCGTTCCGTTGACGATTGCGACTGCGCGCGGCGCGCCGCCGAGGAGGATCGGTTCGGTCAGTGCGCGATGAACTGGCGCATAGAAGCCGGGGATGGCGGCATCGTGCTCCATCACACCAGCGCTCCGCCGCCGAACTGGAAGAAAGTCAGGAAGAAGCTCGACGCGGCAAAGGCGATCGAGAGACCGAAGACGATCTGGATCAGCCGCCGAAACCCGCCAGATGTCTCACCGAAGGCCAATGTCAGGCCGGTAACGATGATGATGATCACCGAAACGACCTTGGCGACGGGGCCCTGGATCGAATCCAGGATCTGGGTCAGCGGCTGCTCCCAGGGCATGTTGGAGCCGGCGGCGTAGGCCGGGGCGGTGGCGAGCGCGACGAAGACGCAGGCCGAAGCCATGGTGAACGCTTGACGAGCGCGGTTGAGCAACATCACAAGTCTCCTGCGGGGGTGAGGACGTAGTCGCCGGTCGGGCCAAGGCCCTTCACCACCGCCAGCTCGGCGAGCCGGCGCGCGGAGCCGCGGCCGGCGAGGACCGCGATGAGATCGATCGTTTCGGCGATCAGCGCCCGCGGGACCGTGACCACGGCCTCCTGGATGAGCTGTTCGAGACGGCGCAGCGCGCCGATCGCGGATCCGGCGTGCAATGTTCCGACGCCGCCGGGATGGCCGGTGCCCCAGGCTTTCAAGAGGTCGAGCGCCTCCGCGCCGCGCACCTCGCCGATGGGAATGCGGTCCGGGCGGAGACGCAGCGACGAACGGACGAGATCGGAGAGCGACGCCGCGCCATCTTTGGTGCGAAGCGCGACGAGGTTCGGCGCTGCGCATTGTAGTTCGCGTGTGTCCTCGATCAGGACGACGCGGTCGCCGGTCTTCGCGACCTCGGCGAGGAGGGCGTTGACCAGCGTGGTCTTGCCGGTGGAAGTGCCGCCGGCGACGAGCACGTTCTTTCGCTCGCGGACCGCGACGCGCAGCAGCTCGGCCTGCACCGCCGACATGATGCCGGAGCCGACATAGTCGTCGAGCGTGAACACGGCGACGGCCGGACGCCGGATGGCGAAGCACGGCGCCGCGACCACCGGAGGCACCAGGCCCTCGAACCGTTCCCCGCTTTCCGGCAGTTCGGCCGAGACGCGTGGACTGTTGGCATGGACTTCGACGCCGACGTGATGCGCAACCAGTCGTACGATCCGCTCGGCGTCGGCCGGCGTGACACGGCTGCCGGTGTCCTCGAGCCCACCCGACAACCGATCGATCCACAAGCGACCGTCGGGATTGAGCATCACCTCGACGATGCTCGGGTCTTCGAGATAGGCGGAGATCGCCGGCCCGAGCGCAGTGCGCAGCATGCGCGCGCCGCGGGCGAAGCTTCAGACCGGAGGGAGATTGTCGTCACATGAGCCCCGCAAGGTCGCCTCAACTCAGAGGC
>DASZMT010000020.1:0-3268 GCA_035551495.1 Rhizomicrobium sp. | reverse complement strand
GGTGATGGCGCGCGGCAACTCGCGGTGGATGAAGCGCTGCTCCGCCGATAGCGTATCGAGCGACGGCGCGAAGGTGACGATCGTGCCCGGGCTCTTGCTGTGGGCGGCGCGCAGCGCGATCTCGGTGCGGCGCGCCAATTCCCCGCGCGTGGCGCCGTGCCCCGGCGCCTGGGCGTAGCCGCAATGCGCGCTCAGCCGCACGACGGTGTCCACCCAATAAGGACGCGCCAGCGCCTCGATGGCGGCGCGCAGCACCGATTCGGCGTCGATCTCGCCGACCGCGGTCAAGATGACCGCGAATTCGTCGGCGGCGATGCGGCCGCAGACCGCCTGCGGCGGCAGCGACTCCGCCAGCCGGCCGGCCGCCGCGACGATCAGTTCATCGCTGCCGAGCACGCCGTGATGCGCCGTCACGTCGTCCATGCCGTCGATCTCGATCAGGGCAAAGGTGGTCACCTCGTCCATGGCGCGTTCGGCGAGCGCCAGGTCGAGCAGTTCGAGCATCTTGGCGTGATTGGGCAGTCGCGTGAGCTTGTCCTCGTCGGCGGCGCGGCGCGCCATTTCCTCGCTGGCGGCGAGATCGCGGCCGGCGCGACGCAGTTGCCACAGGGAGAAGGCGGCGAAACCGACGAGCACGGCGGTGATGCCGGCGATCAAAGGCGCCAACCGGTTCATCGCCGTCATCATGGGATGCGGCCGCTCCCAGGTGAAGAAGCCGGCGATACGGCCGTCGGCGTCGATCACCGGTTGCGACTCGCGGGCCTCGGAGGTCGGCTCCGCCTCGAAAGTCAGCCCGTGGATGTTGACGCTGTGCTCGACGGTGCGGGCAAAGCGCGGATCGAGCGCGCCGGTCTGGCCGAACCAGGTGCGGAATTCGGCGATCGCGCTGCGCAGCGCCAAACGCTGATCCGATCCCAGTCGCTCATCGCTCTGCCGCGCGAGGCTGTAGCCGACGCCGGTCGTGACCATGCTGGCGCCGAGCGCGAGCAGCGCCAGGAGCACGATCAGCCGTGACCCCGACAGCATGCGCCGCGTGCGCGCCTGCGACGCACCAGCGGTCTGGATGTGGCTCGCCAACGGCCTCTCCCCGTCCCTAGCGCACAGGGATAGTTCGTCAGGCTTAATGCTCGGTCAGGAAACAGGGTGAACGAAGCGTAATCGTCAGCGCAGGCCGAACCAGAAGGTGGCGATGCTGAGGAACGAGAAGAAGCCGACCACGTCGGTGACCGTGGTCACGAACGGGCTCGACGCCACCGCCGGGTCGAAGCGGAGCTGGTGCAGCCCGAGCGGGATGAGAATGCCCCCGAGCGCCGCCGCCGCCATATTGCAGATCATGGCGAGCCCGATCACCAGGCCGAGGCCGGGCACCCGGAACCAGACATAGGCCGCCGCCCCGGTGATGACGGCGAAGGCCAGTCCATTGAGCAGGCCGACGAACAATTCGCGGCGCACCACACGCCAGGCATTGGCGTCGCGCAGGTCCTGCGTCGCCAGCGCGCGCACCGCCACCGTCATCGTCTGCGTCGTCGCATTGCCGCCCTGGCTGGCGACGATCGGCGCCAGCACCGCCAGCGCCACCATCTTCTGCAATTGCCCTTCGAACAGGCCGAGCACCGAAGAGGCGAGGAAGGCGGTGCCAAGATTAATCAGCAGCCAGTTGAAGCGGCCGCGCGCGATGGTCCAGACCGTGTCCGACAATTCCTCGTAGCGGGCGACGCCGCCGAGCGCCTTGATGTCCTCGTCGGCTTCTTCCTGGATGACGTCGGCGACGTCGTCGAAAGTGATGACGCCGACCAGCCGGTTGGCAGTATCGAGCACCGGCGCCGCCACCCAGTTGTAGCGCTGAAACAGGCGCGCCACCTCTTCCTGGTCCTGGTCGGCGCGGATCAGCGGCCGCTCGTCCTCGAGGATGTCGGCGATCCGCACCGGCCGCATCGAGCGCAGCAGCTTGTCGAGCGGCACGGCGCCGACGAAGTGACCGCGCTCGTCCATGACATAGACTTCATAGAAACGATCGGGCAGCTCGACGGTCTCGCGCATGTAATCGATCGCCTCGCCAACGTCCCAGTGCGAGGGTACCGCGATGAACTCGGTCTGCATCCGCCGGCCGGCGGAGTCCTCCGGATATTCGAGGCTGCGCGCGAGCGCCACGCGCTCCGGCGGCGGCAGCTGATCGAGGATTTCGGTGCGTTCCTGCTGCGGCAGGTCGGCAAGGATGGCGACGGCATCGTCCGAATCGAGGTCGCGCACGCCCTCCGCAACCGTGCGCGGCAACAGTTCCTCGAGAATCTCGCCGCGCACCGCATCATCGACTTCGGTCAGCGCGGTGAAGTCGAAATCGATGCCAAGCAGTTCGACGAGGCGCGGCCGCAGCTCGCTGTCGAGCGCCTCGACGAGAGCGCCGAGGTCGGCCTCGTGCAGGTCGGCGACGAGCTCGCGCAATTCGTCGACCCGCACGGCTTCGATAGCCTGCGCCACGCGCGTCACAAACTCTTCGCGGATGGCGCCCTCCTCGTCGCGCAGCGACGGCACGCCGGTCTCTTCAGCAAGCATGCGACGGCCCCTGCACAAGGACTGCGAACGCGCCGCTTGTACGACGCGTTCACCGGCCCGGCAAACGCTAAACACGTAAATTCATGTGAGACGCACCGACCTGCAGCGTGCGCACCATCGCTGACAATTGCCGGCCGAAACAATGGTCAGTGATCCGTCTCGCCGTCGCGCTGCTTCTCGCCGCACGGCCTGCCCGCTCTCGCCGTCCCTGTTCAAGCCCGACGCGCTGCGCACGCGCGGGCTGACCGCGATGGAGCTGGCGACGCTGGGCGGCCAGTTGTAAGGGAATTTGCCGATACGCTGCCGCTCGGACCGAAGTCCGCGCCCGCGGCTAGCGCAGCGAGACCAAGGCCGGGGCTGACGGTGTCGCTGAAGCGCATCCGACCGATCGGCCGACGTGCGTGCCGCTGCATGACACAAGGGCGCAGATCGCGCTGCTACCGCCCTCCAGCGCGGGCTGGAAACGCGCCGCTACAAGACTCTCCATGCGGTCGCCGCCAGATCCGACACGCCGCTCGGACGACCGACCTGCCAGGTTGGGACCATGTCACAATTGGTTAATCTTCGGTTAATCTGATGTTTCGTAGCAATGGGGCAGCCGTCCCGGCGCGACTCCGTGGTCGCTCTCTGGCCGGCAGGGGGATTATGCGTACCATCACTGCCGCTCTCTGCCTGCTGGCCGTCGCCACCGGGCCTGCTCTCGCGCAATCCTGCC
>DASZMT010000019.1:0-2028 GCA_035551495.1 Rhizomicrobium sp. | reverse complement strand
GACGCTCGACGAGATGTCGCTCGACGAGATCATCGCGCACCGTACCGCCTTGCTGACCGCCTACCAGAACGCCGGCCTCGCCGAGCGGTACCGTAAGCTGGTCAAGCAGGTGCGTGACGCCGCGCTCGATCGTGGCTTTGGCGACGAACTGCCGCGCGTGGTCGCCGTCAACTACGCCAAGCTGCTCGCCTACAAGGACGAATACGAGGTGGCGCGGCTCTACACCGACGGCAGCTTCGAGAAGCAGCTTCGCGACCAGTTCGACGGCGATTTCAAGATCAGCTTCAATTTGGCGCCGCCGATCCTCGGCGGCGGCAAGGACGCGCTGGGCCGGCCGAAGAAGCGCGCGTTCGGCGCGTGGATGCTGCCGGTGTTCCGGATGTTGGCGGGGATGCGCGGCCTGCGCGGCACCGCGTTCGACCTCTTCGGTCACAGCGCCGATCGCAAGCTCGAGCGCGAGTTGATCGTGGCCTACGAAAAAGACGTCGCCGCCGTGCTCGGCGCGCTGTCGCCGGTGACGCTGGAGACCGCGGTCGAACTGCTGTCGCTGCCCGATCGCGTCCGCGGCTACGGCCCGGTCAAGGAGAAGGCCGCCGCCGATGCCCAGGCGCGCCACGCGCAACTGGTCGCCGACCTCGCCAGCCCGCCTCCCGCGCCACGCCAGATCGCGGCGGAGTAGGGGCGCGGCCTCATAGAGGTCGTCATGCCCGGCGTTGTGCCGGGCATGCACGTCTTGGAGGACTCTCGGTGGCCGGGGACATCGGCGAGCGGATGCGACGCCGTCCTGCAGACGGCTATGCCCGGCCGATGAGAGAGTCCGGTCGCCCTTATTTCTGCGCCGTCAGGTACACATCCTCCATGAACAGCGCGTCGATGCCGGACTTGCGGAACGTCACGATCGCGTCCGACGGCGTGCAGACCACCGGTTCGCTGTCGTTGAACGACGTGTTGATCACCATCGGCACGCCGGTCAGCTCATGGAAGGCGGAAATCAGTTCGTGATAGCGCCGGTTCGACGCCTTGCGCACGAGCTGCAGCCGGCCGCTTCCATCATGATGCAGCACCGCGGGAATGCGGTCGCGTTGACCGCTTTTGGCGGCGCAGGCGAACAGCATGAATTCATGGCTTGGCGAATGGGTGCCGCCGATTTCGAACCATTCATCGGCGTGTTCGGCGAGTACGCTCGGCGCGAACGGACGGAAATCCTCGCGGTGCTTGACCTTCTGATTGAGGATGTTGCGCATCTCCGGCCGGCGCGGATCGGCGAGCAGCGAGCGATTGCCGAGCGCGCGCGGGCCGAACTCCATGCGTCCCTGGAACCAGGCCACGATCTTGCCGTCGGCAATCATCTTGGCGGCGTCGCGCGCAGGGTTCTTGCTGATCTTGTGCTTGAATCCGGCGAGCTTCACTGCGTCTAGAATTTCGCGCCGCTTGAACGACGGTCCGAGATAGGGCGTGTAGTAGCCGCGCTGCGGCGGCGTCTTGCTCTTCGCGCAATGCACCATGAAGGCAGCGCCAATCGCGGTGCCGGCATCATGCGGGCAATAGGTGATGAACACGTCGCGGAATTCGCCTGACTTCTGGATCAGCTCGTTGGTCACGCAGTTCAGCGCGACGCCGCCGGCGAAGCACAACTGGTCGTAAGGCACCTTTTTCTTGAGGCGCCGCACCATCGCCAGCACCGCGGCATTGGTGGATTCCTGCAAGGCGGCCGCAATATCGGCGTGCCGCTGCTCGAGCTCCATGCCCTCGTAGCGCGGTGGTCCCAGCAAGCTCTCGATCTTGTCCATCTTGGCGGTGAGGAAACCGATCGCTTCGGGATCGACCGAATAGCTGTCGTCGGTGACGTGGATCATCTCCTCCAGCTGGCGCTTGTACGTCTTGGGATTGCCGTAGGCCGCAAGCCCCATCAGCTTCGAGGCGTCATAGGGCGAGAAGCCGGTATAGGCGCAGATCGATTCCCAGGCGAAGCCGAGCGAGTGCGGGAATTCGAAAGTCTCGATGTGCTGGATGCGGTTGCCGTTGGCC
>DASZMT010000018.1:0-15464 GCA_035551495.1 Rhizomicrobium sp. | reverse complement strand
AGACGATGTCGATCTGCACAGGTCCGTCTCCTATTGTTGCCGTCAGGACGTCGTGATGGGCGAGTCCGTCGACGCGCCCGGCGTGGCCTCCGCATCCGCCGCGTCGCTGCGCTTGAGGAGGGGTGTCTGCCAGGGCTGCTTGGCATTCTGGGTGCGGGGGTGCACCGCGTCAATCGCAGGCTTTTTCAAGGGATACTCCTTTGGTGTATGCCAGCGAAACGCGGGATATGCCGTAAAGCTCCAGTTCCAACGCCGGTATGACGAAGAAGTAGCAAAGCCGCCATGACCCCAGCCAAGCCTTATGACCTTTCCGGCCGCGTCGCTTTCGTGACCGGCGCCACCAGCGGCCTCGGCCGCCACTTCGCCAAGCTGCTCGCGGGCGCGGGCGCGTCCGTCGCGCTCGCGGCGCGCCGTCTCGAACGCCTCGAAGCGGTGAAGGCCGAGATCGAAGCCGAAGGCGGCCGCGCCGCGGCGATCCCGCTCGACGTCACGGACGCGAATGCCATCGCGCCCGCGCTCGACAAGGCGGAAGCCGCGCTCGGCCCGATCGACATCCTGGTGAACAATGCCGGCCTCAGCGTGTTCGGCCTCGCGATAGAGGTCGATGCGGCTTCGTTCGACACCGTGATGGCGACCAACCTGCGGGCGCCCTTCCTGCTCGCGACCGAGGTCGGCCGCCGCATGATCGCCGCCAAGCGGCCGGGCCGCATCGTCAACATCGCCTCGATCGGCGCCTATCGCGTGCTGCCGGGCGTGACGCCTTACTGCATCTCCAAGGCCGGCCTCGCGATGATGACGCAGTGCCTCGCCCGCGAATGGGCCCGCAAGAACATCGCCGTCAACGCGCTGTGTCCCGGCTTCATCGAGACCGAGCTGAACGACGAATGGTTCGCCTCCGACAAAGGCAAGGCGCAGATCGACGGCTTTCCGCGCAAACGCCTGGCGCAACCGGGCGACCTCGACGGCATGTTCCTGCTTCTTGCCTCCGACGCGAGCCGCGCCATCACCGGTTCACTGCTGACGGTGGACGACGGTCAGGCGCTGTGATGGCACTCTGGCGGTTCTCCCGCGCCAAGACCTTCCTCGAACCCGACGCGAAATAGGCCGCGCTGCCCGACAAACTTTCTCTGTCATTCGCCGCGAATGCGGCGAATGACAATTGTGCGCGACGATCGCCAAGCCGGGCTGTGCGAAGTAAGCCCCGCCGCGACGGCGACCTCTGGGCGGTCTGCGAGCGGCTAGACTCGACGCGCGGCCCGTGGAGCGGACGCTTCGGTAATTTGCAATCCAAGGTTGAAACGCCGCCCCCACGTCCCCATCTAAGCCCTTGGGTGCCGCGCGATGCCCGGGCGGTATCGCTTGCGCAGTGACCCCGCGAAATTTCGACGAACAATTATGTTGCTGAGTATTTGTCAGCGCGTCGAGAAATCGTTCCGGGAGGCGGTTCGAATGTACGCCGATTCAACACTATCAATGGCTTAGCCATGGAGGAGGGAATTGAATTCAAAAACGCCGAGATGCGGTGACCCTAGGCGGCCAAAGCTAGGCGGCTTGCGCCGTGACCACCCGGTTGCGCCCCGCCCGCTTGGCGCTGTAGAGCGCCTGGTCGGCCCGGTGCAGCAGCGCGTCGGCGCTGTCGGAGGTGCCTTCCGAGCCCGCGATCCCGATGGAGATCGTGATGTTCAGCTTGCCGGGGGCACGGCTGATGACGACCGGCGTCGTCTCGATCGACTTGCGCAGGCGCTCGGCGATCGAATAGGCGAGGCTCATCTCGGTGTCGGGCATGACGACCACGAACTCCTCGCCGCCATAGCGGCAGGCAAGGTCGATGCCGCGGACATTGGCGGAGATCCGCTTGGCGAACTCCTTGAGGACTTCGTCGCCGATGTCGTGGCCATGGCCGTCATTGACCGACTTGAAGTAGTCGATGTCGAGGATCAGGAACGCCAGCGGCTTGCCGTTGCGCCCGGCCTGCGAGACGAGATTGTCGAGGTGGCGCGACATGTAACGGCGATTGTGCAGACCGGTGAGCTGGTCGGTGATCGCCATCTCGAGGCTGAGCTGCACGTTGTGGCGCAGCCGGTCGGAATAGCGCTTCTTGCGCAGCTGGGTGCGCACGCGCGCGACGAGTTCGTTCTTGTCGACGGGGCGGGTGAGGTAGTCGTTGACGCCCATCTCGAGCGCCTGGTTGAGCTTCCTGCGGTCGCCATCGGTGACGACGACCAGAATCGGCACGTTGCGCCCCTCCGGCAGCGAGCGGAGCTGCGAGCACAGGCGCAGGCCGTCGAAGCCGCGCATGCCGAGGCTGACGACGATGAGGTCGTAGTCGCCGCCGCGCACGCGGACCAGCGCCTCCTCGAAGGTGTCGACAGAAGCGACCTCGTGACCGCCGGGCTGCAGGGCCGCGGCGAACCAGGCGACGGATTCGGGACGGTCCTCGATGATCAGGATGCGGCCGGCGGGGCCGCTGTCCATCAGGGTCGTCGCGGGATCGATAAGGCCCATGCTCTGACCGGTGGTCTCGCGCATGCGAAGCTCGTCGGTCATCATCTTGAGGCGGACCAGCGAACGGACGCGCGCGAACAGCGCGGCATCGTCCACCGGCTTGGTGAGGAAGTCGTCGGCGCCGGCATCGAGGCCCGCGACGCGATCGCTAGGCTGGTCGAGGGCGGTGACCATCACCACCGGGATATGGGCGGTCTTGGGATTGTTCTTGATGCGGCGGCAGACTTCGAAACCGTCCATGCCGGGCATCATGACGTCGAGCAGGACGATGTCCGGCGCCGCCTGGTCGATCTTGGCCAGGCATTCCAGTCCGTTGAACGCGCTGACGACCTCGAAGTACTCCGCCGTCAATTTCGCTTCGAGAAGCTTGACGTTGGAGAGGATGTCGTCGACGACCAGAACCCGCGCCGTCATGCCCTTTTGCCTATCTAATAAACCGCGCCTACCCAATGAACCTTTTGACCGTGTCGAGAAAGCTCGTGACCGAGATCGGCTTGGAGATGTAAGCCTCGCAGCCGCCCTGGCGGATCACCTCTTCGTCGCCCTTCATCGCGAAGGCGGTGACGGCGACGACCGGGATCGACTTCAGGGAGTCGTCTTCCTTGAGCCACTTGGTCACTTCGAGTCCGCTGACCTCGGGAAGCTGGATGTCCATCAGGATCAGGTCGGGGCGGTGTTCGCGCGCGATGTCGAGCGCCTCCATCCCGTCCTTGGTCTGCAGGATGTTATAGCCATGGGCGTCGAGCAGATCGTGGAAGAGCTTCATGTTCAGCTCATTGTCCTCGACGATCAGCACGGTCTTGGTCTTGGCGTCCATGACGTCACTCTCTTTCGCTGTGCCCGCGCCAAACCCCGTCCCTGCAACGGCTGGCCCTGCGATGGTTAGTATTAAGGCGCAACCCTTAACGCTCCCTTGACGAAGCGAGGTCGCGTACGTTGAAAAATCCAGTTCCCGCCGCGACTTGCCCGAATCGCTGCGGTGCCGAAGTGGGCGGAACCCGCGAGTCCCGTTACAGTCGATTCAACCATGACGAAACGTCTGACACCCGAAACCGCCGCCGCCTTGGCGCTCAACGCCCTCGCCTACACGGCCGGGGTGCCGGAGGCGTTCGACCGCTTCGCCGACCTGTCGGGCCTGGATCGCAACACGGTCCGGGCGCGTGCACAGGAAACGTCCTTCCTGGTCGCGGTACTGGATTTTGTGCTGGCGGACGAACAGCTTCTGGTCGACTTCTGCACCGAAACGTCAACCGACACGCAGGCCGTCCACATGGCCCGGCACATCCTGGACCGTCATGAGTGAGACCTTCGACATCGGCGCCGCCGTCGCCCGGCTGACGCCCGGCCGCCCGCTCCTGATCGTCGACGCCGACGAGGTGGTGCTGCGCTTCGTCGACGGGTTCGACCGTTTTCTTCGCAATGGTGGGTTGTATCTGGACCTCACCTCCTACCGCCTCCACGGCAACGTGAAGCGGCAGGACGACCGCACGCCGGTGCTCGACGTCGAGGTCACGGCCTTGCTCGACGAGTTCCGCCGCGAGCTCGATTCGCTGGAGATCGTCGACGGCGCCCGCGACGTGCTGAACGGCCTGAAACCACGACTCGATGTCGTGATGCTGACCAACATATCGCCGGCCCAGGGCGCACCGCGCCTGCGCAACCTGGCGGCGCTCGGCCTCGACCTGCCGCTGGTCGCCAACAGCGGGCTGAAAGGTCCGGCGGTGAAGGCCCTGGCGGCGCGTGCCGGGCGGCCGGCCTTCTTCGTCGACGACATCCCGCAGAATCTTGCCTCGGCGGCGGAGGCGGCGCCGGAGATCTTCCGCATCCATTTGATCGGGGATGACCGATTGAAGCCCTTGCTCCCGCCCGCCGCCCACGCCCATCTTCGCGCCGAGGATTGGGCGCACGCGCACCGGTTCATCGACGAAAAGCTCAACGAGGCAGGACTATGAGATTCGGCATCGACCTGGGCGGCACCAAGATCGAGGTGCTGGCGCTCGACGGCAGTCGCGAGGTGGTGCGCGAGCGCGTGCCGACGCCGCACGACAACTACGAAGACACGATCAAGGCCATCGCCGGCCTCATTGCCGTCGCCGAGCAGAAGACCGGCAAGCGCGGCAGCGTCGGCGTCGCGATCCCCGGCACGATCAGCACGGTGACGGGCCATGTGAAGAACGCAAACTCGACCAAGCTGATCGGCCATCCGCTCGACAAGGACCTTGCCAAGGCAATCGGGCGGCCCGTGCGGGTGACGAACGACGCCAACTGCTTCACGTTGTCGGAAGCCAGCGATGGCGCCGGCACCGGCAGCGACGTCGTGTTCGGCGTGATCGTCGGCACGGGTTGCGGCGGCGGCGTCAGCGTCGGCGGCCGCGTGCTCAACGGCGCCCACGGCATCACCGGCGAATGGGGCCACAATCCCCTGCCCGCGCAGACACCGGAAGAATTGAAGTACGTGCCGGACTGCTATTGCGGCCGCGCCAGCTGCATCGAGGCGTGGATCAGCGGCACCGGCCTCGCCGCCGACTACAAGCGCCGCGCCGGCCGGGACGCGTCGCCGCACGACATCGCCGCGGCGGCCGATCCCTTGTCGAAAGCCGTCATGGCGGACTTCTACGACCGCTTCGCCCGCTCGCTGGCGACGATCGTCAACGTGCTCGATCCCGACGCCATCGTGCTCGGCGGCGGGTTGTCGAACATAGATGCTCTGTACACGGAACTTCCAGGCCGGGTCGAACGCTATTCGTTCAATCCCGAGGCGCAGCCGCGCATCTTGAAGAACGTCCATGGCGATTCCAGCGGCGTGCGCGGCGCCGCGTGGCTGTGGAGTGCCGAGGAGGCCAAGCAATTCGCATGAGCGCCTTCTGCCGTGACTGCCTCGCCGACGCGCCGACGGGCGCCAAGCGGTGCAAAGCGTGTGGCGGGCTCAGACTGATCGCGCATGACGAGTTGGAGACGCTCGGCATCGCGCATATGGATTGCGACGCATTCTATGCCGCGGTCGAGAAGCGCGACGATCCGAGCTTGCGCGACAAGCCGGTGATCGTCGGCGGCAGCTCG
Source organism: Rhizomicrobium sp. (assembly GCA_035551495.1). Taxonomy (GTDB): domain Bacteria; phylum Pseudomonadota; class Alphaproteobacteria; order Micropepsales; family Micropepsaceae; genus Rhizomicrobium. Next base: position 9,899 of record DASZMT010000018.1, on the reverse strand, counting down.
CGGCGCGGCGTGGTGTCGACGGCGTGCTATGTGGCGCGGATCAACGGCGTGCGCTCGGCGATGCCGATGTTCAAGGCGCTGCAGCTCTGCCCGCACGCCACGGTGATCAAGCCGAACTTCACGAAATACACCGCCGCGGCCCACGCCATCCGCGCGATGATGCTGGAGTTGACGCCACAGGTCGAACCGCTGTCGCTCGACGAAGCGTATATGGACTTGTCGGGCACGCAGATGCTGCACGGCCTGTCGCCGGCGAAGCTCCTGGCGCGTCTCGCCAAGCGCGTCGAAGCGGAGGTCGGCATTACGGTCTCGATCGGACTCAGCTTCAACAAGTTCCTCGCCAAGCTGGCCAGCGAGATCGACAAACCGCGCGGCTTCGCGGTGATCGGCGAGGCGGAGGCGGTGACGTTCCTGCGCGACAAGCCGGTCGGCACGATCCGCGGCGCCGGCGCAGCACTGCAGAGCACGCTCGCCAAGGACGGCATCACGCACATCGGTCAAATTCAAGCGATGGAGCTGAAGGAGTTGGCACGGCGCTATGGCAACACAGGGTTGTGGCTGCATCGCCTCGCCAACGCACAAGACAGCCGGGGCGTCGATCCCGACGGCGCGCTGAAAAGCATCTCGTCCGAGACGACGTTCGACGTCAACGTCGGCAGTTTCGAAGAGCTGGAAGCCGTCCTGTGGCGTCAGGCAGAGCGCGTCTCGGCGCGCGCCAAGGCGTCGGGACATGGCGGGCGAACGATCGTGCTGAAGCTGAAGACGGCGGGCTTTCGCATTCGTACCCGTTCGATCTCGATCGACGCACCGACGCAGCTCGCCGACAAGATCTTCCGAACCGCGCGCGAGGCGCTGCGGCGCGAGGCGGACGGCACGGCGTTCCGGCTGCTCGGCGTCGGCATCAGCCAGCTGGCGGCGGAAAGCGCGTGCGATCCGGCCGATCTCGTCGACGACGGCTCGGCCAAGCGCGCCGCCGCCGAGCGCGCAATGGACAAGGTGCGCGCGAAGTTCGGCGGCGAGGCGGTCGTCAAAGGCCGCGCGAAATCGTCAGCACTTCGACGGTAGCTTCTCGAGCTTCACCAACTCGGCCTTCATCGTGAAGTCGGGGTAGATCAGCGTCATCGACGAGATCACGCCGTTGGCATAGAGCCGGTATGCCACCTCGTAGTCGGCACGCTCGCCCTCGGAGGCATGCGGGAAATAGCTGATCAATGTCGGCCACGCCTGCAAACCGGCGAGCAGTCCCTGGCTGTCGGCGGAGCGGTCGTCGGCGAGCTTCGCTTTCGGTACCGGCTTACCGATGATCGTCGTGGTGTCGTAGACCTCGCTGGCGTCGCCGCCCTGGAACACGGTCTCGCGGAACGAGTCCTGGCCGAGCGCCGCGGCGCGCAGCACGGCGAGCGTGTGCTGGGTCGGCAGGATCGTGCCGGTCGGCAGATCGAAATGCTGGCCCCTCGGCGAGGTCATCTTCACCTCGCCGCCGGCGTTGGCGAGGATGCCAGTACCGTCATAGCGCTGGGTGGTCTTGCCGTTGACCATGTTGCGGACCTTGAAGCGGATCTGATGCCCCTCCTTGTCCTCGCTCGACGAGATGATGAAGTCGGAGTGGACATCGGTCGCCTTGTTGTCGGTCATGTCGGCGATGAAACGCTGCGTCGTCGTCCAGCCTGTGCAGGCATCGCGGAACTCGACGACCGTGTGGCCGCGCACCGCGACCATGCCGCCGGGGCGCGTCTGCGCCAGCGTCACGTCGTATTGCGCGCGATGCGAAAGAAGATGGATGCCGGGTGGAAGAGGTTGTGCTTGCGCGAAAGACACAGAGAAGGCCAACGCCGCGGCCAAGAAACCCGTATGCTTCACCGTTTCACTCCGTCATGCGTGACCAGCGGCCCGTAGAGTTCGGGTCGACGGTCTCGAAACAGCCCCCACGACGCCCGTGCCTTGGCGATCTCATCGAGATCGAAGGAGGCGAGCGCAACGCCCTTCTGTGTCCTATCGAGCTCGGCTTCGATGGCGCCGGTCGGTCCGGCGATGAAGGATGAGCCGTAGAACGTGATCTCCCCCGTTTGCCCTTTCTCCGTGCCGACGCGGTTTGACGCGATCAGCGGCATGTAGTTCGCCCCGGCATGCCCCTGCATGACACGGCGCCAATGATCCCGGCTGTCGACAGGCGGTGCCGGCGGAGGCTCCGACCCGATCGCGGTCGGATAAAACAAGGCCTCCGCACCCATCACCGCCATCGCGCGCGCGCTTTCCGGGAACCACTGGTCCCAGCAAATCGCGGCGCCGAAAGTTCCGAGGCGTGTCCGCCAAACCTTGAAGCCGGTATCGCCCGGCGCAAAGTAGAACTTTTCCTGATAGCCCGGCCCATCGGGTATGTGCGACTTCCGATACAGCCCAAGTACGGTACCGTCTGCGTCGATCATCGCAAGTGCGTTGAAGTGCGTATGGTTGGATTTCTCGAAAAAAGAGACGGGCAAAACGACGCGAAGCTCCTTCGCGAGTTCCGACATCGCCGCGATCAGCGGGTTCCCTTCGAAAGGTTGCGCGAGCGCGTAATGTTCCGCGGACTGATCTTGGCAGAAGTAGGGAGTCTCGAAGAGCTCCTGGATGAGAATCGCGCCGGCACCGCGCGACGCTGCTTCGCGCACGAGTTCCTTTGCCGTGGCGATGTTCGCCGCACGATCCCAAGTGCACGCGAACTGGGTCGCGGCGAAGGTGACTTGTCTCATTCCGGTTCCTGTTGCGTGATGCAATGGATGCCGCCGCCGCCCATCACGATGTCGAGCGCCTGGATCTGAAGGATGTCGCGCTCTCCAAAGCAGTCGGCGAGAACGCTACGTGCTTTCTCGTCGTTGGGATCGTCGAAGCCCGGCATCACCAGCCCGCCATTCGCGATATAGAAATTGACATAGCTCGCCTGCAAGGGGCGACCGCGCCAATCGGCGGCAATACTTTTCGGCTGTTCCAGTTCGACGACCTCGAGCGCCCTGCCCTGTGCATCACGTGCCGTCTTGAAACGGCGGATGGCGTCCATCACCGGCTCGAAGTCCGGATGGCTACGCGACGACGGAACACCGACGATCACGCGGCCGGGCGATGCGAAGCAAGCGATGTTGTCGATGTGCCCATCGGTCTCGTCGTCGGAGAAGCCCTCGCCCAGCCAGATCACACGCCGCGCGCCGGTGAACAGCGCCAGGCGCTCCTCGACCTGCTGGCGATCGAGATGCGGGTTGCGGTTCGGGTTGAGCAGGGTCTGCTCGGTGGTGAGCAGCGTGCCCTCGCCGTCGGAATGGATCGCGCCGCCTTCGCAGATCAGCGGTGCGTCGTAGAGCGTCACGCCGGAGTGCTGCGCGGCGCGGGTGGCGAACTGTGCATCTTGATCCCAGGGCTGGTACTTGTTGCCCCAGGCGTTAAAGCGCCACTGCACCGCGGCGCGCTGCCCGTTCGGCGCGGTGAGGAACGTGGGGCCGATGTCGCGCGCCCAGGAATCGTCGAGCGGCACTTCGACCACCTCGACCTTGCCCGACGTCGCGAGCTTGGCCTCGGCGGTGTCGTGCGGCCTGGCGGCGATGACCACCGGTTCGAACGAGGAAATCGCACGCGCGACGCGGGCATAGGCCTGCTTGGCGCGCAGCAACCCGTCTGGCCCGCCCCAGGCTTCGGTGCGACAGGGCCAGCACATCCAGGTACGGGCATGCGGCGCCCACTCGGCAGGCATGGCATACCCGTCGCGTGCCGGACAAGGATCGTCGGCATCCAGCCTCTTCGTCATGGTTCGGTTATAGCGCGGCGCGGCGGAGCGGGATAATCTTTTGCGGTTCCATCCGAGGATCCTCATGTCTATCGAAGACCGCCTGAAAGAGCTCGACATCGTCCTGCCCACGCCGCCCGCGCCGGTGGCAAGCTATGTGCCGTACGTCGTCAGCGGCAATCTCGTCTACGTTTCGGGTCAGGTGACGCTGGCGGCCGATGGACTGAAATATGTCGGCACGGTCGGCAAGGAGATCAGCCTGGAGGATGGCAAGGCCGCGGCGAAGCTGTGCGCCATCAACGTCATCGCGCAGGTCAAGGCGGCGTGCGGCGGCGACCTTGGCCGCGTCAAGCGGGTCGTGAAGGTGACCGTATTCGTCAACGCCGTGCCGGGCTATGCCCAGCATCCGGAGGTTGCCAACGGCGCCTCCGACCTGTTCGTCGCGGTGTTCGGCGACGCCGGCAAGCACGCCCGCGCCGCGGTGGGTGCCGGCTCGCTGCCGCGCAATGTCGCGACCGAAGTGGAAGCGGTGATCGAGATCGCGTGACCGGCGACATCACAGCCCGGATCGCCGGCCGCGCGGCGGACATCGGCATCGACGCCTGGAACGCCTGCGCCAATCGCGAGGGCGAGGCCGACCCGCATCCGTTCACCCGCTACGAGTTCTTTGCGGCGTGCGAGGAGAGCGGCTCGGCCACCGCGCGCGCGGGCTGGCGGCCGGCGCATATCGTGATCGAGCACGACAAGCGCATCATCGGGCTCCTGCCGACCTATCTGAAGAACCACAGCCAGGGCGAGTACGTGTTCGACTCCGCCTGGGCCGATGCGCTGGAGCGGGCCGGCGGCGATTACTATCCCAAGCTCCAGGCCGCGGTGCCGTTCACGCCGGTGACGGGGCCGCGCCTCTTGATTGCGCCAGGTGCCGACGTCGCGGCGACGCGCGAGGCGCTGCTGGCGACCGGCGCGACGGCGGTCAAGGAACTGGGCGCCTCGTCGCTGCACATCACATTCCTCACCGAGGACGAGTGGAAGGCAGCCGGCGAGATGGGCTTCCTGCAACGCACCGACCAGCAATTCCACTGGGAGAACCACGGCTACCAGAGCTTCGATCAGTTTCTCGGTGCGCTGGCGTCGGCCAAGCGCAAGAACCTGCGCAAGGAGCGCGCCGCGGTCCGCGACGCCGGTGTGGAATTCGACTGGCTGTCGGGCAGCGACCTGACCGAGGCGGTGTGGGACCAGTTCTTCGAATTCTACATGGATACCGGCGGGCGCAAATGGGGGCGGCCGTATCTGACCCGCGACTTCTTCAGCCGCATCGGGCAGACGATGGCGGATCAGATCGTGCTTATCTTGGCGCGGCGCGCCGGACGCACCATCGCGGGCGCACTGAACTTCAAGGGTGGCGGCGTGCTCTATGGCCGCAACTGGGGCTGCACGGAGTTCGTACCGTTCCTGCATTTCGAGACCTGCTACTACCAGGCGATCGACTATGCGATCGCGCACGGATTGAAGAAGGTCGAAGCCGGCGCACAGGGCGCGCACAAGCTGCTGCGCGGTTACATGCCAACGCCGACCTATTCCGCGCACTACATCGCGCATGACGGATTGCGCCGGGCGGTCGACGACTATCTGGCACGCGAGCGCACGGCGGTCGCGGAGCACATCGAGGAACTGGCGGAGCGTGGACCGTTCCGCAAAGGGGAGAACGACTGAATGGCCTACGATCCGAACAACGTCTTTGCGAAGATCCTGCGCGGCGATCTGCCGAGCGTGAAGATCTATGAGGACGATCACACGCTGGCGTTCATGGACATCATGCCCCAGACGCCGGGCCACGTCGTGGTGATCCCGAAGGAGGCGGCGGAAGACATGCTGGACCTGTCGCCCGACGGCGCGGCGAGGCTGATCGTGACGACGCAGAAGATCGCCAAGGCGGCGAAGACCGCGCTCGATGCCTCGGCGATCACGCTGGTCCAGCGCAGCGGGCGCGACGCCGGCCAGACGGTGTTCCATATGCATTTCAACGTGATGCCGCACTACCCCGGCGTGACGTTCAAGCTGCATGCACAGAGCATGGTCGATCCCAAGACGTTGATGCCGATCGCCGACAAAATCCGGAGCGCGCTATGATCCTCGAACACGCCGTCCTGAACGTGAAGAAGGGCCAGGGCGCGGCCTTCGAGGCGGCGCTGGCCAAGGCCCGGCCCCTGATCGAACAAACCGAGGGCTTCCAGAAGATGGAAGTGCGGCCCTGCGTCGAGACCAAGGACCGCTATCTGCTGCTGGTGTGGTGGAGCACGGTCGAGGCGCATACCGTGGGCTTCCGCCAATCGGCGCGGTTCGAGGAATGGCGCAGCGCGCTGCACGGTTTCTACGAGCCGTTCCCCGCCGTGCAGCATTATGGCAAACCTCTGTAGGACAATTCGGGAGGACGCATGCACAGAGCGATACCGGCACGCATCTGAACGGGGACGACGCCGAGCAATCGCCAGTGAGATCGTGAGCACACCGACCGGTGGGGCGTGGCAGGCGCCGCGCCACCAGGCCCGATGCAATGGCACAAAGTCGGGCGAACGGATGGGGCGCAAGTCGCCTTAGCCCCTGAAGCAGGAACCGGAAGTAATCGCCGACGGCAAGGCGGTGAATGGGTCCCTCCACGATCAAGCCTGGACAGCGAGCGAGAGCACGGATGACGCGTAGCGTCATCGCGCGAGCGAGCCGCTTAAGAACGAACGGAACCCGGCTCCTTTGGACCTCAATCCAAAGGAGAGACGGATGGCGCGGGACGACGAGAACCGCGGCTTTGCCTGCATTCATTGCCACATCGCCGTTCGGCCCTTGACCAACGGCAGCTATCGCAACCACTGCCCAGCCTGCCTGTGGTCGGTGCATGTCGATCTGCGCCGGGCGATCGCGCCAACGGCTGCGGCGGCGCGATGCAGCCCGTCGGGCTGGTGCACAGCGGCGCCAAGGGCTGGCAGATCGCGCATCGCTGCACGCGCTGCGGCGCACAGGGGCGCAATCGGGTGGCGGCGGATACCGAGCAGCCGGACGATGTCCGCGCCGTGGCACGGCTGTCGGGACTGGAAAGCCGGCGTGTCCCTCCCTAGATAAGGGTCATGATCTACCTGATCGCGATCTTCTGCTCGCCGCTCGCCCTGCTCTTCGCGGGCAAGCCGATCTCGGCGGTGTTCAACCTGGTGCTGTACCTGGTGGCGGTGGCGCTCACGCTGACGCTCTTCTTCGCGCATGTCGGATTCTTGCTGTGGCTGGCGGCCTTCGTGCACGCCGTACTGGCGATCCACAGTGCGCGAGAGGATCGCCGGGCACGGTGGATCGCGGACGCGATGCGTCGGCCATAAAAAAGAACGGGCAGCGCCTTGCAGCGCCGCCCGTCCCTCGCCTAAGGCGGAGCCGCCAGCGCCGGAGCGCATCCGCTCCGCCGACAGGCACTTTCGCTTCGATCTCCGCGGTCCATAGGGTGACTGCGACAGCCCACCCGGTCCCTGTGTGACGACTCGCAGATTCGCTTACAGCATTGTCTTCCGTCCTCGCTTCTGTGTGGGATCTGGGCATCACAACCTATAGTTTCAAGACAACAGTCGTGCTATTTTTATGACATGTTGTCAGCCCGGATCGCTCGCGGCGGGGCGGGCGTTGCCATGAACATGGCCCTGCCATCGCCCTCCGCCGCGCCGGCCGAGGCCGCCGCCCTCAGCGGGCGCGCGGCAGTGATTGCGGTGAGCGCCCAGACCATCCTGATGTTCGCGCTGACGACGTTGCCGACGCCGCTCTACCCTGACTATGCCAAGGCGTTCGGGTTCGACGTGCTCACCCTGACGCTGATCTACGCGACCTATGTCGCGGGTACGCTGAGCACCTTGCTGTTGCTCGGGCGGCTTTCGGACCAGATCGGGCGGCGCGCCGTGTCGCTGAGCGCCATCGCGCTCGCGGCCGTGGCGGCGGTGCTGTTCCTGGTCGCGCGCGGACCGGCGATGCTGTTCGCGGCACGTCTCGTCACCGGGATTGCGGCAGGCTTGTCGTCGGGCACCGCCGTCGCATGGTTGCGCGAGCTGCACGGCAAGGAGGACGCACGGCGCGGCATGCTGGTGAGCGTCGCGGCGAACACCTTCGGGCTCGGGCTCGGGCCGCTGCTCTGCGGCGTGCTGGTGCAGACGGGCACGGCGCCTCTCGTCCTGCCCTTCGCGGTGTACATCGCATTGATCGCAGTGCTGGCCTTCGCGATCGACCGCACCGAGGAGACGGTGGCGCGCGAGCGCAGCTGGGCCGAGCTGAAGCTGCGCCCGCGCATCGGCGTTCCGGCGGGCAAGCGCACCGCGTTCCTGGCCCCCGGCGTGACGACCTTCGTGATCTATTCGCTGACCGGGTTCTACTCCGCCATCGCGCCGGGCCTGATGGCGAGCAAGGTGCATATCGCCAGCCACGCGGTCGCGAGCGCGATCGTCGCCGGCTATTTCCTGGTCGCGGTGGCGGCGGGACTGTTCGGCGCGCGGCTGTCGGCGCGGCGCGCGATGATCTGGGGCGCGGTGCTGATGCTGCCGGCGCTCGCTTTGCTCGTGCGCGTGGAGATGTCCGGAAACGTGATCGCTCTGCTGCTCGGCACGGCGGTGGGCGGCGTGTCGCTCGGGCTCGGCTGGCGCGGCGCGTTGGAGGTGACGGGCGGATTGGCGGACGGCGACAAACGCTCCGAAGTGATCTCGATGCTGTTCGTGTGCGGCAACCTCGGCATGGCGCTGCCGGTGATCGGCATCGGCGTGCTGTCGGGCGCTGCAGGCAGCGCGACCGCGACGCTCGCCTTCGCCGGCGTCATCGCGTTGCTGTCGGCGGGCGGCGCGGCGTTCGGGTTGTGGGGCGGGCGTGGCTCAGGGCGCGAAGCTTGAGCGGCATTTCACGCCCCAATGGCCGTTCTCGCAGGTGATGACATAGATCGAGTCGAACCCGCCGATCACGCTGCCGTCCTTGCGGTAGCGGGTGAAGCGCGTGTCGATGTGCACCTTGTCGGCACCGGCATGAATGACGGCGCGGCGCTCCCAGGCGGAATGGTCCCATTGCGCGAGCGCGCCGGTGGTGAAGCGCTCTGGCTTCATGTCGCCAGCGTTGAGGATTACCATGGTGTTGGAGGCAAAGCGCACCGAGGGGAAGTTGAACGTCGCCTCGAAGGCCGGGATGTCGCGCGCGTTGAAGGCGGCCATGAAGTCGTCGAGGACGCGCTGGGCGGCGGCGATGGAGGGGGCATAGTCGGTGGTCATGGTGTTTCTCTCTTCATCCGAAAACCCAGAATGTCATGGCCCGCGAATGCGGGCCACCCAGGTCACGTCTTCGCGAGCCTTGCAGGTTCGCGGCGCACCAACTGGGTCCGCCGCATTTGCGGCGGATGACAACTGCGCTATCCCGGCATGGTCTCGAAGACTGTGAGCCCTGGCGGTAGCGGGACCCATGCGGGGCGCTGGCTGTTGAAGATCGCCATGGTGGGCTTGAAGTGCGCCGGATCGTCGAGCGAGCCGGCGTAGATCGTGTGCTGCTGCGCCACGCCGCGCACGCCGCCATAGACCAGGCCGCCGCAGGAGGGACAGAAATTGCGCTCGGCCTTGCGGCCATCGGATTGCGGCAGCGTGTGCGTGACGGCCTCGCCGGTGAAGGTGACGGCGCTCGCGGGGAACCCCATGAAGCCGATGAACCCGCCACCGGACGCCTTGCGGCAATCGGAGCAGAAACAATAGCCGGCGTAGGCCGGTTCGGTGGAGGCGGTGTAGCGCAGCTGGCCGCAGAGGCAGGAACCGGTGATCCTCATTCGAACTCCGCTGTCATCCCCGCGAGAAGCGATCGAAACGCTGGAACAGCAGGCTTATTCTTCGGGCGGCGCGACGAGCCGGCGTTTGATGTCGGCGATGCTCTCCTGCCACGCGCCGAAGTCTTCGGTGTCTTTCCACTGATCGAGCAATGCGCTCGGCGCGGCCAGCACGCGGTCGAGGGCGCGGCCCGCTTTCGCCAGCAGTGCGTCGCTCGGCTCGTGCTCGCTTTCGGCGGCCCATTCCTCGACCTCGTCGGGATATTCCGTCTCGTCGCTCGGGCGGTCCACCAACAGCGTCAGGATCTCGGCGGCGGCGACGGCCTTGGCGGCCGT
>DASZMT010000017.1:0-3057 GCA_035551495.1 Rhizomicrobium sp. | reverse complement strand
CGGCGAGGTGCGCGCCTCCTTCACTAAGAGCGGCGGCAATCTCGCCGAGACCGGCGCGGTGTCCTTCATGTTCGATCATGTCGGCGTGATCGAATACGACGCCAAGGCCGCGAGCGCCGAGGCGATGTTCGAGGCCGGGCTCGACGCTGGCGCCGACGACGTCGTCTCCAGCGACGGCACGCACGAGGTCTACGCGGGGCCGGATCACTTCGGTTCGGTCGCCAAGGCGCTCGAGGCGAAATTCGGCGAGCCGAAAAAGGCGTCGCTGGTGTGGCGGCCGCAGAACACGGTCGCGGTCGACGACGAGCAGGGCGAAAAGCTTCTCAAGCTGATCGACAATCTCAACGATCAGGACGACGTGCAGAACGTCTATGCCAATTTCGAGATCTCCGACGCCCTGCTGCAGAAGATGAGCGCTTAGCGTCTCATTTGCGCTTGGGCCGCCGCACGGAGCGCACCTTGCCGGTCTTGCCGCCACCGCAGAAGAAGCGATCGCTGCCGTCAGATTCGAGTCCTGACACGCCGATGCCAGGCGGCATGTCGAGCCGTTCCAGCACTTCTCCAGTTTGCGGATCGACGTGCCGCAAGTCGCTCTCGTCGCCTTCCCAGGTGGCGTGCCAGAGCTCGCCGTCGGTCCAGGTGACGCCGGTGACGACGCGATTGGATTCGATGGTGCGAAGGATCGCGCCGGTTTCTGGATCGATCTGATGGATCTTGCGGCCGCGATGCTGCCCGACCCAGAGCGTGCCTTCAGCCCAGGCCAGGCCGGAATCACCGCCGTTGCCGGGTGCCGGAATCGTCGACAGCACGCGGCCGGTCTTCGGATCGATCTTCTGGATGCGATCCTCGGCGATCTGAAACAGATGCGTGCCGTCGAACGCCGTTCCAGCATGTGCTGCGACTTCGATCGTGCGCACGGTCTTGCCGTTCGCCGGATCCAGCGCGTTCAATTTGTCTCCGGACGCAAACCAGACGTGCTGGCCGTCAAACGAGACGCCATGCACGGCGTCCACGCCCGGGAAGGGTCCATATTCGGTGACGATTTCGGCCGCTGAACGTTTCATGATTCACTCCTCGCTGCTGTTCATGCTGCGAAGCTAGTCGGTCGGCAGCGGACCGGGGAGTAACAAGATTGTCGGGAATGCCGGCACCGGCGGCGTCATCCAGCGGCGCGCCCGGCCGCGCCCGAACGTCTGCACCTTGCCGGATGCAGCGAGCTCGTCGAGCGCCCGCTGCACGGTGCGCGCGCTGGTGCTCAGCGCCAGCGCCAGCGCCGAGCTCGACCAGGATTCGCCGTCGGCCAGGAAGGCGAGCACCGCGCCACGCTGTTCTTCAACCGGCGGCGCCAGGACCACGACCTCGCGCGCACGGTCCGGCACAAGGGCAAAGCCTTGGTCGGTCGCGGTCACATCCGCCAGCGGCCGCAGCTCGGCGCGCAGGCGCCCGATTTCGACCCGCAAGCGTGTGCGGTGCGATTCATCGGCATGCTTGGCCCGGAACGCGCGGGCCAGCAGCGTGCTTCTGGAAACATCGGCGGGCCAGGCTTCCGCTAGGGTTCGCGCCAGCGCAAACAAAACCGGCCGCGTTGCAAGCGAAATCACCGTGTCGGCGTGACGTACGACATTACGGCACGCATCGACCACCAGGCTGTCCGACGCCAGCAGCGCCTCGACCTGATCGAGCAGAAGCGGGCGTTCCTCGCCGCGCGTGATCAGCCGCGCCGCAGGCGTTTGCATGACCAGCGCCGCGTTTTTGACTTCCGCCGTCAACACCGGGATATCCGCCGCGCCGGCGGCCTGTTCGGCCCGTGTAAGCGCCGCGCGTGCAGTTTTCGTCTGCAGGCGCCGGATCGCGATGCCGGCAACTGCAAGCTCGTAGGCGGCGCGTGAGGCGGGCGGCAGCGGCGTCGGATCTAATTGCGCCAGCACGCGCTCGGCCTCGTTGAGCCGGCCGATCAGCAGGAGACGCCGGACCTCGAGGTGCCGTGCATGCGCGGCGTTCAGCTTGTCGCCATGCGCTTCGAGCACCGCGCGCGCGGCGTCGAGCGACTTTTCCGGCCAGCTCAGGTCGCGCGACACCAACGCGATCTCGGCCTCGGCGACGATACAGCGCGCGCGGGCCACCGCTTCCTTCGCACCGAAAGCGCGCGCAGCGCGGCGCAACAGGGCCTTGGCGCGAACAAGGTCGCCAAGCTGCGCCATGGCGATGCCGCGCAGCGCCAGCGCCGGCGCATCGTCGCGCAATGCGACCCGCTTCAAGGCGCCAAGCGCATCACCCCTGGCGAGCGCGTGTGCTGCGGCAGTGATCAGCGAGTCCATTCTAATCCCGTCACACTTGTAACTCTCACCCTTCGGTCCCGCTCACTAATCTACCTCACAACACACGCTGAAAGGAGCGCAGGTCATGTTGAGGACAACGATGACACCAGTGAACGGGACCCGTGAAGATTGGCTCGTAGCCGCAGCGCTGCGCCTGGCAGATTGGCTCAAGCTTGCCGCCGCGCCGAGCTACGCCTTCATGGCGCTGTTTACTGCGGTTTTCGGTGAGAGCCCGCAGGATATGCTCTGCATGGCCATGCACCACGCGTCGCCGCTGAGCGGCATGATCGGGAGCATGGCTTGGATGTACATGCTCATGAGCATGTTCCATTCGGCGCCGTGGCTGAAGCTGATCGCGATTCGGGTCGGTACCGTCCGCTGGTCGTGATCCAGCGGAATCCCGACACAATTGTCACTCCCACCCTGCAACGTGCAGCCCCTATCTTTCGTACCACCGACACATCGCATCGAGAGCGATACGGAAGAGGAGCAGAAACAATGACGACACATCCAACTGGTACACGTGAAGAGTGGCTCAAAGCGCGGCTCGACCTGCTCCAGGCAGAAAAAGAATTCACGCGGCGCGGCGACGAACTGGCGCAGCGGCGGCAGGGCCTGCCATGGGTTCGCGTCGACAAGGCGTATCGATTTGAAACCGACGACGGCGGCGCCTCGCTGGCAGATCTCTTCAAAGGGCGCTCGCAGCTCCTCGTCTATCACTTCATGTTCGGGCCCGACT
>DASZMT010000016.1:0-37730 GCA_035551495.1 Rhizomicrobium sp. | reverse complement strand
CGCGAATGCCTGAAGGCGTATGACGGGCCCTATCTCTTCGGCGACTCGCCGACGCTGGCGGATGCGATGTACGCGCCGGTCTGCACGCGCTTCCAAACCTATCACGTGAAGCTCGACCGCATCTGTGCCGATTACTGCGATACGATTCTCAACTTGCCGGATATGCTGGAGTGGATCGAAGCCGCGAAAGCAGAGCCGGAAGCGGTGGAAGAACTCGAAGCCGAATTCTAATTGCTGGACTTGAGTTCCATATAAAACTAGCCTGCCGCGCGTTGTCGGGTTCTGTTCGCACTGCGTCCTGGTGCCATCATAACAACAAAGCGGGGGCGCACGATGTCGACGGCATTCGTCCGGGTTTCCATTGCGGCTGCAGTAACGTTCGGTCTCGGCTTCGCGCTCGCCGCGGCGGGCACGGCCAAGCCGGCAGCCAAGCCCGCTCATCGCATGGCAGCCGCCATGCCGATGCCGATGCCGGCGCAGCCCCGTTGCGACGAGACCGCGGCAGACCGCTATGTCGGAAATCCCCCGTCCTATGACGAGTACAAATTCGTCGCGGGCAACGCCCACATCGCCGGCGCGCCAGCCCTGACGGGTCCGGCGCTCGCGGCGCCGGGCGAGAAGGCGCTCGACCTCCACATCGTCTTCGGCATCGGCCAGATATACAACCCGACCACCAAGAAATGCGACACGGTCACGCTGCGCTTCTATTCGCGCACCGACGATCAGGATCCAAACGGCCGTGTGCCGTTCGGCGACTATGTGGCGCCGACCATCGACATCACGCCCGGCGACACGATCCACATGACGCTGCACAACGACCTGCCGAACGACGACCCGTCGTGCGGGCCGGCCGCGGAAGCGGACATGGACCATCCGCACTGCTTCAACGGCACCAATCTGCACACCCACGGCCTGTGGGTCAGCCCGACCGGCAACAGCGACAACGTCCTGCTGTCGATCTATCCCGGCACGATCTTCGACTACATCTACAACATCCCGCCGGATCATCCGGCCGGCACGTTCTGGTACCACACGCATCTGCACGGCTCGACCGCGCTGCAGGTGTCGAGCGGCATGGCCGGCGCGATCATCATCCACGGCAATCGTCCGCCCATCCAAGTCGGGCCGGATGCCTATAAGCCGGGCGATCTCGACCTCCTGCTGAAGGACTCGCCGGATCGCACCTTCGTGCTGCAGCAGATCCAGTACGCCTGTCTGCGCAATGATGGGACCTACAATATCCAGACAATTCCGGCCAACGGTCAGAACGTGACGTCGTGGCCATGCAATCCGGATCAGACCGGCATCACCGGGCCATTCCTTGCCCAGGTGGCCGGCCCCGACGGGAAGCCCGTCGTCAACAAAGATGGCAAGCCGGTCTTCCAGACGGGCTACGAGGACTCCAACGGCAACGGCTATGGCCCGGGGTCGTGGGGCGGCTCGAACCGCTACACCAGCGTGAACGGCGTGGTGCTCCCGACCTTCCAGGCGGCGGCCGGGCAGGTGAACCGCTGGCGCTTCATCCACGGCGGCGTGCGCGACTCGATCGACCTGCGCTTCTATCGGATGAAGCCCGCGCTACTGGCCGGCATTCCGGCGCAGGGCGACAAGGACTTTATCGATCGCCAGTGCTACGGCGATCCGATCCACTACTACGTCGCGGCCGAAGACGGCCTGACGATGGCACAGGCGATGCCGGCCACCGAACAGATGCTGGAGCCTGGCTATCGCATCGATGCGCTGGTGGTGTTCCCCGCCGACGGCGACTACTGCGTCGTCGATGCCGCATCGCAGGCCGCCGACAATGTCTGGGGCGTCAGCAAGAGCGTGCGGCTGATCGGCAAGGTCTCGGTTCGCGGCGGCCATCCGGTCGCCGAGGACAAGTTCGAGTCCGTGATCCAGGACACGATGATCCACAGCGCCAAGATGCACATCGCCAATGCCGACATTCAGGGCAAGGCGATCGACGGCCTGAAAGACCATCTCAAGTTCACGCTGTTCGTGCCGCATCCGACCGTCACCAAGGAGGAGGTCGCCAATACGCCGGTCGAGCAACTCTATTTCGAGATCGACACCAAGTCGAAGAACGTGGGCTTCCTGGTCGGCGACGCGCCCGACAACATGCACCCCTACGACATGAACCGGATCGACCGGACGCTCATACTTGGCACGTCGCAGGAGTGGAATCTGGAATCGCTCTATGTGAGCCATCCCTTCCACATCCACGTGAACCCGTTCCAGATCGTCGCGGTCTACGATCCGCTGGGCCACGACGTGAGCAAGCCAGGCGTCAAGGATACGTTCGAGTGGAATCCCGTCACCAAGCAGTTCGACATGAACGGCCCGCCCGATCCGGTCTATGCGAACCTGCAAGGCGTGTGGAAAGACACCATCTGGGTGAAGAACGTCGCGCCCAATCAGGACCTCGGGCCCAAGGGCATGTACCGCGTCGTGACCCGCACGCGCTACGAACGCTACATCGGCGAGTTCGTCCTGCACTGCCACATCCTCGACCACGAGGACCAGGGCATGATGCAGAACGTGCAGATCGTGCCGCCGGGCTATACGGGTCCGGGTGCGATCGCCGGAAAGGCGTCGCCGAACCCGTCGCCGGCGAGCAACGGCACCGATATGAACGGCATGAAGATGACGCCCTGAGGCGAAGGGAGCGGGGCGGGACCGCTCAGGTCCCGCTGTCGTTCGCCTTGGTCTGCAGCTGGACGTAGTTTTGGATACCCATCTGCTCGATCAGGCGCAGCTGGGTTTGCAGATAGTCGATGTGTTCTTCCTCGCTTTCGAGGATATGCACGAACAGCTCGCGGCTGCCGAAGTCGCGCGCGTTCTCGCAATGGACGACGGCGTTCTTGAGATCGGGGTAGGACTGCATCTCGAGCGACAAGTCGCACGTGATGACTTCTTGGACGTCCTCGCCGATCATCAGCTTGCCGAGATCCTGCAGGTTCGGCAGGCCGCCGAGGAACAGGATGCGCTTGATGAGCGCATCGGCGTGCTTCATCTCGTCGATGGATTCTTCGTATTCGTGCTTGGCGAGCTGCGACAGGCCCCAGTCGGCCAGCATCCGGGAATGCAGGAAGTACTGGTTGATTGCCGTCAGTTCGTTCTTAAGTATGACGTTGAGCCAGCGGATCGTCTCGGGATCGCCCGCGATGCTCGCATGCGGTTCGGGACCCGGCGCTACTCCGCCGCTACCAGCAGGTGAGGGGCGGCCTTGGCGCCGTCCAGCATTTTTTCGATTGTTTCCTGGCATCGGCCACAATTCTTTCTGACGGAGCAATAAGAATAGACTTGATCCGCGCACGAAGCGCCTTGCGCGATCGCACCGCGAATCTTCGTGTCGTTCAGCCTATTGCAGACGCAGACGATCATAAAGAATGGGCCTCAGCCGGTTGATCCTTCATATTGTGCGATTGAGAATGATTGTCAACTGTGTGCGATCACACGGACGAGCGGAACCCGCCACGCAGGGCGGAAACCCACGTTTTCAGGCGGTTTCGGCGGCTTTGGCCTTGGCCATCTTCTCGACCGCCACATAATCGGTCTTACCGGTGCCGAGCACAGGCACTTCCTCGACCATCATGATCTGGCGGGGCACGGCCAGATCGGCGACACCGTGATTGTGCGCCCAACCCACCAGGTCGTGACGGTTGGCATCCTTGTTGGTGGTGATCAGCATGATCTGCTCGCCCTTGCGCGGATCGGGCACCGCGATGGCGGCATGGCTGTGATCGGGCCACAGCGCCGAGGCGATGCTCTCGACCACGGCGAGCGAGACGATCTCTCCGCCGATCTTGGCGAAGCGTTTGAGGCGTCCCTTGATCGCGATGCAGCCTTCTTCGTCGATCGAGACCACGTCGCCGGTGTCGTGCCAGCCGTCTTTCAGCGGTTGGATCACGCCGGGCTTGTCGGCCCGGATATAGCCGAGCATGACGTTGGGGCCTCTGACGAAAAGACGCCCCGCGCCCGGAATGCCCTCGACAGGCTCGAGCTTCGCCTGCATGCCCGCCATCATGCGGCCGACGGTGCCGGGACGGTTCTTCTCGGGCTGGTTCGCCGCGATCACCGGCGCGGCCTCGGTTACGCCATAACCTTCGAGCAGATCGATCGCGTATTTCTTCTTCAGCAGCGCGCGCGTCTCGTCGCGCAGCCGCTCGGCGCCGCAAACGGCGAGACGTAGCGAGTTCAAATCGCCCTGGTCGCCGGCGCGTGCGTATTGCGAGATGAACGTGTCGGTCGAGAGCAGGATTGTCGACCCGGTCTCGCGAATGCGCTTGACGATCTCGCGCGGCTGAAGCGGCGTCGGATGGCAAATGACCTTGATACCCAACAGCAGCGGCATCAGCGAACCGACCGTCAGACCGAAGCAGTGGAACGTCGGCAACGGATTGAACAGGATGTCGGTCTGGTAGAGGTTCAGATGCGCTTTCACCTGCTCGACATTGGAGAGCAGGTTGGCGTGCGATAGCGCGACGCCTTTCGGCTCACCCTCTGTGCCTGACGTGAACAGGATCACCGCCGGCGAATTGGAGGCGGCACGGCTCGCGACGAGGCTCGGCACGAAGGTCCCGACCGCCGCGAACGCCTTGTCCATCAGCGACAGCTTCGTGCGCACGTCTTCGAGATAGATGATCTCATAGTCGCGCTCCAGCTGCTCGATCAGAGTCTCGAACTTGCCGAGCTCGACGAAGCGCTTGGCAGTGACGATGCGCTTGATCTTGCCGGTGGCGAGCGCGCTCTTCAGGCCCGCGGCGCCGGCTGTGAAGTTCAGCATTGCCGGCACGCGGCCATAGGCCGAGACCGCGAAGAAGGCGATGATCGAACCTGCGCCCGTCGGCAGCAGGATGCCAACCGACTCGCCGGACCGCGTGCCCCTCTTCAGCGCATGGCCGAGCGCCAGCGCGGCACGCACGAGGTCTTCATAAGTCAGGACGCGCTCGTCGCCGTCCACGATCGCGGCGCGATCGGCGCCGTAACGTCCGCGTGCTTCGATCAGGGCCTGGAAGACGGGCTGTTGCCAGCGCGCCTTGTCGGACATCATGACGGCTTCTTCGCCGGACGCGGCGGCGACGGACGCAAGGGTCAAGAGCGCTCTCCCAAACACACACCGGCTTGCTGCCGGTTCTTCTTGTCTAGGAACCTAGCGCAGCCGAAGCGGGGCGCAAATGCGGGAATTGTGGCGCAAAGCGAGCGAAAATCAGCGGAAGCGCTCGATCCACTGCGAGAGCCGCTCGGCGACCGTCTCACGGACCTCCTCGGTGTTGATCGAAGCGAGAACCCGGCCGACATAATCGCGCCAGGGTCGCGTCTCGGCCCAGACCCTATCGGCCTGCGGCGCCATGGCGGCCGCCAGTGGCAAAAGCGTCGCAGCGGAGAGTGGGCGGGCGACGTCGTCGCGGAAGCGGCGCGAGCCGAGCAGGGCGCTGCCCAGCGCCGCCAGTCCGGCGACGCCCACCACGACCGCCACGGTCCGCCAGGGGAAGGTCGCAATGGGGGAGGGCGGCGCCATCTTGCGGCGTACAGCCACCTTGCTCTGGGCCAGGGGCTTGGCGGCGGTTTTGGCCGTTTTGCGGGTCGCCATGGGAATCTCCTTCGCGTGCAATGCAACGCACGATGGGAACAATAGTTCAAAAGACTATGGAATCATCGGCGGATACGCCTATATCAACACGCCATGACCGTCGTGATCGACCGCACCAATCCGCCGCCGCGCCATCCCGAGAAGGCGCATCGCCCGGACACCGCCATTCCACGCAAGCCGGACTGGATTCGCGTCAAAGCACCGGTGTCGCGCGAATACGCCGCGACCAAAGCGGTGGTGCGCGAACACAATCTCCACACGGTGTGCGAGGAAGCCGCTTGCCCGAACATCGGCGAGTGCTGGACCAAGGCACACGCCACGATGATGATCATGGGCGACACCTGCACGCGGGCTTGCGCCTTCTGCAATGTGAAGACCGGCCTGCCGGCGCCACTCGACGCGCAGGAGCCGCAGAACGTCGCCGACGCCGTCAAGAAGCTCGGACTCAAGCATGTCGTGATCACATCGGTCGACCGCGACGATCTCGCCGACGGCGGCGCCGCGCACTTCGCACAAGTGATCCGTGCGATCCGCACCACCAGTTCCGGTACAACCATCGAGATCCTGACGCCCGATTTCCTGCGCAAGGATGGCGCGGTCGAGACCGTGATGTCCGCGCCGCCCGACGTGTTCAACCATAATCTCGAGACCGTGCCGCGGCTTTATCTGAAGGTGCGGCCCGGCGCACGCTATTTCACGTCGTTGCGCCTTCTCCAGCGCGTCAAGGAGATCGATCCCAAGGGCTTCACCAAGTCCGGCCTGATGGTCGGGCTGGGCGAAACGCGCGAGGAAATCATGCAGGTGATGGACGACCTGCGCGCCGCCGGCGTCGACTTCCTCACCATCGGTCAGTATCTCCAGCCGACGAAGAAGCACGCCGCCCTGGAGCGCTTCTGGACGCCGGACGAGTTCGCGGCGCTCGAAGCCACGGCGCGCGCCAAAGGCTTCCTGATGGTCTCGGCTTCGCCGCTGACGCGTTCGTCTTATCACGCGGACAGCGACTTCGCGGCGCTGAAAGCCGCGCGCCTGGCGAAGGCCTGACTTTGTTTTGCCCGAATTGACGGGCGAACTCGCCGCTCATTCGCGAGGGGACGACATGCGCAAGAGCTTGATCGCGGCACTGATCGCGCTGACGCCGCTCCCCGCGGCGGCCGAGCCGGTGTCGCTGGCCCACACCGTCACGATCGCGGGCGATGCGAGTCTCTACGTCGATCCCGATCACGCCAGCATCGATCTGGGCGTCGTAACCTCGACGCAGCGGCCGGCGCCGGCGCGAATTCGTCGAACCACGTCGTGTTCGAGGCGCAGAACCGCGATGCCTATCTCGACAAGGTGCGCGCCGCCGCGATCCGCGACGCGCGCCACAAGGCCGAGGTGCTCGCGGGCGCCGACGGTGCCCACGTCGGCAAACTGCTCACCATCGGCAACAACCTTTCGTCGGAGGAATTCGATCGCGCGCGCCCACCGCCTCCGCCGCCAGGCACCTCGATCCTGCCGGGGCAGCTCGAGGTTTCGGCGCATGTCACCGTGGTATTCGAGCTGAAGTGACACCGTGAGCGCGCACGCCGAGACCCGACACGTTCCGTACACGGCCGACCTGATGTATCGGGTCGTCGCCGACGTCGAGCAGTATCCGAAATTCCTGCCCTGGGTCGCGGCTCTGCGCGTGCTGTCACGAGAGCGGATCGGCAATGGCGAGATCGTCGCGGCCGAGATGGCCGTCGGCTATGGCGCGCTGCGTGAAAAGTACACGAGCCAAGTCATCCTCGATCCCGTTGCGCACACGATCGACGTTGCGCAGACGACGGGGCCGTTCAAGACGCTCGAGAACAACTGGCGCTTCACGCCCGACGGCGCGGGGTGCCGCGTCGAGTTCTCCATCGCCTACGAATTCAAGAGCCGCCTTCTCAACGCCGTCGCGGGTGCGGCGTTCGGCAAGGTCTATGTGAAGATGGCCGATGCCTTCGAGGCGCGTGCCAAGACGCTGTCAGATCAGGCGGTGCAGAAGGCTTAGCGCTGCCTCGCACGTCTTCAGGCGCACCTCGGTGCGGCCGATGTCGCCCAGGCGCAACTCTTCGTGGAGGATCGAACGGCCTTCGCGGCAAGCGGCGATGTGGACGAGGCCGATCGGCTTCATCGGCGTGCCGCCGCCGGGGCCGGCAATTCCCGTGCAAGCAACGGCGAGCTGGGCGTTCGAGTTCTCGACGGCGCCTTCCGCCATCATGCGCGCCACGGCTTCCGACACCTCGCCCATGTCGGCGATCAGGTCGCCGGGGACGCCGAGCAGATCCTGTTTGGCGCGATTGGTGTAGACGATGAAGCCGCGGTCGAACACCGCCGACGAGCCGGGCACCTCCGTGATCAGCGCGCCGATCATGCCGCCGGTGCAGCTCTCGGCCGTGGCGAGGCGCAATTTGGCGGCGCGGGCGTCGGCGACCACGACTTCGGCGAGACGGAGCATGGGGGAAGAGAACATCGGATCGCCTTTGGGTGTGAGCGCATCAGACTAGGCCTTGCCACCGCGCCGCCGCAACGAGCGCGGCAGCCATCGCGCCGGCAATCATGTCGTCGGTCATGATGCCCCAGCCGCGCGGCAGCTCTTCGCCGAGAGACACCGGCCACAGCTTGGTGACGTCGAACAATCGAAACAGCGCGAAGGCGATGGCGAAAGCGGGGATCGACAGCGGCGCGGCGGCGCAGGCGAGCCACTGGCCGGCAACTTCGTCGATGACGCATTCGGAGGGATCTTCCTTGCCGGTGCGCGCTTCGTAGAGGCCGGTCGACCAGACGCCGGCGATGTAGGCGATGATGCTCGCCGCGACAAGCGCGAGCGGGCCGAGCTTCCACAGGATGAGCCAGGCGAAGGGCAGGGCGACGAGACTCGCCCAAGTGCCGGATGCCGGCCGCAGATAGCCGACGCCGAACCAGGTCGCGAGCAGGGTGCTCACGGCAGGCGGACGGTGGCGACGGCTTGCGCCGCAAGGCCTTCGCGGCGGCCTTCGAAGCCGAGGCCTTCGGTGGTCGTCGCCTTCACGCTGACCCGGGCAGGATCGAGCTTCAGGATTTCGGCGATCCTGGCGCGCATCGCATCGCGGTGCGGGCCGACCTTGGGGCGTTCGCAAACGATGGTGACGTCGCAATGCACGATGGCGCCGTCTTTGGCCGCGACCAGCGAGGCTGCGTGATCCAAGAACTTCCACGATGGCGCGCCGCGCCAGCGTTCGTCGGTCGGCGGGAAGTGCTGGCCGATATCGCCTTCGCCGATGGCGCCCAGAATCGCGTCGGTCAGGGCATGCAGTCCGGCGTCGGCATCGGAATGGCCTTCGAGGCCGTGGCTGTGCGGCACCTTGATGCCGCACAGCCAGACGTGATCGCCGTCGGTGAATTTGTGCACGTCATAGCCCATGCCGGTGCGGCTTTCGCCGAGGCGGGCCCGCAGATGCGCTTCGGCGAGCGCGAAGTCCTTCGGTTCGGTGACCTTCATGTTGGTGTCCTCGCCCGCCACGGGCACGATGTGAAGCCCCGCGAGTTCGCCGAGCGCCATGTCGTCGGTCAGATTCTCCTTGGCGTGGTCGCGGTGCGCCTTGAAGATCTTCGGGAAGACGAAGCCCTGCGGCGTCTGGGCGCGCTGCAGGCCATCGCGCGGCACCGTGATCCACTTGCCGTTCTCCAGCTTGCGCAGCGTGTCGGCGACGGCAAGCAGCGGCACCGCGCCATCGGCGCCGGCCTTCAGGGCCGCGACGACCTCGTCGATCATCGCCGCCGAAACCAGCGGCCGCGCCGCGTCCTGGATCAGCACATAATCGGGCTTGCGATGCGCCAGGGCTTCCATGCCGTGCATCACCGAGTGCTGGCGGCTCGGACCGCCGGCGAGCGGTGGCAGCAAGGTCAGTCCCTTCGTCGCGTCGCTGTAGAGCGCTTCGTCTTTGGCGCCGATCACGACTTGCACCATCGAAATCGCCGGATGGTGCGCAAAGGCTTCGATGGTCCAACGCAGGATCGGCTTGCCGAGCAGATTCGCATACTGCTTGGGCACCGCGCCGCCGGCCCGCTCGCCGCGTCCTGCGGCTACGATCAATGCGGCGACCCCTGGCATGACGGCTCCCGATGGTGAGGGCGCATTGGGTAGCACAAGAGGAAAAGAGCGGTCATAGGAAAACGGGCAGAACGGCCGATCACGCCGCGCTGCCCGCATCCCGGACTTCGGGGATCGGCAGCCATCCGCCCGCGCGCATCCGCGCCGGCCGACTGGCACCTCTCCCAAACCGCCACAGCCTTGACCGGACAACCCCTTTGGCGGACCACAGCGCTCCGCTCCCACGCGGTTACGCAAGCGTCCTTCGGGCATTCTCCTCGGGCGCACACGGAGGGCGCCCGGCCTGTATTGCGTGTCAGTGCTGACCGAAGACACGGCCCTCCTTGGTTTCTGTTAGGGAAATAAGCCTGACGGAACCCGATTCAAGACCTAAGGTTGAATTTATTTTCTTGTACACGGAAAGATTGTCATACGCGGAGGCGGGCATGACAGTTGTGGCGGCGGATGACAATCGCACCGCAGCGCAACATAAGGGTTGCCGAATTTATGGACAGTGCCTTAGCATGCCCAATCGGTAGGCATGGCAGCGATGGCAGATTACAGGATCGACAGAATGGATGTGGCCACCGGCACGGCGATCGCCGGCGCGCTGCCCATGCCGCTGCTGATCGTGGCGGCCGATCTGAAGATCCTTTTCGTCAATCCGGCGGCCGAGCAGTTCTTCGATACCGGCGCGGGCGTCCTGGTGCGCCACGTCCTGAACGACGTCATCCCGTTCGGCAGCCCGCTGATCCAGCTCGTAGCGCAGGCGCGCGAGCGCGGTGCCTCGGTCAGCGAACGCAATGTCGATCTCTCGACGCCGCGCAACGGCGAGCGGATCGCCGACGTCAACGTCACGCCGCTGCCCGAGCCGGACGGCGCCGTCGTCGTCATGCTGCAGGAGCGCAGCCTGGCGCAGCGCATCGACCGGCAGCTGCTGCATCGCGGCGCGGTGCGTTCGATGCACGGCATGGCAGCGGTGCTGGCGCATGAGATCAAGAACCCGCTGGCCGGCATCCGCGGCGCGGCGCAGCTTCTCGAAGAGGGGTTGCCGCCCGGCGAGCGCGATCTCACCACGCTGATCTGCGACGAGACCGACCGCATCCGCGCGCTGATCGACCGCATGGAGTCGTTCGGCGACACCCGCGCCTTTCCGCGCAGCCCGGTGAACATCCACGAAGTGCTCGACCGCGTGCGCAAGGTGGCCGAGAACAGCTTCGCCAAGGGCGTGACGGTGACCGAGAGCTTCGATCCGTCATTGCCGCCCGTGCTCGGCGATCGCGATCAACTCATCCAGGTGTTCATGAACCTGGTGCGCAACGCCGCCGACGCGCTGCCGGAGCAGGGCGGCGAGATCACGCTGACCACCGGCTATCGCCCCGGCGTGCGCTTCGGCGCGGCGGTGGCAGGCGAGCGGCTAAGCCTGCCTCTGGAAGTCACAGTGCGCGACAACGGCTCGGGCGTGCCGCACGACCTGATGCCCAACATCTTCGATCCCTTCGTCACCACCAAACCCCGCGGTTCGGGGCTGGGACTGGCGCTGGTCGCCAAGATCGTCGGCGACCATGGCGGCGTCATCGAATGCGATTCGGTGCCGCGCCGCACGATTTTCCGCATCCTGCTGCCGGTGGCGGCGGATCACAGCGAAGGAGGCTGATTTGCCCGCCGGACTTGTCTTGATCTGCGACGACGACTCCGCGATCCGCACCGTGCTGAACCAGGCGCTCGGTCGCGCCGGTTACGACGTGCGCACCACCGGCACCGCGGCCGGGCTGTGGCGCTGGGTCAGCGCCGGCGACGGCAATCTCGTCATCACCGACGTCGTGCTGCCGGACGAGAACGGCTTCGACCTGATCCCGCGCATCAAGAAGATCCGACCCGATCTGCCCGTGGTGGTGATGAGCGCGCAGAACACCATCCTGACCGCGATCACCGCGACCGAGCGCGGCGCGTTCGACTATCTGCCCAAGCCGTTCGACCTGAAGGAGCTGACTTCCGTCGTACAGCGGGCGCTCGCCAGCGTCGGCAGCAAGCGCGACACCACGCCGGAGCCGCGCAGCGAGGACCGGCTGCCGCTGATCGGCCGCTCGCCGGCGATGCAGGAGATCTATCGCGTCATCGCGCGGCTGACCCAGACCGATCTCACCGTGATGATCATGGGCGAGAGCGGCACCGGCAAGGAGCTGGTGGCGCGGGCGCTGCACGACTACGGCAAGCGGCGGCACGGCGCCTTCGTCGCGGTGAACATGGCGGCGATCCCGAAGGAGCTGGTCGAGAGCGAGCTGTTCGGCCACGAGCGCGGCGCCTTCACCGGCGCGACCAACCGCGGCATCGGGCGGTTCGAGCAGGCCGAAGGCGGCACGCTCTTTCTCGACGAGATCGGCGACATGCCGCTGGAGGCGCAGACGCGGCTTCTGCGCGTGCTGCAGCAGGGCGAGTACACCACCGTCGGCGGACGCACGCCGATCAAGACCGATGTGCGCATCATCGCCGCGACCAACCGCGACCTGCGCCAGCTGATCCAGCAGGGATTGTTCCGCGAGGACCTCTATTACCGGCTCAACGTCGTGCCGATGCGCCTGCCGCCGCTGCGCGAGCGCGCCGAAGACGTGCCGGACCTGGTGCGCCACTTCCTGCGCAAGGCGGAGGACGAAGGCCTGCCGTCCAAGCGGCTCGACCCGGAGGCGTACGACATGCTCAAGCACTATCGCTGGCCGGGCAATGTGCGCGAGCTGGAGAACCTGATCCGGCGCATGGCGGTGCTGCATTCCGGCGAGACGATCCCGACGTCCGCGATCTCGCTGGAGCTCAAGGAGCCGGCGCGGGTGCTGAGCGCGGACGAGGGCGACGAGGCCGCCACGCTGAGTGCCGCCGTCGAGCGGCACCTGACCAAGTACTTCCTCGACCAGGGCGAGAAGCTGCCGCCGCCGGGGCTTTACGATCGCATCCTGCAGGAGATCGAGCGGCCGCTGCTGTCGATCGCGCTGGCCGCGACGCGCGGGAATCAGATCCGGGCGGCGCACCTGCTCGGGCTGAACCGCAACACGCTCAGGAAGAAGATCCGCGATCTGGGGCTGGAGGTCATTCGGGGGTTAAGGGCTGACTAGCCTTCCTCGCCTGTCATGCCCGCGCAGGCGGGCATCCAGAGGAACTCACAGACCTCGCTCGTTTCACTGGATGCCCGCCTCCGCGGGCATGACAATAGGAGGCGTGTCCTTCGGCATTTAACCCTGTTGCGGGGTCGCAACGCAGCATTCTTGCAACATCCTGTGTCTGCGCTACACTGTGGCAGATAGATGAACGCCGCTAGACAGTTAGTGGCCTTCCAGGAACCCGATGACGACAGCCAATCTTGTGGCCGAGCCGCCCAGCGGCGGCTTGTTGAACTGGGTGCGGGCGATTTCGCGCCCGTCGCTGCTCGCGTTCGGCGCGGGCATGCTGGCGGTGCTGTCGGGTGCGCTGACCTACGCCATCGTGACGGGTGTCGGCCCGGTGCTGCCGACGCCGAAGGTGCTCGACGACCTGGTCTTCGCCAACGTGGCCTTCGGATGCGTCCTGGCGGCGCTGATCGCCTGGCGGCTGGCGCGGCTGTGGCGCGACCGCGTGGCGGGGACGGCGGGCGCGCGGCTGCATGTCCGGCTCGTCTTCATGTTCTCGGCGATCGCGGTGACGCCGGCGATCCTGGTCGCGATCTTCTCGATCGTGACGCTGAACCTCGGCATCGAGTCGTGGTTCTCGGCCAAGGTGGCCGCGACCTTGGACAATGCGCAGTCCGTCGCCTACCGCTACATGCTCGACAAGGCGCGCGGCGTGGCGCAGGACGCGACCGAGATGATGCTGACGCTCGAAAGCGATCCGTCGCTGATCGACGACCAGCACCAGATGCGCACCGGACTGATGTTCGCCAGGCTCGAGGAGATGGCCGAGAAGCGCAAGCTGGTCGGCTCCTTCGTGGTGGACGGGCAGGGCGGCTATCGCGGCTCCAACACCAATTTCAAATTCTCGGCGGCAATGAAGCCGTCGGCCAGCGACCTCGAATGGGCGCGCAGCAATCCGTCGCCGATCACCTATGGCGATCCCAACACCGGCATCGTCTATGCCCTGATCCGCATGTCGTTCCTGAAGGACGCGTATCTGTTGATCGCGCGGCCCGTCGATCCGCAGGTCTACGGCTACTACAACACGACCAAGGTGCAGTTCAGCGAGTTCAAGCGCCTCGACCAGAGCCGCACCGAGATCGAACTGGTGTTCGCGGCGCTCTATGGCGTCGTGTCGCTGGTGATCCTGCTGGCGGCGATCTGGCTCGGCTTGTGGGCGGCGAACCGGCTGGTGCGGCCGATCTCGAGCCTCATCGAAGCCGCCGAGCGCGTCTCCGAAGGCGATCTGCGCGCCCAGGTCGAGGTGGAGCGCGACGACGACGAGGTCGGCCTTCTTGGCCGCGCCTTCAACCGCATGATCGCGCAGCTCGACGGCCAGCGCACCGCGCTGGTGGAGATCAACCGCCAGAACGACGAGCGCCGCCGCTTCACCGAAGCGGTGCTGGCGGGCGTCAGCGCCGGGGTGATCGGTCTGGACCACGACGGCATGATCACCATCGTCAATCGTGCCGCCGCACGGTTGCTGAACGCGGCGCCGGAGGAGATCGAGGGGCGGCACTATTCTGAAAGCGTGCCCGAGATGGCGGCGCTGATCCGCCGCGCGATCACCGAGCCCGTGGGGCGCTCGAGCGGCGAGGTGGCGCTCAAGCGCGGCTCGACCAACCGGGCGCTGAGCGTGCAGGTGTCGAGCGAGCGCGGGCCGGACGGCTCGGGCTTCGTGGCGACCTTCGACGACATCACCGATCTCGTCTCGGCCCAGCGCACCGCGGCCTGGGCCGACGTCGCACGCCGCATCGCGCACGAGATCAAGAACCCGCTGACGCCGATCCAGCTTTCGGCCGAGCGGCTCAAGCGCAAATACGCGTCCGAGATCCAGACCGATCCCGAGGTCTTCGCGCAATGCACCGACACCATCGTGCGCCAGGTCGGCGACATCGGCCGCATGGTCGACGAGTTCTCCTCCTTCGCGCGCATGCCGACGCCGGTGATGCGGCGCGAGAACGCGCAGGAGCTGATCCAGCAGGCGGTGTTCCTGCAGCGCGTCGGAAATCCGCAGATCACTTACGAGACCAGGCTGCCGAAAGACGCGGTTTATTTCGAGTGCGACGGGCGGCTGGTGAACCAGGCGCTGACCAACGTGCTCAAGAATGCGGGCGAGGGCGTCGCGGCGCGGCTTTCCAGGGGCGATGACGACACGCCTGGACGTATCGTGCTGGCGCTGGAGCCGAGTGCGGACCGCATCGTCTTCCGCATCACCGATAACGGCATCGGCCTGCCGCACGAGCATCGCGACCGGCTGACCGAGCCTTATGTGACGACGCGCGCCAAGGGCACCGGCCTCGGCCTCGCGATCGTGCGCAAGATCTTGGAAGACCATGGCGGCGAGCTGGTGCTGCAGGACGCCGGACGTGATTCAGCGGAACACAGTGACGGGGTGCATGGCGCGGAGGTCGTGATGACCTTCCCGCCGAAGCAGAAGAAAGACAAGGTGACGAGCGATGAGCAAGAACGGATCGCAGATCGCGTCTGAAATCCTGATCGTCGACGACGAAGAGGACATCCGCGACCTGATCGCGGGCATCCTCAAGGACGAGGGCTACGACACGCGCGTCGCGGGCGACAGCGAGGCGGCGCTCAACGCCGTGCGCCTGCGCCGGCCGCAGCTGGTGGTGCTCGACATCTGGCTACAGGGCTCCAAGCTCGACGGCATCCAGGTGCTCGAGACGCTGAAGCGCGAGCAGCCGGATTTGCCGGTGGTGATGATCTCGGGCCACGGCACGATCGAGACAGCAGTCGCCTCGATCAAGAAAGGCGCCTACGACTTCATCGAGAAGCCGTTCAAGGCGGATCGTCTCATTCACGTTGTCGGACGG
Source organism: Rhizomicrobium sp. (assembly GCA_035551495.1). Classification (GTDB taxonomy): domain Bacteria; phylum Pseudomonadota; class Alphaproteobacteria; order Micropepsales; family Micropepsaceae; genus Rhizomicrobium. The sequence continues at coordinate 22,088 of DASZMT010000016.1, read as the reverse complement.
GCGCTCGAAGCGTCGCGTCTTCGACGAGAGGTGAGCGAACTGAAACTGAAGGCCGGCGACGACAGCGACATGATCGGCCAGTCCTCGGCGATCTCGCAGGTCCGCCAGACCATCGACAAGATCGCGCCGACCAACAGCCGCATCTTCATCACCGGCCCGTCGGGCTCGGGCAAGGAAGTGGTGGCGCGCATGATCCACGCGCGCTCGCGCCGCGCCGGCAACGCGTTCGTGGCGATCAACTGCGCCACCATGGCGCCGAACCGGATCGAGGCGGAGCTGTTCGGCGTCGAGGCCGGCGAGGGACCGCGCAAGACCGGCATGTTCGAGCTGGCGCACAACGGCACGCTCTATCTCGACGAAGTCGCCGACATGCCGCTGGAGACCCAGGGCAAGATCCTGCGCGTGCTCGTCGACCAGACCTTCACCCGCGTCGGCGGCACGATGCGCGTGCAGGTCGATGCGCGGGTGATCTGCTCGACGACGCGCGATCTGCGCGCCGAGATCGCGACGGGCAAGTTCCGCGAGGACCTCTATCACCGCCTCAACGTCGTGCCGGTGCGCGTGCCGTCGCTGGCGGAGCGGCGCGACGACATTCCGCTTCTGGTCTCGCATTTCATGAAGCGGCTGTCGGCGACGTCGGGCCTGGCGATGCGCGAGATCGGCGACGATGCGATGGCGGTGCTGCAATCGCATAGCTGGCCGGGCAACGTGCGCCAGCTGCGCAACATCGTGGAGCGGCTGCTGATCCTCGCCACCGACGACGCGGCGCAGGTGATCTCCGCCGACCTGTTGCCGGCCGATCTCGGATCGAGCGCGCCATGGGGCGGCGGGCGCGGCGGCGATCTGGTGATCTCGCTGCCCTTGCGCGAGGCGCGCGAGATCTTCGAGCGCGACTATCTGGTGGCGCAGATCAACCGCTTCGGCGGCAACATCTCGCGCACCGCCGCCTTTATCGGCATGGAGCGTTCGGCGCTGCACCGCAAGCTGAAGTCGCTGGGCGTCGGCCCGAACGGCCGCGAGATGGGCTTCAACGCGTGAGCTTTCCCAAGTGGAACGGCCGCCGGCCCGCCGGACGCATCGCCTATGTCGACGGCCGCTATGTGCCGCATGGCGCGGCCGGCGTGCATGTCGAGGATCGCGGGCTTCAGCTCGGCGACGCGGTCTATGAGGTCTGCGGCATCGACAACGGCCGCTTGATGGACGAGGAGGAACACCTCGACCGGCTGGAGCGCTCGCTGCGCGAGATCGAGATCGCGATGCCGATGGCGCGCCGGGCGCTGAAGCTGGTGATGCGCGAGCTGGTCCGGCGCAATGCGGTGCACGACGGGCTGCTCTACCTGCAGGTCAGCCGCGGCGTGGCGCGGCGCGACCATCCGATTCCAAACGAACCGCCGCGGCCGAGCCTGATCCTCACGGCGCGCGCCATCGCGGCCGGCGATCTGGAGGCGCGGCGGCAGCGCGGCGTCACCGCGATCACGCGGCCGGACGAGCGTTGGGGCAGGGTGGACGTCAAGACGGTGCAGCTGCTGCCCAACCTGCTGGCCAAGACGGCGGCGCGGCGCGCCGGCGCTTATGAAGCGTGGCTGGTCGACGATGAGGGATTTGTAACCGAAGGCAGCTCGACCACCGCCTGGATCGTCGACGCGGCGGGAAACCTCCGTACAAGGACGCTGTCCAACGCCATCCTGCCGGGCGTCACGCGCCGGGTGATCCTGGAGGCCGCCGCGGCCGCGCAACTGCCCGTGAAAGAGGCATCTTTCACGCCCCAGGAAGCATTTGCCGCCCAGGAAGCGTTCATCTCGTCAGCGACCGGCGTGGTGCCGGTGACGGCGCTCGACGGGACCCAGATTGGGGATGGCAAGCCGGGGCCGCTGACGCGCCGCGTCCAGGAACTCTATGGCCTGACGTCTACCGAGCGTGCCGCGAAAAGCGGCGCTTAGGGCCTTTCGCAAACGCAGCAACAAGGCCTATGCTGGGCAAAAGTGCTTCGCAGGGGCGTGAAGCACAATCATCACTTGGATTCCCCGATGAGCGAAAAACAACAAAATCTGCAAGACACGTTTCTCAATGCAGTTCGGAAAAGCAAATCGGCCGTCACGATCTTTCTGGTCAACGGCGTAAAGCTTCAGGGGAATATCACGTGGTTCGACAATTTCTGCGTGCTCCTGCGCCGGGACGGCCAGGCGCAGCTGGTTTACAAGCACGCGATCTCGACCGTCATGCCGCTGGGACCGATCCAGCTGCAGGAGGAGACGGCACTCGAGAAGGAGGGCGTGTAACCAAGCCGTCCAAAGCCGCCGGATATGACAGCGCGCGCGAAAACGTGCGCACGGCGTTCGTGGTCCATGTCGAGCCGAAGGCGCGTGCCCAAGGGGCGCGGCTGGATCGCGACGCCGACGAGCGGCTCGCGGAAGCGGTCGGCCTGACGGCGGCGATCGGACTTCAGGTCATCGCGTCGTATATCGCGCCGCTGACGCGCCCCGTTCCCGCGACGCTGATCGGCTCGGGCAAGGTCCAGGAGATCGCCGACGAGGCGAAGGCGATGGAGCCGACCGTCGTCATCGTCAACGCCCAGCTGTCGCCGGTCCAGCAGCGCAACCTCGAGAAGGCGTGGAGCACCAAGGTGCTCGACCGCACGGCGTTGATCCTGGAGATCTTCGGCGAGCGCGCCCGCACCCATGAGGGACGTCTCCAGGTCGAGCTGGCGCATCTCAGCTATCAGCGCTCGCGGCTGGTGCGGTCCTGGACCCATTTGGAGCGGCAACGCGGCGGCTTCGGCTTCCTCGGCGGTCCCGGCGAAAGCCAGATCGAGACCGACCGGCGGCTGATCGGCGACCGCATCGTCCGCATCAAGAAGGAGCTGGAAATCGTCAAGCGCACCCGCGGCCTTCAGCGCCAAGCCCGGAAGAGGGTGCCGTATCCGGTGATCGCACTGGTCGGCTACACCAACGCCGGCAAGTCGACGCTGTTCAACCGGCTGACCGATGCCGAGGTGCTGGCCAAGGACCTCCTGTTCGCGACCCTCGACCCGACCATGCGCGGCCTCAAGCTGCCCAAGGGAACCCGGGCCGTGCTGTCCGACACGGTGGGCTTCATCGCCGACCTGCCGACCGAGCTGATCGCCGCCTTCCGCGCCACGCTGGAGGAGGTGCTGGAGGCCGACGTCATCGCCCATGTCCGCGATGCCTCCCATGCCGAGAGCGAGGCTCAGAAAGCCGATGTGCTGAAGGTGCTGGCCGACCTCGGCGTCGACACCGAGGGCGAACGGGCGTTCGTCGAGGTGCTGAACAAGATCGACAAGGTCGAGCCGGAGGTCCGGGACTCGATGTTGGCGAGCAACCTGCGGCCCAAGGGACCGGTCGCGGTTTCGGCGCTGTCGGGCGAGGGATTGCCCGCGCTTTTGCAGCGTTTCGAGGCCGAGTTGACGCATGCCAACATTCGCTACAGGCTGACGCTGCCGCATGCCGATGGCGAGGGGCTTGCGTGGGCGTATCGGCATGCCCAGGTGCTCGAGCGGCGGGACCGCGAGACCGATGTCGAGCTCACGCTGACCGTCGACCCGCGCGAGGTGGAACGGTTTCATGGCCGATTCAAGAATTTCCTTCCTGGGTAAATGGTTACAAGAATATCCTCGCGTGATTTTGTGGTTATGCACGAGGCTGTGCACATCCGAGGGGGCGCCGGTATGCTGAGACGATTCCTGTTGGGGCTGGCCGGTCTGCTGGCGGCAAGCGGCGCGGCGCAGGCGGTCGACACCGGCTATCACGGCAAGGATGCTGGGGCGCTGGTGTTCGCGGCCGGCACGCTCGATCGGAACCAGGAAGTCATCTTCTATTTCCGCAAAGCCGGCCAGTCGTCGTGGCTGCCGAGCTTCGACGGCGTGATCAGCTACAAGCCCGACTGGGTCGCGTTCCGCACGCCCGACTTCACCGGCCACGAGGACGGCGACGTCACCATCGATTACCTCGAGCCGGGCGACTACGAGGTCTACGGCTATGGCGACCCCGGGAACGCTTTGCGGATCCGCTCGACCATCTCGATCCCGTTCACGATCCACGCCGGGCAGACCGTCTACATCGGCGATTTCGCCGGCTTGGGGATCGTGGGAAAGGACTTTCTCGGCATTCCGGTGAAGACCGGTGCCATCTTCGTCGTCTCGGACAAGCACGAGCGCGACCTGGCGATTGCCGCCAAGAGAGACCCGCAGCTTGGGCCGGTAGCGATGGCGGTGCCGGACGCCGCCAGGCTTGGCGACCCCGCCATCGTGGCGGCCGAGCCGCACTGACGTCAGACCTGGCGTCAGGACCTGGCGTCAGACGTGGCGCCAAACGTGGCATCAGACCTGGGTTTTGGCCTGCAGCCAGAGCGCTTCCATCTCCGCCAGGGTCGCGTCCTTCGGGCCGCGGCCCTGGGCGGCGAGCTGGGCCTCGATCCAGCGGAAGCGGCGGGTGACCTTGGCGTTGGTCGTCCGCAGCGCCGCCTCGGGATCGACCTTGAGGTGACGCGCCAGGTTGGCCACCACGAAGAGCAGGTCGCCGACCTCGCCCTCCAGCTCGGCGTGGCTGGCGCCGCTTTCCTGGGCCTCAACGATCTCGGCCGCTTCCTCGGCGACCTTGTCGAGCACCAGGCGGGCATTATTCCAATCGAATCCGACGCTTGAAAGCCGCTTTTGAAGCTTCTCGGCGCGCGTCAGGGCGGGCAGGGCGAGGGGCACATTGTCGAGCGTCCCGGCCGGACCTTTCGCACCGCGCTCAGCGGCTTTGACCGCCTCCCAGGATATCGTCTGGGCGCCGGCATCGGCGGGACGGCCGGCGTCGGCGAAGACGTGCGGGTGGCGCCGGACCATCTTGTCGACGATGGCATCCACAACGTCGCCGAAGGCGAAAAGACCGCGCTCCTCAGCCATCCGGGCGTGAAACACGACCTGGAACAAGAGGTCGCCCAGCTCGTCCTTCAGGCCCGGCCAGTCCTGGTCCTCGATGGCGGCGAAGATCTCGTAGGCCTCCTCGATGGTGTAGGGCGCAATGGTCGCGAAGGTCTGCTCGATATCCCAGGGGCAGCCGCCATCGGGCGACCGCAGCCGGCGCATGATCTCGAGCAGCTCGGCGACGTCGCGCGGCGCCATCTTACGGCTTGGCCGGGCAGGGGTAAGCGTCGGCGATGGCCTTGGCGATTGCTTCGTGGGCGCCGAGGCTCCAGACCTCCTGGTGGGCGGGAAGATACTTCTGGACCACCGCCAGGGCATCCTTGTTGCCGAGGTCCTTGGGCACGCAGTAGGCCGGATCGTCCTTGAGGGCGCTGACCGCGCCGCCGACCGAAGCCTTGCACTCCGTGGCATTCACCATGCCGGTCATACCGGTACAGCGGCCCTTGAGGTCGCCGCCGGACTCGGCCTGGGCGGGCAGGGCCAGGAGCAGAGTGCAGAGCGCGGCTGCGGCGCAGGCGGTCGGCAGGCGAATCATGGTGTTTCCCCAATAACGTTGTCGTTGTCCCGGTGTAGCATGACGCAGGTTTAACCAGACATCCGAAAGGCTTGCGACGTGAGCTTCATGCACAGGGCGATGGCGGGGCTGGTCCTCGCGGCGGCTGTGGGCGTGCCGGCGGGCGCTGCCGGTATCAAGGACGCGATCCTCGCGGCGCACAACGCGGCGCGAGCCGACGCCGGCACACCGGACTTGGCCTGGAGCGACCGGCTGGCGGCCGACGCGGCGCCTTGGGCGCGGGAACTGGCGCGGCGCGGCACGCTGGAGCATTCGCCGGCACAGGGTGGGGCGGGCGAGGGCGAGAATCTCTGGATGGGCACGGCGGGCGCCTATACGCCGGGGCAGATGGTGGGCGGCTGGACGGCCGAGAAAGCGAGCTTCCGGCCGGGCGTGTTCCCGGACGTCGCAACGCGCGGCGGCTGGCAGGCGGTCGGCCATTACACGCAAATGATCTGGCGCGACACGACGCAGGTCGGCTGCGCGCTGGCGACGTCGGGGCATTGGGACGTGCTGGTGTGCCGCTACGCGCCGGCGGGCAACATGGTGGGCGAGGCGCCGTTCTAGGGCCATATCAGTTCTTCGTATAAGTAATATTATGGGCAATTGTAGATGGACAAAAACAGATTGCGGCGGAGGCTTCGGGCGTGCGCGGCCCTGTTGGTGGTCGGCCTGGTTTCCGGCTGCGGACGTGTCGTGCCCGCCGAGACCGCTGCGCAGGCCATCGCGGTCGGCGAAGCGGCGTGCGACCGGGCATGGGGCGAACTCTATGAGCCCTATGGCGTCAGGTTCCGGAATCTCCATTGGCACGCGACGTTCTTCAACGGCGACCGGTGGCGGGTCTGGGTGGATGGCGCCAACAAGAGCCAGCTGGAGGTCATCGTGTACACGTCGGGCGAAGCGCCGAGCGCCTGCGCCATGTACGGCAAATTTGCCGTCTAGAGACGGATCGTCATGCCGTCATAGGCGGGCTCGACACCGGGCGGCAGCTCGCGCTTGAGCGTCTCGTAGTCGAGGTCGACGTGCATGTTGGTCAGGACGGCATGGCGCGGTTTGACCCGGGAGATCCATTCCAGGGTCCGCGCCAGGTGCGCGTGGCTCGGATGCGGCGTGTAGCGCAGCGCGTCGACGATCCAGCATTCGACACCCGCCAGCGCGGCGAACGCGGCGTCGTCCAGGCCGTCGGCGTCGGGCGAATAGGCCACCGGGCCGAAGCGGAAGCCCAGGGAGCGGATGCGGCCATGCTGCTGATGGAACGCCAGGACGGGCAGGTCGCCACCCTGCCCTGAAATCGCGAACGGCACGAACGGCTCCGGGATGACCTTGGCGCTCAGGATCGGCGGATAGTCGCTGCCTTGCGGCTGCACGAAGCAATAGCCGAAGCGCTGCATCACGCCGGTGAAGGTCTCGGCGTCGCTGTGCACGTCGATGCGGCGGCGCTGGATCAGCGCCAGCTGGCGCAGATCGTCGAGGCCGTGCAGCTGGTCGGCGTGGTCGTGGGTGATCAGGACGCCGTCGAGCTTGGTGACGCGCGCGTCGATCAGCTGGTCCTTCATGTCGGGCGCGGTGTCGACCAGGACGTCGGTGATGCCGTTCGCGCCATGCTGACGGACGAGCGCGGAACAGCGCTTGCGCCGGTTCTTCGGGTTTGCCGGATCGCAAGCGCCCCAGAAGCCGGCGCCGTCCGGCCCGCCGATGCGCGGCACGCCGCCGGACGAGCCGCAGCCGAGGATCGTGACCTCGAGGCTCACCGCTTCACCTTGGTGAAGAGGCGGAAGAAGTTATCCGTCGTCGCGCCGGCGAGGGCTTCGGGGCCGACGCCTTTGACGTCCGCCAGCACCGCGGCGGTGTTGGCGACGAAGGCCGGCTCGTTACGCTTGCCGCGATACGGCATGGGCGCGAGGTACGGCGCGTCGGTCTCGACCAGCAGGCGGTCGAGCGGGACTTCTTTCAGCGTGTCGCGCAGCGCCTGCGATTTCTTGAAGGTCGCGATGCCGCTGACCGAGATCGAGAACCCGATGGCGAGCGCCGCGTCGCGCAGGCGCGGCGTGCCGGTGAAGCAGTGGATCAGGCCGGTGAACGGCGCGGCCGCCATTTCCTCCTCGAGGACGCAGATGGTGTCGTCGTCGGCGTCGCGGGTGTGGACGATCAGCGGCAGCCCGGTCGCGCGTGCGGCGGCGATGTGGGCGCGGAAATTGGCGATCTGCTCGGTGCGCGGGGAATGCTCGTAGTAATAGTCGAGACCGGTCTCGCCGATGCCGACGACCTTGGGATGCTGCGCCGCCTCGATCAGCGGCGCGGGCGAAGCGAGCAGCTCGCCTTCGGCCTCGTGCGGGTGGACGCCGACCGAGCACCATACGTCGTCGAAACGCTCGGCGACGGCGCGCACGTTCGGGAAGTTGGCGAGCTTGGTGCCGATGGAAACGCACAGCCCGACGCCGGCGGCGCGGGCGCGGTCCATCACGGCGTCGAGCTCGGGCGCGAATTCGGGGAAATCGAGATGGCAATGGCTGTCGACGAGCATGAATTTGGGGTAGCGCAAACGCGCTTAAATGTCATCCCGAGAGAGCCCCTGCTCTGCGCGACGTGTCGGCCAGAAGGCCTGCCGTTGCGAGAAGCGTCTGGCGCGGTTCGAGGTTGAGGGCGCCCGTGCGGCCGAAGCGGCTTTCGATGCGGTTCAGGCACTCGACCCAACGGTCGAGATGGCTGCCGCCCGCCAGCGCGCGGGCGCGGATGCGCGCGGTGAGCGCCTCGGCGAGGAACATGCCGAAGGTCTGAAGCCCGTCGGTGATGCGATAGATCTTGTCGCCCAGCGCCAGGATCGCGGCGACGTCGGGCGGCCCCCCATGATTGGAAGAGTGGTTGAGAAGGCGGTCGGCCTCCTGCGCCAGCGCGACGCTGTCGCCGCCGGAGAGCTGCAGCGCCATGCCGATCGAGCCGCCGGCAAGACGCGCGAGCGAGGCACGTTCGGATGCGTCGGAGTCGGGGAGAAGGCGAGCCAGCTCGCTTTCCAGCGTGGCGTCGTCGAGCGGACGCAGCGCGAGGCGCTGGCAGCGTGAACGGATCGTGGGGAGCAGGCGGCCGGGCACGTTGCTAAGCAGAAGGAGCATGGCGCGCGGCGGCGGCTCCTCCAGCATCTTGAGCAATGCGTTGGCCGCGGCGTCGTTCATATCGTCGGCGGTATCTATGATCGCGATGCGCCAGCCCCCTGCTCCGCTCGTCATGCCGAAGAAGCCCTGCAGCTTGCGCACGACATTGACCGACAGATCGCTCATCAGCTTGCCGGAGTCGTTGAGGCCGCGCTTGAGGATCAAAAGACCGGGATGCGAGGCGGCGGCGATCTGCAGCGCGGCGGGATCGCGCTCCGGGACGGCGAGGTCTTCGGGCACGTTGGCGTTGGCGCCATGGGCGAGCACGGCGCGGGCGATGCGGTAGGCGAGCGTCGCTTTACCGACGCCGGGCGGGCCGGTGATCAGCCAGGCCGGCGGCGGGCGGCCGTTTCGGATGGCGCGCGCCGCGCGGGCGAGCGCGGCGTCCTGGCCGGCGAGCCGAAAAACCTCGCGCGGATGCGGGAAACCTTCGATGCGGTCGGTCTCGGGAACGTCCTCGACCTTGGGAGAGCGGGCGCGCGGCGGCATTACTTGAGTTTGAACCGTTCGGCGACGGCATTCCAGATGCCGGCGGCCACGGTCTTCTCGTCGGCTGCGGCGTCGATCACCACGCAGCGCATGGGGTCTCGCCGCGCGATGGCGAGATAGCTGTCGCGCAGGCGCTTGTGGAACGCCAGGTTGAACTTCTCGAAACGCGTCTCGTCGTGGCGGCGCGATTTGGTGCGTTCGAGGCCGACATCCGGCGCGATGTCGAGGATCAGCGTCAGGTCGGGACGGAAATCGTCGAGCACCAGGCTCTCGAGGCGGCGGATGCTCTCGCGCTCCAGCCCACCGCCGGCGCCCTGATAGGCATAGGTGGAGTCGGTGAAGCGGTCGCAGATCACCCACTTCTTCTTCGCCAGCGCCGGCTTGATGGTGCGCGTCACGTGATCGTTGCGCGCCGCGAACATCAGCAGTGTCTCGGTCATCACGTCCCAGCGGTCCGGCTCGCCAGTCAGCACCAGCTTGCGGATCTCGTCGGCGCCGGGCGCCCCGCCCGGCTCGCGCGTCAGGACGACGTCGAGGTCGCGCATCTTGAGCGCCGTGGCGAGGCGCTTCACCTGGGTCGACTTGCCCGAGCCGTCGCCGCCCTCGAAGGTGACGAAGTGCCCCATATTTTTCATTTCAGGCCCTTCATTATTTCCTGCCAAACATCGCCATGAGGCCGGACCACATGCGGCCGAAGATGCCTTGGCGCTCGACCGCGTGGGCAGGATAGAGCGGAATGCTGAGCCCCGGGAAGTCCGGCGCGGTGACGTTCAGCGTGCCGACCTGCTGGTTCGCGGCGAGCGGCGCTTTCAGCGGTGCGTTGTAACGCACCGCGACTTTCATGCCGGGGCGCGAGTCGACCTGCAGCGTGATCGCGACGGGCGCGCGGACGGTGAGCGGCACGGATTTCTCGGCACCGCCGAACACATCGGCCGTGGCGACCGTATCCCCAGGCTTGTAGAGCGGATAGCGGCGGAACTCTCGGAAGCCGATCTCCATGATGCGGGCACCCTCGTCGGCGCGGTCCTTGATCGACTGCATGCCGTTGAGCACCAGGATGATGCGCTGGCCGCCCCGGATCGCCGAACCGACGAGGCCGTAGCCGGCCGCTTCGAGATGGCCGGTCTTGAGTCCGTCGGCGCCGGGCACTGCGCCGAGCAGCGGGTTGCGGTTGTCCTGATGGATGTTCGACCACGACATGTCGTGCTCAGAGAAGAAATGGTAATATTGCGGATAGTCGTGGATCAGATGGCGCGCCAGCTTGGCGAGGTCGAGCGCCGACATCAGCTGGCCGGGCGGCTGGTCGAGCCCGTCCGGATTGACGAAGTGCGACTGGGCGAGGCCGAGCTCCTTGGCTCGCTTGTTCATCATCGCGACGAAGCCTTCGACGGTGCCACCCATGCCTTCGGCGAGCACCATGCAGCCGTCATTGGCCGAGACGGTGATGACGCCGCGGATCAGGTTCTCGACCGTCATGCGGTCGCCGATCTTCACCCACATCTCGGAGCCGGAGCGCTCGCGCCAGGCACGCTCGGAGACCGGCAGCGTGTCGGTGAGCTTCATGCGGCCGTCCTTCAGCCGCTGGAACAACAGCTCGATGGTCATCAGCTTGCTCATCGAGGCCGGCGGCATCGGCGTCGTGGCGTCCTTCGCCCACAGCACCTGGCCGGTGTCGTAGTCCATCAGGATGCCATGCGTGGCGGTGGTCGCGATGTCGGCCGACGCGGGCGTGGCGAGGCCGAGCGCGGCGAACAGAAGGAACAAGGCGCCAAGCAGGCGATGATTCATAGGGGACTCCGAGGGACGAGGGCCGATACCCAATTCGAAAAACCAAACCCCCTGTCATGGCCCGCAAAAGCGGGCCATCCAGTTGGGTTCTGCAGGCTGCTTGCGGGTTTCGCAAGATTCGGATTTCGCGAACCTACCAATATTCCACCGCTTTCACCTGGATGGCCCGCTTTTGCGGGCCATGACACTTTTGTTCGCGGAACCAACGGCGTGAAGACGCTAGCGATCGACGACGATCTGCGCATCGTTACTACCAAGGCTCTCCACCCGCGCCAACGCAGAATCGGCGTCCTCGACTGCATCAAATGGCCCGAGCCGCACGCGGTAGAGCGTATGGCTGCTCTGCGCCACCGGCGAAACCTTCATGCCGAGCTTGGCGGCGAGGCGATCGGCATTCGCCCGGGAACCGAAGGCGCCGGCCTGCACGTAAAGATGCGTGACGGCGGGAACCGGAACCTTGGTGACGACGCCCGTCGGCTCGGTCGCCGCGGCGGCGTCGGCGGTGCGGATCGGCGGATGCGGCAGATCGGTGTTCATGGCCGGCGCCTCGACGATCGCCCCGGCGATCGCATCGGCCGGAACGGTGGTCACCGGGATGGTCGGCGCGGCGGGAACGGCCGAAGCGATCTCGGGCGGCGTTTCGTCCGGCGGCGGGCGGCCGCCGTCGAGGTCGGCGCGGCTGACGAAGGTGACACGAACGCGCGCGGTGCCCTTGTCCTTATAGCCGAGCAGCTCCGCAGCGCGCTCCGACAGATCGATGATGCGGCCCTTTGCGAAGGGCCCGCGGTCGTTGACGCGCACGACGATCGACTTGCCGTTATCGAGATTGGTGACGCGGACGTTCACCGGCAGGGGCAGCGTACGGTGCGCCGCCGTCAGGTCGCCCGCGGTGTAGACCTCGCCGTTCGCCGTGCGGTGGCCATAGAAGGTCGGGCCGTACCACGAGGCGACGCCGGTCTCGTCGTAGTCCGGCTGCTCGCGCGGGTAATACCAGGTGCCCTGAATCTGATAAGGCTGGCCGATCTTGTAGACACCGGCATTGGGCGGGACGGTGACGTTGTGGCTCTCCTCGGGCGTCGAGGCGCAGGCCGCGACAAGGGCGACAAGCGAAGACACGGCGAGAAGCCGCTGCGCGGTGCGGATCGTCTTCAATCGAATCAGGCCTAGAGCGATCGTGAAGGTACGCCACCTTGATCGGGCGCGCGAGGCATAACAGGGTACGAGCCGCGACTCCATCAGGACGTTCCCGTGCTCCCTGCCCTCTCCCGCCGTTCCGTGACCTTTCTCCTGGGCGCGACCGCGCTGACCGCTCCGGTGCTTGCCGGTGCCGCCGCCTCGCCCGCCGACGCGCATTTCAACGCGATCGCCAAGCGCTGGCTGGACGCGGAGATGCATGCGAGCCCGATCGGCGCGACGCAGACCGGCGATCACCGTTTCGATCACGAGATCGACGATATGAGCACGCCGGCGCGCAAGGCACAGACGATGCTGTGGAAGCGCATTTTGGCGGATCTCACGGCACTCGACCGTTCCAAGCTCGGCCGCGACAACCAGGTGGACGCCGCGATCCTCTCCAACCGGCTGCGCCATGCGATCTGGGACGACGAGGTGCTCGAGAGCTGGGCGTGGGACTGCCGCGCCTTTTCGCAGGCCGCGGGCGATGCGCTCTACGGCCTGATGTCGCGCGAATTCGCAGCCCTGCCGGTGCGCATGCGCGCCGCGATCAGCCGCATGGAGAAGCTGCCGCAGCTCTTCGCGCAGATGCGCGCCACGCTGGTGCCGGCGCGCGTGCCGGCGATCTATGCCACCACGCTCTCCAAGCAGAATGGCGGAGTGACCAGCGTGGTCGATACCATGGTGCTGCCGCATGCCGACGCGCTGACGGGCGCGGAGCAGAAGCGGCTGCACATGGCGGCCGACACGCTGAAGAAGGCGGTGGGGCAGAACCAGACCTGGATCGACACCGTGCTGGTGCCCAACGCCAAGGGCGATTTCCGCATCGGGGCGAAGCTGTTCGACGAGAAGCTGGCCTTCACGCTGAACTCGCCGCTGACGCGCGCCGAGATCCGCGCCAAGGCCGAAGCCGCGGTCAAGGACACGCGCGCCGCGATGTACGAGGTGTCGCGCAAGGCGCTCGCGGGGCACGCCGATGCGCCGCCGATGCCCGATGCACCGACAGACGCGCAGCAGCAGGCGGTGATCGAGGCGGCCCTCGCCCTCGCCTATGCCGTGCGGCCGGCGCGCGATGCGGTGGTGCAGACGGCGAAGGACCTGCTCGCCAAGGCGACGGATTTCGTGCGGACGAAGAACCTGATCACCCTGCCCGACGCGCCGGTCGAGGTGGTGCTGATGCCGGAATTCGCGCGCGGCGTGGCGGTGGCCTATTGCGACTCGCCGGGGCCGCTGGACAAGAACCTCAAAACCTATTTCGACGTGATGCCGATCCCCGACGACTGGAGCCAGGCGCAGGTCGACTCGTTCCTGCGGGAGTACAATTCCTACGGCATCCAGGACGTCGCGGTGCACGAGGCGATGCCGGGACACTTCGTGCAGCTGTGGCATGCCGATGCCTGCCCGTCGATCCTGCGCGCGGTGCTGGGCTCGGGCTCGTTCATCGAGGGCTGGGCGGTCTATGCCGAGGGCATGATGGTGGAGCAAGGCTTCCGCGGCGACGAGCCGCTCTACAAGCTCAGCCAGCTCAAGGTGCTGCTGCGCACGGTGACCAACGCGATCCTCGACCAGATGGTGCATGTCGACGGCATCAGCAAGGAAGACGCGATGCGGCTGATGACGCAGGTCGCGTTCCAGCAGGAGAGCGAGGCGGCGGGTAAGTGGGTGCGGGCGCAGCTGTCGTCGACGCAGCTCTCGACCTATTTCGTCGGCGTGTCGGAGCACAACGCGATCCGCGCCGAGGCGCAGAAGCGCGCCGGCGCCGCGTTCGACCTCAAGGGTTATCACGACAAGGTGCTGAGCTTCGGCAACGCGCCGGCGCGCTATGTGCGGGCGCTGATGTTCGACGAGCCGATCGAAGCCTAGTTCCGAGAGAAGCCCGGCCTATGCTCTTTGCGTTGCGAGTATGTCGCGCAAGCCCGCGACGATCTCGAAGGAGCGCAACCGCGCCGCATGCTCATAGATGTGCGCGCCGATGATCAACTCGTCCGCGCGGGTCAGCGCGATGAAGGACTCCAGGCCGCGCTTGACCGTTTCGGGGGAGCCCACGATCGCGTATCTCAGCGAATGCTCGACCATCGCCTTCTCGGTGGGTGTCCAATAGGCGTCGATGTCGTCGATCGGCGGCGGCATGCGCCCAGGCGTGCCGCGCCGCAGGTTGATGAAGGCCTGCTGCTGCGATGTGAAGAGGCGGCGCGCCTCCGCGTCGGTGTCGGCGGCGATGACGTTGACGCCGGGCATCGCATACGGATGGCTCATCTGGCGCGACGGTTCGAACCGCTCGCGATAGAGCTGAATTGCCGCGGTAAGGTCGTCGGGCGCGAAATGCGATGCGAAGGAAAACGGCAATCCCAGCATGGCCGCGAGCTGCGCGCTGAAGGTGCTCGAACCGAGCAGCCAGATCGGGACGCGCAGCCCCGCGCCCGGCACCGCGCGGATACGCTGGCTGGGCTCGGCGGGCTCGAAATAGAACTGCAATTCCTGCACGTCGCGCGGAAAATTCTCGGACGTCGCGGCGAGATCGCGGCGCAAGGCGCGCGCCGTGAGCGGATCGGTTCCGGGCGCACGGCCGAGGCCGAGGTCGATCCGGTCGGGATAGAGGGACGCCAGGGTCCCGAACTGCTCGGCGATGACCAGCGGCGCGTGATTGGGCAGCATGATCCCGCCGGAGCCGACGCGGATGGATTTGGTGCCGCCGGCGACGTGGCCGATCACGACCGCGGTCGCCGCGCTCGCGATGCCCGCCATGTTGTGATGCTCGGCGAGCCAGAATCGCCGATAGCCCCAACGTTCGGCATGCCGGGCGAGGTCGAGCGTGTTGCGAAGGGCATCGGAGGCGTTCTGCCCTTCCACGATGGGAGAAAGGTCGAGCACCGAAAACGGGATCATCTGCTTTGCCTATGCGCTGAGAACGGACTTCGACGAGCGTATCAGAACGATTGCTCGATCTGCGAGAATTCAGCTCAACCGCGCGCGGCGTTGCGGCTCTCGACGTAAGCGCGTGCCGCCAGCATGATCGCCTCGGACTGCGCGGGATAGGTGTGGACCATGCGCGCGAGCGCCGCCATGCCGATGCCGGCGCCCATGATGACCGACAATTCGTTGATCAACTCGCTCGCCCGGGATGCGACGATGGTGCCGCCCAATATCCTGTCGGTGCCGTCCTCGATGTGGATCTTGACGAAGCCGTGGTCCTGGCCGTCGGTGATCGCGCGGTCGACGTCGTGCATCATCACGGTGAAGGTCTTGACGGGGATGTTTTGAGCGCGCGCATCCCAGATGTGCATGCCGACATGCGCGATCTCGGGGTCGCAGTACGTGCACCAGGGGATGACGAGATCGCCATGCCGGCCCCGGCCGCCGGCCAGTGCATTTTCGACGGCCATCAGAGCGGTGGCCCGAGCCGCGTTGGTGAATTTGAGGTCCATGCAGACGTCGCCGGCGGCGTAGATGTCGGAGTTCGACGTGCGCAGATGTTCGTCGACGGCGATCCCGCGGTCGCCGTCCAGCGCGATGCCGGCGTGCTCCAACCCGAGACCTTCGACATTCGGCAGCCGGCCGATGCTCAGCAAGACCTCGTCGGTCTCCAGATCGGCCTCGACCTCGTTGTTATAGGTTTCGAGCACTTTCGCGCTTCCGTTCATGCGCGCGCCCGTGACGGTGGTGTTGAGCCGGATCTCCACCCCACACCGCGCCAGGCTGCGTGACAGGATTTCGGCGGCGTCGCGTTCCTCGCGCGGGAGGAATTTGGGATCGTTCTGTACGATCGTAACATGCGGGCCCAGATGGCGCAGCGCCTGCGCCAGCTCGCAGCCGAGCGGCCCGCCGCCGATGACCGCTATCCGCTTGGGAAGCGTCGTCATGTCGAATACGGAGTCGCTGGTGCGATAGCCGACCTTGTCGAGCCCCGGGATATTGGAGGGCCGCGGCCGCGCGCCGGTTGCGATCAGGGCCTTCTTGAACCGGACGCCGGCGCCGGCGACGACAAGCCCATGGCTCCCGTCGAACCGCCCTTCGCCATAGAAGAGGTCGACGCCCCGCGCCGCGAACCGCCGCGCCGAGTGATATTCAGCGATGCGCGCGCGGATCGCCCGCATGCGCGCGAGGACCATCGCGAAATCGACGGCGGGCTCCTCGGGCACCGGTGCGCCGAAGTCTTCGACGTCATGCATCCGGGCATAGATGTTCGCCGTGCGAATGACGGCCTTCGACGGCACCGAACCCACGTTCAGCGACGTTCCGCCCAGCCGGCCGCGCTCGATCAGAGCGACGCTGAAACCCAGGCGTGCGGCGTACTCGGCGGCGGCGATGCCGGCCGGACCCGCGCCCAATATGGCGAGATCATAGATTTCGCGCGGTGCCGGATTTTTCCAGTCCTCCGGACGGACATGAGCCTCGAAGAGCTGCTCTTTCGCTTGGGCGCGCTGCGTATCCGTCTTGGCCGTCATGGCGCGAGCCATCCGCCGGTGAAGCCGGCGCGGGCGAGCCCCGCACGGATATAGGGCGAGCGGCGGCACAAGTCCCAGGCGAACCCGCTGCGGTGGTTCTCGATCATCATCACCAGCAATCCTTGATCGAGGCCATACCATCCTTCGGACAGCCAGCCTTGGCCGTCCTTCACGAGTGTCGGATTGAAGCCACTCGCAAACCGATCGCTCCGACAGACCTGCGGGTAGGTGCGAAGCAGATGGCGCGTTCCGGTGAGCGCCGCCTCGGGCGTGAACGGCAGCGTCGCCAGCATCGCCCAGGGGGATATCGTACCGTCGTCGGGACCATAGGGAACGCCGCGCGACATGTAGCCGAAATAGCGCCGGTCGCGGCCGTCCTCGCGCATCTGCCCATAAGGCGGACCATCGCCGGCCGTCACGCCCCAAAAATCGCTGCAATAACCGGTGAAGGCCAAGGGATTGCGCACGGCATATTCGCGATGCAGCGCGATCGACCGCACCGTATTCTCGAAGTAGTCGGACGACTTTTCGCGCATGAACGCGTCGCGGATGCCGCGAAACTCGATCCAGGCATGCGAGAACAGATGCGTGAACAACGGCCCGGAATACAACACGTCGTGCCCGAGCAGATGCTCCCATTGATAGGTCAGCCGCCAGCTGTCGAAGCCGCGTTTCGCCAGCGGATGCGTCGGCGATCCCAAACCCAGGACGTAGAGAATGGTGGCCTCGTTGTAGCCCTCCCAACCGTAGTTGAGGAAGCTGCACTCCGGCTTCCAGCCTTGCGCGACCGTCTTGGTTCCACTCTCCGCCCAATGCCATTCGACACGCCGATACAACGCATTGGCAAGATCGCGGATTTCCCGTTCGTCGCCTTCACCATCGAAGAAGACGGCGGAGACAAGAATGCCGGCCATCAGCAATGCACTGTCGATCAAAGACAGCTCGCAGCGCCAGACGCGTTTTCCCGTGTGCATGTCGAGGAAGTGATAGTAGAGACCTTTGTAGCCGGTCGCGTCCGGATCCGCGCTCTGTTCGCTATGCGCAAAGAAACGCAGGACCTTGAGCGTCTGCCGCGCGGCATCGGCGCGGGTCATCCAACTGTTTCTTACGCCGATCGGATAGCAGGACAGCGCGAAGCCGACGACCGCGATGCTGCTGGGCGAATCCTTGCGCGAGGTGTCGGCGACCAGTCCGGTCACGGGATCGCAGAATTCGGTGAAATAGGAGAAGGCGCCACGCTGCAGCCGCGCGACAAGCGCGTCGTCCGGCAGGTCTGCCAAGTCCTCCATCCGCAATGCCTTAGTACGAGAAATGAATAGCCGCCACGGCTTGCGGCGGCAGGACGATCTGCAGCGTCAGTTCGGCGTTGTCATGGAGGAAGTCCACCGGTTCGTCGAAGAGGCCAGAAACGTCTTTCAACTCCTGAACGATCGCGGCACTTAAATATTCCGGCTTGCCGAGCTGCTCCCAGCGCCGCTTCGCGTTGGCGTGCTCCAAATCGATGCGCTGCAGGGTCACTTTCGAAGGCACGCGCGCGCCGGCGAGCTTGAACATCACCTGCTCCGTCTGGATCGCGTGCCTGGGCAGCGCAAAATTGGTCAGCACCAGCGTCGATTTCTGGTCGCCGCGCACGAACCAGGCATCCACGGTCTCGTGCGTGCCGGTGACGTCGATCAACTCCGTTCCAAGGCCGTGCAGCAGTTGGAAGGCGCGGTGCGCGGGCTTTGCGATGCCGTGGATGGTCTGCAGCCCGAAGCCGCCCTGAAACGGCGTGGAAGGGAAGTAATTCTCCTCGAAAATGTCCGAGAAGGTCCAATAGCTGTAGCCCTGCACCAATCCGTTCGCTTCGAGGATCGTCTTGACGATGAAGGCCGCGGTATAGGGATCGTCGTGCATCGGGTCGCGCGGATTGGAGGACGTGCACCATTCGGTGTAATAGACCGGCAGATCGCCGGCCTTGCCCCGAACCTCCCGGGTCTGTTCGCGTAAGATACTTCGCGTGCTGTCGGCCAACTGCGTGACCGTATCGTCGCCCGGCCTTCCGAACGCGTCCGTGGGATAGTGATGCGTGCTGACGAAATCGGCGGGCAGATCGTTGGCCTTGCAGAATGCCAGGAACGCATCGATCCAGGCGTTCGCCGCGGTCGCCGGGCCGCCGACCTTGAGCATCTTGTCGACACCCTTGATGGCATCCGCCGTATAGCGGTACAGCTCGAAATAGTCGCTTTGCTTTCCGCTGCCGAAGGCGGTCAGATTGGGCTCGTTCCAGACCTCGAAGAACCACTGACGCACTTCGTCGATGCCGTAGCGATCGACCCAATGGACCACGAGCTTGCGGATCAGCACGGCCCATTGTGCGAGATCGCGCGGCGGCGAGACATTGGCGTTGTAGTGGAACACCGTCTGGCCGCCGGACGCCAGCACCGTCGGCATGAAGCTCAGCTCCACGAACGGCTTCATGCCGATCGAGAGCAGAAAGTCGAAAATCTGGTCGGTGTTGAAGAACGAGTAGAACAGCGTATCGCCCTCCCCGATCAGCGTCCCCATGTCGTCGCTCAGGATGCCGTGGAACCGGACATGACGCATGCCGAGCTCGTCATGGGCGGTCTTCATCTGCGCCTGCCAGTCGGCGCGCAGGGCCAGCGTGGCGTGACCGCTGCCGACCGTGTGCTCCCAAAAATGCGGCAGCGCCGTGGCGTGGCCGTGAAAATCGCATGCGAACGTCACTGTCATGCCGCCAGCCTCCGCTTGATGACATCGGCGACGCGCAGTGCGTTGGCGATGATGGTCAGCGTCGGGTTCACCGCGCCGATGGATGGGAAAAAGCTCGCGTCGGCGACATAAAGGTTGTCGAGCTCATGGGCTTTGCAATCCAGATCGAGCACCGATGTCGCGGGGTCATGGCCGAATCGTGCGGTACCGGCCTGATGCGCCGTGCCGCCGACGGGAATGTCCTTGCCGAAATAGAGGCTGCGCTCCAGCACCACGGGATGCGCGCCGACCTTGCTCAGCAACGCTTCGAGCTTTTTGCGCAGGCGGCGATGCGCTTCCATATTGCCTTCGGTGATGTCGAGAACCACGCGCGCGCCGTCATAGCGGATGCGGTTCTCGGGCTGCGGCAAATCCTCGCTCGACAGCCAGAAATCCATCGAATAGCGCGCCATCTCCGCGAACGGCTTGTGCG
This sequence comes from Rhizomicrobium sp., assembly GCA_035551495.1. Lineage (GTDB taxonomy): Bacteria > Pseudomonadota > Alphaproteobacteria > Micropepsales > Micropepsaceae > Rhizomicrobium. The sequence goes on along the minus strand of DASZMT010000016.1, from coordinate 2,380 downwards.
GCAGCCATTGAAGCCATGCGGGAAGCGCCTCGCCCCGCACCTGGGCACCATGCGTCGTGGCGCACATCTGGATCAGCCCCAGAGGAAAATCCCAATCGTCCGCGCCGAAGTAAAAGTCGGAGACGGCCAGCGTCTTCTGAAACACCGTGTCGTTCGGCTCGCGCAGAAGCGCCATCAGGATGGACTGGTTGTGGCGCATGTAGTTGCGCCCGACTTGGCCGGAGCCGTTGGCAAGCCCGTAAGGATGCCTGTCGTTCGCGGACCGCAGCAGCAGCAACGCCGACGACAGCGCTCCGCACGCGACGACCACGATATCAGCCGAGTACCGCGCTTCGGATTCGCCTTGCGCGACGACGACGCCCGTCACGCTTCCGCCGGCCGCGTCCGTTTCGAGCCGGCTGACGTAAGCGTTTGTCATGAGCGTAAGATTGGCATGCAGCTTCAGCGCGGGATCGACGCACATTACCTGTGCGTCGGCCTTGCCGTTCAGAAGGCAGGGAAAGCCGTCGAACGTATCGCAGCGGATGCAGGTGCTGGCCGGCGTCGCCTTGCCGTCCTTTTCGTCGAGCAGGATGCCGAGCGGCAGGTGAAATGGATGCAGACCGTCTTGTTCGAAGCTGTCGTTCAACGCCTGGATACGCGGCTCGTGCGAAACGGGCGGATAGGGAAACGGTGCGCTGGATCGCGGTTCGGTGGGATCCTCGCCGCGCCGGCCGTGCACATGAAAGAGCCGCTCGGCCTCGGTGTAATAGGGCTCGAACACGTCGTATTCGAGCGGCCAGGCCGGCGAGATGCCGTCCGCGTGCCTGACCGCGTCGAAGTCGCGCTCGCGCAACCGCAGCAGGGCCCCGCCATACACTTTCGAATTGCCGCCCACATAGTAATGCAGGCCGGGATGGAAGCTCTCGCCAGCCTTGCCGTACCAGGTCTCGTCGGCTTGATAAGCACCGTCCACGAACACGGTCCGGGCATCCCAATTGGCGCGCGTGCGCGGCAGGTAATCGCCGCGCTCGATCAGGAGAATCCGCTTGCCGGTGGGCGCCAGCCGCTGCGCCAGCGAGGCGCCGCCCGGGCCGCTACCGATCACGATAACGTCGAAGTGGTTTGCGGCGCCGGGCATCTCAACCGCCCGTCGCGAAGCCGGGATAGAGCGTCATGCCGCCATCGACGAACAACGTCGTGCCGACCACGTAATCGGAATCGTCGGACGCGAGCCACACCGCCGCGCGCGCGATGTCCTGCGGCTCGCCGATCCGGCCATAAGGGATGAGGGTCAACAGGCTCTTGAGCGCGTCGGGCGTGTTCCAGGCGGCGGTGTTGATCGGCGTCCGGATTGCGCCGGGCGCGATGGCGTTGACGCGGATGCGCTTGGGCGCCAGCTCCTGCGCCATGCTCTCCATCAGCAATTTGATGCCGCCTTTGGAGGTCGCGTAGTTCGCGTGGCCGGCCCAGGGGATGACCTGGTGCACCGAACTCATGCAGATGATCTTGCCGGCGGCGCACGAGACGGATGGCACGACACCGCGACGCAGGAACTCGCGCACGGCCGCGCGGGCGCAGAGAAATTGCCCCGTCAGATTGACGTTCAGGACCTTGTTCCATTTCTCCAGCGTCATGTCGGCGAATGCCGAGTCCTGCTGTAGTCCCGCGTTGCTCACAAGGATGTCGATCGTGCCGAAGGTTCGGACGGCGGTATCGAACATCGCCGCGACCTGATCTTCGTTGGAGACATCGGCCTTGTATGCGATAGCGCGCGCGCCCGATTTCTCGATCGCCGCCACCACCGCGTTTGCCGCGTCATCGCCGCCGACATAGTTGACGACCACATCGGCCCCGGCTTGGCCAAGCGCGATCGCGACGCCCTGCCCGATGCCCGAATTTGCGCCCGTCACAAGAGCCTTCTGGCCCTTCAGGGGGCCTTGATCCGGCATCGAAAACTTCTTTCAATTCGGGGTGTGCGCGCCTGTGCGCCGTCCAGGACGATCTTCCAGCAAGTGCAGATGAGAACGCGGCAGACCCTGGAAAGGTTCGCCGGCGCAAATTACATCGTCGCAATTCCCATATCGGAGCGCATCGCGGAACGGCGGCGTTCGACAGCCCCGGCGGCACGATCTGGCGCGTGCCGGTGTCGATGATGGACGCGTAGCCGACCGTCGGCATGTGGCCGCTGGGATCGGTCGCCGAGGGCGGGCCGTTCTCGACATAGCTGAAGTGATTGAACGCCTGGCCGTCGCGCGCATCGGTCACCACCGCCGTCGAGCCCAGTTGGTCGGTGACGAAATACGTCCAGCTGGGTGTCGCGGTGCAGGCCGCGAAGCTCGATGCCACGCAGCTGCGCAGCGCCACGATGTGGCCGTCGACCTTCAGGTAGTCCTGATAG
>DASZMT010000015.1:0-1868 GCA_035551495.1 Rhizomicrobium sp. | reverse complement strand
CACGACCGATCCCGCCGCGGTGCGGCGCGCGCTCGCCGGCCGCTCGATCCGCGCGCCGTCCGGTTTCGACGTGCGCTTCGACGCCGAGACGCAGCATCTCTACAAGCCGGCAATCATCGGCCGCTTCGGCGACAAGAACCTTATCGATCCGGTTTGGATCAGCAACGATGTGCTGGCTCCGGAGCCGTGGAGCCGCTGGCTCAAGCGCAGCAAGGCGGCCTGAGACGGGAGGCGTTCAGAGCTGACGCGACGCCGTTTCCAACGCCGCTGCGGGCCGTGCTTGGCGCGACACGCCGCTCCACGTCCATGTCCGCCCATAGGCCGTGACCGGCTCTTCGATGAAGCGTGTCAGCACCCATCCGGCAACGACGCACAACGGCAGCGATGCGAGCGTTACGAGCCATTGCGCCGAGGTCACGATGTCGGGCCGCGTGCCGAGGAGAAGGCCGTGCATCAGCCCGAGAATGGGCAAATGCGTGAGGTAGACGGCGTAAGAGGTGCGTCCGAAGAAGCGCAGGGTACGCGAGCGAAAGCGTTGGGCTTCCGGTGCGCCGCGCACGAGCGACAGCAGGAATGCCGCCGCCGCTGTCGAGGTCAGCAGCGGGTAAAGAACCGCGAACGCAGCGCTGCGGCGGCCGGCGAAGACGCCGAGGAAGGCGAGGCACAAGAGCAATATGATCGGTGCGAGGCGAAGGGCGTAATCCAGCGTCCCCTGCCGTACGATCCTCAGCCGCGCCGCCAGCGCGGCGAGAAGCCCGCAGATCAGGACGTCGGCGTTGGTCGGCAGCAGCACATGCGCGGCGGTCTGATTGGCGACGCCATAGCCGTATACGGCGATGCGGCATCCGACGGCGGCGGCCGCGGCGGCGATGAGCGTGGCGGCGAGATAGCGGCGCGGCACCAGCAGAAAGGTGAGCGGCGCCAGTACGTAGAATTGCTCCTCGATGGCCAGCGTCCAGCTCGGCGATAGCCAATGCGCGCCGCTGCTATGCGTCTCGGCCATGAAGAAGTTCTGTGTGAACGTGAAGTAGCTCCAGACCGGAAAGCTCACATCCGCGTCGCGCCACGCGGCGCCGATCGCAGCCAATGTCGCGGTGATGAGGATGACCGAGAAGAAATAGATGGGCAGCGTCCGGCAGACGCGGCGAATATAGAAGACCTGGAAAAAGTTGTCGTTCGACATCTTGTCGAGGATCAAGCCGCCGACAAGGAAGCCGCTCAGGACGAAGAAAGTCTCGACCGCCATTCGGCCAAACAGGACGACGGTGATGCCGTGTGGGACTTCGCCGAAATAATGCGAAACGACGACCAGGATGGTCATCAAACCGCGCACGCCATCGAGCGCGACGATGCGGCGATCCACTCCTCCGGGTTGCGCTGTCGGTTCCCGAAGGGGGGCGCGAATGGCTTCCACGCGGCGATCCTCAACCGGATTGCGTGATTGCCTATATACACGGGGGAGATGTGGGCTGCGTTGTCGAAAGTGGTTGTGCAACTCTTGTGGTTGCAGAAACCGCTCCAGTGGTGAACCGTTCGTTAAGGCCTGGCCGCGTCAGCCGCGTCAGCCGCGCCTGAGGCGCTCCTGACGATTTTCCGTAAGATACGGGTCGACGATGCAGATCGCGCCGGCGCCGCCGACGCCCTGCCTGCAATTGCTTTCGCTGGAATAGCCGCAGCGCACGCGCGAGCCCGGTTCGTCCTTGAAGCCGCACCAGGCCAGCCCGCCGTTTGCTGCGGCCGGTTCGCCCGGCGTCGGCGAGGCCGCCATGGCGCCGGTGGCGGCGAGGCCGGTCACGAGGGCGGCCGCGCTCAACACGAAGATCGCACGTCGCATAGAGTTCTCTCCAGGTTGCTCAGTTCCCCCGGTC
>DASZMT010000014.1:0-1878 GCA_035551495.1 Rhizomicrobium sp. | reverse complement strand
CCCGCGCAAGTGAGGCCGTGTTTGATCTTTTCCGGCGTGCCGCTCGAGGCCACGCATTTTGGCAACGGGATCGCTGCGATGGCCTCGTCGATATGCAGGATCGCGCGCAGATCGCCTTCGTAGAATTGCAGCGTCGCGTGCTTGACCTGGCTTTCGAAATCGTCAGGCAGCTTGCGGCCGGTTTCCTTCTCGATGATCGCGCGAGCTTCGCGATCGGAGACGCCAAGGAATCGCTCGAGCACCTGATGTTCGGTGATCGGATAACCGTGGCGCGTCAGCGTCTCTGCGTGCGCGCGGCACGAGATCACTTCGCTGTCGACGAGCACGCCGTCGCAGTCGAAGATGACGAGATCGAAGGCCGGTTGGGACGTTATGGTCACGCGGACGGGCTTCTGCTTTCTCGAAGCGCTCAGGATTTGTCGTCGTCGAGCGGAACGCAATACAGTTCGAGCCGGTGATCGACCAGCCGGTAGCCGAGCTTGCGGGCGATCTCGGCTTGCAGTTTCTCGATCTCTTCGGACGTGAACTCGATCACCTTGCCGTCGCGCAGATTGATCAGATGGTCGTGGTGGCTGTCGCGCATCTGCTCGTAGCGCGCGCGGCCCTCGCGGAAATCGTGTCGCTCGATGATGCCGGCGTCCTCGAACAGCTTTACCGTGCGGTAGACCGTCGAGATCGAGATCTTGTCGTCGACCGCGACGCAGCGGCGATACAGTTCCTCGACATCGGGATGATCCACGGCTTCCGCCAGCACGCGCGCGATCACGCGGCGCTGCTCGGTCATGCGCATGCCGGTGGCAGCGCAGCGCGCCTCGATGCCGGTGGCCTTGAGCGCGGAGGTGGATTTCAGTACGGTCATAACCTTCGCCCTGGAAACGCATGATCCGCCAGGTCCCTGCGAGGGGTGGCGGAGGGACCGTCGTCCAGACTGTTCTGCCACCGCGCAAGCGCTACGACAAGTCGCGGCGCATCAACACTGCGTTCAAATGTTCCCCGCCGGGCTGCTGGTAATAGCGCTCACGGCGCCCGGCGACGCTAAATCCGGCCCGTTCGTACAGCCGCCGCGCCGGCTGATTATTTTCCTCGACCTCCAAAAATATCGTGCGGACACCGTGTCCCGCGAGGTGGCCGAGATGAGTCAACAACAGGTTGCTGGAAAGCCCACGGCCGCGATGGCTGGCGGCGACCGCGATCGACAATATCTCGGCCTCGTCGGCCGCCATGCGCGACACCGCGAAGCCGACGACCCTGTTTCCGATTCTCAGGCGATGAACCAGCGTGTTGCGCTCGCTCAGCATGGTCTCGAACTCGGCTTCGCCCCAGCCGCGGTGGAAGGATTCGCCGTGCAGTTGGGCAAGACGCCGCGCATCGCGCAAGGTCGCGGCCTCGACACGCGCGGTGCCGCCCCTCCACCAGGTGGAGAGCCAGTTTATCATGTCGAGGGCTGCGCGGCTCTCGGCAGCAGATCCTTCGGTGGCTTGGCGTCGGGCGCGCGCAGATAATAGGGCCGCGCCGGCGACGACTCCGGACTGATCGCGGCGCCGAGCCATGCCACCCAGGTGATGTCGGGGGCGGGGAGGGGATCGATCTTGAATGGCGGCGCGGCGTCCTTGGGCCAGCGATCGGCGAGCAGGGCGGCGGCATTGCCGACCAGATGCGGCGCGCCGAAGCGCGACGCGGCGAGCGCTTCCTCGATCGGGGCGACGCGGGGCGACACCAGCGCGCCGCCGTCGCCGCGTACCACCTGGAAATAGACATGGTCATGCCGCGCATCGATCGCGGCGATCACCGGTGGCTCGCTGTTGGTGCTGACGACCGGCGCCGCATAGGCGGTCAGCGTGGTGACGCCGACAACCGGCTTGTCGGCGGCGAGTGCGA
>DASZMT010000013.1:0-7214 GCA_035551495.1 Rhizomicrobium sp. | reverse complement strand
CAGTTCCGCATAGGGCGCGGCCGTTACTATTTCCGCATAGAGATCGTCGGCAAAAAATGGTTCGCCGCAGGCGCAGCCGAGCACGTGCTGCGCCAGTACGTCGAGCGCGCCGGTGCGCAGCGGCGGCGTGTCCTGCGCATTCTCGGCGATGGCGTCGATCGCGACGGCGCATTCCAGCACCTCGAAACGGTTGGCCGGCACCAGCACGGCGCGCGAGGCCTCGTCGAAGCGGTGATTGGCGCGGCCGATTCTTTGCATCAGCCGCGACGATCCCTTGGGCGCACCGATATTGATGACGAGGTCGACGTCGCCCCAGTCGACGCCGAGATCGAGCGAGGAGGTGCAGACCACGCCGCGCAGCCGACCGGCCGCCATTGCCTCCTCGACCTTGCGGCGCTGCGCGACGTCGAGCGAGCCGTGATGCAGCGCGATCGCCAGCCCATCGTCGTTCATGCGCCAGAGATCCTGGAACAGCATCTCGGCCTGGCTGCGGGTGTTGACGAACACCAGCGTGGTCTTGTTGCGCTTGATCAGCTCGTAGACCTCGGGCAGCGCATGACGCGCGCCGTGGCCGGACCACGGCAGCCGCTCCCGCGTATCGAGCATCTCGACGACCGGTGGCGCGGCGCCGCCGGCGATGACGACGTCGGCGGACGCGCTCTCGCCACCGGGCTGCGGCACCAGGAAGCGCGCGAGCTGCTCGGGCTCGGCGACGGTCGCCGACAGGCCGATGGCGCGCAGCTGTGGCGCGATGGTCCAGAGCCGGGCGAGCCCCAGCGACAGCAGATCGCCGCGCTTCGAGGTGACCAGCGCATGCAGCTCGTCGAGCACGATGCGCTTCAGCGAGGCGAACAGATACGGCGCATCGTCGGAAGCGAGCAATAGCGCCAGCTGCTCCGGCGTGGTCAGCAGGATATCCGGCGGATAGCGCCGCTGCCGCTGCCGCCGCGACACCGGCGTATCACCGGTGCGAGTCTCGATCTTGATCGGCAGCCCCATCTCGGCGACGGGCGTTTCCAGATTGCGCGCGATGTCGACCGCGAGCGCCTTCAGGGGCGAGATATAGAGCGTGTGCAGCCCGCCGCTACGGCGAATATTGCGGCCGGTGGAGATGAGGCTTTTTCGTTGCCCATCCGAGGCGCTCCCTGCGGGGGCTCCCTCCCCGCTCAACTCCACCAGCGTCGGCAGAAACCCCGCCAGCGTCTTGCCGGCGCCGGTCGGCGCGATCAGCAGCGCCGAGCGCTCGTCGCGCGCCTTCGTAAGCAGCGCGAGCTGATGGTCGCGCGGCGACCAGCCGCGAGACGCGAACCAGTCGCGAAACCGGCGCGGCAGCAGATCGGCCGTTTCCAACGGCGTGACGGAGAAGAGATCGAGCGTCGACACGCCCAAGAGGTAAGTGGTTGAAGGCGTTTCGTCGAGGGCGGCCGGACATGGCGGCAGGTGGCACGCTCACCTCGCCCCGCTTGCGGGGAGAGGTTGGATCGCATGCAGCGTAGCGAAATGCGATCCGGGTGAGGGGGAATCTCCGCATACTGTCCGTCAACCTTGATGGCGGAAGCAGCCCCTCACCCCGCCCTCTCTCCGCGAAGAGCGGGGCGAGGGAGACGAGAGAGCGTGCCTCGGTCTCGCCCCCTATTCCACCACGGGCTTGTCGGAGATGTCCCAGTCCTTGCCATTGAAGATCGAGATGTAGAGTGTCTTCATCGGTGTGTAGTCGTCGGGCGTGTAGGCGTAATTGACGCCGTCGAGGAAAAACGGCGAGTGGTAGCCCGCGAGCGTGGTGGCGTGCTTCAACACATTGGCACGGGTCAGCTCATCGCCGCAGCGGCGCAGGATTTCCGCCATCGACACCACCTGGCCATAGCCGGCGAAGGCGATGGTGTTGTCAGGATCGACATTCGGCAGATACTTCTTGCGCAGATCCTCGAACGCCAGGGAATCCGGATCCTTCTCCCAACGGCCCGGTCCCGCCTCCTTGGCGTAGCGGATCGCGACGATGTCCTTGGCGTTCTCGAAACCCGCGGCGCTCAGGATCGAGCGGCCGGTCGAGCCCGCCGACAACAATTGCAGCGGCTTCCAGCCGAGCTCGGCGACCTTGCGGATCGACTGCGACGTCGCCTTGCCTGTCGTGATGTTGTAGAACACGTCGGCGCCAGACTTCGAGAGATTGATCAACTGGGAATCGACCGTCGGATCGGTGAGATCGTAGGTCTGCTCCATGATCACCTGCGCGCTGCCGCCGGCATCGGCCAGCACCTTCTTGAAGGGGCCGAGGAAGTCGCGGCCGAAATCGTCATTCTGGTAGAGGATGCCGACCTTGGCGTTCGGCTTCACACCGACGACGTGCTTGGCCAGGATCCGCCCTTCGGTCGGATAGAGCGGCAGGCCCGCCATGGTCCATTTGTTGTTCTTCGGGTCGTTCCACTTCGAGGCGCCAGTGTTGAGCAGCAGCTGCGGCACGCCCTTGGAATTGAGATATTTATGCACCGCGGTCTGCGGCGCGGTACCGAGCGAGCCGTAGAGTGCCAGCACCTCCTCCTGCTCGACCAGCCGGCGCGTCGCCTCAACGCATTTCGGCGCGCTGTAGGCGTCGTCCATGGTGAGGAACTTGACCTTGCGGCCATTGATGCCGCCGCTCTCGTTCAGCATCTGGAAATAGGCTTCGCCAACACGGCCCAGCACGCCATAGAGCGACCCGGGCCCGGAATGCGGCACGGTCTGCCCGAGCTTGATCTCGGTGTCGCTCGCGCCCGGATCGTATTTTGTCTCGGCGGCCCGGACGAAAGGTGCCGGCAGCACGGAGGCTGCGATGGCCGACAACGCGGTGGCGCCGAACTGACGCCGTGTCTGTTTTTTCATTGTTTCTCTCCCTGGAGAGCAGGCTCGCATTCCGCCTCACAACGGGCAAGCGCGAAGTCGCAGCGTCACGGCGCAATGCCGCGTCACGGGAAATGCGTAGCGTGTAGACTCAAGTTCGTCCCTTCCCCCCTTGTGGGAGAAGGGACTTACGGCTTGATTGCGACGGCGACGAGCCCGGGCGCCGGCACATTATCTTCGTTGCGGGCCGAGAGGTCATCGAGCTGGGCCAGGGTCAGCCCCGCCGCGGCGACCGCGGCGCGCACGCACGCCGGGCTATGGGCGTAGCGCAAGCCGTCGCCGACAATGACGCCCTCGCCGTCATGGGTCTCGGTGGTGAACGCCAGCGCGCCGCCGGGCACCAGCACGCGCCGCGTCTCGGCGAGAACGGGCGCGAGATCGGCGACATAGACCATCGCGTCTGCGGCGAGGATCAGCTCGGCGCTGGCATCGGGCTTGCTGCCGATGCCCTTCAGCATGTCGTCGGCCTCGAGCTCGGCATAGAGCCCCGAGGCGCGCGCCTTCTCGATCATGCGCGGCGAGATGTCGATGCCAATGAAGCGGTCGACGTTCTTGGCGAATGCGCCGGCCGCGAGCCCGGTGCCACAGCCGAGATCGATCGCGCGCTTGAAGAAGGCGGGCTTCCTGGCGGATGCGCGCACCGACAGCACCGCCTTGAACAACAGCGCCGGGCCGCGATAGTCGAGATCGCCGACCAGGGCGGCCTCGAAGCGCGGCGCATATTGATCGAACAGCGTCTGCACATAGGCCGTCGGCATCGCACTAACGGTCTCGGCGCCGAGTTGCATCAGACGCAGGCTGGCGCCGTGGTGATCCGAGGGATCGAGATCGCGCGCAACACGGAAGGCTGCGATCGCGGCATCGCGCTGGCCGAGCCGCTGGCGGATCTCGCCGAGCGTGAACCAGGCGGAGGCGAATTTCGGCGCGAGATCGATCGCCTGTTCGAGCAGGTCGGCGGCGGCCGGCAGGTCGCCCCTCAATTGCAGGTCGCGCGCGAACTCATAGCGGCGATCGGCGACGAGATCGCCGGAGGACAGGAACAGGCGCGCGGGCATTCTTTTTCAAGAACCGATCTTGTGATGGCCAAGCCGTCTGAAGGACGGCGTCGCTTTCGCTCGCCTACCCCCGGCCACCCACTGAAAGACCAGACTCTTCCCGAAGATGGATGCGCGGGTCAAGCCCGCGCATGACGGCTAAACATCGCGGATCGAGTGCCTATATGCCGATCATGCGTCCGCACGACATATTGATGCCCGTTCCGGCCGGCCTCGCCTGCAAGCCCGGCGGCTTCCATATCGACCCCATCAAGCCCGTCGAGCGCGCGCTGATCACCCATGGCCATTCCGACCACGCCCGCCCCGGCCATGGCGCTGTTCTCGCGACCCAAGAGACGCTCGACATGATGCGGCTGCGCTATGGCGAGAATTTCGCCGGCTCGACGCAGGCGGTCCGCTATGGCGAAGAGATCAGGCTCGGCGACGTCACGGTGACGTTTCATCCGGCGGGCCATGTACTCGGCTCGGCGCAGATCGCGGTGACCTGCAAGGACACCCGCATCGTCGCCTCCGGCGACTACAAGGATGCGCGCGACCCGACCTGCGCGCCGTTCGAGCTCGTGCCCTGCGATGTCTTCATCACCGAGGCGACCTTTGGCCTGCCGGTGTTCCGCCATGGCGATGCGGCCGATGAGGTGAAGAAGCTGCTGGCGTCCGTCAAGCTGTTTCCGGAGCGCGCGCATCTGGTCGGCGCCTACTCGCTCGGCAAGGCGCAGCGCGTGATGGCGCTATTACGCGAGGCCGGCTACGACGCGCCGATCTATCTGCACGGCGCGATGGAGAAGATCACCTACTATTATCAGGAACGCGGCATTCCGCTCGGCGAGCTGAAGCCGGCGCGCGGCGTGAAGAAGGCGGATCTCGCCGGCACCATCACGCTGGCGCCGCCGAGCGCGACATCGGACGTCTGGACGCGACGTTTCCCCGATCCGGTGACAGCCTTTGCCTCGGGCTGGATGCGGGTGCGCGCCCGGGCCCGCCAGGGCGGCATCGAGCTGCCGCTGGTGATCTCCGATCATGCCGACTGGGACGGCCTGACCGCAACGATCGGCGCGACCGGCGCCGGCGAGATCTGGGTCACCCACGGCCAGGAAGACGCGCTGGTGCATTGGTGCAAGACCAAGGGTCTTGCGGCGCGGCCGCTCGATCTCGTCGGCTATGGCGACGAGGATGAAGGCGAGGTCGCGGCCGCTGGCGAGGCCCAGCCCGCCGGCGAGGCCGAAGCATGAACCGTTTTGCTCAGTTGCTCGACCGCCTCGCCTACGAGCCCGGCCGCAACAACAAGATCAAGCTCTTGGTTGCTTACTTCCGCGAGACCGAGGATCCCGACCGCGGTTACGCGCTGGCCGCACTGACCGGCGCATTGTCGTTCAAGCACGCCAAACCGGGATTGATCCGCAACCTGATCACCGAGCGTGCCGATCCGGTGCTGTTCGGGTTGTCGTATGATTATGTCGGCGATCTCTCGGAGACAGTCGCGTTGATGTGGCCGAAGTCTTCCCCCTCTCCCGCTTGCGGGGGAGGGCCGGGGTGGGGGTCTCTCCAGGTGATCGACAAGCGGAAAGAGCTCCCGCCCGGATCACCCGACAGCGCTCACGCGCCGTCGGGCGATCCGACCTCCCCCGCAAGCGGGAGAGGCGAAGACGGTCGCCCGCACAATCTCCACAACAACCCGCCTCCCCCCACCCTCACCGACGTCGTCACCACGCTGCGAACGCTCGGCAAGGCCGAGCTGCCGGCGCAGCTTGCGCGGTGGCTGGACGAGCTCGACGAGACCGGGCGCTGGGCGCTGCTGAAACTCGTCACCGGTGCGATGCGGATCGGAATTTCGGCGCGGCTGGCCAAAACTGCGGCGGCGGCGCTCGGCGACAAGGACCCGCACGAGATCGAGCTGATGTGGCCCGGGCTCACGCCGCCCTATCTCGACCTGTTCGCCTGGCTGGAAGGCTGCGGCGACAAGCCGGTGAATCGCGATTCCACGCCATTTCGCCCGGTGATGCTGGCGCATGCGATCGAGGATACGGATTTCGCCAATCTCGACGCCGCCGATTTCAGCGCGGAATGGAAATGGGACGGCATCCGCGTGCAGGCGGTGTCCGGCCGGGACGAGCGCGGCCAGATCCAGGCGCGGCTCTATTCGCGCACCGGAGAGGATATCACCGGCAGCTTCCCGGACCTGATGCCGTCGCTACACCTGCCCGGTGCTGTTGACGGCGAATTGCTGGTGCTGCGCGACGGCCGGGTGCAGACCTTCAACGTGCTGCAGCAGCGGCTGAACCGGAAGGCGGTCTCGCCAAAACTGATCAAGGAATTCCCGATCCATCTGCGCGCCTACGACCTGCTCGGCGACGGCGAGAACGATCTCCGCGAGCTGCCGTTTGTCGAGCGCCGCGCGCATCTCGAAAGCTTCATCGCCAAGCTGAACGATCCGCGCATCGATCTGTCGCCGACGATTCCGTTTGCGAATTGGGAAGAGCTGGCGGCCGCGCGCGCCGATCCGAAGAGCGCAGGCGCGGGCGACGATGCCGACGCGGTCGAGGGCGTGATGCTGAAGCGGCGCGACGCGCCCTATCTGCCGGGACGTCCGAAGGGGCCGTGGTGGAAGTGGAAGCGCGACCCACACATCATCGACGCCGTGCTGATGTATGCGCAGCGCGGCCACGGCAAGCGCTCATCCTATTATTCCGACTACACGTTCGGTGTCTGGACAAATGGCGCCGATGGCGACGAGCTGGTGCCGGTCGGCAAGGCCTATTTCGGCTTCACCGACGAGGAGCTGCTGCAGATCGACCGCTTCGTCCGCCGCAACACCACGGAGAAATTCGGTCCCGTCCGCCATGTCGTGCACGAGCCGGACCAGGGCCTGGTGCTGGAAGTCGCGTTCGAGGGATTACAGCGCTCGCCCCGTCACAAATCCGGCGTCGCGATGCGCTTCCCCCGCATCAGCCGGCTGCGCTGGGACAAGCCACCGCGCGAGGCCGACCGGCTGGAGGCGCTTGAACGGATGTTAATGACCATGACGGCGAATTAATACTCAAAGCGTTTTCGAGCGAAGCGGGAACCGGTTCGCGTGAAGAAAACGCGTCAAAACATAAAGTCCCCGCATGGCAGCCATTGACCGCCGTTCACGGGTTCCCCATCTGCCCCGCCGTGACCTATACTGCGTGAGCGATTCCGCCAGGAGACAGAGATGCCAGACGACGTCAGAGATTTGCCGGCCAGCAACGCCGGCGGGCTGCACCGCTTTCTCGGCGGCTCGCCGCTTGCCGTGGCGTTCCGGCT
>DASZMT010000012.1:0-11490 GCA_035551495.1 Rhizomicrobium sp. | reverse complement strand
GTTGGTGCCTTCCGGGTGCGGGTAGTCGCTGGAGAACATGAACAGGTCGGCGCCGCCATCGCGGATCATCCGGCCGGCGTCCTCGCCCGGGAAGGGCGTGAACTTGACCGCGCGGCGGATATATTCCGACGGCTTCATCGGCATGGCCTGCAGATAGGGATCGGTGCGGCCGAAGCTCCTGTAGCCGAGATCGAGTTCGCGCAGGAATTCCGGCGCCCAGCCGGCGCCGGACTCGATGATCCCGCCGCGCAGCAGGGGGAAGCGCTCGAAGACGCCGTCATAGACCATGGCGGTCAGCCAGACCTGGGGCGCGAACGACAGCATGATGTAGTCGGCGAAGCGCAGGTTCTCGCCGCCGCCGTGCAGGTCCGGGGCGCGCTCGCGGCCGTTGTTGCGGAAGGGTGGCGGCTGCGTCTTGGTGCCGGGGCCGATATGCAGCATGAACGGCGTGCCGGTCTCGGCGAGCCGTGCCCACACCGGATCGAGATCGGGATGGCCGGGCGAGCGCTCGCCCGCCGCGCCCGCCGACACCATGATGGCGCGGTTGCCGGCGGTGAGCGCAACGTCGACCTCGTTCAATGCGCGCTCCGGATTGTCGAGCGGGACGTAAGCGACGCCCATCAGGCGCGGATCGCTCTTGCAGAACGCGGCCATCGCCTCGTTGTGGGCGCGCGTGCCGGCATAGAGCACGCCCTCATCCTTCGCCGCGAGGGCGGGCGCCAGCGACGACGTGCCGAACACCAGCTGGCCCGAGAAGCCGAGCAGGTTGAGCACGCGGGCGCGCTCCGCCCCGTCGAAGGCGCCGGCGGCGATCCAGCCCTTGGGGCCGGCGATGGGATTGTCGAAGGCCCTGGCCTCGGCTTCCGCGTCGCCTTTGCGCGCCTTGGCCTGGTCGAGCAGCTTGTCGATGCGCCCCGGCTCGCGGCCGTAGAGCGGGCGCAGCTTCTGCTTGAGGTCGGCGTCGAGGAAGGGATCGAGCCACTCCCGCGTCTCCATCACATGGCTGTCGGCGTCGAAGATGATGCGCCCGGCGGCATAGGTCATGAGCCGTTCCTCGTAAGGTCCGGTCAAGATAGTAGAACAGAATTATAATAACACAAGCCTCAGGGGCGGCGCGTTTTCGCGGGCTTTTTCACCTTCACAGGCGCTCCGTAACGTTCCGCGAGCATCTTCCAGCCGCCGACGATGAAGTCGCTCCACACCGCGATGGTGCGCGCGGCGCCGATGCCGCGCCGCTTGAGCGGAGGGATCGCGCCGACCGGCGCGTTGACGACGAGGGTGACCGCGATCTGCGCCACGTCGAGCGGCACCTTGTAGGCGTCCATGAACTTGGCGACGAAGTAATCACTGGTCGAGCGGCGCGAGGCACGGTTGCCCTGGCGGGCCAGCTCGGCGACCTCGGGCTCGGCGGAGAGCAGGCGGATGATCGGGCCGCGCTCGAAGTAATAGGTGAGGGCACGCTCCACCGTGCCGCGGATGGCGCGCTCGGGCGCGATCTCGCGGGGCACGTCGTCGAGACCGCGGCCGCGCAGATCGGCGAATTCGCGCTCCAGCAGTGCTTTCAACAAATCCTCGCGCCGCGCGAAATATTTGTAGATCAGCGGTTTGGAGATGCCGGCCGCGGCCGCGACCTGCTCGAGCGGACAGCCGGCATTGCCGTTCTTGAGGATCAGCGCGACGGCGGCGTCGAGGATTTGCGCGCGGCGATCGTCCGGCGCCATGCGCCTGGCGCGGAGCTTTGCCATGCGCGTCAGATATCCAGCTCGCACCAGATCGGCACGTGATCCGAGGGGCGTTCGCGGTCGCGGACGTATTTGTCGATCGCGCAGGTCTTCAGATGGTCCGCCGCCTGCGGGCTCAGCATGATGTGGTCGATGCGGATGCCGTTGTTGCGCTCCCAGGAGCCGAAGAAATCCCAGAAGGTGTACTGATGCGGTTCGGCGTTGCAGGCGCGGAAGGCGTCGGTGTAGCCGAGGTTCGCGAGGCCGCGATACAGCGCGCGCGATTCCGGCTGGTAGAGCGCATCCTTCATCCAGCTCTTCGGGTCTTTGCAATCGTCCGGCATCGGAATGATGTTGTAATCGCCGAGCAGCACCACCGCCTCTTCGTCGGCCAGCAGCGCCTTGGCGCGCTTGTTCAGCCGCGCGTGCCAGCCGAGCTTGTAGCTGAACTTCTCGGTCCCGACCGGGTTGCCGTTGGGCGCGTAGAGCGAGCCGATGCGCACCGTGCCGCGCGCGCCGGGCACGATCGCCTCGATGTAGCGCGAATGGTTGTCCTCGTCGTCGCCGGGGAGGCGCGGGGTGACGTCCTCCATCGGGCGCTTGGAGAGGATGGCGACGCCGTTATAGCTTTTTTGTCCGTGTACGGCGCAATTGTAGCCCATCGCCTCGAGCGGTTCGCGCGGGAACTGCTCGTCCTGGCATTTGAGCTCCTGCAGGCAGAGCACGTCCGGATTGGCTTCCTTGAGCCACATCTGCACCGCGTCGAGGCGGGTGCGGATCGAGTTGACGTTCCAGGTGGCGATTTTCATGGGGGCACTCTAGCGGGGATTCGCGGCGCGCGGAACGATCCGTTCCTCTACTGTCATCCACCGCGACTGCGGCGGACCCAGTTGCTATCTTCGCTGGTCTTGAAAGGTTCGCGGCGCGCTACCTGGGTCCGCCGCAGTCGCGGCGGATGACAGTGGTGTCGGAGCGGCTAAACCGAAAAACTCGTGCCGCAGCCGCAGCTGGAGGCCGCGTTGGGATTGTTCACCTTGAAGGCGGCGCCGATCAAATCGTTCGTGAAGTCGATCTCGGCGCCTTTCAGGAAATCCAGGCTCACCGGATCGATCAGGACCGTCGCGCCGTCGCGCGCGATCACCAGGTCGTCGTCCATGCGCGCGTCGTCGAGTGCGAAATTGTACTGGAAGCCCGAACAGCCGCCGCCGGTCACCGCCAGCCGCAGCATGGTCGGCGTGGGCTCGGATTTGATGATCTCGGCGATGCGCTTGGCGGCGCGGGCGCTGAGCGTGACGGGCAGGGCGGTCTCGGTATCCATGGCCCATTATGTAGGAACTGACGCGCCGCCGCAAAAGGGGCTAAAAGCCCAATCATGCCGCAGGGCCATTTGATTCCGCCGCTCTACGAGCCGCCCACGGCGCGCGCCGTCCATGCCGCGCGGCCCGCCGAGAGCCGCGGCCGGTTCCACGACGAACAGGAGAGCGCGACGCGCACCTGCTACCAGCGCGACCGCGACCGGATCATCCACTCCGCCGCGTTCCGCCGGATGAAGCACAAGACCCAGGTTTTCGTGCAGCACGAGGGCGACTATTACCGCACGCGGCTGACGCACTCGCTGGAGGTGGCGCAGATCGCGCGGTCGCTCGCGCGCGTGCTGGCGCTGGACGAGGATCTGGCGGAAACGCTGGCGCTGGCGCACGACCTCGGTCATACGCCTTTTGGGCACGCGGGTGAGGATGCGCTGAACGCGGCGACCGAGAGCATCGGCGGCTTCGACCACAATGCCCACACGCTGCGCCTGGTCACCAAGCTGGAGCACCGCTATGCGGCGTTCGACGGGCTGAACCTGACCTGGGAGACGCTGGAGGGGCTGGTCAAGCACAATGGGCCGCTCACGCCGCCCTTGCCGGGGCCGATCCAATCGTTCGATGCGCGCTGGCCGCTCGATCTTGGGCGCTGGTCGTCGCTGGAGGCGCAGGTGGCGTCGCTCGCCGACGATATCGCCTATGTGAACCACGACATCGACGACGGGCTGCGCGCCGATCTCTTCAGCGTCGACGACCTCGCGGGCGCGCCGTTGGCGGGTGAGCATGTGCGCCGGGTGCGCGAGCGCTTCGGCGAGATCGAGCTCGGGCGCTTCATCGGCGAGATGGTCCGTACACTGATGGGCCGGCTGGTCGCCGACGTGCTGGAGGAGACGCAAAGACGCATCGCGCGGGCGGGCTTGCGCGACGCGGCGGACGTGCGGGAACAAGGCGGGGCGCTGGCAGCCTTCTCGCCCGCCATGGCGGAGCAGGTGGCGGCGGTGAAGCGGTTCCTGTTCGCCCATATGTACCGTCATCCCCGAGTCATGACGCCGATCGGCCGTGCCAAGCAGGTGGTGGCGGAGCTGTTCGAGGCGTTCAGCGCCGATCCGGCCAAAATGCCCGCCGATTGGGCGGCGCTGTGCGGCGTGCCGGGGGACGCGACAACCGGCGGGGTGGTGCGCGACTATATTGCCGGTATGACGGACAATTACGTGCTGGCGGAATATGGCCGCGTGTTCCGCAAGGAGATCGTGCTGTAGGGGATTTGCCCGCCATGATTCGGGCACGCGCGGGTGATAGATTGCGACAAGAATCGGAAGGCTAGGACCATGGCCAATTACGAAAGAGGCTCCGGCGACGTCCGCGTGTTCGACGGCGCCGAGGACGAGGAAGATGTCGAAGGCTCGCGCCTTCCGCTCCTGATCGTCATCGCGTTGCTGGTGCTCGCGGCGTTCGGCGCGGTGGTATGGCTCGCCTATCAGCGCGGCGTGGCGCAGGGCCACACCGAGGTGCGCACCATCGCCGCCGAGCCGGGGCCCGCCAAGATCGCGCCGGCCAATCCGGGCGGCACGCAGACGCCCTATACCGGCCTGAAGATCTATCAGCAGCGCGCGCCGTCGGACGAAGAGGCGAATGCCGATACCGCGCCGCCGCCGCCGACCGATACGCTCAAGCCCGCGCCGCAGCAGGCCATGCCGGCGCCGAGCAACGCGACGCCCGCGCCAGCAACGCCGGCTCCCGTCACGCCGAAGCCCGTCGCCGCGACTCCCGCACCGCCGCCAGTGACGCCGAAGCCCGCGCCTGCACCTGTGGTGCCCAAGCCGACGCCCGCGCCCGTGGTGGCCAAGCCGGCACCGGTACAGCAGGCCGTCGCGCCGACACCGCCGCCGAAGCCCACGCCCGCGCCGGTCGAGGCCGCTCCTGCGTCAGCGCCGCCGGCCGGCGCTGGTTTGCTGCAGATCGGCGCCTACAAGTCCGAAGCCGAAGCCAATACGGCGTGGAAGACCTACAAGGCGAAGCATGCCTCGCTGCTCTCCGGCATGTCGTCCAACGTGAAGCAGGTCGATCTCGGCGCCAAGGGGACGTGGTACCGCCTGCGCATCGTCGCGGGCAGCAAGGACGAAGCATCGAGCCTGTGCACAAAGCTCAAGGCCGATGGTGGCGACTGCCTGCTGGCGAAATAGACTGGCAGCGGTTGCTGGGGGTGAGGATAGGGGTTGATGCGCACGCGCGCGATCTATGGCTGCGCCGGCACCACGCTGGGCGCCGACGAGCGGGATTTTTTCCGCCAGGCGCAGCCGTGGGGCTTCATCCTCTTCGCGCGCAACATCCGTGACCGCGACCAGATCCGCGATCTCGTCGCGGCGTTGCGCGACACCGTGGGCGACGCACGCGCGCCGGTGCTGATCGACCAGGAAGGCGGCCGCGTGGCGCGGCTGAAGCCGCCGGGCTGGAAGAGCAGGCTTGCGGCGCAGCGCTTCGGCGACGTCTATGCGGCGGGGCACGAGGCGGCGCTGGAAGCGGTCTATCTCAATGCGCGGCTGATCGCCCACGACCTCACCGAGGCCGGCATCAATGTCGACTGCCTGCCGCTGCTCGACGTGCCGGTGGAGGGCGCCGACGACGTGATCGGCGACCGCGCCTTCGCGCGCGATCCCGCCGCGATCATCGATCTCGGCCGGGCGCAGATCGAGGGGCTGCTGGAGGGCGGCGTGCTGCCGGTCATGAAGCACATCCCCGGCCATGGCCGCGCCACAGCCGATTCGCATCTCGCGCTGCCGCGGGTTCCCACCGATGCGGAGGAACTCAGCGCCACCGATTTCGTGACGTTCCGCAGCCTTAATACTTGTCCGCTGGCGATGACGGCGCATGTGGTTTACGAGGCGATCGACCCGCAGCGGCCCGCGACAACCAGTCCGAAAGTGATTCGCGACGTGATTCGCGGCGAGATCGGCTTCGATGGCCTGTTGATATCGGACGATCTTTCGATGAACGCGCTGGACGGGCCTTTGTCGGTGCGTACAAAAGCAGCATTATTCGCCGGTTGCGACGTGGTCCTCCACTGCAACGGCAATCTGGACGAGATGCGCGACGTGGCTTCGGAAGTTAAAGAGTTGGACGGTCCATCGGCACGGCGCGCGGATGCGGCGCTGGCGCTGCTCAGCCCGCCCGACGCGTTCGATCCGGCGGCCGCCGAAGCGCGGTTGGCCGAGCTGATGAGCGTGACGGCCGAGGGGGTGGGCTTATGAGCGATCCCGGCGAGAACTTCGACACCTTCGACGCGGTGATCCCGCCGCCCGACGCGGCGCTGATGGTGCAGGTCGACGGCTTCGAGGGGCCGCTCGATCTTCTGCTCACGCTGGCGCGCAACCAGAAGGTCGACATCGCCAAGATCTCGATCCTCAAGCTCGCCGAGCAGTACATCGAGTTCATCGAGTCCGCGAGGAAGATGAACCTGGAGCTGGCGGCCGACTATCTGGTGATGGCGGCGTGGCTCGCCTACCTCAAGTCGCGCATGATCCTGCCGCAGCCGCCGCAAGCCGATGGCGAGCCGACGGCCGACGAGATGGCGACGCGCCTGCGCTGGCGCCTGCAGCGGCTGGAAGCAATGCGCCAGGCGGCGGCGCGACTGATGGCCGGCGACCGCCTCGGGCGCGACGTGTTCGGGCGCGGCGATCCGGAACCGGTCAACGTCGTCAAGCTGAAGACCTACAAGGACACGCTCTACGACCTGCTCACGTCCTACGCGACGCAGCGGACCAAGAAGCTGGGCGGCAAGGCCTATGTGCGGCAGAAGTCGCCGGTGCTCCTGATCGAAGAAGCGCGCGACCGGCTGGAGCGCCTCCTGGGCAAGATACCGGACTGGAGCGGGCTCGACCGGCTCCTGCCTTTCGAGTGGTCGGGCGGTATCCGGCGGCGCTCGGCGCTGGCTTCGACGCTGCTGGCCTGCCTGGAGCTCGCCCGCGACGGCAAGATCGAGTTGCGCCAGATGGCGCCCTTCGAAGAGATTTTCGTGCGCGACCGTACCGCGCCTATCGCAGAGGTAAGCCCATGAGTGGAGTTGCCCGCCTCGTTGCTCAGATCGGATCGGAAATGGGAGTCGAAGTGGAATCGGGAGAAGGCGAGGGCGAAGGTGTGACCCCGGTGCCGGCTGCCGCTGTTGACGTGCCCGCGGCCCCCGAACCCGCCGCGCCGGTGGCGCCCGAGGGCGAGAGCGCGCATGTCAACGCGGAGCATCTGCGCATGACCGAGGCGCTGCTGTTCGCAGCGTCCGAGCCGCTGGATAAGAAGGCGCTGGAAACATCTCTGCCCGAAGGCGCGGATGTCGGCGGGCTGCTGACCGAGCTTCAGCTCGTTTATCAAAATCGCGGCGTAAACCTTTGCCATGTTGCGGGAAAGTGGCAGTTCCGCACGGCGCCCGATCTCGCCTTCCTGCTGCGCAAGGAGCAGCCCGAGCAGCGCCGCCTGAGCCGTGCCGCGATCGAGACGCTGGCGATCATCGCCTATCACCAGCCGGTGACGCGCGCCGAGATCGAGGACATCCGTGGCGTGATGTTGTCCAAGGGCACGCTGGACGTGCTGATGGAGATCGGCTGGGTGAAGATCCGCGGCCGCAAGCGTACGCCGGGCCGTCCGGTGACCTTCGGCACGACGGAGGCCTTCCTGCTCCAGTTCGGCCTGGAGAACGTGAACCACCTGCCGGGCGTCGACGAGCTGAAGGCCGCCGGCTTCCTGGAAGCGATCCCGCCCGCGGGCTTCGATGTGCCGAACCCGACCGACGGGCTCGGCCCGGATGAGGATCCGTATGTCGAAGGCGAGGAGGTCGCGGACCTGGCGACCGGCACGCTCGACCTGGACGGCGGCGGGGCCTAGGCCGGTTTCTGCCGGTTTGGTAGGACGCTGGCATGACGAAAATGGAAATGGCCCTCGCGCGACTTCGTGCTCTGCCTCTGGAGCGGCAAGAAGAGCTTGCCGATTACCTGCTCGATCTGGCCGACAGCGAAGAAAATCCCTACCAGCTGACCGATGAGCAGCGGGCTGAAGTCGAGCTTGCGATCAAAGACGCTGACAAAGGGAAATTCGCCACCCAAGAAGAGCTGGACGCTCTTTGGCGACGCGCGGGTCTCACGAAGTAATTCCCAACTGTCATCCCCGGCCGAGCGAAGCGAGGGGAAGGGGACCCAGGCCAAGCCGCTTGGGAGGTGTCGGCGTGCTTGGTGGTGCTCTAACCTTCAGCAGCAGAGAAACGGCTTAGCCTGGGTCCCCTTCCCCTCACGCTCGCTGTCGCTCGCGTTCGGCGGGGGATGACAGGGAGCTTATCTTTCGTCCTCCAGCTCCACCACCACCGCCTCGTCGCCTTCCAGCGCGATCGCGATGTTGCCTTTGCGCAGGGCCATGGCGTCGTTGCCGAACACCTGGGCACGCCAGCCGTGCAGCGCGGGGACGCCTTCGTCCTCCAGCGCGGCCAGCCGTTCGATGTCGTCGGCATTCGCGATAAGTCGCGGCGCCACGCCCACCGCTTCGGCCTTGAGCCGCAGCAGCGTCTTGAGGAGGTCGACCGCGGCCTGGCTCGGCTCGCGGCGGCGGCGCGGGCGGTCGAGCTCCAGCGGTTCCGGCGGCTTGGCGTGGCGGCCTTCTTCGACTGCCTCCATCAGCGTCTTGCCGAGCCGCGAATTGGCGAAGCCCTTCGGCACCGCGCGGATGCGCTCCAGCGCGTCGCCGCTCTCGGGCGGATGGGCGGCGATCTCCATCAGCGCCTCGTCCTTGAGGACACGGCCGCGCGGGATGTCGCGGGTCTGCGCCTCGCGCTCGCGCCACGCCGCAAGCGCCGCGACCATCGCGAGAAAGCGCTTGTTGGTGGTGCGCGGCTTCAGGCGTTTCCACGCGCCTTCCGGGCTCAGCGCATAGAGCGCCGGATCCTGCAGCGCCGCGATCTCCTCCTGCACCCAGCTGGCGCGACCGGTCTTCTCGAGGTTCTTCTTCAAGTGCTCGTAGATCGTGCGCAGATGCGTGACGTCTCCGATCGCGTAGTCGAGCTGCTTCTGGGAAAGCGGACGGCGCGACCAGTCGGTGAAGCGCGAGGATTTGTCGATCTCCACCCGCGCGATCTTGCGGCAGAGCGTTTCGTACGAGGCTGCATCGCCGAAGCCCGCCACCATCGCGGCGATCTGGCTGTCGAACAAAGGCTCGGGGATCACGCCGCCCTGGTGGTGAAAGATCTCGATGTCCTGCCGCGCCGCGTGCAGCACCTTCACGATCTGCGGCTTCTTCATAAGGTCGTAGAACGGCGTGAGGTCGATGCCTTCGGCCAGGGGATCGATGATCGCCTCGACGCCGGCCGCCGCCACCTGGATCAGGCAGAGCTTGGGCCAATAGGTCTGGTCGCGCATGAACTCGGTGTCGAGCGCCAGGTACGGCGCGTCCTCGAGGCTGGCGACGAGGGTCTTGAGGTCTTCTGTGGTGTCCACGATCCGCATCCGACCGTGATAGCGGATTCGGCCGGGATTTGTACTGGTTTTGCCGTACGCGCAACTGTCGCATCGGCCGGCGCGGTTTTTGGGAGAAAATAGGAAGTAAAATAAGGTAATTGGCGCGCGATTTTGGATATTGTGCTTGAATATCAGATATATAGATAGAGTTGTTTAAATATGAGAATTCGACATTACTTCTGATTGTAGAATCCTTTCCTCTCAGAAGGATGCCCAATGACCTCTATATCGGGCCGCATCGTCGGCTATGCGAGGAAGACCGCCACGGACAGGCTGATCTACGCGGCCGAGAACCGTTCGGTCATCGAGAAGGACGCCGGCGGCAACATCTCGTTGCTGTATTACCCGACAAGCAATGCGCGGGCGCGAATCGCGATGCCTCAGTCCGATATCGCCGTCGAGCACTCGGCGAACGATGTCGGTGGCAAAACCTTCGGCATCGTCTGCCTCGGCCTGCTGCTGTTCTTTCCATTTACCTATGTCCGCCTGCATGCGGCGCTGGTCTCGGGATTCCCCAACGGCCATTTGTGGATCGCCGGCGGCTGGCTCGCGCTTCTCGTGACGACATCCGTCGGCTACCTGGCCTGGCTGCAGAGCAGGTTCAAGACGATGGACACGACTTGGCGCGAGGCCATCCAGCAGCTGTTCGACGGCGACATCAAGCGCAAGATGATCGCGATCCGAAATTGCATGAAGGCCTATCGGCACTTCATCAAATGGGGCCGTACGGTCAGCTATTTCTTCTACTTCAGCGTCGTCGTCTGGCTGGTAGAGGGCATGATGGCGCTGGCGACGCTGGGCTATGCATGGCTCGGCCTGCTGCGGCTGTTTCCGTCATCAAATCCACCCTGGGGGTTCGACGATACCGTGCTTTTGATCGTGGGCGCGGGCGTCTACCCCGTCGTCCTGTTCTTTTACGGCTTCTTGGGCTGGCTCTACGCCAACTTTCGCGATCCGACGTTGCAGCTTTGCGTGATGCTGGCGGAGGAACACAACAAGGTGGTCGAGA
Source organism: Rhizomicrobium sp. (assembly GCA_035551495.1). Taxonomy (GTDB): domain Bacteria; phylum Pseudomonadota; class Alphaproteobacteria; order Micropepsales; family Micropepsaceae; genus Rhizomicrobium. Next base: position 965 of record DASZMT010000012.1, on the reverse strand, counting down.
CGAAGATCGCCGTCGGTGGCTGACAACCTTTCTAGGCGTCGCGCTTCCCGCTGACCCAGGACCGGGTCTTGTTCAGGCGCTCCTTGGCGAGGAAGGCCTTCTGGAGGTCGATGCCGTAGCGGTTGGCGATGGCGCACAGGAAGATGAAGACGTCCGCCAGCTCGTCCGCCACGGGGCCGACCCTGGCCGTGGCGTCGATGGCGATGCCCTCGGCTTGGCGGATCGCCTTGAACAGCTCGCCGACCTCCTCGCCCATCAGGAGGCATTTCTCGACCACGGTCTGGCCGGCGAAGCCGCGCTCGGCTTCGAGCTGGACGACATAGGCCTGGAAGTCCGCCAGAAGCGGCCGGTCAGGGAGGTCGGGCATGGCCCGATCCTCGCCCGAGTCGGGTTATTTCGTCTTGAGGCCCACGGTGCGGCCGGGGATGCCGGCGGCATCGAAATAGCGCACGCCGCCCGCGTCCTGGTACTCCAGCACGGTGCGCACGCCGCCGGGGCCGGCGGGGGCCGCGAGGACGCCCGGAACGGCCTTCACCGGCGCGCCGCCGCTCAGCGCCTCGGTCGCGATGCGGCCCTTGAGTTCGCCCGGGCCCGACAGATTTATCCCCAGGATATGCGCCAGGGTCGGCGCGATGTCGGCGTTGGAGACCGGCGTGTTGTCGACGAAGCCCTTGCGGAAGTCCGGCCCGATGGCGGCCATGAAGTTGCGGGTGTCGGCACGGCTGAAGCTGCCATGCATGCCCTGGCCGGTGTGCAGCGGCGTGTCGGCGATCTCCACCGTGCAAAGCAGGGACGCGGTCTGTGTGCAGCCCTTCGCCAGGAACGAGCGGAAGCCGACCACGATGGCGGGCTGCGGCACGTTCGAGGCGCCGATCAGGTGGATGGCGCTCATCGGCAGCGCGCCGGGGTAGCTCGAAGGATCGTTCTTCAGGAGCAGATCATTGACGAACAGCGCGCCGACATAG
>DASZMT010000011.1:0-42604 GCA_035551495.1 Rhizomicrobium sp. | reverse complement strand
GAACAGAATGCAGTATTCTGTTCACACCCCATTCGCCGGGTCAATCGTTCCGCATCGATTTTTCCAACGTTCAACGGAAGGATCGACCCCATGACACCGGCACTCTTCGACAATCGCGGAAACCGCAAATATCTCATCGCGCGGGAGCGGCTGGCGTTCGTCTATGCCGCTTCAAAAGAGAGCAAGGCCGTTTCAACATTCTGCCTCACGCTGGCGTTCACAGGCGCACGCATATCCGAAGTTTTGGCGTTGACCGCGAACCGCATCGACGCTGCCGACGAGTCGATCATCTTTGAGACGCTGAAGCAGCGAAAAAAGCACGTGTTCCGTGCCGTGCCGGTGCCTCCCGCATTGGTCTCAATTCTCACGATCTACGGCTTCAAGAATGAAGGCCGCTTATGGCCGTGGGGACGCACGCATGCCTGGAAGGTGATCAAGTCGGTTATGCAAAAGGCCGGGATAGCCGAAAACCTTTGCCAGCCGAAGGCGCTGCGGCACGCATTCGCGGTCGAGGCCGGACAGAAGAGCATCCCGCTTAACATCGTCCAGCGCTGGCTGGGACACGCGCGTATCGAGACAACGGCCATTTATGCGAGCGCTATAGGAGATGAAGAGCGCAGGACTGGCGAAGCCGCCACCATGACTCTCATCTGCTGTGAACAGAATACTGCAAATTGTTCACGACAGCCCCAGGCCCCGAGTTGGGCCAGGCCGATGTTCGGCCCTGCGATGAGCAATTGAGCCGCTTTCGCTATGAAAATTTACGAGATCGTCCGCCCCATGCAGTGGGGAAATGTCCCTCCGCTGGCGGAGGCGGCGTCGCTTTCCGCCAATGACAAGGCCTGCATGGCCGAAATTCGCGCGGTGCTTGAGCGGCACGGCTGCCTTGAGGAATTCGGCCTCAACCTCCTGCACAAGCCATTCGACATCACGGACGACGAAATGCTGGTCGAGAGCGTCGATATCGGGAGCCGAACGCTCGTCACGCGGCCCGCGCCTCGCGGCTCAATCTCGCCCTCGCGTGTCGTCGAGACACAGTGGCGCTTGACCGACGAGAAAGCGTCGGTCGTGTGCAACTCCTACTGCCTGATCGAGGATGGCCGGCATCAAGACGCCCACGCAATGAGAGAGATTTAGTCATACCGCTTTGCACGCAGCTATCTGCCAAAGAAAGGACATCCCATGGAAACCATTCTTGTCTCCCGTCCCATGCAATGGACGCAAATCCCCGATATCTCGGAAACGGAACCTCTTACGGTGAGCGACCGCGCTTGCTTGCGCGAGGTGCGCGACGTGCTGAGCCGCTACGGCTGCCTCGACAAGTTCGGGGTCAACCTGATCCACAAGCATTTCGACATCGCGCCCGACGAAATCCTCGTCGAGACCATCGATGCCGAGAACCGCACGCTGACGGTGCAGCCGGTTCGCCGCGGGGCGATGCCGACCGCCATCGAGACGCAATGGCAGCTCGCCGATGGGAACGCCGTGCTGGTCTGCCACGGCTATTGCGATCCGCCCGGCGGGCACCGTCGCTATCACGAGCAGCGCTAGCAGCTTCGACGGAACGAGGGGCCTATGAACTGGCGAATGATTGGCATCGCGGCAGCAGTGGTCGTGGCGGGTGGCACGGCTTGGTACGTCGCGGCGGGAGGTCACACACCCGGCGCGGGCGGCGCTTTTGCGCTCGGCGGGCCGGTTTGGAGTGTCGGGACCGAGACCGACAAGCTGACAGATGCGAAAACGCTCGTCGCCACGTCGGAGCACGACACCGAGAACGGCGGCAAGGTGTTTATGACCGCGACGTGCGACAGCAGCACCATCGCCATCGACTTCGAATATCACGCCAAGGACAAAGCCGACGACGCCTATGAGACGGCAGGCGAGGACCAGAACGTCGATATCGCCTACCGGATCGACAACGGCGACGTGCAGGATGCCGTTAGCCACACCGGTCATTCCAATACCGCCGATGCCGTATTCACCTATGAAATGTCTGACGCCAAGCAGCCGCCCACCTTCGGCGATGCCCTGATGAAAGGCCTCGGATCGATGACGGGCCTCGGCCCGCAGGATTTGCGGTCGTTTCTTCATGCCCACGAAATCCGCTTCGAGCTTCCGCTGGCGGGCGGCGCAAAGGAAGTGATCGGCATCTATCCGCAGGAAGCGTCGTTTCAGGGTTTTGTGGCGGCCTGCAATATCGACCTCAAGGCAATCGATGAGGACGCCGCAAAGCAGCAGGCCGCCAATGCGCCGCCGTCAAATCCCAACAACCCGGCTCCGAACGATACGGAGCTTACGGCAGCCGCCCAGCAGGATGCAGATGTTGTGCGGACGGATTGCACCACAGGCGAAGGAAGGTTGCGTGTCCTGACGGATGCGCCGCTTAAGCCAATGACGGATGCGTTTGGTGTCGATCTTCGCCTTTATAACGGCCTCATCGTCGCGCCTGTCGCGAACTCCGATGCAGTCGCGCAAGGCTACTGCGTGGTCGCGTTTACGCGCCTGAACAAGGAAGTCAGTGGCGAGATTCTTCTAAAGGATATTCAGCCGATGCAGAGCAAGGTTCTTGCTTTGCAGCAGCAGCGGGGCAACTGATCCGCGTCCTGTATCTGCCACTGGCCGCCGCGACCACATCGTTATCTCTCAAAATCCCGAGCCCCTCGCACACATCCGCTCGAGCCGTACTGCGATTAGCTCATTCCGAAATCGGTTGCACTATGTCTCTCCACGGACCAACGCCGTCAAATATGTCCAAGCAGAGGAATTTTTGCGCGCTTTTGCCGTCGCGTTTTTCCATCAACTTGTTCATCTCATTTCGATTGACCTCAGCCTGCGAGAGGTTCGCTCGATAAAATTCGTCCTTGTCTTTCACTGCCTTGATGTCGTCCTGCATCCAAATCCAGGACCTGCGGTCGCTCGCACCGCAGAAAAGCACCCAGTAGGAATAGGCGGCTACTTCGTCCTTCGCGTTGAGAAAGCGATGCCACCAGTGATGCGCGCAGGCTTCGACGGACTTTGACCTGCCCGAAACGTGGACAATCTCGGACGACGTTGTTTCGATCATCCCAAGCGGCCACGCTTCAGCGACCGGCAAGCTCTTCGCCTCAATAAAGCCTTCCATGACCACAGCGCGTCGTCGCCGCCAAACAAATTTGGACGCGCGGTCTTCGGCGAGCAGCTCGTCTAGGATATTTGTGTTCTTGTTGTATCGCGCGGCAAGCGCAAATTCGAACAAGTCACGGTCCGATTTGCACGCGTCAAGAATTTCTCGCTGCAACGCGCGAACATGCTGGCTGTCGGGGACGCGAAACAGCATATGCAGCGTCTCGCTGATTTTCGCTTTGCCGATGTAATTCGTAACCAGCGCGGCCTTCAGTGCCTTCCAGAGGCGGACACCCATCGCAGGATCGCTAGTCAGAAGCGCCTCGCACAAGGCGATATATGGTCCTTCTGCCAGCATGACTCGGCGCTTGAAATCGGAGGAGACCGAGTCCATTCCTTCCAGCCATCGTGCGATCAAATCGCTCGCCTGAGAGACAACCAGCGACATGCCACCGACGCCTATCTCAGTAAGGTAGAGGTTGGAGCCGCTTCTTCTTGCCTCTTCGATCCTCGCGACTGCGGTCCTGATTGCCCGATTCATTGCATCGATCCGGGCATCGCGGTCCAGCATGTTGCTCATGCTGGCAAATTGATCGTTGATGCTCCTCGGGGCAGGCCTCAGGCGCAAATCAATCGAGAACGGCATATCGTTTTCCGTTCGGTCGAAAATGATGTCGGAGCCCAAATCTGGTTCGCTCGCGTTCCTGGCGGCGATAATCTTTCCGACGATCTCCGCAGATAGGCGTACCTCTGCCTGGTCGCCGCCTCGGAGCTGTGCGCTATCCAGCAGCCGCCAGGGGGCGATACGAGCCGCGAGCTGATCAAACGGCACCGCCAACTCCGCCTCGGTCAGAGCTATGCTGCCAAAATGATTGGTCCAGAGATTGTCGGTCGGGTTCCACGACCACTCGGTGTCCGCGAGGTATCGCCCGAACCTGACCGAGTTCGCTAGCGCAAGAAACCTAAAAAGAATGCCGCGAAAATCTCGGTCCGCTGTCGGAAGGAGCGACATGAGCCAAGCCCATCCGGCTTCCGTGATATTCTGCGGATGGAACGACAACAAGAGGACGAGATCGCGTTGCTGCGCCGCTGTCCCCGATCCATACATGCGGATGAGCTCGCCGATTTCGGCTTCGCTGGGCTTGCCGAGCACCTCGCCGAGATGAACGGAAATCCACCCCAACCTCGCCGAGATGAGTCGCTCAAACTGCGTCATCGTGTCGAGCCCCTTCAACTCCACGATGAACAGGCAGTTTGCGGCGATATCCTCCTGGGAAGCTTCATTTTCCCTCGCACTTTCACGCAATGCTCTGCATGCGTCGGACGCAGCGGCGTCGGACAAAAGCAGTTTCTCGTCCGCTTTTATTGCAGCCCAATATCGGGACTCGGGCAGACACGTTGCCAAGCTTTGATAGTTGCGCCTTGTGATCGCAGCCAGAACGTCGGGAGCCCAACGGGCAAGCGCCGGTTCGAGTATTTCGAACTGGTGGTCTTCGCGCGTATAGCTGCCCTGACGGTGGGCTTGCTCGATTGGGAACGCTTCGCCGAACCACCGAAGTTCAGTCACAAAGGCTTCAGGTGCGGTAAAACTCGGATCGTACAGCAGGTCACCGATCCTTTGAACCCGGTTCAATATCGCCTGCGTCGCGTCGCTCAGGGCCTCATCTGCGTGCCGCCGCTCCAACGGAATATAACTTGTCGATGGATGATCCAAATAGTCGCGCTGGTAATCCAGCGGACGGTCTGATCTTGGGTTGATGGACGAACATTGACGTTCGTCGTCCTCTAAGCCGCTAAGCAATAACGTCATCGCTGCGGCACGCGCCGGAAGAAGAGTGGCCACGCCATTTTCGGGGCTGCGCGACAAAAAAGAAGCAGACAGTTTGCGTAGCGAAACGGCGGTCTGTTCGGGATCAACTTCGTTGAGAAGACAAATCCACTTCAGCCCCTTCCAAGCGTTAAGCTGATTTTGAATGGAAAGGGAAATTGCGCCGGCCTCAAAACACTTTGTCGCGCCGGCAAGCGGAAAACCTTCCAGCAACATAGCCGCCGTGTCGGCCAACAGGTTGTCGGTCACATCCTCGAACGTCATCTCGACACCCAGAACGGTCATCGGTCCCGAAGCGTCGCGCCCGACCTTTTCGATGAAGCGCTCGGCGCGCCTTGCCTCGATAGTAGCGTCGCGAACGAAGACGGGATGCATTTCGCGCGACACGATGGATAGCCATTTCGCGCCGCGTTCAACGATAGCGTCGAACGCTGCGCCGGTCTCTCTCGGGAGACTCTTGAGAGCTTGGATCGCCCAATAGCGAGCGGACGCCTGAGAAGACGCCGTTGATCGTTCGACGGTGTCCAGAAGACCGGTGACCAGATACGGGGCGAGGCTCTTCAGTTCTTCGCGGTGACTATCGGGAATGTTTTGCGTTTGCAGCCATGCCGTAACAAGCGGCCCTGTCAGCGGCGGTTTGGCCGAAGACCCGAGCTCCACTTGAATGGATATGGCGGCCCGCAAGATTTCCGCCCTTTGATCCAATCCCGCAATCGGGTCGAACCAAGAAACTATGCTGCCTTCCAATGCCTCAAAGGATGGATTTTGAAGCGTGCTCAAATGCGACAGGAGCGCGAGGGCAAGGCCGTGCGTCACCAGCGTCGGCGTGATCAAAATCAAGCCGGACGGCGTTGAGTGCGAAAACTGACTGTCGATAATGTCGCTGAGCCGCGCACTGACGTCCTTGGCTGTGAGATCGGCTCTCGCAGTGCTCTCGGCCAGCGCTTCTCGTGAATATTCGGTGATGCCTGCGCGATATTCCCGCGCAATACCTTGCAACCATGCGCGCCATTCGGATTCGGAGAACGATCTGCCGGCACGTTCGCCAAAGCTGTCGCGGCCGTACTCCCACAAAAGCCGATGTCCAGTTATCGCCCGCGGATCGGCAATCTTTTCACGCATATAGACAACCAGCTTGAACAACCGAGGCGTACGAGCGAGTTCAAGGAGATCGTCGTGAAGGTCGCCGCGCGTCAGGCCTTCATGCGCAAGCATCTGGTCGAGTTCGCCGCCCGGCGCGTTAGAATAAGTGGCGACCTCGACCCTTGTCGGCGCAACGATAAGCCCCCTGAGCTTGGACAGCTGCTCGTCAAAATGATGCGTCCGCGTACTCGCAAGAACACGCACGCGCCCGGCAAAGGGAGATGCTTGCAGAACGCCGAGTAGGCGATTCCACGCGACCGACGCTTCCTGATTCATGCCGTCAAAAAACACACTCAGAACCGGACCCTCCGCAGAAGGACGTTCCAGGAGTCGCGTCAGGCGGGCATTCCAATGACCGGCATCTCGAACCTGTGTCAGCGCAAACAGACGTTCGCCGAGTACGCGCATAATCGTTTGCTGGGTCGCAGATGAGATGTCGGCCATCGCCGACGAAGGAACGACCACGATAACCGGGTGCTCGTCGCGATTGGCAATGAGCCAGTCGAGCGCCGCCCATGTCTTTCCAACGCCATCGAACCCCACGACAATTGCCGGGGAGTCATTTGCAGCTGTGCCGGTCCACCAGCTGGACAATTCTGCGTTCGCCCCCATCCGCGAGATCTTCTTACTCGTCGCGCCGCCAGCGGCATTTTGGCCGAACTCGGCATTTGAGATGCGCGGATCGCTCCAAATCGACTCCAGTCGCTGGTGCGATTTTCCGCGCAAGGCTGCGAATCCCAAGCACCAACTCTGCAATCCTGTACGAAGTCTCTCAATCGACTGCTTCGCCGCCTGTGTTAGGCCGGCCGCCGCTTTTCCCGCATCGGCAGAAATCAGTTTCTCGACGAGAGCCGGAAACGCCGCGCATAGCGCAGCCAAAGGCGGAACATCCGGGCCCGTCCAATCGATGATATAGACGGGCACTCCGATCGTATTGCCTTTGTGGTCCAGTGATTGGGCGAGTTGCTCGGGCACCGCTTGCGTTGTCACCAAGAACCAAGCCTCCAGCGCACTATCGCGCGCGAGGGCTTGATCGATCTCGCCGAGCAACTCCCGTTCGCGGAGTGGAGTGGTCTGAGCGTATTTCTTGCACTCGATCCTGAATCGCCTGCCGTGTTGCCCGGCTGGCCCGCTGTCGGCCCCATGCTGAAATCCGCTTTTCGCGACCCATATGGGAACGTCCAAGAGACTGGAAATCAGCGCGGCCGTCAGCTTTTCAAATTCAGCGTCGCGACCGGCCGCCTGAAGTGCGGTCTCAAGAATATCGAGATGTTTTTGTTCTTCGTCTGTCAGGGACATGTGGCCAGCCTTATTATTTTTCTTAGCGTCTCGCCGGATTCGCAAGTTATTCCTCTCGCCGCTGGAAGTCAGCCAGCAAAAGCTTGAAGCGTGAATTACCCAATACGGGTTGCAGATTGAGAGCTTCGCCGGTCGCACTCGATCCCGCCGCGTTGCGGCTCCTGCGGGTGCGTCGCTTCGCGCTGTCGCCGGCTCTCGCTCGAAGGCGCTTCCCGACCGCACGCGGTCTCCTTGCGGCCTTGCCCGCTGCGAGCGCGGATGAAGCCGCAGATCGTACGGGCCCATCGTTGTCTTGTTGGGATGTTTGCTAAGGGGCTCCGCCCCTCGCGCGCGGAAGGGTGCCCGCGCTCCGCGCGGCTGCGGCCCGGTCTCCCCGTTCTTCCTCCGCTTCGCTCCGTGCAGAACGGGTGATCCCCCTCCGGGCCTTCGCCCTTCCCCTTGCTACCCCCGGTCTCGCCGACCGGCAGGGGTTCAGGGCGGGCCTGAACCCGCATTCAGAGGCAGCGGCAAATCCGGTTCTGACCGTCTACCCCATCACTTCATCGCGAATATCAAGAGCAAGGTCTTGGTCGCACTCATGAAATCCACGAACTTTTCGAAGCGCTCCATTTTTTGCTCCGGCGTCGCTGCGTAGACCGGGCGGCGCATCTGGCACGGGAAGGCCTTTACGAGCCCGTTCCTGATCATGAGCCCTGCCGGGAAACCTTCGCGCGGTCGGCTGTCCAGCCACCACATCGAGGTCGCGAAGAGCTTTTCCTGCGTCATGCGCGGCCCGAAGCAGGCAAGGCGGCTGGTCTGAAGCCCGTCCGCGATACCGGCGATATAGACCTGGCACATAGCGACGACCTCGGCGGCGTGGTCTCGCGGCGGATCGGTACAGAGCGACAGAAACCTGCCGCCCGTAAGTTTGAGCATGGGAAACTGCGCGGCCTGCGCCGGAGCGCCCACCAGCACGCACGCAAGCAGAGCCGCTCCGATTGCCGTCCTCATTGTCGCCCCCGATAACAACAGCAGGGGCAGCTTATCAGGAACGGTCGGGGCGAGGCTCTTTCGCGAGCTTTCGGGCCCGGTCAAAATCCCTTGCACCCGACTCGATCCCGGGACTAACAAATAACGGCAATTCTGCTGAATACCCCGAAATCGCCTACACAATTCCTGCACAGTGACAATTGGCTCAAATTATCCAATATATCTCAAGAGGATAATATGCCGTTGTCCTTTGGCCGGGATGACAGACGTTTTGATGCTTCCGAGCCCTCACAAAATTTCACCACCTCCTCGCCTGTACTTAAACTCCATAATTCCTATTGACTCGGTAGATATTACGAACATAGCCTCTCTCATCGGCGCGCTGTCGCGCCGCAAAGAGGGACTTCATGCACAACCGCCTTTCGCTTCTCGCCGCCCTGCTGCTGTCCGGCGCGTCCACGCTCGCCGCCGCTCATGCGGCCGCGAGCAGCTCACCGTCGCCGCCGTCCGCCGCCACCGATGCGCGCCTGCGCTCGCTCGAAGACGAACTCCAGGACGTCAACGCCCAGCTCGCCGATCTCAAGCGCAGCCAGTCGAGCCAGTACGACGACGTCCGCAAGGATCTCTCTGGCCGCCCCTTCTTCAAGTTCGACAACGGCCGGCCGACCTTCAGCTCCGCCGACGGCGACTTCACGCTCGCGATCCGCACGCTGGTGCAGGCCGACTGGGGCTATTATTCGCAGAGCGCGCATGCCGCCACGCTGCCTGCCGCCTTCGGTCCCGACCTCGGCAGCGGCACGAATTTCCGCCGCGTCTATCTCGGCATCCAGGGCAAGGTGTTCGGCGACTGGTCCTACAATGTGAACTTCGACTTCGGCGGCTCGGGCGGCACCGAGACGCCCGGCCATATCCAGTCCGTCTACGCGCAGTATGACGGCCTGGCGCCGTTTGCCGTTCGGGTCGGCGCCTATCCGCCGCCCGCATCGATCGAAGACGGCACCAGTGCCGGCGACACCATCTTCCTGGAGCGCAATTCGCCGTCGGATCTTCAACGCAACATCGCCGGCGGCGACGGACGCGACTCCGTCTCGCTGCTCTATCTCGGCGACGCGCTGTTCGGCGCGGTCTCCTACACCGGCAACAAGATCGGCGACGGCGCCAAGTCGCTGGCTGCGGCCGGCGCCACCGCATCGCCGAACTTCGACGAGCAGCAGGCGGTGGTCGGCCGCGTGTCGGACCGCTTCTGGCACGATGACCATTCCAACTTCGTCGTCGGCGTCAACGGCACCTATGTGATCAAGCCGCCGGATGCCGTCGCCCACGGCCAGCCGACGCTCGCCACCACGCCCGGTGCCGCCGCGCTCAACAGCATCACGCTGTCCGACCCGCCGGAGCTCACCGTCGACTCGAACGGCATCACCTTCGCGACCACCGGCTCGCTGCCTGCCAACCACGTCACGCAGTGGGGGGCGGAGGCCGCGGGCAACTGGTCGAGCCTCTACGCGCAGGCCGGCTATTACGCGTTCGCCGTCGACCGTGCGCCGGCCGCCTTGACGGTGTTCACCGCCGCCGCGACCTCGCACGCACAGGTGCTGCAGCCGTCGAACGACAATTTCAGCGGCTATTACGGCCAGGTGAGCTGGTTCCTCACCGGCGAGGAGAAGCCCTATAGCGTTGCCAACGGCGCCTTCACCGCACCCAAGGTCATCCATCCTTTCGGCTTCGGTCCCGATGCCGGCTGGGGCGCGTTCGAGCTCGCAGGCCGCTACAGCGATCTCGATCTCAATAGCCATGCGCTGGATGCGACGAACGCCATCACCGGCTGGACCGGCGGCACGCAGACCCACACGTTCTACAACACCGCGCGCGGCGGCGATCAGCGCATCCTGACCGGCGCGATCAACTGGTATCCGAACAACTTTTTCAAATTGGCGTTGCAGTATCAGTATGTGCAGGTCAGCCGCCTGCAGAACCCCGCCACGGTCAACACCGCCGTCGGCGGCACGCCCGCCCTGCCCACCGTCAACGGCGGACAGAATCTTTCGACCATCGCCATCCGCGCCCAATTCGCGCTTTGAGCGTTTTCTTACCTACGGAGAGGGAGTTCCCGATATGAGACGCCTTTTCGCCGCCCTTACCGCGGCTGCCATTTTTGTAGGCAGCGCCGCGCAGGCCGCCGACATCACCCTGCTCAACGTCAGCTACGATCCGACGCGCGAACTCTACAAGAACATCAACGCCGCCTTCATCGCCGACTGGAAGAAGACCCATCCCGGCGACAACCTGACGATCAATCAGAGTCATGGCGGCTCGGGCGCGCAGTCGCGCGCGATCGTCGACGGCCTCGACGCCGACGTGGCGACGCTGGCGCTCGCCTACGACATCGACGCGCTGGCCGACAAGGGCTTCGTGCCGCAGAACTGGCAGTCGCGCCTGCCGCAAGGCTCGACCCCTTATACCCCGACCATCGTGTTCCTGGTGCGCAAGGGCAATCCGTGGAAGATCAAGGACTGGCCCGACCTCATCAAGCCGGGCGTGCAGGTGATCACCCCCAACCCCAAGACCTCCGGCGGCGCGCGCTGGTCGTTCCTCGCGGCCTGGGCCTATGCGCTGAAGGCGCCGGGCGGCAATGCCGACAAGGCGAAGGCGTTCGTCGCGGCGCTCTATCGCCACGTGCCGGTGCTCGACACCGGCGCGCGCGGCTCGACCACGACGTTCGCCGAACGCGGCATCGGCGACGTGTTGCTGTCGTGGGAGAACGAGGCGCATCTGGCGCTCAAGGAGAAGGGCGGCGAGAATTTCCAGATCGTCTATCCGCCGGTCTCGATCCGCGCCGAGCCGCCGGTCTCCATCGTCGACAAGAACGTCGACAAGCACCACACGCGCGAGGTCGCGACGGCCTATCTGAACTTCCTCTATACCAAGCAGGCGCAGGACATCGAGGCGAAGAACTTCTATCGCCCGCGCGATGCGGGGATTGCCGCCGCGCACGCCGCCGATTTCCCGAAGATCACGCAATACGACTTCGCGGAGACCTTCGGCGACTGGCGCAAGGCGCAGGCGACGTTCTTCGCCGACAAGGGCGTGTTCGACCAGATCTACAAGCCCGGCCAATAAGCATGACAAGTCTTACCGCGACGCTCCCCCTTCCTCGTCGACGGTGGCGGAATCCGAGCGCCCTGCCCGGTTTCGGGCTGACGCTCGGGTTCGCGCTGTTCTATCTGTCGGTCATCGTGCTGGTGCCGCTTCTGGCGTTGGTGATCCGTCCTTGGGAGATCGGCTGGAAGGGTTTCGCCGATCTGCTCTCCGACGCGCGCGTGGCGCACGCGTTGGAGTTGTCCTTCGGCGGCTCCGCCATCGCGGCTGCGATCAACGCAGTGTTCGGCTCGATCGTCGCCTGGGTGCTGGTGCGCTATCGCTTCCCCGGCAAGCGCCTGGTCGACGCGCTGGTCGACCTGCCTTTCGCGCTGCCGACCGCCGTCGCAGGCATCGCGCTATCGGCGCTCTATGCGCGCACCGGCTGGCTCGGCGCGCCGCTGGAAGCGAACGGCATCCGCGTCGCCTACACACCGGCCGGCGTGGTGCTGGCGCTCACCTTCATCGGCCTGCCCTTCGTGGTGCGCACGCTGCAGCCGATCCTGTCCGAGTTCGGCGCCGAAGCCGAGGAGGCAGCTGCCACGCTCGGCGCCACGCGGACGCAGACGCTGCGCCGTGTCGTCTTCCCGGCGCTGACGCCCGCGCTCTTCACCGGCACCGCGATGGCCTTCGCGCGCGCCGTGGGCGAGTACGGCTCGGTGATCTTCATCGCCGGCAATCTTCCCGGCATCTCGGAGATCGCGCCGCTCCTGATCGTCATCAAGCTCAACGAGAACGACTATGCCGGCGCCTCCGCCATCGGCGTGATCATGCTGGCGGCGTCCTTCGCGATGCTGCTCGCCCTCAACCTCCTGCAAGCGTGGAGCGCGTCGCGCCGATGAGCCGCTTCCGCCGTCCGACCGAAGACCATCCGCTGACCCGCTGGCTGCTGACGCTGATCGCGCTCGGCTTCGTCGGCCTGTTCCTCATCCTGCCGCTGGTGGAAGTGTTCAAGGAAGCGCTGGGCGAAGGCTTGGAAGCCGCGCTCACGGCGATCAAGGAGCCCGAGAGCCTGGCCGCCATCCGCCTCACGCTCATCGCCGCCGCGATCGCCGTGCCGCTCAATGCCGTCTTCGGCGCCGCCGCCGCCTGGGCCATCGCCAAGTTCGATTTCGCCGGCAAGAGCTTCCTGGTCACGCTGATCGACCTGCCCTTCTCGGTCTCGCCGGTCGTGTCGGGCCTGATCTATGTGCTGGTGTTCGGCCTGCAGGGCTGGCTCGGCCCATGGCTGGCGGAGCACGACATCAAGATCGTCTTCGCCCTGCCCGGCATCGTGCTCGCGACGATCTTCGTCACCTTCCCCTTCGTGGCGCGCGAGTTGATCCCGCTGATGACCGACCAGGGCCGCGACGAGGAAGAGGCCGCCGTCTCGCTCGGCGCCTCCGGCTGGGCGACGTTCCGGCGCGTGACGCTGCCCAACATCAAATGGGGCCTGCTCTATGGCATCCTGCTGTGCAACGCGCGCGCAATGGGCGAGTTCGGCGCCGTCAGCGTCGTGTCGGGCCACATTCGCGGCCTCACCGAGACCATGCCGCTGCACATCGAGGCGCTCTACAACGACTACAACTACGCCGCCGCGTTCGCGGTGGCGGCGCTGCTCGCCCTGCTCGCGCTGGTGACGCTGGCGCTCAAATCCCTGCTCGAATGGCGTTTCGCGGACGAGCTCGCCGCGTCGCGTACGCATTGACGGAAGAGACCATGACCCTCTCGATCCAGAAGATCCGCAAGCGCTTCGGCACCTTCGCCGCGCTCGACGATGTTAGCTTCGACGTGCCCGACGGCACCTTCCTCGCCCTGCTCGGCCCCTCGGGCTCTGGCAAGACGACGCTGCTGCGCATCCTCGGCGGGCTCGAGCAGGCCGATCTCGGTCATGTCGCCTTCGCCGGGCTCGACTGGCTGATGCTGCCGGCGCGCGAGCGCCGTGCCGGTTTCGTGTTCCAGCACTACGCGCTGTTCAAGCACATGACGGTGGCGAAAAACATCGCCTTCGGCCTCGACGTGCGTCCGGCACGCCAGCGCCCCAGCCGCGCCGAGATCGCGCGCCGCGTCGACGAACTGCTCGCGCTCGTTCAGCTCGAAGGCCTCGGCGGCCGTTATCCGAGCCAGCTCTCCGGCGGCCAGCGCCAGCGCGTCGCGCTCGCGCGCGCGCTCGCCATCGAGCCGCGCATGCTCTTGCTCGACGAGCCCTTCGGCGCGCTCGACGCCAAGGTGCGCAAGGAGCTGCGCGTCTGGCTGCGCGGCCTGCACGACCGGCTCGGCCTCACCACCGTGTTCGTGACGCACGATCAGGAGGAAGCGCTCGCCCTCGGGGACCGCGTCGCAGTGATGAACAAGGGCCGCATCGAGCAGCTCGCCGCGCCCGCCGATCTCATCGCGCGGCCCGCGACGCCGTTCGTTTCGGAGTTCCTGGAAGATGTCCGCCCGCAGGCGCGCGCCACAAACATCGTGGCGCTGCGCTAGCACAACCGCCATTCGCCGCGAATGCGGCGGATGACAATTGCGCTCTACTTCGAAAGCCGGCCTTCCTTCTTGGAATTGGCGTTCCACACGAACACCACCTCGCCGTCGGCCTTCAGCAGGCCATCGTCCTTGTGCGGATAATGGAAGGTGCCGAGCAGGTCGCGCAGGAATTCCAGCCGCGCGATCTTCTTGACGTCGCTGTGCGCCACGCGCCAGGGCGCCGCGACATGGCTGGTGCGCGCGAACATCGCGTCGCGCGCCTTGGAATAAGCGTCCCACTTCTTCGTCGCCACCGCGTCGATCGGCGAGGTCTTCCAGCGCTTCAGCGGATCGTCGTCGCGCGCCGCCAGCCGCTTTTTCTGCTCTTTCTTGGTGATGTCGAGGTAGTATTTGCGCAGCAGGATGCCGTCGTTCACCAGCATGGTCTCGAACGGTACGACGGATTCGAAGAACGCCTCGACCGCGCCGTCTTTCGCGAAGCCCATCACCCGCTCGACGCCGGCGCGGTTGTACCAGGAGCGGTTGAAGATCACGAACTCGTCGGCGCTGGGCAGGAACGGCACGAAGCGCTGGAAGTACCACTGCGACTCCTCGCGGTCCGACGGCTTGCCGGGCGCGTGGATGCGCGTGTCGCGCGGGCTCATATGCGCGGTGAGGCGCTTGATCGTGCCGTCCTTGCCGGCGCCGTCGCGACCCTCGATGATCACCAGGACGCGCGCGTTGGTCTTCAACAGGTGGCGCTGCAGCTTCACCAGTTCGATCTGCAGCTTGTGCAGCTCGCGGTGATAGTCGTGCTTGTCGATCGCTTCCGCTGCGTCGTCGTCGTGATGCTTGGCCAAAGGCGCCTCCGTTCAGAGCCGGCGGATGGCTCCCACGCCGCCGCCGGCACCCCGTTCTACCGCGATCCCGAAGACCGAGGCGAGGGTTGCGTCCGATAACGCCTGAACCGGCGCACCGGATGCGGCGACGGCGCCCTCATCGAGCACGATCACCCGGTCGCAGTGCCGCGAGGCGAGCGACAGGTCGTGCAGCGTCACCGCCACCGCGGTGCCGCGCCCCGCCTCCTCGCGCAGCAATTCCATAAGCTGCAGCTGGTGCGCCGGGTCGAGATAGGCCGCCGGCTCGTCGGCCAAAAGCGCCTGCGCCCCCGTCGCCAGCGCCCGCGCGAACAGCACCCGCGCCCGCTCGCCCGCCGAAAGCTCGTCCATCCGCCGCGCCGCGAAGCGCGCAGCATCGGCGCGCGCCAGCGCCGCATCCACCGCGGCCGCATCGGCCGGCGACACCGGCGCGAAGGGCGCGCGATGCGGCAGGCGGCCGAGCGTCACCAGTTCGCGCGCTTTCACCGGCCAGTGCGCGTCGGCGCCCTGCGGCAGATAAGCGACGGCTTTCGCCAAATCCGTACGCGACCAGTTACCCAACGGCTTATCGCCGATGACGACCGAACCGCTCGTCAGCGACAGCAATCCCAGCGCGAGCCTGAGCAGCGTCGTCTTGCCCGCACCGTTCGGCCCGACGATCCCTGTCACCGTGCCGCGCGGGAATTCCGCGCTCACATCGCGCACGCCATACGCCGCCGCGACATGCTCGAAGACGATCATGCCGTCCTCCCCAGCCGCAGGATCAGCCAGAAGAAGAATGGCGCGCCCAGCATCGCCGTCACCACGCCGAGCAGGAGTTGCCCATCCGGCGCGATCAGCCGGATCACGACGTCCGCGACGGTCACCAGCACCGCGCCGCCCAGCGCCGAGGGCAGGATCAGCTTCGACGGCTCGTACCCGTAGAACCGCCGCAGCACATGCGGCACCACCATGCCGACGAAGCTCACCGCGCCGGCCGCCGCCGTTGCCGCGCCGGTCGCCAGCGCGACGCCCAGCACCACACGCCCGCGCACCGATCCGACGTCGATGCCGAGGCTCGCCGCCGCGTCCTCGCCCAGCGTCAGTGCGTCGAGCCCGCGCGATGCCGTCAACAACAGCGCGATGCCCAACACCACCAGCGGCGTCGCATAATAAAGGTCGTCCGGCGTGCGGTCCTTCAGCGAGCCCAGCATCCAGGTCACCATGTCGGCCATCGCGTAGGGGTTCGCGGCGAAGGACAGCGCCAGCGCCGTCAGCGACGTCGTGAGGCTCGCGATCGCCACGCCCGCCAGCACCAGCGCCACCGCGCCGACCCCGCGCCGCGACAGCGCATAGAGGATACCCGCCGATGCCAGCGCGCCGGCGATGGCGAACAGCGGCAGCACCACCGTGCTCGCCGCCGTCAGCCCGAAATAGATCGCCAGCACCGCACCCAAGCCGGCCGACGAGGTCACGCCGGTGACGCCCGGCTCGGCCAGTGGATTGCGGAAGAGGCCTTGCAGCGCCGCGCCGCTCGCGCCCAGCGCCGCGCCCACCACGATGGCGAGGCCGGCGCGCGGCAACCGGATCTCGCGCGCGATCACGCCCGCCGCGCCATGGCCGTCGAACAGACCCGCGAACAATACGCCGGCCGAAAGCTGCGCCGGCCCGAGCAGGAAGGATGCGACGAACGCCACAGCCAGCACGGCGAACAGCACGGCCGTCGCCAGCCTGGCCCTTGTCTTGCCCAACGATCCGTCCACGCGCGCCGCTTCCCCTCGCGTCGCCGCTTGCCCTTTGCGCCAACCCCGGCACCAGGAGGACGACACGCAAAGTCAGGTCTCCTGGCTCACGGCCTGCCCGATCCGCCTTCCCGGTCTCCCAGTGGCTGCGTGGATGGGCATAAGGCGCCGCTTACAGTTGCGGGGGCAGCCGCGGCTTGTCCGCGTTCCCTTGTCCTCTGCGTCGTGCGGTTTTAGGGGCGCGTGTGCGCGCGCGCAAGCTGGCCGAGCCGGGCAAAGGTCACCGCCGCATCGGCCGACCATGGCCCCGCGCACAAGAGCGGCGTCAGCGCATTCCATGCCGCATAGCTGCGGCCGGCGAGCGCGCGGAGCGCCGGATGATGCTGCACCAGGTTCGCCTGCGCGTCGGTCTGGCCTTGACGGCCGCTGAGGATCAGAAGCTCCGGCGCCTGCGCCACGACCTCTTCGACCGGAATGCGCCCCAAGCGGTTTGCCGCATAGCCCGGCGCCACGTCTTGAAGCCCGCCGACGGCCATCAGCTCCTCCGTCACGCCGCCCGATGTCGCATAGCCGTTCGGCTCATAGATCAGTGTACGGACGGCCGGCTTCGCCGCCATCGCGCGCGCCCGCGCCAGCGTCGCGTCCATCCGCCCGATCATTGCTTCCGCCTGCCCCGGCGCACCCAGCGCCGCGCCCAGCATCCGCGTCGTCTTGCGCACATCGGCGAGCGTGTTCTCGTATGGCAGGTCGAGCACGGCGACGCCCAGCTTGCGCAGATTGGCATGCAACCGCGCCTCGGTACCCGCGAACATCACCACCAGGTCGGGCCGAAAGCGCAGAACCGTCTCGGTCGAGGGCCGGATCTGCGCGATGCCGTTCACCTTGTCGGCGATGGTCGAGACCACCGGGTTGCGGTCGCCCGCCTCGAACGACAATGCGGCGATCCGGCCGCGCGGCACCAGCCGGAAGACGTATTCGTCGGCGCACAGATTGGTCGACACCACGCGCTGCTGCGCCGCGGCACCGCTAGTGTGAAATCCCAATAGCGCACAAGCGAATGTGAGCCCCGCGAAAACCACAGCCCGGCTATTGTCGAACCGCGGTCGCGACCCTATCTGCCGCTTGTCCTTGGAGGGAAAATTCATGCGCACCGCTCTTGCCGCCGTCACGCTCGCCTTGCTCTCGACCACGGCGCTGGCCGCGACCCCAGACGAGATTCTCGCCGCCAATCGCGCCGCGACCGGCGCCCTCAAGGGCAAGGCGGCCGTTGTGATGCAATTCGACTATGCCGGCAATGGCCTCACCGGCACCGCAGCCGGCACCACCGACCTGAACGACGGCCGCTTCGAGCAGGACTTCGTCGTCGGGCCGCAGAAAGGCGCCAACGGCTATGACGGCACGCATGTCTGGAACAAGGACAATGCCGGCATCGTGACGCTGCAGGAGGGCGGCGACGCAGTCCCGCTCGCGGTCAACAACGCCTATCGCAACGCCAATCTGTGGTGGCGGCCCGATCATGGCGGCGCCAGCGTCGCCGCCGGCGCACAGAAGAGCGAGGGCGGCGCGACCTATGACGTGCTGACCGTGGTGCCCAAGGACGGCAAGACCTTCGACGCCTGGTTCGACACCAAGACGCACATGTTGTTCCGCGTCGTCGAGGCGCAGGCCAATGTGACCAGCACGACGACGATGACCGATTACCGCGCCTATGACGGCGTCGAGCTGCCGGTCACGACCGTCTCGAGCAATGGCGGCGACGCCAAATACGACTCGCGCCTGACGATGACCAAGGCGACGTTCCTCCCGGCGTCGGACGCCGCGACCTATGTCGCGCCGAAATCCGCCGCCGCCGATTTCGCCATCGCGGGCGGCGGCCATTCCGCGACCTTCCCGTTCGAGCTCATCAACAACCACATTCACGCCAATGTGATGGTGAACGGCAAGGGCCCCTACGAATTCATCTTCGACACCGGCGGCGTGAACATCGTGACGCCCGATCTCGCCAAAACGCTCGGCCTCAAGGTCGAAGGCCACAGCGAGGGCCGCGGCGCGGGCTCGGGCACCGTCGACATGAGCCTGACGCATGTCGACAAGCTCGACGTCGGCGGCGCCGTCGTCAACGACCAGCTCTTCGTCGCCTTCGATCTCGACGCGATGTACGACGCCAACGGCACGCACATGCCCGGCATGATCGGCTATGAGGTGTTCCGCCGCTTCATCACCACGATCGATTACGGCAACCGCACCATCACCCTCACCGATCCGAAGTTCTTCGATCCCAAGGATTCCGGCACCGCGGTCCACATCGCCTTCAACGGCAACGCCGCCATCGTCGAAGGCAGCTATGACGGCGTCCCCGGCAAATTCCAGATCGACACCGGCTCGCGCAGCGCGCTGACGCTCGACGCCCCCTTCGTCACCGCCAACCATATCGGCGCGCATGCCGGCAAGACCGTCGAGGCGGTCGACGGCTGGGGCGTCGGCGGACCGTCGCGCAGCCGCGTGATGCGCGGCGGCGCGCTCAAGATCGGCACGGTGGACGCCGGCTCGGACACCATCGTCGGCATGGGCCTGGACACCGGCGGCGCCTTCGCCGATCCGTCGATCTCCGGCAACATCGGCGGCGGCACGCTCAAGCGCTTCGTCGTGACCTTCGATTACGGCAACAACACGATGTACCTGAAACCGACCACCGGCCCCGTCACCGACATCGATGCCTACGACCGCGCCGGCACCTGGTTCAACATCGACGGCGACCGCTACAAGGTGATCAGCGTCACCAAGGGCGGCCCCGCCGACCGCGCCGGCCTCAAAGAGGGCGACATCATCACCGCGGTGGACGGAAAATCGCCCACGATGCTGGACCTGCCCACGCTGCGCCAGCGCCTGCGCGACGCCACGCCGGGCACGGTGGTGGCGTTCACGCTCAAGAACGGCCACGAGCTCAGGATCAAGTTGCGCGACCAGATCTGACCGCACCGCGAGCCAATAGGGAATGGCGAATGGGAGGGCTCTGCCCTACCATTCGCCGCGCCACATCTATTTTGCTGAAGCCAAACTCATGCGGACATTGCTGACTGGACTCGTCGCGTTCTTCCTGCCGCTGCCCGCGGCCGCCGCGCCGATCGTCGTGCCGTTCGAGATGGCCGGCAACACGCTCTATGTGAGCGCCACGGTGGACGGCCAAGGCCCCTTCCGCTTCATGCTGGACACCGGCGCGGTCGACTTGGTGTCGGAGAGGCTGACCAGCCAGCTCGGCATCGAACTCGGCGGCGGCGTCCAGATGCGCGGCACCGGCGACAACAGCGCCCAAGGCGCGATCACGACCGTGCCGTCCGTCACCGTCGGCGGCGCGACGCTCGCGAACGAGAAATTCTACGTCCTGTCGCTCGATCCGATCCTGGCGCTGACCGGCGAACGCGTCGACGGCATTCTGGGCTTCGAGTTTTTCCATCGCTATGTCACGCGCTTCGACTTCGCGGCGAAGACGATCACGCTGACCGATCCGGCGGAGTTCAAGCCCGACGTCGCCACCGGCATCGCGATCCCGATGACCTCGATCCACAACACGCCGGAGATCGCGGGCACCTATGACGGCATTGCCGGCACCTTCGACATCGACACCGGCGACAATGGCGGCCTCACCCTCACCGCGCCCTTCGTGACGGCGAACAAGCTGCGCGAGCGGCCGGGCAAATCCGTCGACGTGGTCTCCGGCTATGGCGTGGGCGGCGAGACCTATGCGCGGATCGTTCGCGGCGGCGAGCTGGTGCTCGGCACCGTGCCGGTCGGCCATCCGATCACCAATCTTTCCAACAATACCGGCGGCGTGCTCGGCGACCGGACCTCGTTCAGCGGAAATATCGGCATCGACGTCGTCAAGCGTTTCGTCATGACGCTCGACTATGTGCACGGCGTCCTCTACTTCGCGCCGCGCGGCGGCCCGATCGACGACATCGACAACTACGACCGCACCGGCATGGCGCTGGTGCCGGACCCAGCCGGCTTCGCGGTCTATGCCGTGACCCATGGCGGCCCCGCCGAGGCGGCAGGCATCAAGAAGGGCGACATCGTCACCGCGGTCGACGGCAAGGCCGCAACGGCCATCGGCATCATGGCCATCCATCAGCGCCAGCGCACCGAGCCGCCCGACACGCTCATGGTGCTCACGCTGGCGAGCGGCAAGACGATTGTGGTGAAGCTGCATGACCAGATCTGAAGAACATGCGACCGCCTGGCATTGGGGCATGCGCCTGCCGCTCATGTTCTTCGTTCTTCTTGCGGGCGATATCGCGGCGCAGCTTCTTCTCGGCCCCGGTATCGCGGCGCTGCATCTTGGTGCACCCGGTTTGGCAAGGCTCGCCCTCGCACCGGTGGCGGTGGTCCTGCTGCTCGCACTTTATCGCATCTTCGTCCATCGGCTCGAGAAGCGGCGGCCTGTGGCCGAGCTTTCCGGTACCGGCCTGGCAAGCGGGTTGCTGGGCGGCGCAGCCATCGGTTTCATGATGTTCGTCGCGGTCATCGCGCTTCTGTGGTCGATGGGCTTCGCAAGCATCACACCCCTTACCGCCGCGGCTTTTCCGCTCGGCGCGGCAGGGAGCGCACTCCTGGCGGCCACCGGCGAAGAGTTGATCTTTCGCGGCGTCCTCTTCCGTATCGTCCAGGAACGTTTCGGCTCGTTGGCCGCGCTCGTCCTTTCCGCCGCGCTATTCGGGCTGACGCATGCCTTCAATAGCGGTGCGACGCTCGTCAGCACGCTGGCCATTGCTTCCGAGGCCGGCCTGCTGCTCGCGGCGGCCTTTCTAGCAACACGCAGCCTGTGGCTGCCGATCGGCCTCCACTTCGGCTGGAATTTCACCGAGGGCGGTGTGTTCGGCGCGACGGTCTCGGGCGGCAGGACGACAGGTCTGGTGAAGACCATCATCGGCGGTCCCGACCTCATCAGCGGCGGCGCATTTGGGCCCGAAGCGTCCATCGTTGCCGTCCTCGTCAGCGTCGCGGTGACGGCGGTCCTGATTGCTGTCGCGGTGCGCCGCGGCAACTGGCGAAGGCGCGTCCCTGCCCATTAGGCAATGGCGAAGCGGCACCGATTCACTTAAGCTCCGCGCGCTTTGATCCATTTGCCTTCGGAGTCCCCATGCCCGTCTACCGCGCGCCGCTCGACGACTACCGTTTCGTGCTCAACGAGCTCCTGGAGATCGAGAAGCAGACCGACCTGCCCGGCTTCGCCGACCTGACGCCCGACCTGATCGAGGACATCCTCTCCAATGCCGGCAAGTTCTGCGAGGAGGTGCTGCACCCGCTGAACCAATCCGGCGACGAGGAAGGCGCGCATTTCGAGAACGGCGTGGTGCGCACGCCCAAGGGCTTCAAGGAGGCTTACAAGGCCTATAGCGAGGCCGGCTGGGGCGCGCTGATGGCGCCGGCCGAATATGGCGGCTCGGGCATGCCGACCACGATCACCATGGCGGTCGCCGAGATGGCGATGAGCGCCAACCAGTCCTTCGCGATGTATCCCGGCCTCACCGGCGCGGCCTATGGCGCGCTGCTCGCCACCGGCGCCGACTGGATGAAGGAGCATGTCGCCAAGCGCATGATCAGCGGCGAATGGTGCGGCACGATGTGCCTGACCGAGCCCGGCTGCGGCACCGATCTTCGCCTGATGAAGACCAAGGCGGTGGAGCAGCCCGACGGCACCTACAAGCTTTCCGGGACCAAGATCTTCATCTCGGGCGGCGACCACGACCTGACCGACAACATCATCCACATGGTGATCGCCAAGATCCCCGACGAAGACGGCCACATCCACGACGACCTCTCGACCGTGAACTTCTTCATGGTGCCGAAATTCATCGTCGGCGAGGACGGCAAGGTCGGGGCGCGCAACGGCGTGAGCACGGGCGGCATCGAGAAGAAGATGGGCATCAAGGCACAGGCAACCTGCGTGCTCAATTTCGACGAGGCGACCGCCTGGCGCCTCGGCCCCAAGCCGACGACGCCGAAGCCGGGCGAGAAGCGCCACACCTCGGCCGGCATGGCCGGCATGTTCGGCATGATGAACGGCGCGCGCCTCGGCGTCGGCATCCAGGGCATCGCGATCGGCGAGATCGCCTACCAGAACGGCTATCAGTATGTGCACGAGCGCCGCGTCGGCCGCGCCCTGACCGGCCCGAAGGAGCCCGACCAGTCGGCCGACCTCGAGATCGTGCATCCCGACGTCAAGCGCATGCTGCTGCATTCCAAGTCGTTCGTCGAAGGCGCCCGCGCGCTGGCGATGTGGACGACGGTGAACATGGCGGTGGCGCGCTCGGGCCGCCCCGACGCCGAACAGGCGGGCCTGATCGCCGATCTGATGACGCCGGTGCTGAAGGCGTTCTGCACCGACATGGGCTTCGAGGCGGCGAACCTCGCGATGCAGTGCTATGGCGGCCACGGCTACATCCGCGACAACGGTGTGGAGCAGTTCGTGCGCGACGGCCGCATCAACCAGACCTATGAAGGCGCCAACGGCGTGCAGGCGATGGACCTCGTCGGCCGCAAGCTGGGCCGCAAGGGCGGTGCCGCGCCCTTCGCCCTGTTCGGCGAGATCAACAAATGGCTCGGCGAGAACGAGGCCGACGCTGCGATGGCGCCGTTCACCAAGGGCGTGAAGCGCGGCCTCGACTCCTTGCAGGCGGCCACCATGTGGCTGGCGCAGAACGGCCTCGCCAATCCGAACAATGCGGGCGCCGGCGCCGCCGACTATCTGCGCATGATGGGCATCGTGGTGACGGCGTGGATGTGGGGCCGCATGGCCAAGGTGGCGCAGGCCAAGCTTGCGGCGAAGGCGGGCGACGCGGCGTTCTACAAGAGCAAGCTGACGGCCGCGAAATACTGGATGGAGCGCCTCGTCCCGGAGTGCCCGATGCTGCTCGAGCGCATCCAGGCGGGCAGCGAGACGCTGATGGAGTTTGAGTGAGTTCGGCCGCAATTCGTCAAATCGAACCGATCCAGCTATCGGTTTGCAGAATCACGACCTTCCACGACACAACCGCGCTGCTTCATGCAACCGGCTTCTTCTATGGCTTACCTGCCGGTCGCATGGCTTTGGTGACCAACTGGCATGTGTTTAGTGGACGCCGCGCGGACAACCCCGCTTTTACGCTGGACGGGAGTGGAGCAATCCCAAATCGGATCGTGATACGCCCAATCACCGTTACTCAGAATTCCAACGGCCAGATTCTGTCGCAGGAAGTCACTATCGGTCTTTACGACGTGAACGGCCGTGCGGATTGGCTTCAGCATAGCACGCACGGCCATCTTGCTGACGTCGCCGTTATCGGACTTGGAGATATGATGTCTCCCTACCAAATCGAAGGCATCAACAATGTCGCCAATGCCTATGACATGAGCATCGCGCTAGGCGATCACGTGTTCATACTGGGGTATCCGCACGGCTTCAGCTATTTCATAGATACGCCAATCTGGAAGCACGGCGTAATTGCGTCCGAGCCACAACTCGAAACCGTCGATGCGCGGGGGCGCATCGTAATTGACGCGACCACTCGTAGCGGGATGTCTGGATCACCTGTTATAAAGCGATCCGAGATTGGATACGTGAATCTAGATGGATCGGTAGTGACACGACCCAGAGCCGCTAGGCTCATCGGCGTATACGCCTCTAGGCCTGCCCTGGCAGATCCAAATGAAGATGTCTCACAAGCGCTTCCCGCCGCCGAGATCGGCTTCGTATACAAATCAGGTCTGATTGAAGACGTTATTGTTAGAGGCGTTCGTGCGCCTGACTATGGCACGCTACCATAGCTTCTGATCATGACATCGCTCGCGAAAGATCGGTAGATCGCTTTAATGTCCAACCCCTGGCACCGCGACCCCAACCCACCACCGCCGCATCCGGCGCGGGTGTGGATCTGGCTCGGCTTCCTTCTCGCCGTCACCGTCGGGGTCTGGGCGCTGTTTCACCTCTTCCCGGAAGTGTCGCTGTCCGACATGGACACCGGCTGGCTGCTGCGCCTCCTTGCGATCCTCGCGCTCAGCTCCAGCGCGCTGGCGTTCGGCCGGCGCACCGGCCTCGGCGAGGCGGCGCGCAACGTCGCGATCTGGGTCGCCATCGCCGGCGTCTTGATGCTCGGCTACAGCTTCCGCGGCGAGCTCGAGACCGCACGCGACCGCATCGCGCAGGAGCTGATGCCGTCGGAGCCCGTCGTCGACGGCAGCGGCACCGTCGTGCTGAGCGAGAACGAAGACAGCGCCTATTACGTCACCGCCGAGGTCAACGGCACGCGCGTGCGTTTCGCCATCGACACGGGATCGAGCGATATCGTGCTGTCGCCGGCCGATGCGCGGCGCGTCGGCATCGATCCGTCGGCGCTGAACTACGACCGCTACACCAGCACGCCCAACGGTACCGGCCACGCCGCCACCGTCACGCTCGACAGCCTGGCGCTCGGCCCGATCCAGCTTTCCGAACAGAGCGCCTCGGTCAACCAGGCGGCGATGGACACCTCGCTGCTCGGCATGACGTTCCTGCATCAGATGAAGTCGTTCGAGTTCCGCGACCATCACCTCTACCTGCATTGGCGGTGATCGCTCAGCTTCTTCCGAGGCATCCCGAACGATAGTCGCCCAGCGCGCGCTGTCCCGGCGCCGCGATGTCGAGGGCGCGCGGCGTCAGCGGCACGATACCCGGGCGCGGCGGCAGCGTCGCCGGCACATGGACGTTCCACGCGAGCCTCAGGCGCTCCAACAGCTTCACGAAGCCGAAGCCGATGTCGATCTGCCCGGGATAAAGCCCGTGCCGCGCCGAGCTTGGAAACGCATGATGGTTGCCGTGCCACGCCTCGCCCATCGTCGGGATCGCCATCCACGGCACGTTGTGCGCCTGGATCACCGCGCCGTCGACGATCCAGTCCTGCGGCCCGATCCTGTGCGCGCGGTTGGAGATGAACCAGTGCATCGTGGTGCACATCGCGACGCGCAGGCACACGCCCCACACCACGAACGGCCAGCCGCCCAGCGCGAACAGCAGCACCGCCAGCGGCAGCTGCTGCCACATCCAGGTGCGATCGAGGAAGCCGATGAAGCGGTCGCCGGCGATGCGCGGTCCGGGATCGAAGCCCGGCGGCTGCTCCAGCACGAGGCGGAAGTGCAGGTAATAGAAGCCCTCGATCAACAGCGGCTTGCCGTGGCGCAGGAACCAGTGGCAATCGCTCTGGCGCTGCGCCCAGTCGCGCGTGTCGTGCAGGCGGATGGTCCAGATCGGGCCGCCCATGCCGACCAGCGTGCCGAGCCACAGCAGAACGTATTCCAGCCATTTGGGACACTCGAAGCTGCGATGGATCAGCCGCCGGTGAAAGCCGACCGAATGTCCGGCACACAGCGTCACCGCCGTGATCAGCAGGAACACGCCGAGCGCGCTCCACGAGGCGGTCAGCGGCGCGAAGATCGATGCCGCGGCCATCATCGCACCGTTCCACAGCGAGCGTGGCCGGTCCCACACCACGCGGCCCTCGACCGCACTGGCGCGGTCCAATCCCGTCAGCGAATTGACCTTGAAGGCGCCGTCATGCGCATCCATATCCGTGCCCTCAGCTCCAGCGCAGCCGATGCGCCGCTTCCACCCGCGCCGTGTGCGCCCGCTTCGGCGCCCCGCCCAGCATCGACGCCAGCGCGCTTTCCAGCGTGGGATGCGCAAAGGTGAAGCCGCTCGCCAGCGCCCTGGTCGGCAGCACGCGCTGACCGCCGAGCAGAAGCTCCTTCGCGAAGTCGCCGAGCAGGCGCAGCGGCAACGCCGGCAGCGGCACGATCGCGGGGCGATGCAGCGCGGCGCCGAGCGCTTGCGCGAACGCGGCATTGCTCACCGGCACCGGCGCCGTCGCGTTGACCGGCCCGTGCAGGCTCTCCGTGGCGATGGTGTGCGCGATCAGCCGCACCAGATCGTCGCGCGCGATCCAGCTCATCCACTGCTTGCCGGAGCCGATGCGCCCGCCCATGCCGAACTCGAACGGCAGGAGCAGCCGCGCCAGCAACCCGCCCTCGACGCCCAGCACCAGCCCGATGCGCAGCGCCACGGTGCGCACGCCATAGCCGTCCGCCTTCGCCAGCGCACGCTCCACCGCCTCGCAGGATTGATGGCTGAAGCAATCGTGCGGCGCCGCGTCCTCGCTCAACGGCTCCATCTCGTGCAGCCCGTACCAGCCGATCGCCGACGCGCCGATCAGCACACGCGGCCGCGTCTCCAACCGGCCCACCAGGCGCAGCAGCGCCTCGGTCGTCGCGGTGCGCGATTCGATGATCGCGCGCCGCCGCGCCGCCGTCCAAAGCCCGCCGCTCACCGGCTCGCCCGCGAGATTGACGATCGCGTCGATCCGCGCGCTGCTCGGGATCTGCTCCAAATCCGTCACCACGCGGAACGGCGGACGCAACACATGCGTCTTCGCCGCATCCCGCGTCAGCACCGTCACGTCGTGTCCGGCGGCCGCGAGGCCTTCGACCAGCCGGCTGCCGACGAAACCCGTCGCGCCCGTCACCAGGATCGCCTGGCGCGGCGCCAGTGCTGTGACCAGTGCCGCCGCCGGCCGCGGCGCCAACCGCGCCACGCGTGCCGAAGCCGCCAGATCGCGCACGCCGAACACGCCGACGCCCGCCGCCGCCAGCGCCGCGAGCACGCTCCACCAGCCGTGATCCGCCGGCACCACAGCCGTCGGCGCCGCCGCCCAGCCGAGCAGCACCGGCAGCAGCAGCGACAGGATCGCGCCATAGTTCAGCGCCAGCAGCGTATGCGTCACGCGCTCCGTCGCCGGCAGCTTGCGGCTGAGATCCTCCTCGACGAAATCCATCAGCGTGATGACGAGCTCGACCAGCAGCACACCGCCCACCAGCACCGCCAGCGCGCCATGCACCTCCGCGAAGCCGAGCGTCGCGAACAACACCGAATAAAACAGATTGCGCACGCCATGCAGCTTCAGCTCGCGCCGCTGCGACACGCGCCACGCCAATCGCTCCGTCATCTCGTGATGATAGAGGGTGTCGAACGCGCCCAGCGCGATCTGCACGGCGATCAGGGTCCATAGGACGATGGATGTCATGGCGTTGCCTCGCGAAACACGGCGGCCTGGTGAAGGATACGGCCGAACAGCGGATGATCGACATCGAGCGCGAACAGGAACCGCCCCGCGCCCAATTCCCGATGCGTGACAGTCAATGCGCCCGGCACGAGGACGCGCGGCAGCGCGATCCGCCACGCGCCGACGCCCAGGAAATACCCCGCGCTGCGGAACAACAGCACGCCGTCCTCGACCGCGACGCGCAGCGCCATGCCGACGCCGCAGCCCACGATCTCTTCGAGTCCGGTCGCGCCGGAAAAGCGCTTGGCGCTGTGGATCACCTGCGGAAAGCCGTTCGTGCGCGCATACATCCGCGTCCACACCTGCCCGCCGCCCGGCGCATCCTCGGTGACGGTGACGATGGCCGGCACGCCGGTCTCGTCGAACAGCGGCAGCGGCGCGCCGATCAGCCGCGCCAGCGTCGCGAACAGCTTGCCGATGCGCGTGCGCCGCGTCTGCGTGACCGTGCCGACATAGGTGACGCTGTCGCCGCCCGTCAGCCGCTTGGAGAAGCGCGCCCGCACCGGCGCCGGCAGCCGCGCCCACGCCTCGGCGCCCAACAGCGCGCGGAAGCGCATATCGACGAGCGGCCCGCAAGACGATGGCGGCGCGGTGATCTCGAACGCGTCGTCGCGAACGTGAAGCCTCGCCATCGCACCCTCCTCTAGACGACTCGTTTTCCCGGTATCCATTTCGCAATGCGCGCGCCGGCCTTTATCAGTGCCATCAGTGTCGGCCGCGGCACCTGCGTCATCTGCCCGTACCAGCCGGCCGCGGTGCGCGTGAAATCGAGCATCGCCGTCAGCCGCTCCGTCGCCACCGCGTTCATGCGCGCATCGCCCTTGGCCTCGGCGACACAGGTCTCGAGTGCCGCGATGGCCGGGTCGAGCTCGCGCGCCTTGCGCCCCGCGACGATCTTGGCGGCGATGCTCCACACGTCGGTATCGGCCGCGAAGTGGTCGCGCCGGTCGCCCATCACCGGCACGCGCTTGATCAGGTCCCAGCCCTGCAGCTCGCGCAGCGAGTTCGACACGTTGGAGCGCGCCATGGCGAGCGTCTCGGCGATCTCCTCCGCCGTCAGCGGCTTTTCCGCGAGATAGAGCAGCGCATGGATCTGGCTGACCGACCGGTTGACGCCCCACTGCCCGCCCATATCGCCCCATTGCAGGACGAAGCGGCGCACGGCGGCAGGAAGATCGGAAGCAACGGTTATTTCTGTCATAACAGAAATATCGGATATGAACGGCGCGTTGTCAAGCGGCCTCAGGACCATTTGCGGCGAGGCGGCGGCGGGCTAAAATCCTGGAATGCAAACAAGCAAGCTCGACACGATCGAACGGGTTCTCAAGATCGTCGGGATTCCGAGCATCGCGATCGGAGTGGGTTTGCCGTGGTCGTTTTATTGGCTCGGAAGCCT
Organism: Rhizomicrobium sp.; assembly: GCA_035551495.1. Lineage (GTDB taxonomy): Bacteria > Pseudomonadota > Alphaproteobacteria > Micropepsales > Micropepsaceae > Rhizomicrobium. The sequence continues at coordinate 13,568 of DASZMT010000011.1, read as the reverse complement.
GACGCCCGATCTTGCGACCGGTCGTACTTATCCTGTCCAAATGCACGGAACGATGTATGTGACGCCCCTTCTGGGCGAGATTCACGACGTCTGTTTTTTCGTCGGCTTCGCGGCGATGGCCGGCGTAGTCGCACCGCTTTTCTGGCGGCAGTACAGGGCCGGATCGCAGGACTGAACACCGGCCGCCCGTTGCGTCGCGCGAATTTCACAAAGCCGTAGGATACCGGCTCCGTCGCCCGTCTGGACCCCGCCCCCATGCGCCTCCCCGCCCTCGTCCTCTCGCTCGCCCTCCTCGCCGCGCCGGCCGCCGCCGCCCCCGTCCTGATGATCTCGATCGACGGGCTGCGCCCCGCCGACGTCACCGACGCGCCGGCGCGCGGGCTCAAGGTCCCGCATCTGCGCGCCATCATGCGCGACGGCGCCTACGCCAGCGGCGTGCGCAACATGCTGCCCACCGTCACCTATCCCAACCACACCACGCTGATCACCGGCGCGGCGCCCGCCGTCCACGGCATCGAGAACAACGTCGTGTTCGATCCGCTGCAGAAGAACCAGGGCGGCTGGTACTGGTATGCGCGGCAAATCCAGGTCGGCACGCTGTGGGACGCGGTGCACAAGACCGGCGGCAAGGTCGCCAGCATCTCCTGGCCGGTCAGCGTCGGCACGCCGTCCATCGATTACGACATCCCCGAATACTGGCGCACCTTCCAGCCGGAGGACTCGACCTGCTCGTCGCGCTCTCGACGCCCGGGCTGGTCGACGAGCTGTCGCGCACCACCGGTATCGACGAAGGCCGCCTCGTGGGCGAAGACCCGGCGAACGACGGCGCCCGCGCCACCTTCGCCGCCGAGTTGATCGCGCTCAAGCATCCGCAGTTCACGACGCTGCATCTCGTCGGGCTCGACCACAATCAGCACAAGTTCGGCCCCGGCACGCCCGAGGCGCACGCGACGCTGGAGTCGATCGACGGCATGGTCGGCGATCTGGTCGCCGCCGCGCGCAAGGCCGAGCCCGATCTCGTCGTCGCCATCGTCTCCGACCACGGCTTCGCGCCGGTGGAGCACGACGTGAACCTGATGCCCGCTTTCGTGCAGGCCGGCCTGGTGACGCTCGATCCCAAGACCGGCAAGCCCACCGCTTGGGAGGCCGAGCCCTGGGCCGCCGGCGGCTCGGCGGCCGTCGTGCTGGCGCGCCCCGACGACGCCGCGCTGAAGGCCAAGGTGAAAGCTCTGCTGGGTACGCTCGCCGCCGATCCGGCGAACGGCATCGCGCAGGTGATCGACGCCCCAGCCATCGTGGCGGCGGGCGGCGGCAAGCATCCGAGCTTCTGGATCGACCTCAAGATCGGCTACGAGACCGGCAGCCACGCGACCGGCCCCATCGTCGTCACGCCCGGTGGCAACAAGGGCACGCATGGCTATTTCCCGGCGCATCCGGAGATGCGCGCGACCTTCATGATCGACGGCGCCGGCCTCGCCAGGCATGGCGCGCTCGGCGAGATCGACATGCGCGATATCGCCCCGACGCTCGCCAAGGTGCTCGGCGTCGGCCTGCCCCAGGCGACCGGCAAGCCGCTGTTCTAAAGCGCCGTCGGCGCCGTATGGGACGGCCCGAGCGGAGCCGGGGCGGCACGCCGTGCGCGCGCCAATAGGGCTTCCACGGCGCCGTCCACACCGCGCGCCCGGGATCGCGATCGCTCACCAGCGCAGAGTGGCGCGGCCGTGCCACACCGCGGCGGCGCGGTCGGCCTGCGCGCCATAGAGCCAGATCGTGTCCTTGACGCGATAGAGCAGATACCGGCCGTCGTCGAACGTGGCCAGCAATTCCGCCACCGCCGGCGAACAGCTGGCGACGACGACCTCCTCACCAGGCTTCGCGACCTGCGCCGGAGTCTCGGCAAGCAAACGCCGCGTCCCGTCCCTGCGCACCACCGTGATGGTGTGGTGGCCGTACATCGAGCCGTCGGTTTCGAGCACCACCCGCGCACCGCCACGCAGCGCGACGCTGTCGGGCATCACCTCGCGAGACGGGCGCGGCGCGATCACGGCATCGCTCGGCGTCCGCGCGCCCGTGACGGGATCGAGGCTCCATGTCTTTCCGCCGGTCTGCGCGAACACGAGCCGCCCGTCGCGCCACATCGCGCCTGGGATTTCCTCCTGGGCAATCGTGCCGGGCCCGTGCGACGGTCCCAGCGGAAAGACGCGCTCGCCGCCGCGCGCAAGATCGACGATCTGCACCCTGTCCACGCCATCCGCCGTCGCGAAGACCGCCGCGCGATCCGGCGCGAAGACGGCAAACGCATCCGGATCCGCCGCGCCCAACGCGATTTCGCGGCCGGTGCCGGTCTCCTCAAGGAAATACGACAGGGCCTTTGCGCCGTTGTAGAACGGCACGAATAGCCAGCGCTTGTCGGGCGATATCTCTACGGGGCCCGTCGGTTCGCCATGCAGGCCGCCCAAAGGCGTGACGGCGCCGGTGCGCGGCGCGATTCTGACCGCGCCATGCCCCTCGTCGATGGCATAGAGCACGATGTCCGGCGCGATCCAGTCCTGCGCCGCCTCCGGCGCGAGCGGTCCATGCGCCGTGTCCGTGCCGGCGCAGCCCTGCGCCAGCGCCGGCCCCGCCGCCATCAGGAAAATCGCAAATCCCAGCCGCAGCATGCGATGAGCCTATCGGAAATCGAGGAGCCCATTGCGCCGGATCGTGTCCAGCTCCCGTGGCGTAAACAAGGCGGCACGATACAGCGCCAGGAATTCCTCCGACACGCCGTTGCCGAAGAACAGCACGTCGTCGGTGTTGACCGTCAGCGTGACGCCGGCATCGAACAGCCTGCGCATCGGATGCACGCCGAGGCTCTCGACCCGTCCCAGCATCACGTTCGAGGTCGGGCAGACATTGAGCCGGATATTATTGTCGGCCAGGAAGCGCATCACCGCCGGATCGTCCGCCGCCGCGATGCCATGCTGCACCTCGTCGAGCTCCAGAAGCTCCACCGCGCGGCGCACGTCGTCCGCCGTGCCCCACTCGCCGACATGCGCCTTCAGCCGCAGGCCAGCCGCTTTCGCCTTGCGATAGAGCGGCACGAAGCGCTCGATCGGCTGCGCCAGCTCGTCGCCGGAGAGATCGAAAGACTTGTAGAAGCCGATCTCCAGGAACGGCGACAGCCACAGATCGAGAGCACGGATCGAACAATGCCGCGACATCCCGAGCAGCGGGATCCATTCGATCTGCGGCGCCACCCGCGCATGCAGCACGACCAGCGAATCGCGAAGCGCCGCCGCATCGCCGAGCCCTTGGCTGATCATCCAGACGTCGTCACCGAGCTCGATACGCGTCACGCCGTCGGCCTTCGCCTGCTCGAACGCCGCCTCGTAACCGAGCAGCCGCCCAGCGCCGCGCTCCAGCGCCGCAAAAGCCGGCGCGATATTGGCCGCGTACCACGCATGCATCTCGTCCATCGAGCGGAGCGGCGCCGTCAGCGGCGCGACGTCGATGCCGGTGCGCGCGCGCAGGAAGCCGCGATGGCCGCAGGCCGGCCCGTGATTGTGCAGGTCGGATTTCGGACAGCCCCGGACCCTGGCGATGTCGCCGGCGATCAGCGCGCTGCAGAAGGCGATGGACGCGTGGGAGGGTCCTTCAGCCACGCGCAGCGGGTACCATCCAGAGGATATATTGCGCGTCGGCGATCTGCACCGATTCCAGCGTTATCGAATCCACGAGATCCTCGATGTCGTCCAACAGGCTGTCCAGCGCTTCGCTATAGTCGCTCTCGGACACGCCGGCGCGGAAGTCGGGCCCGCGACGACCGCGGCGAACTCGAAGCGCTCGCACCCGGAACGCAATGCCTCCGACCGACGCCGACCCACCCAGCACGATAGCGGGATCGGCCTGCGGTCCTTCTTCGAACAGCGCCTGCGGCCATGCGATTGTCGGCGCGGGAATCGGCATCCTTCGTCACCCTCTTGCGCATCCGGATGAGCCTATCGCACCGCGATTGCAGGCGACAGGCGCGCCGATTTGACAAACATGCGCTCATGGCGCGATGGATAGATCTGCGTTCACCATGTTAGCACCGCAATCAGAAAACCGCGTGTCCCAACCAGCCAGCGAACGATCCGCCGCCGCACCGTCCGCGGAGCGCCCGGTCAACCTGTTTGTCTTCTCGCTCATCGCGATCGGCGTCGGCGTCGTCACCGGCGTCGGCGCGATCCTGTTTCGTGCGTTGATATCGGCGCTGCACAACCTGTTCTTCTACGGTCGTTTGTCGGCGGTGTACGACGCCAACGTTCACTCCGCGCCTTCGGCCTGGGGCGCCTTCGTCATCCTGGTGCCGGTGATCGGCGGCATGGGAGTCGTGTTCCTGGTCAGGACCTTCGCGCCCGAGGCGCGCGGCCATGGCGTGCCGGAAGTCATGGACGCCATCTTCTACAAGGAAGGCCGGATTCGGCCCGTCGTCGCCGCGGTCAAGTCGCTTGCCTCGGCACTCGCGATCGGCAGCGGTTCGGCGGTCGGCCGCGAAGGCCCGATCATTCAGATCGGCGCCTCGCTGGGATCGAGCATCAGCGCGCTGCTGCGACTCGAGGCCTGGCAGCGCATCACATTGGTCGCGGCCGGTGCCGGCGCCGGCATCGCGTCGACCTTTAACACGCCGATCGGCGGGGTGATCTTCGCCATCGAGCTGATGATGCCGGAGGTCAGTACACGGACTTTCCTTCCGGTTGCGCTGGCGACCGGCACGGCGACCTTCATCGGCCGGCTGTTCTTCGGGCCGCATGCAGCCTTCAACGTGCCGCCGGTCGGGACACTGCCGGAGCATCCGTCCGGTGCCTTCCTGCTGCTGCTCTACGCGCTTCTCGGTGTCGTGGCGGGGGTCGGCGCGACCGGCTTCATTCGCGGCCTGCACTTTGCGGAAGGCATTTTCGAGCGAATCGGGAACCAGTATCTGCGCCACGCGATCGGCATGACGGCCGTCGGCGCGTTGATGTACGCCTTCCTGTTCTTCTCGGGCCACTATTACGTCGAAGGCGTGGGCTATGCCACGATCCAGGACGTTCTGCTGAGTGCGCTGTCGGCCGCGCCGTTTCTGGCATTGCTGTTTCTGGCCAAGCTGACCGCGACATCGCTCAGCCTTGGCTCGGGCTCGTCGGGCGGAATCTTCTCGCCGTCGCTGTTCATGGGCGCGACATTGGGCGGCGCGTTCGGCGCGGTCGCGCAGATGATCTTTCCCGGCGCGATCATCAGCATCCCGGCTTTCGCCATGGTCGGCATGGCCGCGATGGTCGGCGGCGGGACCGGTGCCGCCATGACGGCCGTGACGATGATCTTCGAAATGACGCTCGACTACGCCATCGTGGTGCCGATGATCATCGCCGTGGCGGTCGCCATCGGCATTCGCCGCATGCTGTCGCGCGAGAACATCTATACGATCAAGCTGCAGGCGCGCCGTCACTTCATTCCCAAGGCGCTCCACGCCAACATGTTCCTGGTGCGCCGGGCTGAAGACGTGATGGACAAGGACCTGCTGGTGCTGCCGCACGATCTTTCGTTCGATGCCTTCCTGCGACTGCCCGACCTCGGCAGCCGCCTGCGCCATGTCGTCGTCACCAAAGGCGACCGCATCGCCGGCGTATTGCGGGTCAACACCGCGCTGCGCCAGGGGTTGGAGAGCAGCTACACCGGCGTGTCGCTCGGCGACGTCGCTAGCGCGGAGTTCACGATCGCCCGTCCGGAGGACATCATGTTCAACGTCATCGGGCGGATGTGGCGGCGCAAGGCCGTGATGACGGTCGTGGTGCGGCACGACGGCGTCCCCCGCGGCAGCAGCGTGCTCGGCATGATCACCAAAGAGCATGTCGCGGACTCCGTGGCGGAAAGCATCAAGCCCTATTCGGCGGGCGACGCGCTCTCCTGACGGCTCATGCCGCGGTCGCGAGCTTGGCGAGCTGTCCCATCAGCGCCTTCACGCCGTTCATCCGGGTCTGCGGCGTCGGCCAGTCGCGCGTCACGACGACCTTCTGATCGGGACGTACCTTCATCGTGCCGGAATGCTGGCTGATCAGCTTCACCAGGCCGAGCGGGTTGGGGAATTGCCCGTTGCGGAAGCTGAGCGTGCCGCCCTTCGGCCCGGCATCGATCTTCTCGACCAGCGCGATGCGGCACAGCTGCTTGATCGACACGATGTCGAGCAGATGCTTCACCTCGTCCGGCAACGGACCGAAGCGGTCTATCAGCTCGGCGGCGAAGCGGTCGATGTCCTCGCGGCTCTCGATGGTGGAAAGGCGGCGATACAGCGCCATGCGCACATTGAGATCGGCGACATAGCCTTCCGGAATGAGGACCGCCGCGCCGATATTGATCGCCGGCGACCACTGGTCCGCGATCTCGGCCGCGCCGTCGCCCCCCAGCCGCATCTGCGCCACCGCGTCTTCGAGCATCTCCTGGTACAGCTCGATGCCGACTTCGCGCACATGGCCCGACTGTTCCTCGCCGAGCAGGTTGCCCGCGCCGCGGATGTCCATGTCGTGGCTCGCGACCGAGAAGCCCGCGCCCAGCGTGTCGAGCGACTGAAGGACTTCGAGCCGCCGCGCCGCCGTGTCGGTCAGTTTGCGATCCGCCGGCGTCGTCAGATACGCATAAGCGCGCTGCTTGGCGCGGCCGATGCGCCCGCGCAGCTGATAGAGCTGCGACAGGCCGAACATGTCGGCGCGGTGCACGATCATCGTGTTTGCGGTCGGGATGTCGAGGCCGCTCTCGACGATGTTGGTGGAGATCAGGACGTCGACCTTGCGCTCGTAGAACGCGGTCATCACCTCTTCCAGCACGTTGGCCGACATCTGGCCGTGGCCGACGGCGACCTTGACCTCCGGCACGGTGGCCTTGAGGAATTCCTCCGCCTCGCGCAGGTCGGCGATGCGCGGCGCGACATAGAAGCTCTGCCCACCGCGATAATGCTCGCGCAGCAGGGCCTCGCGGATGACGAGCGGATCGAACGGCGTCACGAAGGTGCGCACCGCGAGCCTGTCGATCGGCGGCGTGGTGATCAGCGACAGATCGCGCACGCCCGACAGCGCCAGCTGCAAGGTGCGCGGGATCGGCGTCGCGGTCAGCGTCAGCACATGCACGTCGGCCTTCAGGCCTTTGAGCTGCTCCTTGTGCGTCACGCCGAAATGCTGCTCCTCGTCGACGATCACCAGGCCGAGATTCTTGAACTGGATCGACTTGGCCAGCAGCGCATGGGTGCCGACCACGATGTCGACCTTGCCCTCGGCCAGCTCGGCGCGGGTCTGCTTGGCGTCTTTGGCGTCCACAAACCGCGACAGCTGCCGCACCGTGACGGGGAAGCCCTGGAAGCGCTCGAAGAAATTGCGGAAGTGCTGGCGCGCCAGAAGCGTGGTCGGCACCACCACCGCGACCTGCTGGCCGCTCATCGCGATCACGAAGGCGGCGCGCAACGCCACCTCGGTCTTGCCGAAGCCGACGTCGCCGCACACCAGCCGGTCCATCGGGCGGCCCTTGGCGAAGTCCTCCATCACGTCGGCGATGGCTTTTTCCTGGTCGTCGGTTTCCTGCCACGGGAAGCGGGCGCAGAACTCGTCCCACAGCCCCGCCGGCGGATCGACCGCTTCGAGTTGCTTCAGTTCGCGCGCCGCCGCGATGCGGATCAGCTCGGCGGCGATCTCGCGCACACGCTCTTTTGCTTTGGCCTTGCGCGCCTGCCAGCCCGCGCCGCCCAGCCTGTCGAGCTGCGCACCGGTATCCTCGGCGCCATAGCGCGTCAGAAGCTCGATATTCTCGACCGGCAGGAACAGCTTGCCGCCGTCATATTGCAGCTCCAGGCAGTCATGCGGCGCGCCCAGCGCATCGATGGCCTTGAGGCCGAGATAGCGCCCCACGCCATGCTCGATATGCGTGACGAGGTCGCCCGGCGCCAGCGCGCTCGCCTCGGTGAGGAAGTTCTGCGCCCGCCGCGCGCGAGTCTGCGCCCGCACCATGCGGTCGCCGAGGATGTCCTGCTCGGACAGGATCGCGAAGTCCGGCGCCTCGAAGCCGCGCTCCAGCCCCAGCACCGCGATGCCCACTGCGCCGCCGGAAAGCTTGCCGGCGTCTTCCCAGCTCGCCACCGTGCGGATCGCGCCGAGGCCGTGATCGGCCAGTACGCCGCCCAGCCGCTCCGACGAGCCCGCGCTCCACGACGCGAACACCACGCGCTTCTTCGCCGCCAGCAGCGCATCGACATGCGCCACCGCCGCCTCGAACACATTGGTCTTGGCCAGCGCGCGCTCCGGCTGGAAATCGCGTCCCTGCTTGCCGCCGGCATCGACCGACGTCATCGACTCCGGCGCCTGGAACGGCGAGAGGTCGCGCACCTTGTGCCGCGCCAGCGCTGCCTTCCACTCGTCCTCGGTCAGGTAGAGCGTACCGGGCTTCAGCGGCTTGTAGGGCGGCGCCTTGATCGCGTTCTTCTCGTCGCTGCGCGCGGCGCGGCGGAATTCCTCGCGCGTCTCGAAATAGTCCTTCACCAGGGCGAGGCGTGCGGTCTTGGTCTCCTCTGTCTCGTGCCCGAGCAGCAGCAGCGCCCCCGGCACGAAATCGAAGAACGTATCAAGCCGCGCATGGAACAACGGCAGCCAATGCTCCATGCCCGGATGCTTGCGCCCGGCGCTGACGCTCTCATAAAGCGGATCGTCGTCGTTCGCCGGCCCGAAGGTCGCGACATAGCCGGCGCGGAAGCGGCTGATCTCCGCCTTGCCCAGCGGCACTTCGCTGGCGGGCAAGAGCTCGACGTCCGCGATGGAGTCGTTCGACAGCTGCGTCTCGGCATCGAAGCGGCGGATCGCCTCCAGCTCCTCGCCGAAGAAATCGAGACGCAGCGGCTGCGCGATCCCCGGCGGCCACAGATCGACGATGCCGCCACGCAGCGCGAAGTCGCCCGGCTCGCGCACCGTCGAGGCGCGGACATAGCCGTTGCCTGCGAGGAACGCGACCATGCGCTCGCGGTCGACGCGCTGGCCGGCGCGCGCGAAGAAGCTCGCCTGCGCGACCCAATCCTTCGGCGGTACGCGCTGCGTCACCGCGTTCACCGTGGTCACCACCAGTGCTTGGCGCGGCCCATCGGCGCGGGCCAGCGCCGCCAGCGTCGCAAGCCGCGCGCTCTCGATGTCCGGCTTGGGCGAGACACGGTCGTAAGGCAGACAGTCCCATGCGGGAAACGACAGCACGGTCAGCGACGGCGCGAAGAACTTCGCCGCTTCCGTCACCGCCGCGGCGTGCACGTCGTCCGAAGCGACGAACACCACCACGCCGCCGCTGCGCTTGGCCGCTTCCGCCGCCAAGAAGGCGTCAAAGCCCGACGGCGCGCCGGTGACAGCGAACCGCCCCGGCTGTTTGGCGATGTAATCTACACGTTCCATTTCGGGTCTTTGCGGCTGCACACCGCCTTCAGCCGCGCGAACAGCGGCGTGTCGAATTCCTGCGGCGGCGCGCTATGGCCGCGCAGCCAGGCATAGACCTCCTGGTCGGGCGCATCGAGCAGCGCCTCGAACTGGTCCAATTCCCCGTCGTCCAGGCGCGCCAATTCCGCCATGGCGAAGACCCCGAAGATCAGATCGACCTCCTTGAAGCCGCGCCGCTTGGCCCGGAACAAAAGCCTTTTGCGGCGGGCCGAAAAAGACCCACCGTTTTCGCTGTCCATCATGGCTGCCATATAGGGCGGGCGACCATATTGTTACAACCCCATGCGGCCCGCGATTCTGTTTCCCCTTTTCGCCGACATCAGGAGCCTTGGCGGCGTCGGCCCCAAGATGGAAAAGCTCATCCAGAAGATCGCGGGCCCCAGGCTGGCCGACCTGATCTTCGACCTGCCGGTGGGCGTGACCGACCGCTCCTATCGCCCCAAGCTCGCCGCCGCCGAACCGGGGCGCATCGTCACCGTCGCGGTGAACGTGCTCGAGCATGTCCCGCCGCGCGACCGCCGCCAGCCCTATCGCGTGCGCTGCTCCGACGACACTGCGCCGTTGGAACTCGTTTTCTTCCATGCGCAGGCCGATTACCTGAAGCGCACGCTGCCCGAAGGATCGCGCCGCATCGTCAGCGGCAAGCTCGAACGCTTCCGCGACGCGCTGCAGATGACGCATCCCGATCACATCGTGGCGCCCGAAGACGAAGCCGCCCTACCGCAGCACGAGCCGGTCTACGCGCTCACCGAAGGCTTGACGCTCAAGCCGCTGACGAAAGCGATCCGCGGCGCCCTCGACAAGGTGCCCGAGCTGCCCGAATGGGACGACCCTGCTTTCCTCAAACAGCGCGCGTGGCAGCCGTTCCGCGATGCGCTTCTGGCCGCGCACGCGCCCGAGCACGAACGCGATCTGTCGTTCGAAACGCCGATCCGCAGCCGCCTCGCCTATGACGAGCTGCTCGCCAACCAGCTCGCATTGCTCCTGATCCGCCGTCAGATGCGTCAGGCGCAGAAGGGCCGTGCGCTGCAGGGCGACGGCCGCTTGAAGGCGCGCGCCATCGCCGCCCTGCCCTTCGCCCTCACCGAGCCGCAGCTTGCCGCGATTGCCGAGATCGAGGCCGACATCGCGGCGCCTACCCGCATGCTCCGACTGTTGCAAGGCGACGTCGGCGCGGGCAAGACCATCGTTGCCTTCCTCGCCTTGCTCAATGCCGTCGAAGCCGGCGCGCAAGGCGCGCTGATGGCACCGACCGAGCTCTTGGCCCGCCAGCACATGACCTCGCTCGAGCCTTACGCGAAAGCCACCGGCGTGCGCCTCGGTCTTCTCACCGGCCGCGAGCGCTCCGGCCGCGACGCGATCCTCGCCACCCTCGCCGCCGGCGAGATCGACATCCTGGTCGGCACGCACGCGCTGTTCTCCGAGGACGTCGCCTTCGCCGATCTCGGCCTCGCGGTGATCGACGAGCAGCACCGCTTCGGCGTGCACCAGCGCATGCTCCTGCAAGGCAAGGGCGGCCGCGCCACCGATGTGCTGGTGATGACCGCGACGCCGATCCCGCGCACGCTCGCGCTCACCGCCTATGGCGACATGGACGTCTCGCGCCTCACCGGCCGCCCGCCGGGGCGCAAGCCCGTGCAGACCCGCACCATTTCCGCCGACCGCCTCGACGAGGTGATCGATCATCTGCGCAAGGCCATCGTGCAGGGCGCCCGCGCCTATTGGGTGTGTCCGCTGGTCGAGGAGTCCGAAAAGATCGACCTCGCCGCCGCCGAGGAACGTGCATCGATGCTCAAGCGCGTGCTGGGCGAGCGCGTCGGCCTCGTCCACGGCAAGATGAAAGGCGCCGAGCGCGACGCCGAGATGGCGCGCTTCAAGGCCGGCCAGCTATCGGTCCTCGTCGCCACCACGGTGATCGAGGTCGGCGTCGATGTGCCCGAGGCGACGATCATGGTGGTCGAGCATGCCGAACGCTTCGGCCTCGCCCAGCTGCACCAATTGCGCGGCCGCGTCGGGCGCGGCGCGGCGAAGTCGAGCTGTTTGCTGATCTATCACGGCCCGCTCGGCGAGACCGCCAAGGCGCGGCTCAAGACCATGCGCGACACCGACGACGGCTTCGTCATCGCCGAGGAAGATTTGCGGCTGCGTGGTGCCGGCGAATTGCTCGGCACGCGGCAAAGCGGCATGCCGGAATTCCGCCTCGCCGATCTTGCTGTCCACGCCGACCTGCTGGCGGTGGCGCGCGACGATGCGCAGCTCATCCTCACCCGCGACCCCGACCTGCAGAGCGAGCGCGGCCACCATCTGCGCACCCTGCTCTACCTCTTCGGCCGCGACGAGGCCGTGCGGTATCTGCGGACGGGTTGAGCGGAGTCAGCCCCTGCGCGATATCCGACGCTAGAACCGGTACTTCACGCCCAACCCGACCGACAGTCCGTCGTCGTCATGGCTGCTGTAGAGGCCGAAGGCGCCGGAGCGGTGATAGACCTTGATCACGCCGTCCCAAGGCGATGTGTCCGACAGCGCGCGCGCATACTCCAGCGTGACGTAGTTCAGGAACTTCACCCGCGCCGCCGGATAGACGACGCCGCCATAGCCGATGGCGATATGCGGCGGATCGAGCGAATAGGACGGGCCGGTGTAGATCGAAATGCGCGAATGCGACAAGCCGAACGGATTCTGCGCCTGGAAGCCGAGCCCGAAAGCGAAGGTCGTGTTGAGATGGCCGAACCCGTATTCGGTGATCTCTGCCTCGGCGGCGATCGAGACGCCCTCGCCGACATAGAACAGCCGCCCATCGCCGGCGATACCCAGCATCGCGCCCGACGCCTGGTAGCGTCCGGACTCGAACACCGCGCCGATGAACTTGTAGGTCGACGGCCCGAAATAGGCCTCGACCGACCACGGCCGGCCGGCCGCGGCCGGCGTTGCCATACCGCAGGCGCACAGCAGCGGCAGGATGCCGAGGCATCCGGATTTTCGAACCCCACCCATGGCGCAACCTATAGCATGGAATGATGACCGGCCGGTTGCAGGTTCCGCGACGACATCGTGTAGGATTCGCGCTCATGAGAGATTTCAGATGAGCGAATTCACTCCCGCCCTCGAACGCGCGCTGCAAGGTGCCCTGCCCGGCGCGCGGCTTGAGGCCATGACGCGCCTCTCCGGCGGTGCCAGTCAGGAAACCTGGTCGTTCGACGCCGTGACGGATGGCGGCACCATCCCGCTGATCCTGCGCCGCGTGCCGGGCGGCGGCCAGCGTGTGCAGACAGAGACCTCGACGTCGGTGCCGTTGGAGACCGAAGCCATCGCCATCGAGGCGTCGCGCAAGGCCGGCGTCGCGGCGCCGCGCGTGCGCTATGTGCTGGAAGAGAGGGACGGGGTCGGCCAGGGCTATGTGATGGAGCGTCTCGGCGGCGAAACCATCGCGCGCAAGATCCTGCGCGACAAGGAGTTCGACGCGGTGCGCGGCGACCTTGCGCGGCAATGCGGCGAGACGCTGGCGCGCATCCATGCCGTCGAGCTGACGCCCGCGCTGCGCGCCGTGCTGCCGGCCGTCGACGGGCCGACGCAGCTGCGGCGTTACCGCGACATGTACGACCTCTTCGACCATCCGCATCCGGTGTTCGAGATGGCGTTCAAATGGCTGGAGCCGCGCATGGCAGGCGCCAAGCGTCAGGCCTTGGTGCATGGCGATTTTCGGCACGGCAATCTGCTGATCTCGCCCAAGGGCGTCGAGGCGGCGCTCGACTGGGAGCTGGTTCATATCGGCGATCCGCTCGAGGACGTCGGCTGGATCTGCACCAATTCCTGGCGCTTCGGCGTGCAGGACAAGGTTGTGGGCGGCTTCGGCGATCTCGCCGATCTGCTCAAGGGCTATGAGGCGGCCGGCGGCGGCCCCGTCACCGAGGAAGAAGCCCGCACCTGGATCGTCTACGGCTCGCTCAAATGGGGCGTGATGTGCATGAGCATGTATCAGGGCTTCGTGCGCGACAATTCGGTGGAGCGCGCCGCCATCGGCCGCCGCAGCTCCGAGAACGAGATCGATCTGGTGAACTTGATCATCAAGGGAAAGTTATGAGCACAAGAAACCCACCTCCCCCTTGTGGGGAGGTC
>DASZMT010000010.1:0-41121 GCA_035551495.1 Rhizomicrobium sp. | reverse complement strand
AGGCCTTGGCGATGTTGTTGATCAGCTCCTGCATGGTCACGGTCTTGCCCACGCCGGCGCCGCCGAACAGGCCGATCTTGCCGCCCTTGGTGTAGGGGCAGAGCAGGTCGATGACCTTGATGCCGGTGACGAGCACCTCGGCCGTGCCGACCTGCTCGGCGAAGCTCGGGGCTTCGCGATGGATGGAGGCGATGTGTTCGGCGCTGATCGGGCCGGCCTCGTCGATCGGCTCGCCGATGACGTTCATGATGCGGCCGAGCGTGGCCGGGCCGACCGGGACGCGGATCGGGCCGCCGGTATCGACGACTTCGGCGCCGCGCACCAGGCCCTCGGTGGTGTCCATTGCGATGGCGCGCACCGCGTTCTGGCCCAGATGCTGCGCGACCTCGAGGACGAGGCGGACTTCCGCGCCGGTGCGCGGATCGATGTTCTTGGTCTCCAGCGCGTTCAGGATCGCCGGCAGCTCGCCGTCGAACTCGACGTCGACGACGGCGCCGATCACCTGGCTGAGGCGGCCCTTGGCGTTCGGAGTGGTGGTGCCTTGTGCGGACATGGTGGTCTCTTTCTGCTTAGAGGGCGGACGCGCCGGAGATGATCTCGGTCAGCTCCGTCGTGATCTTCGCCTGGCGGGTACGGTTCATCTGGATGGTGAGCGACTTGATCAGGTCGCCCGCGTTGCGCGTGGCGTTGTCCATCGCGGTCATCTGGGCGGCGTAGAAGCCGGCCTGGTTGTCGAGCGCGGCGGCGAGGATCTGCACCGCGATGTTCTGCGGCAACAGATGCTCGAGGATCGTCGCCTCGTCGGGCTCGTATTCGTAGAACGCCGATGCGCCGGCCCGGTCGACCTCGGCCGGGATCAGCTGGCGCACGGTCGGGATCTGCGTGACCACCGACTTGAAGCGGCTGGAGATCAGCGTCACGACGTCGACCTGGTCGGCCTGGTACATCTCGATGATCTTCTGCGCGATCGGGCGCACGAGGCCCAGCGTCGCCGTCTTGACGCCGAGCTCATAGGTCTCGAGCAGGCGCGACGCATGATTGCGGCGCAGCTGGTCGCGCACCTTGCGGCCGATGGCGATGATCTTGACGTCCTTGCCCTCGGCGAGAAGCGCGGCGATGCGCTCGCGCGCCATGCGCACGATGGACGAGTTGAAGCCGCCCGCCAGGCCGCGGTCGGTCGCCATCACCACCAGCAAATGGCGCTGGGTCTTGCCGTTGCCGCCGAGCAGCAGCGGCGCGTCGGGACCGGTCATGCCGTTCGCGAGATTGCCGATGACGTGCGCCATGCGGCTCGCATACGGGCGCGCGGACTCGGCGGCGACCTGCGCGCGGCGAAGCTTCGCCGCCGCCACCATTTGCAGCGCCTTGGTGATCTTCTGCGTGGACTTCACGCTTCCGATCCGTACGCGCATTTCCTTGACGGATGCCATGACGGTTTGTCGTCCTTAGGCCGCGAAGCTCTTGCCGAAATCGGTCAGCGCGTCCTTGAGCCTGCCCTCGAGGTCGGGCGACAGCGCCTTCTCGGTGCGGATGGCGTCGAGGATGCCGGACGTGCCCGACTTCAGCTTCGACAGCAGCTGCTCCTGATAGGCGCCGATCTTGGCGACCGGGACGGTGTCGAGGAAGCCGCGCGTGCCGGCATAGATCACCACGACCTGCTCTTCGACCGCGAAGGGCTTGTACTGCGGCTGCTTCAACAGCTCGGTCAGGCGCTCGCCGCGCGCCAGCATGCGCTGGGTCGAGGCGTCGAGGTCGGAACCGAACTTGGAGAAGGCTTCCATCTCGCGATACTGGGCCAGCTCGGACTTGATCGGGCCCGACGCGGTCTTCATCGCCTTGATCTGCGCCGACGAGCCGACGCGCGACACCGAGATGCCGACGTTCACCGCCGGGCGGACGCCCTTATAGAACAGGTCGGTCTCGAGGAAGATCTGGCCGTCGGTGATCGAGATCACGTTGGTCGGGATGTAGGCCGACACGTCGTTGGCCTGCGTCTCGATGATCGGCAGCGCCGTCAGCGAGCCCGAGCCGTTGTCGCTGTTGAGCTTGGCGGCGCGCTCGAGCAGGCGGCTGTGCAGATAGAAGACGTCGCCCGGATAGGCTTCGCGGCCCGGCGGACGGCGCAGCAGGAGCGACATCTGGCGATAGGCGACGGCCTGCTTGGAAAGGTCGTCGTACACGATCACGGCGTGCATGCCGTTGTCGCGGAACCATTCGCCCATGGCGCAGCCGGAGAACGGTGCGAGGAACTGCAGCGGCGCGGGCTCGGACGCGGTGGCCGAAACCACGATGGTGTATTCCATCGCGCCGGCCTCTTCGAGCGTGCGCACGATCTGCGCCACGGTGGAGCGCTTCTGGCCGATGGCGACGTAGATGCAATAGAGCTTGGCGCTCTCGTCGGTGCCCTTGTTGACGGACTTCTGGTTGATGATGGTGTCGATCGCGACGGCGGTCTTGCCGGTCTGGCGGTCGCCGATGATCAGCTCGCGCTGGCCGCGGCCGACCGGGATCAGCGAGTCGATGGCTTTGAGGCCCGTCTGCACCGGCTCGTGCACCGATTTGCGCGGGATGATGCCCGGCGCCTTCACGTCGACGCGGCGGCGCTCGGCGATCCCGGCGGGATCGAGCGGGCCCTTGCCGTCGATCGGGTTGCCCAGCGGATCGACGACGCGGCCGAGCAAGGCGCGGCCGACCGGCACGTCCACGATCGAGCGGGTGCGCTTGACGGTGTCGCCTTCCTTGATCCCCTGGTCGGTGCCGAAGATCACGACGCCGACATTGTCGTTCTCCAGGTTCAGCGCCATGCCCATGATGCCGCCCGGGAACTCGACCATCTCGCCGGCCTGGACGTTGTCGAGGCCGTAGACGCGCGCGATGCCGTCGCCGACGCTCAGCACCTGGCCGACTTCGCTCACCTCGGCTTCGGCGCCGAAGTTCTGGATCTCGCGCTTGAGAATGGCGGAGATTTCAGACGGTTGGATGTTCATCGGTCAGTGTCCTCTCATGGCGGCACGCAAGCCGTCGAGCTTGGTGCGCAAGGATGAATCGATCATGCGCGAGCCCACTTTCACGACGAGGCCGCCGAGAAGCGTGGGATCGACTTTGGTTTCAAGACGCGGGTCGCGGCCGAGCTTCGACTTGAGCGCGGCCTTCAGGTCGTTCAGCTCGGCGTCGCTCAGCGTGCGCGCGCTGGTGACCTCGGCATGCACTTCGCCGCGGCGGGTCGCCAGGATGCGGGTGAACGCGGCGATGATGTCGCCGAGATAGAAGAGGCGGCGCTTCGACGCCAGCAGCAGCACGAACTGGATGCCGAGCTTGGAGGCGCCGATCCGCTCGAGCACCGCCTTCATCGCCTTGGCCTGGTCCTCGGCGCCGAACACCGGCGAGCGGACGACGCGGGCGAAATCGGGATTTTCGGCGATCAGCTGCTTCAGCGCCGCGAAATCCTGCTCGACCGCGGGAATCGAATTGGTGTCCTGCGCCAGTTCGAAAATGGCGGTGGCGTAGCGGCCTGCGATGCCTGTCTCGTGCTGCGTTTCCGGGCCCATGTTCATCCGTCGGACCATGGCGCTTTTGGATGGAGCGCCGGAGGTCATAAGCGTTTGAATTCGTTTGTGAAATTACACCGCGCGCGAGTCAATCCCCGGGCGCGCGATGCAGTTAGCATGTGCCTTACGCCCACGCAACAATGCACCACTAGCCGTGGTGTCGCGGGGATGCGCGGGCACAGCCGCAAGTTTCTTCCTTGGACCGATCCATCAAATTTTAGCGAAACCCGCGCGGGGAACTTAACGGGCGGCAGCGCACACTCCTTTGCGAAGAACGAAAGGCGGGACGCGCCATGCAAGAGCGGGTCGTTGGGGCATTCAAGCAGGTCATCGGGTTCGTCATGCAGGGCGTCGATTTCGATTCGCATGGCTGGCGGTCCTTCGAGGCCGAGATGCGCGAGTTGATCGCGCCGCATATCGCCGTGCTGGCGCACCGCCGCGCCAAGCTGCTCGACGGGTCGGACGGACAGCGCTGGGCCGACGAGCTCGAGGGCTTCATGCGCACCGGTCTGTGGCCGCTGCTCGCCGAGGAGCGCGACTTCGCCGACAAGAACCGCGCTTTCGTCGGGCTGATGCTGGACGTGCAGATCGCCGAAGAGCAGCGCCGCCAGCAGGTCTCGGCTCGCGACGCGCTTCCCCAGGTCAGCGCCTTCGACGCGAGCTGGGCGAGCTGACGCGCTACGCCGCGCGTTTCTTGCCGGCGCCGTCGAACTTCAATCGCGCCGCCTCGATGCGGCCGGTGTTGGCCAGCGCCCAGTCGCCCAGCGCCTTCACCGGTACGAGCAGCGAGCGGCCGAGCGCCGTCAGCTCGTAATCGACGCGCGGCGGGATCGTCGGGAAGACGGTGCGCGTCACCAGCCCGTCGCGCTCCAGCCCGCGCAGCGTCAGCGTCAGCATGCGCTGCGAGATGCCGCCGATCTCGCGCTTGATCTCGTTGAAGCGCATCGCGCGCGGGCCGAGCCGCCCCACGATCAGCACCGACCACTTGTCGCCGACCCGCTGCAGCACGCCCGATACGGCGCGGCAGTCGCTGGTGTCATGGATGTTACCCTGTTTCATCGGCGTGCCTTCTTGCGCCTGCCTTGCGCAGGCATCATCTTAGCGTCAGTTACAAACGGTAACTTACACCGCCCGACGGAGATTTTCCATGGCGCTCAAGCTGCACACCGTCATCACCTCGACGCGCCCCGGCCGCATGGGCGGGATGATCGGCGACTGGTTCCACGCGAGCGCGACGGCGCATGGCGGCTTCGATGCCGAACTGGTCGATCTGGCGGCGTTCAACCTGCCGCTCTATGACGAGCCGCATCATCCGATGCGCCGGCAGTACGAGAAGGATCACACCAAGGCGTGGTCGGCGAGCGTGAACGCCGCGGACGCGTTCGTGTTCGTGGTGCCGGAGTACAATTTCTCGGCGCCGCCGTCCTTCGTGAACGCGCTCGATTACCTGTTCTGGGAATGGCAGTACAAGCCGATGGCGGTGGTCGGCTATGGCGGCGTCTCGGGCGGCTCGCGCGCGGCGCAGACGGCGCGGCTGCAGGCCTCGACCCTCAAGATGATGCCGATTCCCGAAGGCGTGCTGCTGCCGAACTTTTTCACGCAGATCAAGGACGGCAAGTTCGAGGGCAACGACCTCAACGCGCAGGGCGTCGCCGCGACGTTGAACGAGCTGCACAAATGGTCGGGCGCGCTGGCCGGCCTGCGCGACGCGGTACGCAATCCGAAGTGAGGATCAATCCACCCCGTTGAACACGCGCGACAGGCGGAATTCGCCCAGCCACGACAGCACGCCGTGCGCGTTGAGGAAGTCGTAGGAGCCGACGACGAACTCGGCGCGGCCGACCAGGTTCTCCATCGGCACGAAGCCGACGCCCATCTGCTCGGGCGGCCAGCGGCTGTCGAGCGAGTTGTCGCGGTTGTCGCCCATCATGAACAGATGGCCCGGCGGCACTGTGAACACCTGCGTGTTGTCGCCCGGGCCGTCGGTTGTCCATTTGTAGATCGGGTGCTTCACGCCGTTGGGCAGCGTCTCGACGTAGCGCGGCGAGTCGGTGATCGTGCCGTCCTCGGCCTCGACCTTGCCTTGGCCGTCGTCTTTCAGCGTCAGCTCCCTGCCGTTGATCCAGACGCGGCCTTCGATCACCTGCACCTTGTCGCCCGGCATGCCGATGACGCGCTTGATGTAGGTCTGGCTGGGATCGCGGGGCAGGCGGAACACCACCACGTCGCCCTGCTTGGGGATCTTCTGCATCAGCCGGCCCGTTGCCGCCGGCCCCAGGCCGAACGGCACCGAGTAGCGCGAATAGCCGTACGGGTATTTCGCCGCGACGAAGGCGTCGCCGATCGCGAGCGTCGGCTGCATCGAGCCGGACGGCACATAGAAAGGCTGCGCGATCGCGGTGGTCGACGCGAAGGTGATGAGCACGATGGCGACGGGCTCCAGGATGGCGCGTGCCACACCCTTGCCGTCCTTGGCGCCCAAGACGCTCTTGGTCCAAGCCCAGAGCTTGTCGCGCAAGTCGTTCATCTGGCCGTTCATGCCTGCTCCCACCGATCCCTGTGAATTTCGATAGGCCGGGGACCGAATACAAGGGCCACCGTATAAGGAAATGGGTTCCTTGACGGAAATTCATTCGGCTGCCAAAGGCTGGTTCATGGCGAAGAAATTGACGCAGCTCGGCCGCGCGACGGCCCTTCCGGCCTCTCCCGAAACCGCCGTTTTGGAGGCGGTTCCCAATCCGCACCCGAACGACGCCTATGTCGTGCGCTTCACCGCGCCGGAGTTCACATCGCTGTGTCCGGTCACCGGCCAGCCCGATTTCGCGCATTTCGTGATCGATTACGTCCCCGACAGGAAGATTGTCGAATCGAAGTCGCTCAAGCTGTTCCTGTTCAGCTTCCGCAACCACGCCGCCTTCCACGAGGACTGCACGGTGAGCGTCGGCAAGCGCATCGTGGCGGCGATCAAGCCGCGCTATCTGCGCATCGGCGGCTACTGGTATCCGCGCGGCGGTATCCCGATCGACGTGTTCTGGCAGACCGGCAAGCTGCCGGCCGGGGCCTGGTTGCCGGACACGGGCGTGGCGCCTTATCGCGGCCGCGGTTGATGCCAAAGGTCGACGTCGTTCCCGTCGCGGAGTCCGAGAAGGCCGAACTGTGGGCCTATCTGCAGGACTATATCCGCGAGTTGATGCCCTATGAGGGCGGCGCGGTCCCGGCCGACGGCAGCGACATCGCCTATCCCTATTTCGACGACTACTGGCGCGCGAAAGACCGCTGGCCGTTCTGGGGTGTGGCCGACGGCAAGCGCGTCGCCTTCGCGCTGGTGCGCGACACCGGCGAGCGCATCGAGATGGCGGAGTTCTTTAGCTTCCCCGAACACCGCCGCACCGGCACCGCGCTCGCTTTTGCGCGCGCGGCGATGCTGAGGTTTCCGGGCCCGTGGGAGCTGTCGCAGTTCGCGGCACACACCGCGTCGGTCGCCTTCTGGCGCCGCGTGATCGCCGACTGGCCGTTCGCGGAGACGACGTACACCGGCCCGACCTCCGGCAAGGAACGCCGGCGTCAGACCTTCACGGTGCCCGCTTAGGCGGCCGGCCGCTGCGCCGTGTCGTGCGGTCCCTCGATCTGCTTGGGCTGCTGCTGCGGCGGCGTCACGAGGACTTTGGCCTCATCGGCTTTCACCGTGACCGTCTTGGCGGTCGTTTCGGCCTTCGCCTCGTCCGGCTTCGGCTTGGGCGCCGGCTTCGGCTGCTCGGGACGGATCACGTCGTCCGGCGCCGCAGGCCCGCCGCCCACAACCCTGTTCGAGGCATTGAGCTTGCCGCCAAGCACATCGAGCGCATCCTGCGGCAGCTTGGCGAATAGCACCCAAAGCGCATAGGCCAGCGCCACCGCGACGAGCGCGGACACGATGCTGCCCAGGCTGCCGAGCAGAAGATTGCCGATCAGGATCGCGATTGCCGCGATGGCAACGGCATAGACGGTGTACTGCATCGACGGCCCGATGGTCAGCGTCGCGTTGGTCTGGCCATCTTTCAGCTTGGCCGTGACGACATGCCCGTTCATCGGTATGACGAGCGAGCCCGCCATCTTGTCCGTCTGGTTGAGTGCGAATTCGATCCGCTCCGGCGGGACTTGCGTCCCGATCAACGCCTGGGCGTCCTGCAGCGCCTTGAGCGTGTAGTCGAACGCCTCCTTCTGGGGCATGGAAAGCGTGTAGGCAGCCGTCGCCATGATGGGAACTCCGTTCGCGCCCCTACAGAACGCGCGAAGGGGTCAATGTGGTTCCTTGCCGAGTTTCGCGACCGGGCCGTGGCGATGGCAGGAGACGACGTGGTCGTTGACCATGCCCACCGCCTGGCAGAACGCATAAACGATCACCGGCCCCACGAAGTTGAAGCCGCGCGTCTTGAGTTCCTTGGACAGATCCACGCTCATCGGCGTCTGCGCGGGAACCTGCGCCAGGGTCATGAAGCGATTCTGCCTGGGCTTGCCGTCGACGTGCTTCCAGAGGAGATCGGCGAAGCCGCCCGGTTCCTTATCCTCGATATCGAGCCACAGCTGCGCGCCCTTGATCGCCGCGTTGATCTTGGACTCCGAGCGGACGATGCCTTCGTTCTTCAACAGCCGCGCCACGTCGCGCTTGCCATAGCGCGCGATCTTCTGCGGATCGAAGCCGTCGAACGCCGCGCGGAAATTCTCGCGCTTGCGCAGGATGGTGATCCAGGCGAGCCCCGCCTGGAACCCGTCGAGCACCAGCTTCTCGTAGAGCGCGCGCGGATCGTATTCCGGCACGCCCCATTCTTCGTCGTGGTAGTCGCGGTAGATTTGTTCCTTGACGGACCAGCCGCAGCGGATGGGCTCTTCGCTCACTTCTTTTTCTTCTTGGCTTTTTTGACGGCCTTCTTGGGCGCCGTTTTTTTCTTCGCGGCCTTCTTCGCCGGGGCCGCAGGCTTCTTGGCTTGCGCGGCGGGCGGGTTCAGCAGCGCCTCGATCTTGTTGCCGTCGAGGTCGTAGACGAAGGCGCCGTAGTAGTTCGGGCCGTAGTCGGCGCGCGGTCCCGGCTCGCCATTGTTGCTCGCGCCATAGGCGAGGGCGGTGGCGTGGAATTTCAGCACCTGCGCCTTGTCGCGCGCGATGAAGCCCATATGCGTGCCGTTGCCCGCCGTCACCGGGTCGCCATTGTGCGCGCCGCCGATCCAGAATTCCGGCTTGTCGGTGCCGTAGCCGATGGCGTGCGGCGAGTAATCGGCGACCCGCCGATAGCCGAGCGTGGCGAGCACCGCGTCGTAGAATTTGGCGGCGCGCTCAAGATCGGTGACGCCGATGGAAACATGATGGAGCATGGCTGATCCCTCACGAAATGGTTGCCGTGAAGGTTCCACCCGCCCAGGAAGCGGTCAAGGGGAAAGCCAGTCCGGCTTCATCAACTTCGCGTCGCTGCTGCCGATGCTGACAGGGGCACCCGCCGCCTCGTCGAGCCTGTCGAGCCGCACCAGCGCGAAGCCGGCCGCCACGACCTCGCCGATCTCCTTGCCGCCCGCCGTGACGCGGTCGCCCGCCGCCGACGCGCCGTCGATCCGCAACAGCCGCTTGCGCGAGGTGGCGCGGTGCTTCATGCGCGCCGTCAGCTCCTGGCCGACATAGCAGCCCTTCTGGAAGTCGATCGCGTGCAGCTCGTCGAGATCGGCATCGAGCGCGAACATCTTGTCGGAGCCGAAGTCGCCCGCTTCCGGAACGCCCAGCGCGATGCGATGCGTGTGATACGCGGCCGCCGCCGGCAGCCCGGTATGCATCTCGCCCCTGGCGATGATCGCGCGGCTGCCCAGTGGCGCCAGCCGCGGATCGCGATAGGCAATGGCATAGCGCGCATGCTCGCCCTCCCACTCGGCCAGCACCGCGAGCTGCTCGCGCGCCTCGATCGTCACTTTGGCGCGCAGCTTGTACATGGTGAGCCGCTTGAGCAGCGCGTCGCGCGCCGCCGCATGGCAATCGAGCAGGATCGCGCCGTCGCCCTCGACCAAGAAGAAGTCGAACAGGATTTTGCCCTGCGGCGTCAGCAGCGCGGCATAGATGCCTTCGCCGGGCGCGAGCCGCTCGACGTCGTTGGTGATCAGGCCTTGCAGGAACGCGCGCGCCTCGGGCCCGGCAAGGGCAAGGACGGCGCGGTCTTCCAGATGGGCGATGGGCATGGACGAGACCTAATCCTCCGGCTTGCGGTTGCCAAGATGCGGGTTTAGGGAACGCCCATGTCCCAGACCTATGACCTCCTGATCCGCGGCGGCATCGTCGCCACCCCCAATGGCATCGCCGAGGGCGATGTCGGTGTCGCCAATGGCAAGATTGCCGCCATCGGCGCGCTGCCGAACGCCAAGGCCGCCGAAGTGTTCGAGGCCAAGGGCCTGCACGTCCTGCCCGGTGTGATCGACAGCCAGTGCCACTTCCGCGAGCCCGGCAACGAGCACAAGGAAGACCTGGAGAGCGGCAGCCGCGCCGCCGTGCTGGGTGGCGTCACCGGCATCTTCGAGATGCCGAACACCAATCCGCCGACGACCAGCCGCGCCGCAATGGAAGACAAGCTTTCGCGCGCCGCGAACCGCATGCATTGCGACTACGCGTTCTACATCGGCGCCACGCCCGCCAATCTCGGCGCGCTCGCCGAGCTGGAGCGCATGCCCGGCGTCGCGGGCGTCAAGGCGTTCCTCGGCTCCTCGACCGGCACGCTGCTGCTCGACCATGAAGAAGACATCGCGACGATGCTGCGCTCCGGCCGCCGCCGCGTCGCGGTGCATTCGGAGGACGAGGATCGTCTGAAGGCGCGCAAGCATCTCGCGCTGCCCGGCGACCCGCGCAGCCATCCGGTGTGGCGCGACGCCGAAGCCGCCCGCATGTCGACCGAGCGCGTGATCCGCCTGGCGCGCGCCGCCGGCCGCCGCCTGCACGTGCTGCACGTCACCACCGCCGACGAGATCCCGCTTTTGGCCGGTGCCAAAGAGATTTGCACCGCCGAGACCACGCCGCAGCATCTCACCCTGGCCGCGCCGGAGTGCTACGAGCGCCTCGGCACCTACGCCCAGATGAACCCGCCGATCCGCGACGCTTCTCATCGTGAAGCTCTGTGGCACGCGGTCAATCAGGGCGTGATCGACGTGATCGGCTCCGACCACGCGCCGCACACCCGCGCCGAAAAAGAGAAGACCTATCCCGACACGCCCTCGGGCATGCCGGGCGTGCAGACGCTGGTGACGATCCTGCTCGACCATGTCGCGGCGGGGCGCCTCACGCTGGAGCGCTTCATCGATCTCACCAGCGCCGGCGCGGCGCGCATCTTCGGCATTGCCGGCAAGGGCCGCATCGCGCGCGGCTACGACGCCGACTTCACCATCGTCGACCTCAAGGCGCGGCACACGATCGAGAACGGCTGGATCGCGTCGAAATGCGGCTGGACGCCGTTCGACGGCATGACGACCACCGGCTGGGCGCTCGCCACCATCATCCGCGGCAAGACGGTGATGCGCGACCGCGCGCTGACGCTGGCAAGCCAGGGCGAGCCGATCAAGTTCACCGAAACGCTGTAGGACCGGCGATCAGTTCTGCGCCAGGGCGCGGATGGTTCGAAGCTGGTCGTCGAAATCGCCCAGCAAGCGTTCGTAAGCCTCGAACGACTGCGCGAACTGCGGCGTGCTTTCCTTGCAGGCACCGACGTCGGCGTGACTGGGCTCCGCATAGCCGTAAAGAACGGCGTTCGCGATATAGCCGATCTGCGCGCGGTCGAATTCCCGCGGACCGCCGTTTTCAGGCGGCAGGTCGATCACGCTCGCGCCATCTTGCAATTCCATGGCGCGCAAGGCGTGGACGGTGGGATCGCGCGCGTAGCGATCGAGGTCCTGCTGAAGATCGCCGACATTTGCCCTGCCGTCCGCCGTGCACGCCATCGGGGCGCGCCGCGCGGGCACGACGGTGCTCCAGTCGTTGGGTATCCCGACGAAGAGCTGCGTCGTCTGCCCGTCCTGCACGGTGATGTCGTATTTCCGCGTGATGGCGAAGGGAAACGCCTGCTGCGGCATGAGGTACGCCACCTCGACCACGTAATCGCCCGGCGGACGGTTTTGCAGGTCGACAAGCGCAAAGAGATTGCCGGCGTCGCTGGTCTGCGATCCCATCTCCTGTCGTAGGGCATCGGCCTCGCTGTCGGTGAAATCGCCGCTTTGAAGCGTGAGGACCCGCCTGGAGTCTTGGATGCGGCGCACGCCATCCTGATCGGGTGGGCTGGCCAGCCAATCGCCTGTCGGTGCCGTTGCGACGCCTTCGATATGCCCGTCGACGTAGACCCATGCCTTGTTGCCGTCCGTCGCGCCGGTCGGTACCCAGATCTTGATCTCGCCGGGTGCGACCGCTGCCGGTTGCGTATCCGTCGACGGAACCTGCGGATGCGAGGCCACTTGCGATGGCGCGCGAAGGAAAAGGCCTGCGCCGAGCCCTGCAAGCACCGCCGCAACGAGCCCCAGTGCGATCCAGACATTGCGTGACATGCGCCATTCCCCCTTCGGCAAAGCCGGTGCTAATGGAAGGCTCCGACCCCTTGCGACGCCTCGACGAGCTGCCGGCAAGCGCCTTCGCAATGGACAGTGATGCCCGGCGCGTTCGGATGGCTCGCGAGATAGCGCAGATGCGTATCCGCGCTGCGCCGGCCCTCGGCGACCGCCAGCGCGCGCAACGCCGCGACGGCGGAAGCATCCGCGATCGCGAATCTCGTCCTCAGCTTCGCCGCCTTCTGGTCGTCGAGCATGGCCGTCCTGATCTGCTTTTCCAGCCGCTCGAACGCGCGCGCCTGGATCTTTTGCATCGCGTCGACGAGACCGATCTGCCCGCGCAGCGGCAGGGTTCCGAAGCTCATGAAAACGGTCTGCCGGGCAACGGCGCTTGCGAGGATCTTGAGCATCTCGATCTGGCCGTTCGCATCGGCCGCATGCCAGCCGACGCCGGTATATCGAATGACGTCGCAGATGGCGCTGGCCTGCAGCCGGCGGGCGACGAGGCACGCCGGAGGGATCGCCATCTGAAGCGCTTCGATGTGAAAGCGCTCGCGCAAGGCGTCGATATCGGCCGCGGCGAGCGCGTCGTCGATCCGCGCATTCAGTTGCCCGATATCCGCCGCCGACTGGGAATCCGCGGCACCGATGCGCGCGCGGTCGAGATGTGCGCGTATCGCCTGATCGTCGGGCTCCAGCGCGAGCGCCTCGATGAATGCCGCCGCCGCCGTGGTCCAGTCGCGATTGTAGGCCGCCTGCAAGCCGCGCCGGTCATCGGCGTCGGCTTCTTCCTGGCGCTGCCGTGCTTCCTCCGCAGCGGCTTCCGCGTCTCTGCGTTGCTGATCCGCGGCAGCCTGGGCCGCGGCTGCGGCCGCCGCGGCATCCGGATCTCGGCCTCTGCGGTTGGGCGCGTTGCAGTCGATGACCGCGCACCTTTGCGCGCCCGGCGTGCGATATTGGTCCTGTGCCCAGGCCCCATCGAGGAAGCAGGACAGGACCGCAGCCCCCAGCACGTACGATCTGATGTGGGTCGTCATGCCGCAAAGCCCCGGTTGCGAAAGCACGAATGAACCGCCGGTATCGTACACGCTTTGCGACCGGCGGTGTGACGAATACGGCGCCGCTCCCAACCGCTTGACGTGGCGCCCAAATTCGGGTGGCCTCCGCCTTAACCAAGGACGGGTGGGTCTCAAGGCATGAAAAGCCGCTTCAAGGCGATCCTGCTGCGCAAGGATGGCGACAAGCAGAGCGCGGACGACGTCGAGCTGACGCCGGACGACCTGATGCCCGGCGACGTGACCGTCGCGGTGTCGCATTCCACCGTCAACTACAAGGATGGTCTGGCGCTGACCGGCCGTTCGCCCGTGGTGCGCAAGTTCCCGATGATCCCCGGCATCGATTTCGCCGGCACGGTCGAAGAGTCGTCGCATCCCGGTTTCAAGCCCGGCGACAAGGTCTTGCAGAACGGCTTCGGCCTCAGCGAGACGCATTACGGCGGCTATGCCGCGCTGGCGCGGGTCAAGGGCGACTGGCTCGTGCCGCTGCCCAAGGAATTCACGCCGGCGCAGGCGATGGCGATCGGCACCGCGGGCTACACCGCGATGCTCTGCGTCCTCGCGATCGAGGATGCCGGCGTCATGCC
Source organism: Rhizomicrobium sp. (assembly GCA_035551495.1). GTDB lineage: Bacteria > Pseudomonadota > Alphaproteobacteria > Micropepsales > Micropepsaceae > Rhizomicrobium. The sequence goes on along the minus strand of DASZMT010000010.1, from coordinate 27,397 downwards.
GGCCAAGGGCCCGGTGCTGGTGACGGGCGCCAATGGCGGCGTCGGCTCGGTCGCCGTCGCGGTGCTGGCGAAGCTCGGCTATCGCGTGATCGCCTCGACGGGGCGGCCCGAGGAAGAGGCCTATCTGAAAGAGCTCGGCGCCGCCGAGATCATCCCGCGCAGCGAGCTCAGCGGCGATCCGCGCCCGCTCGCGAAGGAGCGCTGGGCCGGCGCGGTCGACAGCGTCGGTTCCAAGACCCTCGCCAACGTCATCGCGGCGACGTCCTATCAAGGTGCGGTCGCGGCCTGCGGGCTCGCCGGCGGCCTCGATCTGCCGACCAGCGTGATGCCGTTCATCCTGCGCGGCGTGTCGCTGCTCGGAATCGACTCCGTGCAGATGCCCAAGCCCCGCCGCATCCAGGCGTGGAGCCGGCTGGCGAAGGATCTCGATCCGGCAAAGCTCGCCGCGATGACGAAGACGATCCCGCTGTCCGGCGTACGCCAGGCGGCGGACGACATCCTCGCGGGGAAAGTTCGCGGCCGCCTGGTCGTCGAGCTTTAGACCGCGCGGCATGGAATATCTGATCCTCGTCCTTTCCGGCATCGCGATCGGGCTGTTCGTCGCCGCGCCGATCGGGCCGGTGAATCTGATCTGCATCCGCCGCACGCTGGCCTTCGGGCCGCTGAACGGATTCGTGTCAGGACTCGGCGCCTCGCTCGGCGACACGATCTTCGCCATCATCACCAGCTTCGGCCTCACCGCCGTGGCGCAGCTCATCAAGGGCTATTCGCACTACATCGAGCTCTTCGGCGGCGCGCTGCTGATCTATTTCGGCATCCACACCTACATGGCCAAGGTCGAGGCGCGGCTCACCGACAAGCTGGCGGCGCGCGAGAAGGGCGCCTCGACGCTGTTCCGCGCCATGGTGTCGACGCTGGCGCTCACCGTCACCAATCCCGCGACGCTGTTCGGCTTCGCGGTGTTCATCGCGGGCCTCGGCGGCCTGGCCGGCGGCCATCCTTCGCTGATGAGTGCGTCCTTCGTGGTGATGGGCGTGGCGGCCGGCTCGACGCTGTGGTGGCTGGTGCTGACGACGACCGTCGGACTGTTCCACGCGACCATCACCGACCGCACCATGGCGATCATCAACAGGGTGTCCGGCTTCGTGATCGGCGGCTTCGGCGCCGCGGTGCTGATCCACGTCGCCTCGAAGGTGCTAGCGCACTATTAGCCGCACGTGCGCGCAGGGCGCCCGCACGGTCAGCCGCCCCTCGGCGATCTCCGCCGGCGGCACGGGGAGCGTGTACGTGCCCGCCGCCTGCCCATGGCGAATGCCGTGCGGCGAGATCGCGCCGAGCAGGTGTCCCGACGCGGTCGTCACCTCGACGCGGCGCCCCGGCAGCACCACGCCCAGTCTGCATTCCAGCCAAACGGCCTGTCCGGCATGCAGCGGCTGCGGCAGGACGAGCGTCACCAGCGCAGCCGCGAGCAGCATCGCGCTACAGCGTTCCGACCGACACCGACTTCAGCATCGGCGGATGGCCGCCGCCATGCGCCGGCACCACGCGGATGGTGAGCGCGGCGGCCTTCGCCGTGGCGCCCAGCGCGGTGAAGGCGTGCAGCGTGCGCGGCAGCGGCACCGCGAAGGTGGCGTCGGTCGACATCTTCATCCCCGGCATGATGGGCCCGAAGAAGGCGATGGTGCCGGCATAGAACGGGCTGTCGGCATCGACATGGGTGACGCCGGGCGGCGCATTCACGAGCACGTCGAAGGTCCGCACGCTCGAAAGCCCCGTCGGCCGCGGCAGCGTCACCGAGGCGACCAGCGGATGCGGCGAGCCTTCCGCCAGATGCGCCTTCACCGCGTCGGCGCTCACGCTGACCGTCGCGCCGTTGCCGGAGACCTTGGCGGCGGTCGGCGGCACCGTCTTGTGCGAGACCTTCGCGTCGGTGACGACCTCTTCGCCCGAGCCGGGCTCGTAGGTGTAGTCGAAGCGCGACATGCTGAAATAGTCCTCGGCCTTGCTCGGTCCGACGAACTGGCCCTTGCCGTTGACGAAATACAGGAACGGCTCATCCATGTAGGTCTTGGCGTCGGCCTTGTCCGGCCCATAGGGCTGGCCCGCCGCCTGCTGCTTGCGCGTCCACACATCCCACAGCCGGTCCATGTTGGAATGGTGCAGGAAGAACACGGGATCCACCGGCGACAGGAAGTTCGTCATGTTGCCGTACGGGCCGTTGTTCTGGAAATAGACGTCGGCGCTGTCGATCGCGCCCACGCCGCCGATGTAGTTGTGCACGTTGTTGTGCGGCATGCCCTCCAGCACCGAGAACTTGGTGGCGCCGCCGGGCTGGATGACGTGCGAGGCGGTCTTGGAGCTGTTGAAGCTGAGATAGTTGTTGGCGTTGTAGAAGTCCGGCGCCAGGAGACCCGAGGTTATGACGAACTTCGAGCAGTCATAGGCCGTGTCCTTGTCGAGCTTGGGATTGTCCTTGCTCAGATAGCGCGCGCCGCAGGTGTTGGCATAGGCCGCGTTGCCGGCGATCGCGGCCTGCGCCGCCGCCGAATAGCCGTTCACGTCGCCCCAGACGAGGTCGAAGCTGGTATAGCCGCGCGCCGTCTGCTGCGCCTTCTGCGCGGGGCTGAGGCCGTTCCAGAAGGTTTCGATCGGCGCCTGGATGAAGCCGGTGAACTTCTCGATGTTGCCGGTATAGGGCTCGAACAGATGATCGGTCGGCGTCAGCGGGCCGTCGAACATCTGGTCCGGGATCTGCGGCAGCGCCGTCCAGTCCCAATAGGGCATCGCGAAGTCCTGGTCGCCGGAGAGGTTGCGGATCGTCTCCTCGAAGAAGCCGACATAGCCGCGATGCCACACATAGAACCACCAATTGCCGTGCGGGCAGTCGAGGAAGTGGACGAAGGCGTTGCGGAACCAGTTCTGTGGATCGGTCGCTTGCAGCGACAGCATCTTCTCCACGCCCTTGGCATAGCTCGCGAGCATCTTCTGCCCCTGGGGGCTCGTCGCGTTGTAGCGCGTGTATTTCGCGGCCGCCTTGGCGGGCGCGAAGGGCAGGGTGGCCATCGCACCGGCGGCGACGGCGGTTTCCAGGAATACGCGGCGGGACAAACGCGACTTGGAGAACGTCGGCATGGGTGAATCCCCCTCGATTGCGGGGGCGATTGGTCCACGTCGACCGTCTATAGTCAAAGCAAATATTGACGGCGTTCTCGCCAATATTGCGGAAGATTAGCGCGCAGCAAGCTTTGCGAGCGCGGCCATGCGCGCGATCACCGCTTCGGCCTCTTCCATGATCTCGCGGACGATTTCGCGCGACGGTTTCACGTCGTGGATGCCGCCGGCGCCTTGTCCCATGGCGAAGGCCGAGCGCTCGCGCGACAGCCCTTCGATCTGGCCGCCGATGCCGCCCATCACGCCGGCCTGCGTCGAGAGGATCGCCTGCGCCGGGAACGCCTTGATGTCCCCAGGCCGCTTCTCCCAGTCCGCGACCCATTCGTTCTTGAAGACGCGCATCGGCTTGCCGGAATAGGAGCGCGTGATGATCGTGTCTTCGTCGTTCGCGTCGACGATCACCTGCTTGTAAAGCCCGCCGGCATGCGCCTCGGTCGCCGCGATGAAGCGCGTGCCCATCCATACGCCCTGCGCGCCCAGCGCCAGGGCCGCCGCCAGCCCGCGGCCGTCGACGATCGAGCCCGCCGCGATCACCGGGATCTTCACCGCGTCGACGATCTGCGGGATCAGCGCCATGCCGGCGACGCGGCCCGTATGGCCGCCGGCCTCGGTGCCTTGCGCCACCACGGCATCGAGCTTGCCCGCCTCGGCCGAGCGCGCATGCTTCACCGTGCCGTTGACGTTCATCACTTTCAGGCCCGCGTCGTGGAATTTCTTCACCAGATGCGGCGGCGGCACGCCGAGGCCGGAGATGAACGCCTTGGCGCCGCCCTCGATGATGATGTCGGCGGTGCGCTCCAGCGACTCCGGCACCGCGGCGAGCAGGTCGACGCCGAACGGCTTGTCGGTCAGATCGCGCACCACCTTCATCTCGTGCCTGATCTCGTCCGGCGAGCGCCCCGCCATACCGAGCGTGCCGAAGCCGCCCGCCTCCGACACCGCCGCCGCGAGTTCGCCATAGGAGACGCCGCCCATGCCCGCGAGCATGATGGGATACTGGATGCCGAGCATGTCGCAGAGGGGCGTGCGCAGGGCCATGGGCGTTTCCTTTTCTGATCTTGCGGGCAGCGTAGCGGAACTTCCGTAGGGGTTGTCAAAGGGCCGCTTGCCCCAAACAATACGCGCGAGACGGAGACGATCATGAGCACGCAAGCGCTGAAGCCTGCCGACGCCCTCGCCAGGACGGCCAAGACGCCGTTCCCCGGCCAGACCGAGGACTACCGCAAGGCGCGCGAAGCGCTCCTTGCCGAGGAGATCGAATTTCGCCGCCACATGACCCGCGTGGCGGAGCAGCGTATGGCCCTGCCGCCCGGCCCGGTGATCGCGAAGGATTACCGCTTCAAGGACGCGAACGGTGCCGACCTCGGCCTGCGCGATCTGTTCGGCGCGCACGACACGCTGGTCACCTATTTCTGGATGTTCGGCCCGCAGCGCGCGCGGCCGTGCCCGATGTGCACCAACTGGCTTGGCGCGGTGAACGGCAACGCCGTCGATATCAAGCAGCGCGTGGCTTTCAAAATCCTCGGCCGCTCGCCCGTCGAACGCCAGCTCGCCTTCGCCGCCGAGCGCGGCTGGACGCATCTCGATTTCCTGCAGACCGCCGGTGACGATTACGCCAACGACCTCGGCCTGATCTCCAAGGACGGCGCCGAGGGCCCGGCGCTGGTCGTGTTCCAGCGCGACGGCGATCAGGTGCGCCTGTTCTGGGCCAGCGAGATCAACGACCAGATGGCCGATCCCGGCCAGGACCCGCGCGACGCGCCGGACATCGCGGCGCTGTGGTCGATCCTCGACCTGACACCCGGCGGCCGCGGCACGGACTGGTATCCGAAGCTGCGTTATTAGCCGCTCACCCAAACCGCTTCCGCGCCTCGCGTGTCAGCCCAAGCGCGACCGACAGGAAGTCCGACCCCGTCGTCGCCCGCGCGTCCGGCGCGGCGCGCGTGACGGCCGCGCGCACCGCCGGCACCTTGCCGGAGCCGCCGGTGAAGAAGATCGTGTCGATGTCGCCCGGCGTCAGCCCCGCATCCCGGATGCACGCCGTCGCGGTCTTGAACAGCCGGTCCGTCTTCGCCGCGATGGCGCGGTCGAAGCCGGCGCGCGACGCCTCGGCCGCCAGATCGCGTTCGATAAAGCCCAAGGGCAGGGCGGCGGCATCGGCATCGCTCAGCGCGATCTTGCCGTCCTCCACCGCGAAGGCGATGCGATGGCCGAGCCGCCGCTTCACGACCTTCTGCAGCCGGCGGACCTTTTCCGGCGCACGCGCGTTCGCGACGAGCTCCACCAGCTGCCGCTCGTTCTGATAGGTGTAGGCGAAGTTGATCGTCGACCAGGTCGCCAGCTCGTAATAGATGCCGTTGGGCATCGGCAGGTTCTTCTCGATCAGCTGCGTGCCCAGCCCCAGCGACGGCATCACCGCGTCCAGGCTCAAGAGCGCATCGAAATCGGTGCCGCCGATACGCACGCCGTCATTGGCGAGGATGTCGCTGGTGCGGTCGGCGCGCCGCATACGCTCCGGCCCGATGCGGATGACCGTGAAGTCCGAGGTGCCGCCGCCGATGTCGGCGATCAGCACGATCTCCTCCTTCGTCGCGCTTTCTTCGTAATGATACGCCGCCGCGATCGGCTCATAGACGAAGGCGACGTCCTTGAAGCCGACGCGGTTGGCGATGCCGGTCAGCACGCGCTGCGCCTTGGCGTCGGCCGCATCGTCGTCGTCGACGAAGCGCACGGGACGGCCATGCACCACGGCGGTGATCTCGTGTCCCGCGAACGCCTCGGCCTTTTGCTTGAGGTGCCGCACGAAGATCTCGACCACGTCGGTCAGCGCCACCATCCTGGAGCCCAGCGCCGTCTTCTCGTCGATCAGGGGCGAGCCCAGGATCGACTTCAGCGCCCGCATCAGCCGTCCGTCATGCTGCGCGATATAGGTCGCGATGGCTTCTGCGCCGAACAGCACGTTGCCCTTGGTCTCGTAGTCGAAGAACACCGCCGAGGGGATCAGCGTCTCACCGCCCTCGACGGGCGCGAGCGCTGGCGCGTTGCCGCGCATCACGCCGATCGCCGAATTGGAAGTGCCGAAGTCGAGGCCGCAGGCCGTCATGGGAATCCCCTAAGTCACGCGTTGAGGGGATGCCATGTATTGCACCGGGCGCGGGCTTGCCAGTCTATTTCTTTTCGCCTATACTGCCGCTCGTTCGTGGGATGTCCGGTTTTCCGGGCGTCCCACTTTTGCGTTGAGGGGCGTGCGTTCGGAAAAATTTGAAAAACAATTATGTTGCCGAAACTGCGCTAACCGATTGATTTTGCTTAACAACATCCTTTTGTAACGCTTCCCACATCGCGTACAGTCCGACCACGATCACGTTCGGGATCCACGACGTGTAGGCAAGCCATACCGATGCTGCGCCATAGCTCGGGAAACCGAGCGCGAAAAAGACCGGCATCTGCAGACGCAGCATCACCGCGCCGAACGTCATCGCGTAGCTGAACCGCATCAACAGGCGGTGCAGCGCGAAGTCCCGCTTCACCGCGGCGCGCCACGCGCCGGCCGTCACCGCGAGCCAGCACACGGCGAGCGTGCCGAAACCGAGTCCGGCGATGGGCCCGCCCGAGGCATGGAACGCCGTCGCGAAGGCCGAGACGCCGGAGACGAGGCAGGCGCCGACATAGATGCGGCCGCTGATGCGGTGGGCGCGCGGATAGCGGGCTCTGAGACGCGGCATGAACTGAAACGGCCCGAGCAGGAGCGCGAACGGCGCGATCAGCATGTGGCCCAGCGCCTGGACCGGCACGCGCTTGATGACGCCGGTGATGTCCGGTCCGATGCCCAGCCACAGCCCAGCCGGAACGGCGTAGTAGCGCAGCGAGAGCAGGGCCACCAAGACGGAGAGCACAGCCATCGTCCAAAGCCCGATCCGCGCAATGCCTCTTTCCATCATCCGTCTCCCGTGGCAAAGAACTTAACAGCGTCCAGATAAGCTAGGCATCGATTTGAACAGTGTCAAGATGAAGTCTCCCAAAAAGCCGACGAAAAAACGCGCCTATCACCATGGCGACCTCAAGGACCAGCTCGTCGCCGCGGCCGAGGCGATCATCCTGGAACGCGGCGTCGACGGCTTCACGCTGCGCGAGGCGGCGCGCCGCGCCGGCGTCTCGCCGGCCGCGCCGGCGCATCACTTCAAGGATGCGAAGGGCCTCTTGTCCGAGGTCGCGCTGCGCGGCTTCAAGGATTTCGGCGACGCGCTCGATGCCGGCGACAAGCGCGGCGGCGTCGATCCGCAGGCGCGGCTGCGCGAACAGGGCATGGCCTATGTGAAATTCGCCCTCGCCAATCCGGCGCGCTTCCAGCTCATGTTCCGCGCGGGGAAGTTCGACTACGCCTATCCCGGCCTCGCCGATGCCGGCATGCGCGCGCAGGGCATTCTCGCGCGCGCGGTCCACGCCGCTTACGGCATACCGGACGGCGAACCGCTGACGCCCGACGCCAACGGTTTTCTTCTCGCGACGTGGTCGATCGTGCACGGCTTCGCGCATCTTGCTCTGGGCGGCGAGCTCGACGGATCGGCGCAAGGCAAGGGCGGCAAGCGCGCCATCGTGGAGAGCTTCCTGCCGCTCACGCTCCAGCACCTGCCGGTGCCGAAAGTTCCGCGTAAACCATGATTTTTCATCGCCTCCCATTTTGGGACAGGCTGTGAAATACTCGCGGCAACAGGTGGGGCAGGGTCGGTCGGCATGACATCCGAAATCGCGGTGATGAACCAGCGTGCGGTGGCGCTCGCCGCCGATTCCGCGGTGACCTTGATCGACGGCGGCACCGTCGTGGTGCGCAACGATCAGCGCAAGCTCTACAACCTCGTCGGCGGCCAGCCCGTCGGCGTGATGTTTTTCGGCGTCGCCGACATGATGGGCCATCCCTGGGAGCATCTGATCGAGCACTACCAGAAGGTCGTGAAGCCCGGTTCGAAGCCGCATATCCGCGATTACGCGACCGGCTTCGTCGGCATGCTCGACAACCTCGAGGAGTTCTTCCCCAAGAACCGCCAGCGCGACGAGTACAAGCGCCTGCTCGCCTCGGTGTTCCGCTACATCTTCCATCTCGCGCAGTATCTGCGCGAGAGCGGCGGGGAGGAGCGCGCCAACATTTCCGACGCCACGATCCTCGAAGAGGCGATCGAGCGCGTGTGGCGCGACTACCAGTTCCGCGAGGACGGCAGCCCGCGCGGCGATCTTGCCTGCTTCCCCGGCGGGTTCGGCGAGAAAGTGCGCCGCGACTATGCCGCCGACGCCGATGAGGTGATTGCTTACGGCTTCCAGCCCTTCGGCCTTTCCAAGCCGTCGCTGCAGCACCTCAGGGAGATCGCGGTCTTCGCCGTGGTGAAGGATCTTTTCCTGGAGGACGTCACGGGCCTCGTCTTCGCCGGCTTCGGCGCCGACGAGCGCTATCCGGTCGTCACCACCTGGTTCGTCTCGGCGATCATCGGCGGCATCGTGAAGCGCGCCGAGGCCTCGTTCGACCAGATCGACGGCGACACCCGCTCCAAGATCCGCGTCTTCGCCGACAGCGAGGTGACCAACGCCTTCATCCGCGGCATCGATTTCAACCTGGAGCGCCGGGTCTATGGCGCGCTGAACATGCTGATGCACGGGCTGGTCGATCAGGTGATCGGGGCATTCCCGTCGGCCGATGCCGCGACCAAGGACAACGTCCGGCGTCAGTTCCAGTCGGCCTACATCCCGCAATATTTCGACGTGTTCCGCGCCATCATCGGCGACTATCAGCAGCACGCCTATATCAACCCGGTGCTGCGCGTCCTCGAGATCGCCTCGCGCGCGGAACTGGCGGAAACGGCGCGCGAGCTGGTCTCGCTCAACGTCTTCAAGAAGCGTATCATGGCGCAGAAGCAGACGGTCGGCGGCGCCATCGACGTCGCGATCATCAGCCGCGAAGGCGGCTTCCAGTGGCATTCCAGACAGGGTGGAGGCTGAAGAACATGGCCGAGAAGCTCGCATCTCCCATCGGCTCGCTCGCGGAAGGCGCGCAGCGGCTCGAGCAGCTGATCCGCGGCGTGAAGGATCGCCAGTTCTCCGAGGCGTCCAACGCACCGCAGCCGAAGAGCGTCGCCAACGCCTTCGCGGTCAGCCCGGAAGAAACCTGGTCCAAGCAATTCATGACCGCCGGCATCGGGCCCACCGTCTTCAAGCCGGTGCAGATGCCGGTCGTCTCGGTCGCCGCGCCGGCCGCAGCGACGGTGCCGATGCCTTCGCCCAAGACTCTCGAACCCGTTCTGGAACTGACCAACCCGGTCGCGCCCGAGCGGAAGCAAGCCGCCCCCCGCGCGCCCGAACTGGTCGCGGCGTTCGCGCCCGAACCGAAGCCGGCGGCGGAACCGCGCCCGGCACCCAAGGCCGCCGCGCCGTCCGAATCGCCCGGCGCCTTGCGCCCCGCGCCCATCGGTGCCGCGATCGCCAAGCCTGCCCGCAAAAAGACATGGTTCGGCCGCTTGGTTAAAAGCTGAGGGACTCGGTTTGATTGGCGGACGCGGTTTTGCGATAAGCGCTGCCGCACCTGCATTGGAGCACACGATGAAGCATTACGGGGCCGTCATGGCCGCCGCCCTGACGGCGTTGGTTTCCCTCGCCACGATCGATGGCGCGCAGGCCGCCGATCCGGCACTGTCGCAAGCCGCGAACGCCGCCTATCTCGAGAAGAACGCGCACAATCCCGGGGTCGTCGTGCGCCCCAGCGGCCTGCAGTACAACATCATCCGGAGCGGCTTCGGCCAGCGTCCGCGTCCGACCGACGAGGTCGACTGCTACTACACCGGCACGCTGATCAACGGGAAGATGTTCGACGGCACCGAGCCGCTGACGCCCGCCCATTTCACCGTCAACAAGCTGATCCCCGGCTGGACCGAGGCGCTTCAGCTGATGCGCGTCGGCGACAAATGGCACATCGTGATCCCGGCGAACCTCGCTTATGGCGCGCGCGGCGCGGGCGACGGCGTGATCCCGCCGAACCAGGCGCTGGTGTTCGACATGGAACTCCTGACCGTGACCCATCCCAAGCAGCCGCCGCCGGGCCAGGATCCGGACGATCCGGACGCCGGGCAGCAATAAGCACCGGACCTGACGTCCGGGACTTGATAGCATTGGGGCCCATGGCGGGGCAGCGATAGCGTGGTCACAGCAGTCCTGAGCGGCTGGCGCAATTGGATCGGGAGCGGGCGGCTCCGGATCGCGATCGCGCTTTGCCTGGTGGTCGGCGCCTCGGTGCTGTTCTGGGCGAGCCGCGACTACACCATCATCGCGCCCGACTGGGACGGCCAAGTCCGCGGCGTGACCTATTACCCCAGTCACGTCTTCACGCTGCGCGAGCATATGCACATCCCGCCGGCGCTGATCGACCGCGACATGGCGCAGCTGTCGCGGCTCACCGGGCGCGTGCGCACCTACACGGTCGCCGGCGGCATGGACAAGGTGCCGGAGATCGCCCGCAAATACGGCCTCACCATCTCGCTCGGCTGCTGGATCGGCCCCGACATGGCCGAAAACGAGAAAGAACTCAGCCTCTGCATCAAGACGGCGCTGGCCAACCGCCGCGTCGTCGATCGCGTGATCGTCGGCAACGAAGCCATCATGCGCGGCGACGTCACCGCGAACCAGCTCAACGGCTATATCCGCCGCGTGCGCGCCGCGCTGCCCGACCGCATCAAGATCACCACCGCCGAACCGTGGTCGACATGGCTGCTGACGCCCGAGATCGGCCAGTATGTCGATTTCATCACCGTGCATCTGCTGCCGTACTGGGAAGGCGTCTCGGCGCACGACTCGCTGACCTTCCTCGAGCACGCCTACAACGACGTGCAGGAGGAATTCCCCGACAAGACCATCGTGATCGGCGAGGCCGGCTGGCCGTCCGAGGGCCGCACCAAGCGCTTCGCCGAGCCGTCGGTGGCGCGCGAGGCCTATTTCATGCGCGCCTTCGTCCAGCTCGCGATGGAGAAGGGCTACGACTATTACCTGATCGAGGCCTACGACCAGCCCTGGAAAATCGCCAACGAAGGCACGGTGGGCGCCAGTTGGGGCCTCTACGATGCGCAGGGCAATCCGAAGTTCGGCTTCACCGGCCTGCTGCGCACCTTCCCGGCGTGGCGCAGTTATGCGCTGTTCACCTCGGTTCTGACGCTCGTCCTCGGGCTGATGATCCTCGGCTGGATGCCGCGCATGCGCCAGCAAGGCTATCTGGTGATGGGCGGTCTGGTCGCGGTGGTGACGTCGGGGCTGCTCGCGCTGATCGACGCCACCTCGCTCGAATATGTCGACACCGCCGATCTCGCGATGATGATCGCGATGGTGCCGCTGGTGATCCTGGCCTCGACCGTGATTCTCACCGAGGGCATCGAACTCGCCGCGAGCCTGTGGCGCGTCGACCGCCGCGCCGTGCGTGCCGCGATCCCGCAGACCAGTCCGCGCGTCTCCATCCATGTGCCGTGCTACGACGAGCCTCCGGCGATGGTGATCGAGACGCTGAACGCGCTGGCGCGCCTCGACTACGACAATTTCGAAGTCATCCTGCTCGACAACAACACGCCCGATCCGCAGACCTGGAAGCCGGTCCAGGCGCATTGCGCCACGCTGGGCGAGCGCTTCCGCTTCTACCACTACGACGACATGAAGGGTTTCAAGGCCGGCGCGCTGAACGAGGCGCTGCGCCTGACCGATCCGGCGACGCAATACGTCGCGGTGATCGACAGCGACTATCAGGTCGAGCCGTTCTGGCTGCGCCGCGCGCTGCCCTTCTTCGCCGGTCCCGACATCGCGGTGGTGCAGGGCCCGCAGGATTATCGCGACGCGCACCAGAACCTCTTCAAGGCGATGGCCTATGAGGAATATCGCGGCTTCTTCCACATCGGCATGGTGGAGCGCAACGAGCACAACGCGATCATCCAGCACGGCACCATGACCATCGTGCGCAAGAGCGCATTGGAGGAAGTCGGCGGCTGGGCGACGTGGTGCATCACCGAGGACACCGAGCTCGGCCTCAAGCTGTTCGAAGCCGGCTACGGCGCGGCCTATATCTCGGAGAGCATGGGGCAGGGGCTGATGCCCGACACGCTCGATGCTTTCATCTCGCAGCGCTATCGCTGGGTCTATGGCGCGATGCAGATCATGAAGCGCCATGCCGGCGCGATCTTCCTCGGCCGCTCCAAGCTGTCGGCGGCGCAGCGCTATCAGTTCCTGGTCGGCTGGCTGCCGTGGATTTCCGACGCTTTCGGCCTGGTCGTCACCTGCATGGCGCTGACCTGGACCTTCCTGATGTGCACCGCGGAAGCGGATTTCGGCGTGCCGCTGCCGGCGCTGTCGGCCGCGGCGCTGGCGCTCTTCGTCGCCAAGACGCTGAAGACGCTGCTGCTCTATCCGCAGAAGGTGCGCTCGGGCATGACGGGCGCGCTGATCGCCTCCGTCGCGGGCCTGTCGACGACGCATGCGGTGGCCAAGGCGGTGATCGGCGGCCTCTTCACGCGCGGCAAGCCGTTCCTGCGCACGCCCAAATGCGAGGACCAGGCGCTGCTCAGCCAGGCGTTGCGCAAGGTCTGGCAGGAGACGACGCTGCTCGGCCTCATCATCCTGGCGCTGATCTCGCTGGTTCGTTACGCCGCGATCGACGATCCGGCGATCCAGCTCTGGATGGTGATGCTGTCGGTGCAGGGCTTGCCATATCTCGCGACGGTCGCGACGGCTGCGATCAGCGCGATCTCGAACCGCCAGCGCCAGGCGAACGCGGCGGCCCTCGCTACGGCGGCGCCCGCCTCGAAGCCGGTGCTGCCGAAAGCGGCGTGAACCCACCTCCCCCTTGTGGGGAGGTGATTAGACCGCGATGACTTTCCCCGGATTGAGGATGTTCCTCGGGTCCATCGTGCGCTTCAGCGCCCGCATGACGTCGAGCTCCGCTTCGCTTTTGTAGCGCGCCAACTGGTCGCGTTTCTGCACGCCGATGCCGTGCTCGGCGCTGATCGCGCCGCCGAAGCGGTGCACCACGTCGTGCACGATGCGCTGGATCTCGTCCCAGCGCGCAAGGTCGGCGGCGTCGACGTTGAAGTTGAAGTGGATGTTGCCGTCGCCGATATGTCCGAAGCTCACGGCCCGCGCGCTCGGCATCGCGGCGCGCACCGCCGCCGTCGCGGCCTCCAGGAAATCCGGGATCGCGCTCACCGGTACCGAGACGTCGTGCTTGATCGACGGGCCTTCGCGCTTCTGCGCCTCCGACATGTTCTCGCGCAGCGCCCACAGCGCCGCGCGCTGCGCCTCGCTGGTCGCCAGAACGGCCTCCGCTTCACCCAGCGCGCCGGCGAAAGCCAGATCGAGATCGGTTTGCGAGCCGCTGGCCGCCTCGACCAGCACGTACCACGGCGACGGCTTGCCCAAGGGATCGCGCGCGCCCGGAAAATGCCGCGTCACCAGCGCGATACCGATGCGCGGGATCAGCTCGAAGGCCGATATCTGGCCGCCGGTCGCCGCCTGCATGCGTGCCAGCAGCGCCACCGCCTGCGCCGGCGAGGCGACTGCCACGAAGGCCGTTGCACGCGCCGCCGGCTTGGGGAACAGCTTCAGCGCCGCCGCCGTGATGACGCCGAGCGTGCCTTCCGCGCCGATGAAGAGCTGCTTGAGGTCGTAGCCCGTATTGTCCTTGCGCAGCGTGCGCAGCAGATCGAGCACGCGCCCATCCGCCAGCACGACCTCCAGCCCCAGCACCAGGTCGCGCGCCATGCCGTAGCGCAGCACCGCGACGCCGCCGGCATTGGTCGAGAGGTTGCCGCCGATGGTCGCCGAGCCCTCCGCCGCCAGGCTTAACGGGAAATAGAGTCCCGCATCGTCCGCCGCCTTCTGCACGTTCGCGAGGATGATGCCGGCCTCGACGGTGATGGTGTGCGCCGCCGCATCGAGGGCGCGCAGCGTGTTCATCCGCGACAAGCTCAGCAGCACCTCGCCGTCGAACGGGATCTGCGCCCCGACGAGACCCGTATTGCCGCCCTGCGGCACGATGGGCGTGTTCGTTTCGTTGCAGATCGCGAGGATCGCCGACACCTCCGCCGTGGTCGAAGGCTTCAGCAGCAGCGGCGAGCGGCCCTTGTATTTGCTGCGCCACTCCTCGAGATGCGGCGCGATCTGTGCCGGATCGTCCGAATAGGCCGAGACCGCCTTCAACCGCGCGAGCACGTCCGTCGTCATGCGTCCCTCGGGGCGGCGGCGCGCGCCAGCCGGTCGTTGATCGCCTCGCCGAGGCCTGCGTTGGGGATCGGCATCACCGCGATGGCACCCATGTCATCCAGTTCGTGCAGCAGGGCGAACAGGTTCGCCGCCGCCTCGCGCAGATCGCCCGTGGCGCTCAGATTGCGCGCGCCGTCCGGCGCGTCAGGTCCAAAGCCCAACAGCGTCTCGCCGGCGCGCGTCTCCGTTGCATTCAGCCGCAGCGTCGCGTGCGGCGCATAGTGGCTCGCAAGCTGTCCCGGCGACCGAACGACATCGTCCGGCGCGGCCAGTGGACCGGCCACCGCCTCAATCGCTGCGCGCGCGACGGCCCCGGCGCGCAGCAGCACCGGCCGCTCGCCGTCGAAGCCGATCACCGTGGACTCCAAACCGAGCGGCGTCGCGCCGCCATCCACAATGACGTCCACCTTGCCGCCCAGGCTCCGCGCCACATGCGCGGCGGTCGTCGCGGTGATGCGGCCCGAGGCGTTGGCGCTCGGCGCCGCGATCGGCAGCCCGCTTTCCGCGATCAGCCGCGCCGCCACCGGATGCGCCGGTACGCGCAGCGCCACGGTGTCCAGCCCCGCGCTCACCAGCGCACTCAGCCGGCAGTTGGTGGCGCGGGGCAGCACCAACGTCAGCGCCCCCGGCCAGAACGCTCTTGCCAGCTTGCGCGCGGGGGCGTGAAACACGGCATGGCGCATCGCCTCGGCGGCGTCCCGCACATGTACGATCAGCGGGTTGAACCGCGGCCGGCCCTTCGCCTCGAAGATGCGGGCCACGGCGCGGCCGTTGGTGGCGTCGGCGCCGAGGCCGTAGACGGTCTCCGTCGGAAACGCCACGAGCCCGCCGTCGCGCAGCGTGCGCACGGCATCGGCAAGGTCGGGGGCGGCGAGAGTCGTCATCACGGCCCTCTATAACCGAAATCAGCCGGCTTTTGTCGCGGTGAGATCGACGGTGATGCTCACCGTATGCGCCACGGGCGTCTCGCCGGCCCATTCGCCGCTGGTGCCGATGCCGAAATCGATCCGGCTGACCACCGCCTTGCCCACCATATGTGCCGTGTTGCCGGCGAAGGTGAGGGTGAAGGGCAGGGTGATGATCTTCGTCATGCCGTGCAGGTTGAGCCGCCCGGTCGCCTCATAGGCATTGCCGCCCTTGGACTTGAAGCCGGTGGTCTCGAAGGTGGCGGCGGGGAATTGCCTGGCCGCGAAGCCCGTCGCGCCCTTGATGCCGTCGTCGTTGTCGGACGAGCCCGAATCCTCGCTGTCCAGCCGGATCGTCGCCGTCACATGTGCCGCCGCCAGGTTCGCCGGATCGAAGTCGATCTTGGCGTCCCACGACTTGAACGTGGCGTTCAACGCCTCGCCGCTCCACTGCACCGAAAAGCCGAGCCGGCTCTTGGCGTGATCGACCATCCACGACGCCGCATGCGCGGGCACCGCCGCCAACAGCAGTACCGCCGCCAAAGCCAAGGTCTTCATGCGTCCCTCACCGTCGCGCCGGGCGTCATGCGCCGTAACACATCGTCGCCGCGCAGGAAATGATGATACAGCGCCGCCGCGATATGGATCGGCAGCAGCACGATGGCGCTCCAGGCGAGATAGACGTGCGCGCCGTGGAAGAGGTCGTGCACCGGCTTGAGCTGCTCGCGCGTATGGCCCGCGAAGCCCGGCAGGTTCGGCCAGGTGAAAAGGCCGAAGAAATCCGTCCCGTTGCCGAGCGGCGAGGCCGACGTGAAGATCCATCCCGTCAGCGGGATCACGATGATCAGGAAATAGAACAGGTAGTGCGTGAAGTGCGCGAAGCCCGCCACGACGGGATGCATGCCGGCCGGCAAACGCGGCACCGGATTGACCAGCCGCCAGCCCAACCGTGCCAAACTCAGCACCAGCACGAGCAAGCCGACCGATTTGTGCCACTGCGTGATGGTGTAATCCATCGGGTCGTCGCGCGTCAGGAAATAGGCCATATAAAGCCCGAGCCCGATATTGACGACGATCAGCGCCGCAATCACCCAGTGGAAGGTCATCGCGACCCCGTTGTAGCGCGCGACCTTGGCCGGCATCAGTTCTTGTCCTTCTGGAACAGCGCCTCGATGGTGAGCTTCACGTCGTCGCCGACGAAGCTGCTCCATTCCATCGACGTCAGGCCGAAATCGGCGCGCTTGATCGTCGCGCTGGCGTGGAAGCCAAGCAGATAGCCCGCGCTGCCCATCGGGTTCGGCTCGCCGCCGTTGAACGTCACGTCGAAGGTCACCGGCTTGGTCACGCCGCGGATCGTCAGGTCGCCGGTCATCTTGCCGCTGTTTGGGCCGGTGCGGGTGACGGACTTCGACTCGAACATCGCCTTCGCGAAGTGCGCCGTGTCGAACACCACCGGCGCCGCCAGCTCGGTCATCAGCTCGTTGTTCGGCACGTTGAGGCTCGCCATGTCGATCGCCACCGACACCTGGCTCTTCTCCGGCGCGCCCGGCACGAAGGACAGTGTGCCCGAGATCTTCTCGAAGCGGCCGTAGAAATCCGTCAGCCCGAAATGCGAGATCGCGAACAGCACCTGGGTGTGGCGCGGCTCGACCATATAGGCGCCGGCCGGTGCCGATTTCGGATCGGGCGAGACGCCGGCGGCGCAGGCTGCGCCGAGCTGCGCGGCCAAGGCGATGGCTGCGATAAAGGGCATGCGGCGCATGGCATCTCCGAGGGCAAAAGTTCCGTAGATGCAGGTATAACGCGCGAGAAAACCCAAGGCAGCTACGGAACGCGGTAAATAACGCATCTTGACCGGCCGCGACCGCGCCACCCATATTCGAGCCAATGAGCGCCTCCGAAAGCCGGGTCCGTGCCGGCAGCAATCTCGACTATCCCTTCGAAACCCGCCCCGAGATCGGCCAGACCATTCTGGTCGCGCCCGGCGTGCATTGGGTGCGCATGCGCCTGCCGATGCAGCTCAACCACATCAATCTGTGGGTCCTTGAAGATGGCGACGGCTGGACGGTGGTCGACACCGGCATCCGCAACGAGGAGACGACGCAGGCCTGGGAGCAGCTCTTCGCCGGGCCGATGAAGAACCGCAAGGTCAAACGCGTCATCGTCACCCACATGCATCCGGATCATATCGGCCTCGCCGGCTGGCTGGTGCGCCGCTTCGGGGTCGAACTGTGGATCACGCGCACCGAGTTTTTGATGTGCCGCAACCTGGTCTCCGACACCGGAAACGAAGCGCCGAACGAGGCGCTGCGCTTCTACAAGGCCGCCGGCTTTCCCGAGGACATCCTGGAGACCTATCGCACGCGCTTCGGCGGCTTCGGCCACGGCGTCTACCGGCTGCCGAGCGCCTATCGCCGCATCGTCGAGGGCGAGACGATCGAGATCGGCGCCCACAAATGGACGATCGTCGGCGGCAACGGCCACTCGCCCGAGCATGCCTGCCTGTGGTGCCGGGAGTTGAATATCTTCATCTCGGGCGACCAGATCCTGCCCAAGATCTCCTCGAACGTGTCGGTGCATCCCACCGAGCCCGAGGCCAACTCGCTGCAGGACTGGCTCGACAGCTGCGCCAAGCTGAAGGGCATCGTGCCGGACGACGCGCTGGTCCTGCCCGCGCACAACGAGCCGTTCCGCAAGGCGCCGCTGCGCCTCCAGGCGCTGATCGACGACCACGAAGACGGGCTCGAAAAGCTCTACACGATGTGCGCCGAGCCCAAGCGTGCCGTCGACGTCTTCCCCGCGCTGTTCCGCAGCCGCATCACGCAAGGGGTGTTCGGCATGGCGACGGGCGAGAGCCTGGCGCATCTCAACTGCCTGCGCGCCCGCGGCCGCATGCGGCGCACCGCCGACAAGGACGGCATCGACTGGTACGAGTCGATCTGATGGCGGACGCGGCTTATGAGGCGCTGGAAGACCTCGGCCGTGTGCGGTTGTCGCGCAACTTCTTCATGCGCGATTTCCTCTACAGCGAGACCGCCAATCATTTCGCGCTGCGCAACGTGCCAGACAATCCCGATCTCGCGGTCGAGGCCGGCCGGCATCTGTGCGAGGAATTGCTCGAGCCGTTGCAGGCGACTTTCGGCCGGGTCCATATCCGCTCCGCCTTCCGCTCGGAGAGCGTCAACGCGTTCTGCGGCGCGCAGGGGCTGAACTGCGCGCCGAACGACCGCGCCCGCGGTGCGCATATCTGGGACAGTCCGGCCGCGAACGGCGCCAAGGGCGCGATGGCCTGCATCGTATTGCCCTGGCTGGTCGACGCCTGTGCCGATGGCCTCGACTGGCGTGAGATGGCGTGGTGGATCCACGACCGGCTGCCCTACGGCGCCGCGATCTTCTATCGCCCGCTTTATGCCTTCAATCTCGCCTGGAGCGAGACGCCGTTGCGCGTCCTGGTCGACCGCATCAGCGAGCCCAACGCGCAGCTTGTGCCGCCTGCAAACCTCGCCGAGAGTTATCGCGACCTCGCGCGGCGACTGGTTTAGGCTCGCGCAGGCAAGCCGGAGGGAAGCGATGAGCGACGAGAACGCGATCTTTCAGGTCATCGTCAATCACGAAGAGCAATACTCGATCTGGCCGGTCGACCGCGCGGTCCCGACGGCCTGGCGTGCCGCCGGCAAGACCGGCACCAAGGAAGAGTGTCTCGCCTACATCAAGGAGGTGTGGACGGACATGCGCCCGGCAAGCCTGCGCAAGAAGACGGAGGCGGGCGAGGGCTAATGCTTCGCCGGCGACGGCACCGCGTCGGATTCCTCTTCGTGCCCCACGGCGTCGAGCCCGTTCTCGGCGCGCTCCGATACGGCCTGGCGCGTGACCGCGATGGCGATGCCTTCCTGGCGCATGCGCGAATGCAGGGCCTCGAGCACGTCCCAGCTGACCGGATTGCGCTCCTTGTAGGACACCCAGACGCGCAGCAGCATGGTCACCGAATACTCGTTGAGCGACGACACCGCCACGATCGGCGCCGGCGCGCTCAGGATGCGGCGATCCGCTTTCACCACCTCCATGAACACCTGCTTGACGCGCGGCAGGTCGTTCACCTGGTCGATCGGCACCGTCATGTCGACGCGATATTTCGGCTCCTGCGAGTAGTTGACGATGGTGCCCGAGAAGATCGTCGAGTTCGGCAGCGACAGCGTGCGGTAGTCCACGGCGGTGATCGTGGTGCGGAAGAGACCGATTTCCGCCACGATGCCGCGCGTGCCCTCGGTGCCCAGGATCGAGATCGTGTCGCCGGCACGGAACGGCCGCAGCATCAGGATCATGAGGCCCGAGGCGACGTTCGCCAACGTGCCCTGCAGCGCCAGGCCCACCGCGATGCCGGCGGCGCCGATCACCGCGATCAGGCTGGTCATCTGCACGCCGAAGCGGTCGAGCACCGCCATCACCGTCAGCATCAGGATCGAATAGCGCGCCAGGGAGCCGAGGATCGGCGCCAGGCTCGGGTCGAGCATCGTCAGATGCGAGAACGCACCACGAATCCAGCGCCGCACCCAGGTCGCCAGCGTCCAGCCGATCGCGAGGATGATGATCGCGACGACGAAATTGATGGCGTTGTCGAGCAGGATCGCAGTGATGGTCGGTGCGACGTCTTGCATGGTCGGCATGGTCGCGGCGTGCGCTCCGGTCGTTGCGGCATGTGTCGCGGCGGGCGCCACGGCGGCGGCGTGCTGCGTCACGATGGGGTGGGTCGGCGTCGTCAGGGGCGTCGTAACCAAAAGAGATATCCCGGATTTTTGCTGTCGGTTCCGGGAGTTAACGTATAAAACAGGATTCGGTTCGCATCCTGGTTCCATGACCTTGCGCAAGCTGAGCCTATTCGCCGCCACCGCGCTCCTTGCGGCGGCGCCCGCCGCGGCCGCCGTCCTGCCCGCCTGTTCCGGCCCGCCCGAAATCACCGGCGCGCAATTGCTCCGCGTGGAGCGGAACGGCGCGGTGATCCTCACCGACGGCCGTGCGACGCATCTGGAAGGCATCCGCCTGCCGGCCGGCGCCGCCGACCGCGCGCCGGAGGCGCCGGCCGATCAGGCGCTCGGCACGCTCACCGCACTGGCGCAGAAGGGGCCGCTGCTGCTTACCGCCATGCCGCCCAAGGAAGACCGCTACGATCGCGTGCGCGGCCAGCTCTTCACCGCCGACGGCAGCTGGGTCCAGCGCACGCTGCTCGAGAAGGGCCTGGCGCGGGTCGACATCGCGCCCGACCGCACCGAATGCTACACCGAGCTCTACGAGGCCGAAGCCAAGGCGCGCGCCGCGCACGCCGGCCTGTGGGCGCTGCCGGCTTATGCCGTGCGCAACCCCGACACTGTCGGCCGCGACGCCGGCACCTTCCAGGTGGTCGAGGGCAAGGTGTTGAATGCCGATCTCAAGAACGGCCGCGCCTATCTGAACTTCGGCGCCGACTGGCGCACCGATTTCACGGTGGAGATCGACCCGCAGGATATGCCGAACTTCCGCAAGCTGGGCGTCGATCCACGCGCCTATGTCGGCCAGACGATCCGCGTGCGCGGCATCGTGCAGTCGCTCAACGGCCCGGAGATCGCGGTCGCCAATCCTCAGAGCGTCGAAGTGGTCGCTCCATAATGGCGCGCACCGGCTACGTCGCACGTATCCGGGAAAAGATCGGCAGCGATCTTCTGATGCTGCATGCCGTGTCGGTGCTGGTGTTCGACACCAAGGGACGCGTGCTCCTCGCACAGCAGCGCGGCGGCGATTTCTGGATGACGGTCGGCGGCGCGGTCGAGATCGACGAGACGCCGGCCGAAGCCGCGATGCGCGAGTTCTGGGAAGAGACCGGGACCATCGTGCGCATCACGCGCGTACTGGGCGTGTTCGGCGGACCGGATTTTCGCGTGACCTATGGCAATGGCGACGCCGTCGCCTATACGAGCGTGGCATTCGAAGCGGAATTGGTATCGGGCATCCCGGCGCCCGACGGCCGGGAGTTGGCGCGCCTGGCATGGTTCTCGCCGGACGAGATCGCGCAGGCGAAAATGGCGGACGGCATGCGGCGCCTGCTCCTGAACTGCGTCGCCGGACGTAGCGAGACCTACTTCGACACAGCGGACTGGATGCCGCCGTCGCGGTAAGCCCCGTCGCACAGGCGCGGCGCCGTGATGCTGACGTCGTATTGCACGGCCAGCGCGACGTCCTGCGGATAGCCGCGATCGATCAGCTCGCGCCCGGACATCGATCCGCCGACAATGCTCGCGAGGTCGTCTTTCGCCGCCCGGAACGCATCGCGCGCCACGCGGGCTTCCGGCGACAAGGACAGATCGAGCGCCTCCAGGATCGCGCCCGCACCAATCAGATCCTCGATGGCGGGCCGCAAGCTGTCGTCGCTCTCCCAGCGCTCGCCGGCCGGGATGACAGCGATATCGCCGCCGGTGGCGCGTGCGGCCTTCGCCACGGCGCTCGCATTGCGCAAGCCACCTGCGAACACCGCGGCGCCACCCTGCGCCGCGAGCACCGACAGCTTCGAGCCATTGGGCGAGGGGAGCACCAGCCGCGTCCCGGCCGGGATCGTCTGCAGCGTGGCGGGCGACAGGCTGTACGGCCCGGGCCCCATGCGATGCGTCGCGACCAGCGCACCCACTTCGCGTGCTCTTTCCTCCGCCGCCGCGTGATCGCCGAGCGGAAAAGGCAAGATCTGCGCGCCGCGCCCCGTCGCGATATCGACGCAGGTCGAGAACGACAGCACGTCGACGATCACGAAAACGCCGGCGCGCCCCCGCAGCGACGCGATGCCGTTCGGTCCCCATTCGCAATGCGCTTCGGCCACGACGACCTCCAAAACGAAAGGGCCCGGAGGTGATCCGGGCCCTTTGCAATCTTCGATGAGAAAGCTTTAAGCGGCCTTCTTCATCAGCATGCCTTCGACGCGCTTGACGGCCGTCGGCTCGTCGGTGCGTTCGACGGCGGCGACTTCGCGCGCCATGCGGGCGAGCGCCGCCTCATAAAGCTGACGCTCCGAGTAGGACTGCTCCGGCTGGCCGGAGGCGCGGTGCAGGTCGCGGACCACCTCGGCGATCGACACCAGGTCGCCCGAGTTGATCTTCGCCTCGTACTCCTGGGCGCGGCGCGACCACATGGTGCGCTTGATGCGGGCGCGGCCCTTCAGCGTGTTGAGCGCGTTGTTCACGATGTCCGGCGAGGACAGCTTGCGCATGCCGACGGCCTTGGCCTTGATGGTCGGCACGCGGAGCGTCATCTTGTCCTTCTCGAAGGTGATGACGAACAGCTCCAGCTTCATGCCGGCGACTTCCTGTTCCTCGATCTTCATGATCCTGCCGACGCCGTGCGTGGGGTAGACCACGTGGTCGTTGGTCTTGAATTCGTGCTTGGTCTTGGTGTTCGTGTTCGCCGGCGTCTTCGGCTTGGCAGCGGCGGTGGGCGCAGGGGCGGTCTTGGCGGTCGTCATGGGTCACTTTCGTTCGGCCCGTCCGTCGTGCCGAAAAAGCACGCCCAAGGGCCTGGGGCTTACACGTCCTACGATAGAAACGGGTTCCGGCGCCGGATTGTTGCCAGTCCGGGGAAGGGGCCTTCTTCTCGGCGTTTCTGATCGTGCAATTATATAACACAGTTCGTCCGTGAACGGAAGGACAAACTTACAAGGCCTTGAAATTTCGGCGTTAATCCCGATTCCCGGCCAAAAACGCCGCGATATCAAAAGGTTAAATTCGTCGTTAAAGCAGGTTAATGGCAGGGCGCAGCGGTCCCGCCCATCCTACGAGCCGTCGCCGGGTTTCTCGGAGAAGTGCTTCTCGAACTTGTCGGGAACCCCTTCCCACGCCTTGGCGTCGGCCGGTGCGGTGCCGTGCTGGGTGATATTCGGCCATTTCTTGGCGTAATCGGCGTTCAGGGACAGCCACTTCTCCAGGCCGCTCTCGGTATCGGCCTTGATGGCTTCCGGCGGGCATTCCGGCTCGCAGACGCCACAGTCGATGCACTCGTCGGGGTGGATGACGAGCATGTTCTCGCCCTCGTAGAAGCAGTCCACGGGGCAGACCTCGACGCAGTCCATGAACTTGCACTTGATGCAGGCTTCGGTGACGACATAGGTCATGGCGGACGGCCCTTCGAGGCGTGAAACGCGCAAATCAGCGAAGCGTCATAGCGGCGGGGAGGGGGCTGGATCAACCCCGCCGCCCGCGACGATTTCGTACAGCAGCCGTGCCTCCGGCGCAGGCCCGCGCCGTTCCCCGAACGCCACCACCCGGACCACCAGCGCTTCGCGCCCGGTCGGCACGGTCAGCAGGTCGCCCAGCTTGACCCCGCGCCCCGCCTTCTCGACCCGCTGGCCGTTGACGCGGATGCGCCCCTTCTCGGCCGCCGCTTGGGCGAGGGAGCGCGTTTTGTAGAACCGGCAATGCCACAGCCACTTGTCGATGCGGATGCGGTCTTCCGTCATTTGCGGACGAGCGCCGCCAATCCCGCGAAGGGCGAATCCGGCCGGATCTCGACCTTGAACTCTTTTGGCTTGCGCTCTGGCTGCTGCGGGCGGCGGTGCTTCTGCGGCTTGGGCAGCGCTTTACGCCAGACATGCGTCACGCCGTTGCCGGTGTCGGCGACGTCGACCATCTGCCAGCCGAGTTCGGCCAAGACGGCTATGAGTTCGTCGTTGCTCGAGCCGATCAGGGACACCAGCTTGGGCAGCAGCGTCTCGGCATTGACGCCGGAAGCGGCGCCCTTTTCGAGTTCCTCCTCGATGCGCTCCAGCATGTCGAGGCGGATGGCGCGGCGCGCCACGGCGCGGAAGCCGCAGGCGGCGAGGAAGTCGCGCGGCAGGTTGGCGTCGTTGTTGAACGAGGTGAGCCCGGGCTGCGGCGGCGCCGGGATGTGCGGCTCCTTGCGCCAGACGCCCCAGAGCAGGCCGAGCAGGCCCGCCGCCTCCGGCCGCAACAGCTTGGGCAGATAGACCGAGCGGCGTCCGAACCACACGCCGTGATCCTTCAGGGCACGGATCAACGGACCGACGTTCTCCGGCAGCTGCAGCTTGGTGCGCTCGACCGAGCCGAAATGTTCCACCAGCTGGTGCGCGATGCCGCGCGCCGCGCCGGGCAGGGCACCCGGCGTGCCCGCCTTCGCCTCGATGGCGCTCTGCAGCTTCAGCATCGGCTCCAGCCGCCAAACGATCCGCGCCTGGACGAAGGCGTCGAGCCGCGTCTGAACGCCCTCGCGCAGATCGCCTTTGAGGTGCTCGTCCGCCTGCATCTCCACGGTCGGCGACAGCGCCGTCGGCCCGGCGACGAGATGCGCCACCACCGCGCCGTCCCACCACAGCTTGCCGTGCTCGGAGAGGCTGATCGCTTTGTCGTCGGCCTCGGCGATGCGGCGGGCGCGGGCATAGAACTCGCCTTCCAGGCCGCGCATCGCTGCGGCGCGCAGCGTACGGCCGTGGATGCCTTCGGCCCGTGCGTCGGGCTCGAAGCGGAAGCCTTCGAGCTTGCCCACGACCTCGCCGCCGATCGCCACGCCGCCGCTGTCGTCGAGCGTCAGCGCGATGTCGTCGTCCTCGCGCAGCCGCTTCATCAGCACGCTGGTGCGCCGGTCGATGAAGCGCTGCGTGAGTTGTTCGTGCAAGGCATCGGAGAGGCGGTCCTCGACCGCGCGCGTCACGCCCTGCCAATGCACGCTGTCCTTGGTCCAGCCGGCGCGGTGCGCGGCATAGGTCCAGGTGCGGATCTGCGCCAGGCGTCCGGACAGAGTCGCGACGTCGCCTTCGGTGACGTTGAGCCGCTCGATCTGCCGCCCCAGCCAGTCGTCGGGCAGCACGCCGGCGTCGCTCGACAGGTAGAGGAACACGGACTCGACCAGCCGCACATGCTCGTCGACCGACAGCTTGCGGAAATCCGGCAGCTGGCACGCATCCCACAGCCGGTGCAGGCCGGTGCGCGAGGCGACGAAGGGCAGGATGTTGTCGTTCGCCGCGAGGTGTCTGAGCGCTGTAAAGTCACTCGACGGCCGCGCCTTGCCGAGACCCTTCATCGGCGGCGGCTCGTCCAGGCTCGCGATCAGCTTGTCGAGCGAACCGAAATCGAGCGCCGAATTTCGCCATTGCAGCACGCGCACCGGATCGTAGCGATGGCCTTCGACGCGCGCGACGAGCTCTTCGTCGAACGGCGCGGCGTCGCCTGTCGTGCCGAAAGTGCCGTCGTTCATGTGCCGCCCGGCGCGGCCCGCGATCTGGCCGACCTCGTCGGGACGCAGCGGCCGCATCTGCGCGCCGTCGAACTTGTCCATCGCCGCGAAGGCGACATGGTCGACGTCCATGTTGAGGCCCATGCCGATGGCGT
This sequence comes from Rhizomicrobium sp., assembly GCA_035551495.1. Classification (GTDB taxonomy): domain Bacteria; phylum Pseudomonadota; class Alphaproteobacteria; order Micropepsales; family Micropepsaceae; genus Rhizomicrobium. The sequence goes on along the minus strand of DASZMT010000010.1, from coordinate 1,698 downwards.
CGGTCGCCACCAGGAAGTCGACGTCGCCGCTCTGGTAAAGCTCGACCTGCGCGTTGCGCGTGCGCGGGCTGAGGGCGCCCAGCACCACCGCCGCGCCGCCGCGCTGGCGGCGGATCAACTCGGCAATGCCATAGACGTCCTCGGCCGAGAATCCGACGACGGCGGAGCGGCGGGGCAGGCGAGTGAGCTTCTTGTGACCGGTATAGGCGAGATCGGAGAACCGCGACCGCGACATGAAATAGGTCCGCGGCACGAAGCGCTGGATCGCGCCCCGCATCGTGTCGGCACCGAGGAAGATCGTCTCCTCCTCGCCGCGCGCATGCAGCAGCCGGTCGGTGAAGACGTGGCCGCGCTCCGGATCGGCGCAGAGCTGGATCTCGTCCACGACGAGGCACGCCACCTTGATGTCCAGCGGCATCGCCTCGACGGTGCAGACGTAATAGCGCGCATCGCGCGGAACGATTTTCTCCTCGCCGGTGATCAGCGCCGCGACCTCGGCACCCTTCAGCCGCACGATCCGGTCATAGACCTCGCGCGCCAGAAGGCGCAGCGGCAGGCCGATCATGCCGGACTTGTGCGCCAGCATCCGCTCGATGGCGAAGTGGGTCTTGCCGGTATTGGTGGGGCCGAGGACGGCGGTGACGCGGGCGGCGGCGGCCTCCGCCCGCTGGCGGGCCGGGTTCTGGTTCATCACGGCGAAGATGGGAGCCCTCGGTGACACGCGCAAGCGGCGCGGGCGCTACGGAATGACGCCACACTATGCGCCCTGTGGATCGTCCGTTTACGGATAGTACGTTACCGGAACGAACATGGTCCGAATCACTAACTCACTTAATATCATCCTTTGTTCTCATACGTTTAGTGGAAAATCAAGACCGGGCGACCACTACATCTTGTGGATAGCTCCACAATTGGAGTTGGGGCGCCTTATCCACCGAATACTCCGTACCCGGATCAATTGTTAACGTTTGGCGTCTCTTTTGCGACGGTTTCGCCCAGCGCGACGAACTTCAGGTTCTCCTGGCGCAGCGCCTCGCCCGCCTCGTCGAACAGGAAGGGCAGGAAGGCGAATCGCCGCCCGCGCGTCACCGGCCGCGCTTCGTGCAGCAACGAACACGAGAACACCACCGCGCCGCCGGTCGGGGCGCGATAGGTCTTGGGTCCGAACTCGGGAAAGCACAGATCGCCGCCGTCATACGCGCCGGCGTTGAGGTTGATGGTGACCGCGAATTTGCGGTGCGCGGTGCCCTTGACCGTGTTGTCGCGGTGCGGACGGAAGTACCCGCCGGTCTGCGCGTCATAGCAGGCGACCAGATAGCGCTCGATGCGCGTCGCGGCGAACTGGAAGGCGCGGGTGACGCCGGGGACCAAGCGGCGCTGCAGCCGTGCGCGGATCTGGCCGCGCAGCGCCTCGTCGTCGATCATCACGTCGCTGCGCTTCTTGTGTTTTTCGTCGAATTTCAGCGTCGTCATGCCGTCGACCTCGCGCATGAAGCCGGATGGTGTGCCGCCCTGCGCCTCATAGAGTTCGATCAGGCCCTGGCAGAACTCCGGTTCGAAGATGCGCGGCAGCACCAGCACCGGGGCATGCGGAGCGGTGCCGCCATGGACGCCCGCCGGCGGAAGGCTCGCGATCAGCCGGTCGAGCCGCGCATTGTGTTGCGCGTCGAGTGGAATGATCGCGAGGACACGCAGCTC
>DASZMT010000009.1:0-3200 GCA_035551495.1 Rhizomicrobium sp. | reverse complement strand
CTTTACGTGGTTTTTGGGGCCGCCTTCTTCACCCTGCTCACCCAGATCCGATGGCCCAAAATCAGGCTTCAGACCGAGCGACAGAAGGGTGCCGGCGTTCGTATCACCGACGTGATGCTGAGCGTCGCCGACCCGGCGCAGCAGGGTGCACGCGTCGCGCCGGTGGAGCCGAAATACGAGTGTTCGGTCTATATCGTCTGGAAAACCCGTAAGAATTGATTGCGGGCGCGGCTGGCTGACCGGTAGCCCCTTCCCGCACGGGTTGAACCTTACGCCCCCGCCATCGCCTTTTCGATTGCCGCGAGCGCGGCATCGGCCTTGGCACCGTCGGGGCCGCCGGCCTGGGCCATGTCGGGCCGGCCGCCGCCGCCCTTGCCGCCGAGCGCCTCGGAACCCCTACGCACCAGTTCCACCGCGTTGAACCGCGCGGTGAGATCGCTGGTGACGCCGACGACGATGCCGGCCCTGCCGTCGTCGGTGACGCCGACGATCGCGACCACGCCGGAACCGATCTGCTTCTTGCCGTCATCGACCAGGCTCTTGAGATCCTTGGTCTCGACGCCCTCGATCGCCCGCGCCAACAGTTTTGCGCCGCCGACCTCGCGCACGCCACCGGCCGCCGCGCCGCCAGTCGACGCGCCGCCGCCCATCGCAAGCTTCTTGCGCGCGTCCGATAGATCCCGCTCCAGTCTCTTGCGCTCTTCCATCAAGGCTGCGATCCGCGCCGGCATCTCCTCCAGCGGAGCGCGCAGTTCGCTCGCCGCGGTCTTGGCCAGCGCAATGGTGTCATTGGCGTGCTTGCGCGCATGGTTGCCGGTCAAGGCCTCGATGCGGCGCACGCCCGAAGCGACCGCGCTTTCGCCGGTCACCGAAATCAGGCCGATATCGCCAGTGCGGCGCACATGAGTGCCGCCGCACAGTTCGACCGACCAGCCGAGCGCGTTGGCGCCGTGCTCGCGTGCGGTCTTGCCCATCGAGACCACGCGAACCTCGTCGCCATATTTCTCGCCGAACAGCGCGCGTGCGCCGGAATCGCGGGCATCGTCCACCGCCATCAGGAGGGTGGTGACTTCGCCGTTTTCCAGCACCACGTTGTTGGCGATATCCTCGACCCGCGCCAGTTCTTCCGCCGTGATCGGTTTTGGATGCACGAAGTCGAAGCGCAGACGATCGGGCGCGACCAGCGAGCCGCGCTGCGCGATGTGATCGCCGAGCACCTGGCGCAACGCCTCGTGCAGCAGATGCGTCGCCGAGTGATGCGCGCGGATCGACGCCCGCCGCGCGTGATCCACCTCGAGCAACAGCGCCGTGCCGGGCTTCAAGGTGCCCTGCTCCACGTTACCCATATGCACGAAGAGATCGCCGGCCTTCTTCTGGGTGTCGGTCACACGGAACTTGACGCCCTCGCCGGTCATCATGCCGGTGTCGCCGACCTGACCGCCGGACTCTGCATAAAACGGCGTCTGGTTCAGCACGATGGCGCCGCTCTCGCCGGTCTTGAGGCCGGCAACTTCCTCGCCATCCCGGACGATCGCGCCAACCACGCCTTCGGCGGTCTCGGTCTCGTAGCCCAGGAATTCGGTGGCGCCGAGCTTTTCATGCAGCGGAAACCAGATGTTCTCGGCTGCGGTATCGCCACTTCCGGCCCATGCCGCACGCGCCTTGGCGCGCTGCCGCTCCATCGCATCGGTAAAGGCGGCCTGATCGACGCCGATACCGCGATTGCGCAGCGCGTCCTGGGTGAGGTCGAGCGGAAAGCCATAGGTGTCGTACAGCGTGAACGCGGTGTCGCCGTCGAACATATCGCCCTTTTTAAGCGAGCTGCTTTTCTCATCCAGGATCGAAAGGCCACGCTCCAGCGTCTTGCGGAAGCGCGTCTCCTCCAGCCGCAGCGTCTCCTCGATCAGGTTTTCCGCGCGCACCAGCTCGGGATAGGCCTGGCCCATCTCGCGCACCAGCGCCCAGACCAGCCGGTGCATCAGCGGATCCTTGGCTCCGAGCAACTGCGCATGCCGCATCGCGCGGCGCATGATCCGGCGCAGCACATAGCCGCGGCCCTCGTTGGAGGGCAGCACGCCGTCAGCGATCAGGAATGACGAGGCGCGCAGATGATCGGCGATCACGCGCAAGGAGGCCTTCTGCTCGCCATGCGGATCGGCGCCGGTCAGCTCGGAGATCGCGCGGATTAACGCCACGAACAGGTCGATGTCGTAATTGTCGTGCTTGCCCTGCAGCACCGCGGCGACGCGTTCCAGCCCCGCGCCGGTGTCGATCGACGGCTTTGGAAGCGGATCGCGCACGCCCGGCGCGGTCTGCTCGAACTGCATGAACACGAGATTCCAGATCTCGATGAAGCGGTCGCCGTCCTGCTCGGCCGAACCGGGCGGGCCGCCCCAGATCTTGTCGCCGTGATCGTAGAAGATTTCCGAACAGGGGCCGCACGGCCCGGTATCGCCCATCTGCCAGAAATTGTCCGAGCCGGCGATCCGGATGATGCGGGACTCCGGCAGCCCCGCGATCTTCTTCCAGAGATCGAACGCCTCGTCGTCGTCGATATAGACGGTCGCCGTCAGCCTGTCTTTGGGCAGGCCGAACTCTTGGGTGACGAGCTTCCAGGCGAGCTCGATCGCGCGATCCTTGAAATAATCCCCGAACGAGAAGTTGCCGAGCATCTCGAAAAAGGTGTGATGCCGCGCGGTGTAGCCGACATTGTCGAGGTCGTTGTGCTTGCCGCCGGCGCGGACGCATTTCTGCGAAGTGGTGGCGCGCTGGTACGGGCGCTTCTCGACGCCGGTGAAGACGTTCTTGAACTGCACCATGCCGGCATTGGTGAACATCAGGGTGGGGTCGTTGCGCGGCACAAGCGGCGACGACGGCACGATCTCGTGGCCGTTTTCGGCAAAGAAGTTCAGAAAAGTCGACCTGATTTCGTTAACGCCGCTCATGTCCATCCAATCGCAAAAGTGCCGGGAACAGGCCGTAAAACCGCTGATCTTTCCGGCGCAACGCTTTTAGACAAGGGCAATCGCGCTGTCCAGAAACTGTGCAGAGGGATCATAGGCTTGCCGCACCAGCACAACAGCCGTTGATAATGCTGCGGCTGCGTTGACAGGCTTGGCGTGGCCGTGGTTTCCTCCTATCTGTTAGAGAGCGTCACGCCGGGAGAGATCGGCTTAAGTGCCGGCGCCGAAGGAGCAACC
>DASZMT010000008.1:0-2650 GCA_035551495.1 Rhizomicrobium sp. | reverse complement strand
CTTGCTGCGCTCAGCGTTGCTCGCGGCCGACGCCGTCCTCGTTCCGGCCCAACCGTCTCCCTTCGATGGCTGGGCGTCAGCCGAGATGCTGGCGATGATCACCGAGGCGCGTGTCTTCCGCCAGACACTTGTCGCGCGCTTCATACTCAACCGCTGTCCCGCGCGCACGATCATCGCCCGTGACACGGCGCAGGGCCTCACCGATCACGATCCGCCGGCGCTTCATGCGCGCATCGGCCAGCGCGTGATCTTCGCGGACGCCGCGCGCAGCGGCCAGCTCGCCTTTGAACAAAACGCCACTGGCGCCGCGGCCCGCGAGATCGCGGCGCTCGCCGCCGAAGCCGAAAGGCTCGCGCCATGACGGCGCGACGCCCGAACGGCGGCTTCGCGTCCAGACCGCGCGACGCCGAGACATGGATCAACGCGCCGGACCGCGCCGCAAACGCGTCGCCTGCGAGCGATCCGTACACGGCGCGTCTCACCGTGGACATCACGCCCGCGCTGCGCGGCCGCATCAAGATCGCCGCCCTTCCAGCGCGGCGAGACCGTCGCCGACATGCTGCGGACGCTGCTCGCGCGCGCGAATTTCCCGACACCGATGGAGGTAACTCATGAGGACCGATCCTGACATCGGGCGTGCGCCACGCCCCAACGCGCCGCCGCTGCTGACGCAGGTCGAGCTGACCTGGCTCGAAGGCCGCATCGAACACTGGATCCGCTTCGGGCGTGATAGCGGCGAGACGATCATCGATCGACGGCGCCGCCATCTCGCTTTCCTTCCCGGCAGCGTCTTCGCGTTCGTGCGCTGGGCGTCGAACGACTTCGGCACGATCATCTCCCGCATCGACATCGTGCGCGCGATCGCACGCGGCGACGCGTACCAGACGTTGCCGTTCGTGCGTCCCGGCGGCGACATCCTGCTGCGCATCAGCGGCTGGCCGAAGGTCGAGCGCGTCTTGAAGGCGATCGACGCGGTGGAAGCTCTCGGCATCGATCCCGCCGACGCCGCGCCTGAGCACTGGCGCCACGTCCACAACCGCCTGATCGCCGGCGAGATGCCGCGGCCCTATGACCGCGCTCAGCACGGCGCGTGGCTCTTGCGCCGCAGGCTCGCATCATGACCCGGTTCGGCTGGATCATCGCGACCTATGTCGCGGCGCTCGGCGCGACAGCGTCGGTACTCCTGCATCCGCTTCCGAAGTTCATCTGGAACGCCAGCGCGAGCGTTCCGATCGGTCTCTACGCGGTGCATCCGGCCGGCAAGCTCGAAATCACCGAGCTTGTCGTCGTGCTACCGCCCGACGGCCTTGCTCGATTCCTCGCCGAGCGACGCTACCTGCCCGAAGGCGTGCCAATGCTGAAGCGCGTGCTGGCGCTTCCTGGGCAGACTGTCTGCCGCAGCGACCGCACCATCACGGTCGACGGCATTGCGATGGGCGACGCACTTGAGCACGACACACGCGGCCGGTCGCTTCCTGTCTGGCAAGGCTGCGAGCGCGTTCCCGAGAACCGCGTCTTCCTCATGAACTGGCAGTCGCCGGACTCGTTCGACGGCCGCTACTTCGGGCTGCTGTCCCGCGCCACCATCCTCGGCCGCGCCGATCCCGTCTGGACGCAGGAGGAGGATTGATGACGCGTCAACTCCTTCGTCCCGCCGCTTTCAGAATGCCGGCGACCCGTCTTCGCCCTTCCTCCTTCCCGGCATGCAAACGCCGAGATGCGCCGATCGCCCTGCATCCGCGCGACGTGCTGATCGCCTCCGGCGTGTCGATCATGCTGATCGTGACCGGCGCGCCATCATACGCGCAGCCGGCCGCCGTTCAGCACGTCTCACGCACCAGCATCGCCGCACCATTCGCAGCGTTCGTCGCCGAAGCCTCGCGGCGCTTCGGCATTCCGGCGGCGTGGATACGAGCCGTCATGCGCGCCGAGAGTTTCGGCGACGTGCACGCAATCTCGCCGAAAGGCGCGATGGGCCTCATGCAGATCATGCCGGACACATGGGTCGCACTTCATCGGCGCTATCGTCTCGGCGCCGATCCCTACGACGCGCACGACAACATCATGGCCGGGGCGGCCTATGTGCGAGAGCTGCACGACCGCTATGGCATTCCCGGCTTCCTCGCGGCCTACAACGCAGGTCCGGCGCGCTGGGAAGACTTCGTCGCCGCTGGACGCCCGCTCCCGGCCGAGACACGCGCCTACCTCGCCAAGCTCGCGCCGATCGTCGGTGGCGCTGCGGCCGACGACACGGTGTTGCTCACCACCATCATGCGCTCATGGACCAAGACTGCGCTGTTTCCGGTGCAAGTGTCCAACACATCCAGCGACACGAAAGCTGCTTCTCGGCCGCAGCGATCGAACACGCCGACCGTCAGCCCGCCGCAGGATTGGACAGGGCTCGCACCGCAGTCCGACGGACTGTTCGTCTCGCTGTCGTCTGGTGGACGACCGCAATGACACCTCTCCATTCATACTGTGCGTTGGTGATCCCGATCCGAGGAATGCGAGGGCCGGAGAGTCGGCGCAAGAAAGCCAACCACGGACGGCAAGAAAGCCAACCACGGACGGCAAGGGAAAAGACCGGCCTTCGGCGCGGCCTATGTGGTTGGTTGGATTGGACATTTTGCCAGAGACAGCTACACCCCTG
>DASZMT010000007.1:0-35048 GCA_035551495.1 Rhizomicrobium sp. | reverse complement strand
TCGACGTACTTCGCCTCAGCAATAGCGCGCGCATCCTCGCTGATACCCATGAGTATGCGGATCGTCTATCGTCAGTTGAAAGAGCAAATCATTAAAGTCCGCCGCGTTAAACCTCGATAGGCACAGGAACGTTCACGACATTATTGATCGGCGTGTAGAGGTCGATATCTAGGTTTGTGGACTTCAGTGACACGATGAGAGCATAGCGTGTTTGCTTATTCACGACCTCCTTCGAGGCCCTCTGGCGCCACCATCCGTTGATTGGCTTGATGCAAAGTGTGTCGCGCCCCAGCAGCTCGATAGCGGGACCTGACCATACATCGCAGTGAAGCGACCCGGCCGAAATGCTTTGCGCGCCTAAGAGCCATCGATTGTCGTCCGGCTCCGTGCGCGGCGCGACACGAGGGTCATCGCGCTCGGACGCATTCACTCTCTCCTTGAATTTGGCAACGGTCTCACCTTTGCGTCGAAGATCGAACCGGAGTCCGAACGACTGATAGCGCTGGGGGTCTACATTGGCTGACAAACCAGGATTTGGCTCGATGAAATAGGACAGGGTGACTTTGAGCTCTATCGGCTCGTTGCCCAGCTGCTCAAGCATGTTCGTGGGGATTGGGAGTGGGTAGTAGTGGCACTCGTTGAACTTGCGCTGGCCTTCGAGTTTGTACGGTTGGATGGCCGCCTGCGCGAACAGCGCGAGATGATTTTTGGCGGAAGCTGTCGCCCGGTCGTAGTCCGGCACGCCATAGCCAAATCGACGGATAAGCTCATAGTTTTCTTTCTTGCCTGCTGTGCCGTCCAAAGCCTTGACCATCGGCTCGGTCCATTCCGCGCTATGCACCATCAGGGCACGAATGGTCTCCGGCCAGTAGCCTGGGTGATCCGCGGCAAGCTGAACCGCCAATCGGGCCCCTTGGGCGGCTGCGGCGCTTGTCGCCTGGAACGATACCAAAGGGGATTTCGTGACGTTGCTGCCCGTCGATAGCAGTGACAGCGAGTCGATGGTCAGCGCCTCCGTTTTCGCGGCGTTGATGGCGCGGTTGCCCGCTTCCATCACAAGTTCGGGCTTGAAGGGCGAACGGCCCTGCGGCCACGTCACGCTCGTTCGGCTATGTGGGCTCAGTTCGCCCGCGCCCGCCATCGGCGTCCATGTTTCGTAACCCTTGTCGCGGATGTCGATGAGGTCGGTATAGCCGCCAATGGTTAGCGCATTCCAAGCCTGCGCTGGATCTTCGACGGGATAGTGCTCCTGCGGCTGAATCTTGGTGTAGTCGATTATAGCTTCGATATTGCCCGCTGCCAGAACGACGAGGCGCCTGGGCGCATCTTCCTCATCGCCGATCATGGAGGCGGACGCAGCCTGATCGATCGCGGCGCTCCAACCGGATGGGGTCGCGCCTGACACGTCCAAATTCGTGACCGCCATACAGAAAACGCGGGCCCGCTCGGGCGCGGCGATCTCGGGCAAGGCAATCGCCGTCTGCGTCAGCACGCCATAACCCGCCGGTTCATTGGCGTCGAACCCTTTGGGTGGAAGCACCTTCACCGACTCCATGCGATGACGTAGCTGGCGTTCAGAGGCATCGCCCAGTGAAGCCGTCAGATCGCCATGCAGCACAAGCCCAGCCATGGATGTGCCATGCCCCTCCGCGCTGTGATCGTCGGTGCCCCATTCAGCATCGATGGCGTGCATATCCTCTGCAGAAAGGGCAGGCTCGATCAATGAATGAGAACGGTTGACGCCGGTGTCGAAGACACAAACCGCCGGCGTATCGGTCCCCGGCCACTTTACGCGCCGCGCAAGGTCGTCGGTCCACGCGTGCTGCTCCCTTTTGAACTCGTCGGTGAAGAACGTGGGATTGTCCGAAGCCCGCCGAAGCTCGGCGATGGCACCCGTCGTGAAGAGCATCAACTCGATGGCGGCGCGTGGAGCGAGCACCGGTATTACGACGAGCTCGGGAAAATATAGTCGCCGGTCCTTATTTGCCGCGCGAACGCCTAAGCTCGCGCAGACTTGTTCGATTGCTGCTTCTGCGCCCCTCCAGCACCACAACCCCCACCACATCTGCGCCTGAGGGTCCGCAGGAAGCGCTTGCGGATCATCGGTCCACACCGTTTCCAGCCGCGCGGTTCGGAACGCGTCGATCGCCTCGACCTTCGCCTTGTAGGGCGGGTTCTGCGCTTTCTCGGTCAGAGGGCCGTTTAGGTAGTCATCGAGGATTTTCTCAAATGCCGCGCGGGCTCCGTCGGGTATGAAGACCGCCACCGTGCGGTCGTTGCGGTCGTTCGCCTTGGCCGCGCTGACCTTTATGTCTTTGGTCTCAAGATGGTCGGCGGGCGTGTTGCGTCGTAGATCCACTTCAAGGAGCACGCCAGTAGCCGCCGGCACACGAGGGTCTTGCGGCCGTGACTGATCGGCGAGGGCGATCGCTGCGGTGAATTCGGCTTGTAGCCGCCTGCCGTGCTCGTCGCGTATGCGAGTGCCAGGATTTCCGAAGGAGCTGGCCCCAGAATATTCCTGACTTGCCGCAAATCGCGTGATCTCAATATGGGGAAGGGTAAAGCGCGATGCCATTCATTAGTGATCCTCAGCATCCATAAACGCGGTACGCATAGCGTGGCGCTCTTGCAAGCGGTCCACGATATTTTCGGTCGTAAGCTGATTGCGCTCATCAAGAATGGCGGTTTTCACCGCGTCATCCGTTGCGCGGACTATCTCGGCCTGATTCAGGCCCTCCGCTGCATGAACGATTTTCTTCCAAGCGGCTCGTAGGATTTTCATCGAGCCAAGGTTTGACGAAATCAGCTTCTGAATTTGTTTCGTGCTCGGCGTATCGAATTCGAGCACTTGATCGTACCGGCGCAGCAGTGCGCGATCTAGCAATGACGGATGATTGGTCGAGCAGACCACCACGCTGTCCGTCGAATTGTTTTCTTCCATAAACTGCAGGAACGAGTTCAGGACCCGACGCATCTCGGCAACGTCATTCGTTGAAGTTCGCTGCCCGCCGACAGCATCAAACTCATCGAAGAGATAGACACCCCGATGCTTTGCCGTCTCATCGAATACGAGCCGCAGCTTTGCCGCCGTCTCGCCCATGTACCGGGTAATTAGACCCTCAAGCTTGATGATGTATAAAGGCAGGTGCAGTTCACCAGCCAGTGCCTCAGCCGACATTGTTTTGCCAGAGCCGGGAGGGCCGACAAGCAGTATACGCCGGTTTGGCACTTTTCCATGCTCGCGCAGCCAGTCACGTCTACGCTGCTGGCGCAGAACATCGTTGATCCTTTCGACCAACCGCTCGTTTAGCACCACGTCCTTGAGCTTGAAGCGAGGCTGCCTGACCTCAAGCAATCCTTCGAGGCTGCCGCGCGGCTGTGCAAAAGGGATGGCTACCGACTGACCGCGCGGGTGCCGTGCGCGTGCCTTATCGACCTCGGCCCGCAACTCTTCTGCGCTTTGCCTATGACCTTGCCGAGCCTCCGCTGCAGCAACCTGCAGCGCGATGGAATAGAAGGCGTCTTCATCGCCTTCCGTCCGGCTGCGCACCATCGCAAGTATCTGCTTTACGTTCGACACGGGAATCCCTTTCCGAGAGCTTACTACACGTGATTCGAGCAATCATCCCTTTTTGCAACAATGCACAGGACCGGGGCGCAATCGATGGGACCATGTGCTCCAATTCCGACGTTAAGGCGTGGGCGCGATAGAATTGGCAGCTGGCCGGGACCGCTTGGAGGGCCTTGACCTTGTTAGGTCGCTATCCACTTACCCTAAGACTCCGTCACCTGCCCAATGCTCCGACGGTCACCGAGCGGACTGGTCGAAGCTCGATATTGGCACGGTAGCGCGCATAGCGTCGCTCGCCGCTTCGGATAAGCGCGCCTTTGCCTACCATGTCGGCGAGGTCGCGGGTGGCTGTTGGCACGGTGGCGCCGGTGATAGTCATGTAGTTGCCAGCGCTTAGGCCACCCTCGAAGCCCCCCGGCCCTTCGACGAGCACGCGCAACAGGGCCTTCTCCTGGCGTGCATTAAGCTCGCCTTTCAGGCGGTTGAGCAGGCGGGCCTTATCGAGCAGGAATTCGATCAGCGTTGTCGTCCGCCGCTGCGCTTCGATTGCGGTGCCTGCGAACCAGCGCAGCCAGTCCGACAGCTCGATCTCGGTATTGTTGCGCTCCAGTGCCGCGTAGTACGCCTTGCGCTTGGCAAGGATGGTCATCGCCAGCATGGTCAATGGCGGCTGGTCGAGACATTGCGCCAGTGCCTTCTCCGCGATGGCGCGGCCAATGCGTCCGTTGCCGTCCTCGAAGGGATGGATGCATTCGAAGTAGAAATGCGCGATGCCGGCGCGGGTTAGCGCGGGCAGGGGCGATTTTCCGCCGGGCGCGGTGCGGTTGAACCAGTCGATGAACCGCGCCATCTCGCGCGGCAGCTTGCCGGACGGCGGCGCCTCGAAATGCACCTTGGGAGCATATATCGCGCCGGAGACGATCTGCATCGGCTCGCCCTGCTTTCGGTAAGCTCCGATGGTCGCGATGTCGCGACGGCCGTTCATGACCATGCGGTGCCAGTTGAACAGCATGGCGTTGGAAAGAGGGCGCTTGAACGAGCGGTAGAGATCGACCGTCATTTCGGCGATGCCCTGCTCGGCAGGCTTCACGCGCCGTCGATCCGTCCCCAGGCCGAGCTGGCGCTGGATCGAGGACTGCACACTGGCGCGGTCGAGAAACTCACCCTCGATCTCCGAGGTCGTGAGCGCTTCGGTGCTCAACGCTTCGATGGTGAGCTGATCCCGCTCGGCCGGGCCGAGGTGGTTGAAGGTGCCGACAAAAACGCCTGCGCCCAGCAGAAATTGCTCCTCGGCCTTGCGCAGAAGGTCGGGATTCCAGGAGAAGTTAGGCCATTCGGGCCGCTGCCAGTTCCATGTCATGAGCAATAGACGCTGTTTCTATTAATCACGTATAGCTGCGAAAATGATTAATAGCAACGACTCTATTCATCGGTCGGCCCAACGGCGTGAGCTATAACGCTTCTGTATCAATGGCGCTTTTGCCGCCCACCCTCGGTTTATCTGTCGCGGAAAAAGTCAAACCCTGCTTTACAATTGGCCGGTCTCGTAAACTGAATTTGGCTTAGAAATGCATACGCCCGATGCCAGCGCATAACCGCACACTCTCAGTCTGGTGGGACGAGGTACTGGTCGGTGCGTTGCGGATGGATCAGAACGGCAATCTCGAATTTGCTTATGACCAGGCCTGGCGCGACGACCCGGCCCGGCCTGCGATCTCTCAATCCCTCCCGAAACGCGCGGAGCCGTTTAACCGCCGCGAGACCCGCCCCTTCTTTGCCGGTCTTCTGCCTGAGGAGGCGCAGCGTGAAGCGGTGGCGAAGAACCTCGGCATTTCGGAGCGTAATGACTTCCGCTTACTGGAAGCGCTCGGTGGCGAGGTTGCCGGTGCGGCGACGCTTTGGCCGGAGGGAGACGTCCCCCCGGCCATACCTGACATCGCCGCCACGCACCCGCTCAACGATGCCGAGTTCGTCGAGATTCTCGACACCTTGCCCAGATGGCCGATGCTCGCCGGGCGTGACGGGCTGCGCCTGGCCTTGGCGGGTGCCCAGCAGAAGCTCCCGGTCGTGCTTGTAAATGGGCGCCTCGCCTTGCCCCGGCCGGGGCAGCCGACCACGCATATCCTGAAGCCACCTATCCCGCGCTTTTCCGCCACGACCGAAAACGAGGCGTTTGCGATGCGGCTGGCGAATGCCGTGGGCTTGAACGTCGCCCCTGTCGAGCCACGCAATGTCGGTGGCCGTCCTTTCCTTCTGGTCACGCGCTATGACCGCAAGGTCGCTGCCGATGGCCGTGTCCGGCGGCTGCATCAGGAAGATTTCTGCCAGGCCCTCGGCACCTCGCCAGAACAGAAATACGCCAGCGACGGCGGCCCGGGCTTCAAGGACGGCTTCGATCTCGTGCGCCGGGCCTGCACGGTGCCCGAGTTATCCGTGCTCGCGCTTCTCGATGCGGCGATATTCAATGTCATCCTCGGCAATGCCGACGCGCACGGCAAGAATTTCAGCCTGCTATACGCCGATGACGGCGTGCGCCTGGCGCCGCTCTATGACCTGCTGTGCACCGCTGCTTATCCCGAACTCAGCGCCAGGTTTTCCATGCGTGTCGCCAAGCGCGCCACGCTGAAAGAGTTCAGGCCCGATACCTGGGAGAAGTTCGCCGGTGATGTCGGCGTTGGCGCGCCCTATACGCGTCGCCGGGTGCGCGCGCTGGCGCAGGCGATGTCCGAACAGGCTACCTCTGTCGTCGCAGGGCTAGGAGAGCGCGGCCTCGATGCCGATGCGCTCAATCGCCTTGCGGACATCGTGCGGATGCGTGCCGCGCGGTTTCTCTAGCTCCACGCCTGACTGTCGTCAGAGCAGCACGTCGTCATAAGTTCCTGGCGGAGAGCGCTCCACGTTGAGCCGTGTCGTGTCGATATAATTGGCGATGTGGCGGGCATAGAATTTCTCCAGCATGGCGACGCTGGTGCGGCAGTTCAGTGCGAGCTGGAAGATGTTCGCCCCATGCATCAGGCGGATGGAGACATAGGTGTGGCGCAGGCTGTAGGCCGACCTCGGTCGGCCATCGCGGTCGTGCTTCAAATCCTGCTCTACGAGGATGCGGTTGAACAGGTTGCGGTGATTGAGGGGGAAGAGCTTGGCGGTGACGGCGATCTCGCCGCCGTTTGCGGCCATGCGACGGTTCAGAAGGCGGCGGTAGGCGCGAACGGCGCTTGGCATGCTCTTGCAGTAGCCGACACCGCGCTTGCCGCGCACGCTCAGCACGAGGATGGGCTCGACGTAATCGTCTTCGTCGATCTCGACGTCGCGAAATTCCAGGCGGGAGGCTTCGTCCGGCCGAAGGCCGGTGTTCGCCATGAAGACGACGTAGTCGTGCAGCTGCTGGCAGAGCGCGAGGCGCACGCCCTCGGGCGGGCGCCCGACATAGGCCCAGGTGGCCTTGCAGAGCTGGAAATACTCCTTGGGCGAGAACCAGGCCCGATGGTTGGGCTTCTCATAGACAGGGTAGGGCTCGGACAGATCGGGAAGATGATCGATCCAGCCGTTGCGCTCCGCGAATGCCAGAATCATACGAAGGGTAACAATGTTGCTCTTTCGCGTCTGGGGCGCGGCCGGTTTGCCGTGTTTCTCGATGGCGAGCTTGGCCCGCCACACCCGGAAATCCATCACCGTGCCGGTCTTGATCGCATCGATCGCCATGCGGCCGAAGAAGGGATTGAGATAGAGGCGAACGGTCGCGGCGTGACCTTTGATGTATTGCGGGCTTCGCTCGTCGCGCAGGAGGGTCTCGTACTCCTGGCAGAATGCAGCCGCGACATCGCGGAAGGGTCGATAAGGCTTGACCGTTCCGCACGCTAAATCTTCGCGCAGGGTTTGATACCAGTCCTTCGCGACATCGACGGCGTGCGGCAGGCTCCTTTCTCTGGTCGTCACGCGCCATTTCTTCTCCCCAAGAAACGTCGTGCATTGCCAGTACGGGCTTCCCTTCCGCCGGTAGAGGCGGAGCTTGCCGTCGAGGAGGTCGTGGGTTTCCATCAGGAGAGATTCTAGAAGGGCCTCCGGCCCTAGCCGTCAAGGCCGATGCGAGCGCGGCACCCGTCCGTGTAGTCGCTCACGCTCCGGCCCGCTCCATCCCGGTGCCGCGGCCTGTGACAGCGATACCCGTTCATTGCCACAGGGCTAGTTCGGTTGCATTCGCAATCCGGGAGGATCATCTAACAGGAAAGTGTTTAAACCGAGATTGGGCTGCACATGGGTAAATTGGAGGAACAGTTCGTTCGCGCCCAGCAGGTAATCGCAAACCTCACCACCTCCGTACCCCTGATGCTCATGACACGCGAGCGCATCAAGGAGTTCGAGCGCCAATCGGCAGCTGATCCGCTGATAGCCACTCTTAGCAACGAACTCGAAAAACAACTGCGCCATATCAAGCGTCCTGAAGACTTCATCGCCATGAGCCAGGCATACGAAGTCTACGCGGAGGCAAGCACCTGCATGCTTCTTTCGCAGCGCGGAATCCAGCTGAAGCGAACGCCGGGGACGGGGAAGCATAAACAGAAGCGGCCCGATTTCATGCACGATCACTCTTCGGGCGTCGTCTACTTCGAGGTGAAGGCACTGGATATCGCGGAAAAAATCTCTCGCCATGAGGAGATCGCTTACGATGGGCTTGCTGTTGCCTCCGACCTTGCGGGCCGGGCCAAGGGGCCGGGAGTCTACTTCGCGGAGCAGTCCATCTCAGGCCACAAGCCTGACGCGGGAACGGCTGAGCGTATTGATGAGACCATCAAAAGGATCGCCAATACTATCAAGCCCGAGCAGATCAATTTCGGCCCTTCTGTTTTGGTGGTCGATTTGGGGCGCCTTCCAATCCCGCCACTTGGGGCTTCGCAGCTGTTGCCGGTCTTCTTCCACGATGGGCCGCCTGCCGAAGCCTGCGTAAGCGGAGAGCTATGGCAGATCGCGCTCGGCAAGGCTGGGGAGCACATATTCGAGCTGCCGGATTTTGACGGCAAAACGAATATCGGTGGGCATCAATCCGAAGAGGGCATCCTCCACCGGTTTCCGCAGCTTTTGGCCATCACGTTCCAGTTTCCGGGGCTGAGCAAGCCCCCAGAGCTTTTTACGATTTGGAACATGCGGGCCGATCCTACCGCACTCGGCACGCCCCTGGGGCTGTCGGAACACGAGTTGGGGAATGTATTCAGCGCTTATTCGGACGGGCTGAATGACAGCCGTAATGAGCTAGGCTGGCCGTACCGCATATTTCCGCAACGGCCAGCGCGCTGAAATCCGATCCGAAAGCGGCCAATTTCTCCAAGTCGTTTTTGCTGGACAGGCTCAGCGAGGCGAGTATCTATGCCTTCAACTTCCGAGCCCCAACAGCACTGCGGAACGCCTTCGCGCCCGGTCGCCGGGGTTCAAGCTCACAGGTTTGTATGGCTTTGCGAGGTACAGTTTGCAGGAGAGATGCGGAATCTTGGATTTCCGCCATTTCCTCCTGCACAGTTCCTGCACAGTCGTTTCCGAAGCGAAATAACCTAATTAAAAGAGCAACTTAATGGCACACGAATTCGTCTATGTCATGAAGGGTCTCTCGAAGACCTATCCCGGCGGCAAGCAGGTCCTCAAGGACATCTGGCTCTCCTTCTACCCCGGCGCGAAGATCGGCATCGTCGGCGTCAACGGTGCCGGCAAGTCGACCCTGATGAAGATCATGGCCGGCCTCGACAACGACTTCACCGGCGAAGCCTGGGCCGCCAAGGGCGTGCGCATGGGCTACCTGCCGCAGGAGCCGCAGCTCGATCCCGCCAAGAACGTGCGCGACAACGTGATGGAAGGCGTCGCCGCCAAGAAAGCGCTGGTCGACCGCTACAACGAGCTCGCGTCGAACTACTCCGACGAGACCGCCGACGAGATGGCCAGGCTGCAGGACGAGATCGAGGCGCAAGGCCTGTGGGACCTCGACTCCCAGGTCGATCAGGCGATGGACGCGCTGCGCTGCCCCGATCCCGACGCCGACGTCGCATCGCTCTCGGGCGGCGAGCGCCGCCGTGTCGCGTTGTGCAAGCTGTTGCTCGACGCGCCCGACATCCTCCTGCTCGACGAGCCGACCAACCACCTCGACGCCGAGAGCGTCGAATGGCTGGAGAAGACGCTGCGCGAATACAAGGGCTGCATCATCCTCGTCACCCACGACCGCTATTTCCTCGACAACGTGACGGGCTGGATCCTGGAGCTCGACCGCGGCAAGGGCATCCCGCACGAGGGCAATTACTCGTCCTTCCTCGGCGTCCAGGAAAAGCGCCTGCGCCAGGAAGGCGCCGAAGAGGCCGCGCAGGAACGCGCCATCGCCGCCGAACGCGAGTGGATTCAAAAATCGCCCAAGGCCCGCCAGGCCAAATCCAAGGCGCGCATCAACGCCTATGAAGAGCTGGTCGCCAAGAGCAACGAGCAGCGCACCGTCACCAACCAGATCATCATCCCGGTGGCCGAGCGCCTCGGCAACGTCGTGATCGAGGCGGAAGGCCTCGCCAAGGGCTATGGCGACCGGCTGCTGTACGAGAACGTGAACTTCACGCTGCCCGCCGGCGGCATCGTCGGCGTGATCGGCCCCAACGGCGCCGGCAAGACGACGCTGTTCCGCATGCTCACCGGCCAGGAGACGCCCGATGCCGGCAGCTTGCGCGTCGGCGACACGGTGCAGCTCGGCTATGTCGACCAGAGCCGCGACGCGCTCGATCCCAACAAGACGGTGTGGCAGGAGATCAGCGACGGCCTCGACGTCATCGAGCTCGGCAAGCGCACGATGAACAGCCGCGCCTATGTCTCGGCGTTCAACTTCAAGGGCGGCGACCAGCAGAAGAAGGTTGGCCAGCTCTCGGGTGGCGAGCGCAACCGTGTTCATCTCGCGAAGATGCTGAAGAGCGGCGCGAACCTCCTCTTGCTCGACGAGCCGACCAACGATCTCGATGTCGACACGCTGCGCGCGCTCGAAAGCGCGCTGGAGGAGTTCGCCGGCTGCGCGATGATCATCAGCCATGACCGCTGGTTCCTCGACCGCATCGCGACGCACATGATGGCGTTCGAGGGCGACAGCCATGTCGAGTGGTTCGAGGGCAACTATCAGGACTACGAAACCGACAAGAAGCGCCGCCTCGGCATCGACGCCGACCAGCCGCACCGGATCAAGTACAAGAGGTTTGCGCGCACGTGATGGCCGCCCGGCACGTGCTGTTCGCGATGGCGCTTCTTGCGCCCGCCGGATCGGCGCGAGCGGATGATGCCGCGCCGCCCGCGCCGTTGAAGCTTGGCCCGCCGGCGACGGGATTCGCCTCGGCGGACGCAGCGCTCTGGACGCCGTATATCGTGCTGGCCTGCAAGCCCGGCAAGCCGCCGGCCGAGCGTCCGACATGGGACGGCGTCTGCCGCGACGGCAAGCCCGACGGCGCGGGCACCCTTGTCGCCAGGCTCTCCGGCGACAGCATCAGGACGTTCCGTGGCACTTTCGCGAACGGCATGCTGCAGGGCCCGGTGCATATCGAAGACAACAGCTATGACGTGCCGCCGATGATCGCGGGTACGTCCACGCCCGCGCGCCCGCCGAATCCCGTCGTGCTGCTCGACTCGTTCGACGGCATGTTCGTGGACGGCGCGCCGAACGGCCACGGCGTCTGGGTCTATGCCAATGGGTGGCGCATCGAAGGCACGTTCAAGAACGACGTGCTCGACGGCAAGGTGATGGTCGACCATCCCGACCGCTCGCATGACGAATACGTCCAGAAGGACGGTGCCATCGACGGCGTCATGGTCACGCGCTTCGCCGGCGGCGCACGGCAGGACGTCACCTACCGGGACGGTGTGCCTGAAAGCTCGCTGACCGTCTTTCCGGACAAGAGCACGCTGGCGGTGCACCATGCGAATGGCGGCCTCGACGACGCCGTGTTCACCGGCGCGCATGGCGAGCATTATGCCGGCGCCTTCGTCAGTGCACGGACCGATCCGGCCGTAAGGCTGCCGCCGATGTATCCCGACCTGTCGCGAAAGCTGAACGAGACCGGGCAGGTCGGCGTGCGGTACCTGGTCGGCGCCGACGGATCGCTCGCGGATGTGGGGTTGTATGTCACCAGCGGCCATGAGCGGCTCGACGACGCGGCGCTCGCCACCGTGAATGCGTCCCGCCACCTGCCGGCCACGGTGGACGGCCATCCCATCCCGATGATCGCGACAGTCGTCCATCGCTTCAACCTCGTATCGGGCAAGGCGCCGAAATGAGGCGCGCGCCTCGGCTCATCCATAGTCCGGCAGTTCGAAATCGTCCCTTACGTCGGCGCCCACGAGCGCTTCGGCGACGAACGGAACGACCATCAGTTTCGTCATCTGGTCGCGAAACCACAGGCCGAGCCGCGTCCGCGGCGTGAAGGCGCCTGCGAAACTGCGCGCCGATCGCTGCTTGCGCACGATCAGCGGCCGCAGCTTGCGCTCGAAAGCGTCGAACGCCGCGCGGTGGTCGCCGCCGGAGCGTTCCAACGCGCCGGCGAGCACATAGGCCTCCGTCAGCGCCAGCCCGGTGCCTTCGCCGGCGAGCAGCGAGACGCAGCCTGCGGCATCGCCCAGAAGGCATACCCGTCCTTTCGACCATGCCGGCATTGCGATCTGGCTCACGCGGTCGAAATAAACCTCGCCGGCGGCGGCCAGCGCATCCGCGATGGCGGGCCACTCCCACGTCGTGCCGCCGAAAATCCGGCCGATCGCCACCTTGCGCGCCGCGAGGTCGCGCGGTTCCGGTCCTTCGAGGTGCTCGTCCGCGAATACGAGCAGGAACATCGTACGGTCGGCGCGAAGTGCAAAGCGCGAGATTTGGAGGCCCGGCATGCCGTGGCTGACATAGACCAACTCGTCGCGCGGGCGGTAGCCGTCGGCTTCGAAGGCCGCCACATGATAGCCGAGCCGCCGCTCGAAGGCCTGAAGCGGGCCGAAGCGCAATGCCCGTACCTGCGAGTGCAGCCCGTCGGCGCCGATCACGAGGTCGAAGTCGCGGTCGCGGCCGCCGATCGTCAAGCTCACGCGGTCGCCGCGGTCTTCCAGTGTCTCGATCGAGGTGCCGAACAGGGTCTCGACGCGGTTTTCGATCGCGCGATAGATCACCTGGGCAAGGTCGCCGCGCGGCAGGCTCACGAACCGGTCGCCCAGCGTCCGGCGGAAGGCCTCGACGCCGAAGCCGCCGCTCTTTCGCCCTTGCGCATCGACGAAGCGCAGTTCCCGCACGAAATAGCCCGCGTCGCGAATCTCCGGCAGCAGCCCCATCCGTTCGGCGACCGCGTACCCCACGCCCCAGAGATCGACGATATAGCCGCCGCTGCGGAATTTCGGCGCCGTCTCGATCAGCGTCGGCTCATGTCCTGCGCGCAGAAGCCAGAACGCCAGCGCTGGCCCCGCGACCCCCGCTCCACTGATGGCAATCCTCATCGGTGCCTCCGGCTTGCGCGAGATAATACCAACGTCACCTGATGTTTCTGCCGTAAGACGACGCCTGTGACGCATGTTGCCGTGTGGGGGATGAGGCTATAGCCCATCGCGTGATGGCCTCCCTTCTGACGCAGCGGCGCGTCCGCGCCCTCCTCGTCCATTCCCGCCGCTGGCAGCGGCGCTTCATCTTCATGGCCGGCGGCCTCATTGTCGGTCTGGTCGCGGTCGGCCTCACGCTCGCCTCCGACAAGGCGCAGACGCTGTTCCACGCCCTCGATGCGCGGTTCCCCTATGCGCCGCTGCTGCTGACACCCGCCGGCTTCGGCCTCGCGGCCTATCTTGCCCTGCGCGTCTTCCCCAACACACAAGGTTCCGGCATTCCGCAGGCCATCGCCGCGCGCAAGCTGGAAGGAGGCGACGCCCGCGCAAAGCTCGTCGGCCTGCGCGTTGCAGTGGGCAAGGTTCTGCTCACCCTGTTCGGACTGCTTGTCGGCGCCTCCACCGGCCGCGAAGGGCCGACTGTGCAGGTCGGCGCCTCGGTGATGTTCCTGATCGGGCGGCTCTCGCCGCGGCGCCAGCCGGGGCTGATCCTTGCAGGGGCTGCGGCCGGCGTCGCGGCGGCGTTCAACACGCCGCTCGCCGGCATCGTCTTCGCCATCGAGGAGATGAGCCGCAGCTTCGAGATGCGCGCCAGCGGCCTCATCATCGGCGCGGTGATCCTCGCAGGCCTTGTCGCGCAGGCCCTCGTCGGCGACTACACTTATTTCGGCGTTTCGCACGCGGCGCTGCCGGTCGGCGTGGCGTGGATGGCGGTGCCGCTCTGCGGTGTCGCCGGCGGCTTCGCGGGCGCGCTGTTCAGTCGCGTGCTGGTCGCGGTTCCGTCCGTGCTGCCGCGCGCGCTGGCAAGCCGCCCCGTGCTGTTCGCGATGCTTTGCGGCCTCGGCGTCGCGCTGTGCGGCCTCTTCGCCAACATCCACGGCACAGGCTACGAGCAGGCGCGCGACGTGCTGCACGGCACCGGCACGCCGTCGCTGCGCTATGCGCCGTTGAAGTTCCTCGCCACCGCGCTGTCGTCGGTCAGCGGCTTGCCGGGCGGCATCTTCTCGCCGTCGCTGTCGATCGGCGCCGGCATCGGTGCCGATATCGCGCGGTTCTTCCACCACGCCGCGCCGGGGCCCATCGTGCTGCTCGGCATGGTGGCGTATTTCACCGGCGTGGTGCGCGCGCCGATCACCGGCTTCGTCATCGTGTCGGAGATGAGCGGCGACCACTCGATCCTGGTGGCGCTGATGGCGACCGCGCTGATCGCCGAGGCCTGCGCCCGCACCGTCAACCGCGACGGTGTCTATCACCTGCTCGCCAAGCGTTATGCTGCGCCGGCGCCTGTTGAACCCCGGGCGGACTGAGATACGCTGCGGCGAATGACGCCGTTCGAGCTCACCGCCATCCTGATGACGCTGGTCGCAGGCGCCGGCTGGATCAATGCGCGCACGCTGCGCATGCCGCACGGCGTCGCCATGCTCGGACTCGGCATCCTTGTGGCGCTGGCGCTCTTCGCGCTGCGCGGCGCCCATGCCGCCCGCTCGGTGACCGAGGGCGTGTTCGGCGCGGTGTCGCATATCGACTTCGTCACCGCGGTGGTCGGCATCATGCTGCCGTTCCTGCTGTTTGCGGGCGCGATGCAGGTCGACCTGGTGGAGCTGCGCCGCCGCTGGCTATCGGTCGGCGCGCTGGCGACGCTGGGCGTGGTGGGCGCGGTCGTCGTCGTCGGCTTCGGCACCTGGGCGATCGCGCGGGCGCTGGGCATCGCGCTGCCGCTCTCCTGGGCGCTGGTCTTCGGCGCGCTGATCAGCCCGACCGATCCCGTCGCGGTGCTTGCCACCGTCAAGCACGGCAAGCTGTCCAAGACGCTCCAAGTCGTGCTGGAAGGCGAGGCGCTGTTCAACGACGGTGTCGGCATCGTCGCCTTCACCGCGCTGGTCGCGGTGGCGACCGGCAGCGGCAACGCCGATCCGCTGCACGCCGTGCTTACCGTGGTGGTCGAGGCGTTGGGCGGGCTGGCGCTCGGCGTCGTCGCGGCGCTCGGCACCATCCGCCTGATGCAGGCGATCGACGAATTCGCGGTCGAGGTCGGCATGACCATCGCGCTCGCCATGCTGGTCTATGCGGCGGCGCAGTGGCTGCATCTCTCCGGCGCCATCGCGGTGGTCGGCGCCGGGATGATGTTCGGCGGCGAGCGCGGCAAGCACGCCATCGCCGGCCAGACCGAGGTCCATATGAAGAGCTTCTGGTCGCTGGTCGACGAGATCCTCAACGCGCTGTTGTTCCTGCTGCTCGGCGTCGAGATGCTGATCGTGCCCTTCGCGCCGGCGCAGCTCTGGCTGATCCTGTCGGTCGTCGTGCTGGTGGTGGCGGCACGCTTCGCCGTCGTGCTGCCCTGGGGCGCCTATTTCCGCCTGCGCCTGGCCGAGCGCGGCGCGACGCTGATCCTCGGCTGGGGCGGGCTGCACGGCGCGCTGTCATTGGCGCTCGCGCTGTCGCTCGGCGCGGGGCCGGAGCGGACGTTGATCCTCGCGCTCACCTATGCGGTGGTGGCGTTCTCGATCACCGTGCAGGGGCTGACCTTCACGCCGCTGACGCGCTGGCTGCAGCGCGATTGAACGGCATGCCGCGCAGGCGTAGCGTTTGGCGATGCTGCGCTATCAGGAACAGGATAGCCGTCTGACGCTCCGCGAAGGCTTGGGCGAATATTACATGGCC
The DNA here is from genome assembly GCA_035551495.1 of Rhizomicrobium sp. GTDB lineage: Bacteria > Pseudomonadota > Alphaproteobacteria > Micropepsales > Micropepsaceae > Rhizomicrobium. Next base: position 19,246 of record DASZMT010000007.1, on the reverse strand, counting down.
AATGTGGGCATCGTAACGCGCCCAGACGACCTGCCACCGGAGAGTAGGGCGTTATTCCGCTCCCACGACATGTGCCACGTGATCTTCGGCCTCGGTACGTCGTTGGGCGACGAGGCGCTCGCCGATACGCGCACGCTATTGTGCTGCGATGTCGGTATGCGCCGCTACGCGGCCTATCTCGCGACAGACACGCAGGCCAAAGAGCTGTTCCGTGCGCTCGGCTACGGCAAGGCCCTATGGATCACGCTTGCGTCGGTACCGCGAGTCCTGCGCGCCGCGCGCGAGGCGCTTCGCATGCCGAAGCGCTGGCCGTGGCAGCCGCCCGACGCCTATCAGGAGCGCACGCTCGCGGATCTGCGGCGCGAATACGGCATCCGCGTCGTCTAGCGATAGTTCCGCGCCAGCTCGTGCAGGTGGCTGATCAGCGTCGGGATGGAGCCGCCGTTCTGGCCGAGGAACGAGCTGAACTGGTCGCGTTCCTCGATGGCCAGCCAGATGCCCGCGACCGAGAAATCGATCACCACGAAGCGGCCGTTGTCGGACAGGACGCGGAAGTCGATCTCCAGCGGCTGCTGGCCGCTGTGGTCGCTCGGGTCGACCAGCTGAGTCTGCACGATGGTATCGCCCGGCGCATGCTCCTGGCTGCCGGTGACGCGCAGCGACTGGCCGGAATACTTCGCGAAATACGACTGATAGACCGCGGTCGCGTAGCTTTGGAACGCGGCGGCGAACTGGTCCTGCTCCTGCTGCGTGGCGCTGCGACGGTAGACGCCCAGCGTGAAGTTCGCGATGCGGTGCATGTCGGTGAGGCCGAGGATGAAGCTCTCGAACTGCGAGCGGCGCTGCTCGGCCGACAGGCCGTGGTTGTTGAGGATCGCGAGGCCCTTGTTGACGTTCGCCTGCACGAACGCCTCGGCCGGCGAGGCGGCGGCGGACGGCGCGGCCGTGATGCCGATGGCGGCCACCGCCAGCATCGTCGCGAGAACCGCGCGGCGCGCGAGCGGGGCAAGGCGGGACATCGTCTCAAGCATCGGAAATTCTTTCCTCATCCGCGGCGCACCGATGGTCGGTTCCGCTTGTGGCAAGTTCGTGGCGCCAAACTACATTAGAACCCTAAAAATCGGGCAAATCCTTCGCGTCGGGCCGGCCATTGCGAATTTCGTTGTTGCGAAGCTGCCTGTAAAGGCTGCGCAGCGACGCGTAATAGTCCACCGAGCCGCGCTGGACGCCCTGCACCGTTTCGTAAGTCTGGCCGCGCAGATCCAACAGCGTAAAGTAGTAACGCCCGGCATCCCACCACAGATGCTGCTTGAAGTGCACATAGTTCCACGGATCGGTGATCAGCGCGTCGACCACGAAGCCCACCCCGTCGCGCGGCGGCTGCGGCCCGATGAACGGCGCGACCAGATAGGGGCCTTCCGGTACGCCGTATACCGCCAGCGTCTGGCCGAAATCCTCGCCATGGCCGGGGATGTGGAATTTGGTCTGCGCCGGATCGAAGAAGCCGCCCAGCCCGATGGTCGAGTTGATCAGGAATCGCCCCGCCGTCTGGCTCGCGCGTTTGCTTTCGCCTTGCAGCACGTCGTTCACGAACACCGTCGGCGCCGAGATGTTCTGCAGGAAATTGTGCACCGCGCGCCGTCCCGGATCGGGCACCAGGAAGAAATAGACGCCGACCGTCGGGATCACGAGGTACTTGTCGATCTTGCCGTTGAGCGCCAGCGTCTTGCGGTTCATCGGCTCCCAGGGATCGTTGTTGGCGATCATCTCCGGCGTCGGCGGAGTCGTGGCACAAGCACCGACCCACAGCGCCGCCAACATCGCCAACACACCCCTGAACCTGGACATCCCACCCACCCGGTTTGGCTGTCTTTATAAGGGGCGCCGAGGGCGCGGGGCAGCCCTCCCTCCCCAGATCGGGCGCGACCCGCCGCCACTGTGGCCCGATCTGCGCCCCAACTCGACCATTGCATTCGCATATAAAGATATGTTTATATGTAAGCCATGGACGCTCTGGTCACCATGCTGCGCGCCGCCGGCGATCCGACCCGGCTGCGGCTTTTGCTGCTCCTCCGCCAGGCGGAGCTCACGGTCAGCGAGCTGGTCGAGATCGTCGGCCAGTCCCAGCCCCGCGTCTCGCGGCATTTGAAGCTTCTGACCGAGGCGCATCTGATCGAGCGTTTCAAGGAAGGCAGCTGGGTGTTCTACCGCGCCGCCGACCGGGGGCAGGGCGCCGATCTCGCCGCCGCCATCGCCGCCATTGCCGCGCCGCACGAATCCGATCTCAAGCGCCTCGCCGCCGTGCGCGACGCCCGCGCCGCCGAGGCCGCCGCCTTCTTCAAGGCCAACGCCGCCGAGTGGGAACGCATCCGCGCGCTCCATGCGCCCGAGAAGGACGTCGAGGCCGCCATCGTGCGCCACATCGCCGAGCGGCCGATGGATTCGCTGCTCGACGCCGGCACCGGCACCGGCTCGATGCTGGAGCTGCTCAGCCCCCACGTCGCGCGCGCCGTCGGCATCGACAGCAGCCCCGAAATGCTCGCCATCGCGCGCGACCGGCTGGCGCGCGCCGACATCCATCATGCGCAGGTGCGCCTCGGCGACACCTATCGCCTGCCGTTCCCGAACGGCAATGCGCTCAGCGGCTTCGACGCCGTGCTGTTCCACCAGGTGCTGCACTTCCTCGACGACCCGCAGGCCGCGGTGATCGAGGCGGCGCGCGTGCTGCGCGACGGCGGCCGCGTGCTGATCGCCGATTTTGTCCCGCACAACGTGGAATTTCTGCGCGAGGAATTCGCCCATCGCCGCCTCGGCTTTTCGGATCGCGAGATCCATGGCTGGTTCGAGGCCGCCGGCCTGGAGCCGGTGACGGGCGAAAGCGTCGTTCCGCGCACGCAGGTCGACGAGAAGCTGATCGTGAAGATCTGGCTGGCGCAAAAGGCGTCGGCCGAGAAGGCACAAGCGGCATGACCCTCCAGGAGCTTGTTTCCGACACGCGCCCGATCGGCGTGAGCTTCGAGTTCTCGCCGCCGCGCACCGACGAGGCGGAAGAGAGCCTGTGGAAGGCGATCCGCCGGCTGGAGCCGCTGTCGCCGTCCTTCGTCTCGGTCACCTATGGCGCGGGCGGCTCGACGCGCGAGCGCACCCACGCCACCGTCAAGCGTATCGTCGACGAGACGACGCTGCGGCCGGCCGCGCATCTCACCTGCGTCGGCCATCCGAGGCGCGACATCGAAGAGATCCTGCACGGCTACTGGGACAGCGGCATCCGCCACATCGTAGCGCTGCGCGGCGACATGCCGGACATGAGCGGCACCTACCATGCGCATCCGGACGGCTTCGCCTCGACGCCGGATCTGATCGCCGGCATCAAGAAGATCGCGCCGTTCGAAGTGAGCGTCTCGTTCTACCCCGAGGCGCATCCGGATTCGCCGTCGCTCGATCACGACATCGAGCTGCTCAAGCGCAAGGCGGACGCCGGCGCGACGCGCGCGCTCGGCCAGTTCTGCTTCTACAACGACTCCATCGCGCGCTTCCGCGACAAGGCGGCCGCCGCCGGCATCGACGTGCCCATCGTGCCCGGCGTGATGCCGACCACCGCGTTCCGCGGCGTGGAGCGCATGGCGGGCCGTGCCGGCGCCTCGGTCCCCGCCTGGCTGACGCGCGCCTATGCCGGCCTCGACGACGACGTCGAGACCCGCCGCATCGTCGCCGCCGCCGTTCTGGCGGAGCAGGTGCAGGAACTTCGCGCCCGCGGCTTCCGCGATTTCCATTTCTACACGTTGAATCAGGCGAACCTGACCTACGCCGCTTGCCGTATCATGGGCCTGCAGCCCAAGGACCTGTCATGAGCTTCGATCGCGCCGCCCGTCTGAAATGGATGCATGAGGAAGCGCAAAAGCGCATCCTGCTGCTCGACGGTTCCTGGGGCGTGATGATCCAGGGTTACGGTCTCGGCGAGGACGATTTCCGCGGCAAGCGCTTCGGCAATCACGGCAGCGATCTCAAGGGCAACAACGACCTTCTCACGCTGACCAAGCCCGAGGTGATCCGCGACATCGGCCACGCCTATATGAAGGCCGGCGCCGATTTCATCGAGACCAACACCTTCAACTCGATCTCCATGTCGCAGGCCGATTACGGGCTTGAACATTTGGTGAGCGAACTGAACGAGGAAGGCGCGCGGCTGGCGCGCGCCGTGTGCGACGAGCATTCGACGTCCTCGCGCCCGCGCCTCGTCGCCGGCGTGCTCGGCCCGGCCAACCGCACCGCCTCGATCTCGCCCGACGTCAACGACCCGGCCTTCCGCAATGTGACGTTCGACGAGCTGCGCACGACTTATAAGGAGGCCACGCTCGGCCTGCTGCGCGGCGGCTCCGACGTGATCATGATCGAGACGGTGTTCGATACGCTGAACGCCAAGGCCGCGATCTTCGCGATTCAAGAGGCGTTCGACGAAGCCGAAATCCGCGTGCCGGTCTGGATCAGCGGCACCATCACCGATCTTTCCGGCCGCACGCTCACCGGTCAGACCGCCGAGGCGTTCTGGCATTCGGTGCGCCACGCCAAGCCCTTCGCCATCGGCCTCAACTGCGCGCTCGGCGCCAAGGAGCTTCGCCCCTACGTCGCCGAACTCTCCGCCGCCTGCGACACGCTGGTCAGCGCGCATCCCAATGCCGGCCTGCCGAACGAATTCGGCGGCTATGACGAGACGCCGGAGATGATGGCCGACATGGTCGGCGAGTTCGCCGAGAGCGGCCTCGTCAACATCGTCGGCGGCTGCTGCGGCACGCGGCCCGAGCACATCAAGGCGCTGGGCGAGCGCGTAAAAGGTCTCAAGCCGCGCGTCGTTCCCGAGAAGCCCAAGCTCATGCGCCTGTCGGGCCTGGAGCCCTTCACGCTGACGCCCGACCTCAACTTCGTGAACGTCGGCGAGCGCACCAACATCACGGGCTCGGCCAAGTTCCGGAAGCTTATCGCCGCGAACGACTACGAGAAGGCGCTGGAGGTCGCGCGCGACCAGGTCGCCAACGGGGCGCAGGTCGTCGACGTCAACATGGACGAGGGCCTGATCGATTCCGAAGCCGCGATGCGCCGCTACCTCAACATGGCGGCCGGCGAGCCCGACATCGCGCGCGTGCCGCTGATGATCGACAGCTCCAAATGGAGCGTCATCGAATCCGGCCTCAAGACCTGCCAGGGCAAGCCGATCGTCAACTCGATCTCCTTGAAGGAAGGCGAGGAGTCCTTCGTCAAATACGCCAAGCTGGTGATGCGCTACGGTGCCGCCGTCGTCGTGATGGCATTCGACGAGACCGGTCAGGCCGACACGCAGTTGCGCAAGGTCGATATCTGCAAGCGCGCCTACGACATCCTGGTGAACCAGGTCGGCTTCCCGCCCGAAGACATCATCTTCGACCCCAACATCTTCGCAGTGGCAACGGGCATCGAGGAGCACAACGACTACGGCCGTGCCTTCATCGACGCGACGTCGCAAATCCGCGAGGCCTGCCCGTACGCCCATATCTCCGGCGGCGTGTCCAACTTCTCGTTCTCGTTCCGCGGCAATGAGCCGGTGCGCGAGGCGATGCACTCCGTCTTCCTGTTCCACGCCATCAAGGCGGGCATGGACATGGGCATCGTCAATGCCGGCCAGCTCACCATCTATCAGGACATCCCGACGCCGCTGCGCGAGGGCATCGAGGATGTGCTGTTCAACCGCCGCGCCGACGCGACGGAAAACCTCCTGACGCTGGCGCAGCGCTACAAGGGCGACGGCTCGGTCGTCGCGGTGCAGGATGCCGAATGGCGCAAGCTGCCGGTGCAGGCGCGCATCACGCACGCCCTCGTCAACGGCATCGACACCTTCGTCGACCAGGACACCGAGGAGGCGCGCCGGGAAGCGGCGCGCCCGCTCGACGTGATCGAGGGGCCGCTGATGGCGGGCATGAACGTGGTCGGCGACCTGTTCGGCTCGGGCAAGATGTTCCTGCCGCAGGTGGTGAAGTCGGCCCGCGTGATGAAGAAGGCCGTCGCTTATCTGCTGCCGTTCATGGACGCCGAGCAGGCGAAGAACGAAACGAAAGAGCCCGCCGGCAAGATCATCATGGCGACGGTCAAGGGCGACGTGCACGACATCGGCAAGAACATCGTCGGCGTGGTGCTCCAGTGCAACGGCTATGAGGTGATCGACCTCGGCGTGATGACGCCGGCCCAGAAGATCCTCGACGCGGCGCGCGAGCACAAGGCGAACATCATCGGCCTCTCCGGCCTGATCACGCCGTCGCTGGACGAGATGGTGCATGTCGCCAACGAGATGGAGCGCCAGGGCTTCGATATCCCGCTTCTGATCGGCGGCGCCACCACCAGCCGCGTGCACACCGCGGTGAAGATCGACCCCGGCTATCGCCGCGGCCAGACGGTCTATGTCACCGATGCCAGCCGTGCCGTCGGCGTCGCCTCCAGCCTGCTCAGCAAGACGCAGAAAGCCGATTACGTCACCGAGGTCCGCCGCGAATACGAGGAGATCGCCCGCAAGCATGCCGCCCAGCGCGCGCCCGAGCGCCGCTTGTCGCTGACCCAGGCACGCGCCAACAAAGCCAAGCACGACTGGGCGAACTACACGCCGCCCGCGCCGAAATTCCTCGGCACGCGGGTCTACGACGATTACGACCTCGCCGAGCTCGCGAAATACATCGACTGGACGCCGTTCTTCCAGACCTGGGAGCTGGTCGGCAAATACCCGCTGATCCTCGAGGATGCCCAGGTCGGCGAAGTGGCGCGCAACCTGTTCGCCGACGCGCAGGCGATGCTGAAGAAGATCATCGACGAGAAGTGGATCGAGGCCCGTGCCGTGGTCGGCTTCTATCCGGCCAACAGCGTCGGCGACGACGATATTCAGATCTTCGCCGACGCGGCGCGCAAGGTGCCGGCCCACACGCTGCACACCCTGCGCCAGCAGATGAGCCGCGAAAACAACCGGCCCAACATGGCGCTCGCCGACTTCATCGCGCCGCCAAAGTCCTTGGGGGGCGCGGACGACTACATCGGCGCCTTCGTCGTCACGGCGGGCATCGGCGAGGAACCGCGCATCAAGGCGTTCAAGGACGCGCATGACGACTACTCCGCGATCCTCCTCAGCGCGCTGGCCGATCGTTTCGCCGAGGCCTTCGCCGAGCGCCTGCACCAGCGCGTGCGCCAGGATTTCTGGGGCTATGCCGCGGATGAGACGCTCAGCAACGACGAACTGATCGCCGAGAAATATCGCGGCATCCGCCCCGCGCCCGGCTATCCGGCTCAGCCCGAGCATTCCGAGAAGGCGACGCTGTTCGACCTGCTCGGCGCCACCGAAAAGATCGGCGTCAACCTCACCGAGAGCTACGCGATGTGGCCCGGCGCCTCGGTCAGCGGCTTCTACTATTCGCATCCCGAAACGCGCTATTTCGGCGTCGGCAAGATCGAGCGCGACCAGGTTGAGGACTATGCCAGGCGCAAGGGCTGGGACATGGCGACCGCCGAGCGCTGGCTCGGCCCGCTCCTGAACTACGACCCGCGCGCAAAATCCGCTGCGTAACGGCGCGACCGGTTGAAGGCGCGGGTGCGCCGTCCTACCGTGGAAAAAAACGGGGGACGGCCGATGAAGCGCGCGATCTTGGCACTTTGCATGTTGCTGACGGCAGCGCCGGCGATGGCCGACGACGCCTGCAAGCTCAAGACCGTCGCGTCGCTGCCGCTGACGGTGCAAAGCAACCGGTCCTTCGTTCCGATCTCGGTCGGCGGCCAGCCGCTGCAGATGCTGGTCGATACCGGCGGCTTGATCTCGACCATCTCGCCGAAGACAGCGGAGTCGCTCGGCCTCGAACTCCGCACCATGCCGACCAGCCATGTCCGCGTCGCCGGCGGCCTCGACATACAATATTACGTCAGGGCGCAGAATGTGGTGATCGGCGGCCTGGCGACCCCGAACTTCCAGTTCCTGGTGCAGCCGCCGCGTCTCGGCGAAGGGTTCAACGGTTCGATCGGCCCCGACATCCTGGCGGCGTTCGACGCCGATTTCGACTTTGGCGGCGGCAAGCTCAACCTGTTCTCGCCCGATCATTGTCCCGGCCGCGTCACATATTGGACAGACGGCGACGTCGCGCGCCTGCCGTTCACGCTCTCCGAAACGCGCCAGATCCATGTGAACATGCAACTCGACGGCAAGGAGCTGAAGGTCCTGATCGATACCGGCGCGTCGCACTCGGTCCTCAGCCTCGATGCGGCGAGCAGTCTGTTCGGCATCTCCGAAGCCGATCCGGCGTTGAAGTACATCGGCCGGGTGAACAACAAGATGAAGGGCTGGAGCTATCCGTTCAAAGCGCTCAGCTTCGGCGGCATAACGGTGAACAATCCCGAGATCATCGTTACGGACGACGAGACGCGCACCAATACGATCGGCATGGACGTGCTCGGCAAATTGCACATGTACATCGCCTACAAGGAACGCGCGATCTACCTCACGCCCGCCGATGCCCATTGAGGGCGATCCGGTTACCCAAAGTGGGATGGTGAACGCAAGCGCCGCTGCGGTCGCATAACGCATAGCCGGCCCGACGCTGCGGATGCGGCGGGCGCAATTGTGCCGCAAACCGCGGCATATTATGCTCGCATCGCTTGGGGGGATTTCATGCGCGCGTTGATGTTTGCGTTTTGCGCCGGCGTGTCCGCGCTTCTTCTGATGGCGCCCGCGCGCGCTGCCGAAGACTGCACGCTCCAGCGCATCGCCAGCGTCGACATGGGCATCGACACGAACGGCCGCATGACGGTGCCGATGATGGCCGGCGCGGAGCATCTCACCATGCTGGTCGACACCGGCGGGCTCATCACGGCGATTTCCAACTCGGTCGCGGACTCGCAGCGCTGGCGGATTTCGCTCGTGAATGCCCGGGTCGAGGTCTATGGCGGCCTGACGCTCTCGACCTTCACCATCGCGCACGATATCGATCTCGGTGGCCTCAAGGCGTCGTCGATGTCGGTGCTGGTGATGCCCGACGCCGCCCTGCCGGACGGCGTGCGCGGGCTGCTCGCGCCCGATATCCTGCGCGGCTTCGACGACGACTTCGACTTTGCCAATGCCAAGCTCAACCTGTATTCGCCCAAGCATTGCGACGGCCAGGTGGTCTATTGGACCAAGGATCCCTACGCGCAGATCGGCATCAGGATCGACCGTGACGGGCACATGGTGATTCCCGTCACGCTCGACGGCAAGAAGGCGAAGTTCGGTCTCGACACCGGCGCCTCGATCTCGGTGATGGACTGGGACACCGCCAAGGACCTCTTCGGCATCGACGAGCACTCGCCCGGCGTCACCGAGGTGAAGGACGAGGACGGCCGCCATTCGGTCTACCGATACGCCTTCAAGGACCTGACCTTCGGCAATGCCGATACCGGTGCCGTGTCGGTCGCCAATCCCGTGATCACGCTGGTGCCGTCGAACGTCTCGAACATGCGCCACCAGAACCTGATCGGCATCGGCATCATGCGAAAGCTCCACCTCTACGTCGCCTATCAGGAGCAGAACCTCTACGTGACGCCGGCGGCGGCGCATTGAGGGAGACATTCATGCGGCGCGGTGTCCTGGCCCTTTCACTGCTCCTGCTGACGGCCGTTGGCGTTCTCGCGCCGCCGGCGCACGCCGGCGATGCCGCCAAATGCACGCTTCGCCACATCACCACCGTCGATATGGGCATCAGCGCCGGCGGGCGCCTGACGGTGCCGATGACCGTCGGCGGCCAAAACCTCACCATGGAGGTCGACAGCGGCGGTGCCGACAGCGCGCTGAACGACGCGGTCGTCAAGACGCTCGGCCTTCGCAAGGACGACATCAGCCGCGCCCATGTCACGATGTTCGGCGGCACGGCGATTACCGGCATGGCCACGGGGCACGACATCATGTTTGGCGGCCTCAAGGCGGCGAAGATCGATTTTCTCGTGATACCGGACGGCCGGCTGCAGCCCGGGATAGACGGCCTCCTCGCCCCCGATATTTTGCGGGCCTATGACGACGAGTTCGATTTCGCCGCTGCAAAGTTCAGCCTGTTCTCGCCGGATCATTGTCCGGGCGCGGTGGTCTATTGGGCAAAGGATTTCGCGCAAATCGACATCTCACTGGATCGCACCGGCCATATCGGGATTCCGGTCACGCTCGACGGCAAGGAGGTCAAATTCGACGTCGATACCGGCGCCGAGTACACGACGCTCGATTGGGGCATGGCGCAGGATCTGTTCGGTATCGACGAGCATGCGCCCGGCGTCACCCGTCTGACGTCGGACAGCGGCCAAGTGTATTACAAGTATACCTTCAAGGGCCTCACTTTCGGCAATGCCGTCAGCGGAGCCGTGACGGTGAGCAATCCGGATATTCTGCTCGTGCCGTACGAGACTTCGCGCATGCGCGGTGCCATCGCGAACGTGATCGGCCTGGGCGTTCTGCGCAAGCTGCATCTCTATATCGCGTACCAGGAGCACCACCTGTTCGTCACGTCGGCGACGGCGCATTGAGGGAGCGGCATATGCATCGCGGTGTCCTGGCTCTTTCGTTTCTCCTGCTGGCGGCCGCCGCTGCGGGGGCCGCGGCCTATGACGATTTCGCGCGCGGCCTCAACGCGGTACAACGCGGCGAGAGCGATACCGCGATCGCGGCGTTCAGCGCCGCCATCGCCGCCGGCGACCTTAGCCCCGGCCTGATGCCGCAGGCCTATCGCGACCGCGGCATCGCCTATCTGCAAAAGGGCGACTGCGACCCGGCGCTCGCCGATTTCGCTGCCGGGCTGAAGCTCAAGCCCGCCGACGGCGACATCACCCGCCAGCACGCCCGCGCCGCGGCCTGCATCGGCAAAACCGACATCGCACTCGCCGATCTGACGGCGCTGATCGACGCGAAGTTCTCGTCCGACATCTATCAGGATCGCGGCATGCTGCGCTGGCGGACCGGCGATTTTCCGGGCGCGGCGAGCGACTTCGCGGCGTATATCGCGGCGCGTCCGTGGGATGCCCATGGCACGCTCTGGCTGGAGATGGTGCGCGCCCGCGCCGGTCAGCTCCAACCCGATGTCGCCGCGCACGACGCGCGCCAATACGACGACGAGAAATGGCCGGCGCCGCTGCTCGCGCTCTATGCCGGCAAGTCGACGCCGGAGCAGGCGCTCGCCGCGGCCGCCGTGGCGCGCGATGCCGCGCGCGTGCCGGTGCAGCAATGCGAGGCCGACTTCTACACCGGCGAATGGCTGCTCGCGAAGCCGGACCCCGAAGGCGGCAAGGCGCTGATCGCCAAGGCCCACCGCGAATGTCCGCAAGACACTATCGAATATGAAGACGCCGGCATCGAGCTGGCGCGCCTCAGATGATCCGCGCCGCCGCGATCCTCGCCGCCGCCGCGCTGCTCGGTCTCGCCGCGCCCGCTCGGGCCGGCGACGACGATGCCTGCCATCTCTATCGCCTCAATCAGATGGACATGTCGATCACCGACGACGGCGTCACCGTGCCGATGACGGTGGCCGGCCAGAAGGTCGAGCTTCTGATCGATACCGGCGGCATCTATTCGATGCTGACCGAGGATGTCGTGACCGCGCTCGGCCTCACGCCGCAACGCATCGCCGCGGCGCAGTTCATGATGTGGGGCGGCGGCCGGATCGATCGCTATGTCGACGCGACGGACATCGATCTCGGCGGGCTCAAGGCGCCGCACATGAAGTTCCTGGTGATGCCCAACGGCCATATGAGCGCCGGCCTCGGCGGCATCCTCGCGCCCGAGGTGCTGCGCGCCTATGACGACGATTTCGACTTCGCCAATGGCCGCTTCTCGCTGTTCTCGCCCCGGCATTGCGACGGCAAGGTGGTCTATTGGGCGCACGACTGGTCCGCGATCGATTTTTCGGTCGACGAGGTCGGCCATGTTCGCCTGCCGCTGACGCTCGACGGCCAGAACCTGAAGATGACGATGGACACCGGCGCCAGCGCTTCGGTGATGAGCCTGGAGCTCGCCGAGAGCCTGTTCGGCTTCGACGACAAGTCGCCGCTGCTCAAGCGCGTCGAGACCGAGGACGGCAGCGCCGCCTATCGCTATCCCTTCCAGGCGCTCACCTTCGGCGGCGTGACGGTGTCGCATCCCGACATCCTGCTGGTGCCGGATTCGGTGTCGCACGAGATCGGCGCGGGGCGCGCGCTGCTGGGCATCGGCGTGCTGCGCCAGCTGCACCTCTACATCGCCTATCGCGAGAAGAAGCTCTACGTCACCGCTGCCGGCGCGCACATCTAGCGGTCGGAATCCGACGCTTGGCACCGTTCGCTCAGGCGAGCTCGGCAAGGTACTTTCTCAAGTCTATCCGGATCGGCATGAGGTAGGCATTCCCGCCTGCCTCGCTCACAAAGTCCATCGCCCGGCGCGCGAAAGCGATGTTCCAGGCCAGTGTCGGCTCAAACTCTTGAGGGAATACGACCTTGTTCGTCACCTCCCAGTAGGCGCGGGACTTTTCGCCGAGCACCGGTGCGATGCCCCAGAAGACGCGGAAGCCGTGAAGGACGTCCACGCACACGCGGAGCAAATTCAGATCGAAGATCGGTTGCGTGAAAAAACCGTCCGCGCCGGCGTCGACCTTCCTCTTGACGGCTTCCAACTCTTCGCGGAATCCGGCGCGGTAGGGATCATAGGCGGCGTAGACGACCAGCTCGGGAAAATTGTGCTTCAGCCGGCGTATCACGTCCTCGCTCGAATTGGGGTAGGTGCGGCGGCTGAGATCGTGGGGTGGATCGCCTCGGACCACCAAGACTTCGCGAAGCCCTGCTTGCAACAGGCGCTCGGCGACCTCTTCTGCTTCTCCCGCGCCGAAATCGATCGCTCGCAGGTGAGGGATCGAGGCCGGCACGATGCGGCTGGTCACCTGGCAAGCCTCCCAGCTCCTCAGCTGGAATCGCGTGAGGTCGGGGAGGTTGAGTGCGTTGGCGGCCGGAAGCATCGCTTTGACGATGAGTGCGTCGGAAACGAGTTCTGCCGCGCTTCTCGGCACGAGTTCAACCGACAGTCGCATTTCCGAATCCCACAGTGCATTTTGCCTTCCGGTTTCTCTTGGCGTGGGGCCTGCCTGAGGCGCCAGTGTCTTCGAAAATAGGTGCGGGCTGCCCGCCGGCGACCTGCGACGGGGGTCTCGTGTTGGCCCGCCGCCCGAAACCCGCTTTGATCCACCAGGGTCCGGACTCGATTGAATTTCGGAGAAGCAACGACGTGTCATGGCGTGCAAAAGCGGGCCATGACAGCGAAGTTTGATTTCCCAATTGGGTACGGACCTTAGCTCTTGCCGGCCCAGTCTTCCGCCCAGGCGTGCAGCGGCAGGAGTTTGTCCAGAAGGTCCGTGCCGGCGGCGCTCAGCGCATAGCCGTCGTCGTCCAGCGCCACGATCCCCGCCGCGCGCAATTCGGCGAGCCGTGTGTTGAGCACGCTCGGGCTGGTGCCGCTCGCCGCCATCAGGTCGCGGAAATTGAGCCGCCGCCCCTCGCGCAGCTCCCAGATCACGCGCAACGCCCAGCGCCGCCCGAGAAGATCGAGCAGCACCATCACGGGGCGACCGGTACGGGAGCCGCGCACCGGTATGCCGGAGCGCGCCGTCTTCTTTGCTACGTTTTTAATAGCAGACTCCGAATCCACATGCTATGGAATTCATAGCATACCGAGGAATTGCCCGAAATGACCCGTATCGCCCCGCTCGCTGCGCCTTACCCGGCCGAGATACAGGCCGCGTTCGACGCCATCATGCCGCCCGGCGCGCCGCCGCTCGTCCTCTTCACCACGCTGGCGCGCAATCCGCGCGTCTATGCGCGGTTCCGGGCCGGCAGTCTGCTCGACAAGGGCACGCTCAGCCTGCGGGAGCGCGAGATCGTCATCGACCGCACCTGCGCGCGCTGCAAAAGCGAATATGAGTGGGGCGTGCACGTCGCCTTTTTCGCCGCCGCTGCCGGGCTCACGCCGCAAGAGGTCGCCGCCACCACCGAACCCGGCGCGCAAGACTGGAGCCCGCGCGAGGCGCTGCTGATCCGCACTGTCGATGCGCTGCACGACGCGTGCGACATCGACGACGCGCTGTGGCCCGCGCTGAAAACGGAATTCACGGACGAACAGCTGCTCGAGCTGATCGTGCTCACCGGCTTCTATCACACGGTCTCGTTCGTCACGAACGCCCTGCGCCTGCCGCTCGAAGACGGCGCGGCACGGTTTTCTTAAGAAATTTTCACTGTCATCCCGGGCGATGACCCGGGACCCATCGCGCCGTTGCGCCGTGGATCCCGGCTCGGCGCGATGCTTACGCATCGCTTGGCCGGGATGACAAGTCCATTTGCTCGGTCGAAATCTACAAAAGCCCGGTGACAATTGCGCCGAGGAACAGGAACACCAACCCGAGGGTCAGGATGTGCAACTCGCGGACCATGGATCGCCCTCCATGCGTGAGACGCGTGCAGCCTTCCGCGACGGGACGCGCGCGGTCAACGGCCGCAAAACGCCCGTCCTTGATTCCGCTGACGAATCCGCCGGTAAAGATTTGTGACAGCGTGGTCGCGCGCTACCACGCAATTTCCTTGCCGGTGTAGTCGCGGAACGTCCCGCTGTTCGCCGCCGACAGCTCGGCGATCCGCGCCCGCAATCCGGTGACGCTCTGCTGCGGCGTGACGGGCGCCTGGCTGCCGCCCATGTCGGTCTGCACCCAGCCGGGATGGAAGATGCCGACCGCGATGCCGTCCGGCGCCCATTCCTTCGAAAGCCCGCGCATGAACGCGTTCACCGCGGCTTTCGACGCATGATACGGATAGGCGCCGCCGCCGTGATTGGCGATCGAGCCGAGCTGGCTGGTGATGGTCGCCAGCTTCTTGTCCTTGCCGGCCTTCAGGTTGTCGTGGAACGCGACGGCCACCGTCACCGGCGCCACCGAATTCACCGCGAAGATCTCCAGCCAGGCATCGGCATCGATGATGCCCTTGGCGCGCTCGCGCGGCCCGCCGACGCCGGCATTGTTGATCAGGACGTCGATCGGCGTCGCGCCGATATCCTTCTTCAGCGCCGCGACCGACGACGGATCGGCGACGTCCAGCGCCGCGAGCCGCACATTGCGCGCGGTCTTCACCAGTGCGTTCAGCGCGTCGGCGCCTTGCGGATCGCGGCAGCAGGCGATCACGTCGGCGCCATCGGCGGCGTATTGCTTGACGAACTCAAGCCCGATGCCGCGATTGGCGCCGGTCACAAGCACAGTGGTCATCGTTCCGTCCTCTTTTTCGGACGGCGATGATGTCGGTGCCGCGTGACGCGGGCAAGACGAAACCGGCGCGGAACCTGTCGTTCCGCGCCGTCCTTTGGCTCAAGGCAGGGGCAGGCAGAACGGCGTGACGTTGAAATCGCCGCAATGCCAGCCGAAAGTCCAGATGCAGGCCTTACCGTTGATGTTGAAGCAGACCCGGTTGCCGTTGATCTGCAGCGCGAAGCACAGATCCGCCTTGGCCACGCCGACGCTCGGCGAAAAGCAGACGCCCAAATTGTGCGGATCGAACTTGTAGGTCGTGCACCACACCTTCGAGCCGGCGACGAGCAGGCAGACCTGCAGCTCGGCCGACCAGTCGCTGGTGCTCGTGCCGCACAGCGTCAGGCTGCCCGCGACGCCGATGATCTTGAACAGCGAGATCTCGAAGTCCTGGGTCTCGCATTGCGCGGATTTGGTCGTGGCCGGGACCTTGAAGGTCTGGTGCGTCGGCGCCGACTGCCAGGCGGCGGTCGAGCTCTGCAGCGCGCTCGAGATGCTGGCCTTCAGCTCGGCGGGCGAAACGCCGGCGAAGCCGGCCATGCGGTTCCAGTCATCCTGCGAAACGCGCGAATCGAGCGCGCGCGAAAAATCGTCCATAGGACGCTCCTTGGTTCGGTTTGCGATGGATGGGACGCGCGCCGCCAAGCCACGGGGCCGAAACACGGCCGCAGGTGACGCTGGGAGGAACTCTACATGAGGACGCGGGCGGGGTAAATGAACCTGTGATAGAATGAAGTGATCGTAACAAGTATAGAATTCTATATTGTCACGAAGACTTCACCTGGTCCCGAAGCCGCCGCCGCCCGGCGTCGCGATCTCGATCCCGTCGCCGGCCGCCAGCATCGCCGCGTCGCAGCCCTTGAGCACGGTCCGCGTGCCGTCGCGGCGGATCACCGTGGTGGTGCCCATCGCGCCCGCTTCGCCGCCGGCAAGGCCGAACGGCGCGGTTTCGCGCCGCGTCGACAGGATCGCCGCGGTCATATCCTCGCGAAAGCGGATGCGCCGCACCGTGCCGTCGCCGCCCCGGTGCGCGCCCGCGCCGCCCGAGCCCGCGCGGATATGGAAATCCTCCAGCAGCACCGGATAGCGCGTCTCCAGCACCTCCGGATCGGTCAGCCGCGAATTCGTCATGTGCGTGTGCACGGCGGATTGCCCGTCGAACGCCGCGCCCGCGCCGGCGCCGCCGCAGATCGTCTCGTAATACTGATACCGGTCGTTGCCGAAGGTGAGGTTGTTCATCGTCCCCTGGCTCGCCGCCAGCACGCCGAGCGCGCCGAACAGGGCATCGACGATCGCCTGGCTGGTCTCGACATTGCCCGCCGCCACCGCGCCCGGCGGCCGCGGCTTCAGCATCGAGCCCTCCGGCACGACGATCTCCAGCGGCTTGAGGCAGCCGGCGTTCATCGGGATGTCGCTTTCGACGAGGCAGCGGAAGACATAGAGCACCGCCGCCTTGGTCACCGATCCCGGCGCGTTGAAGTTGTTCGCGGCCTGTGCGCTGGTGCCGGTGAAGTCGATGCGTGCCGACCGCGCCGCGCGGTCCACCGTCACCGCGACGTTGATCGTCGCGCCGCCGTCCATCGGCATCTCGAACGCGCCGTCGCGCAGGCGCCCGACGACCTGGCGCACCGACTCCTCCGCATTGTCCTGCACATGCCGCATGTAAGCCGTAACGACGCCAAGTCCATGCGCGGCGCAGGCGTGGCGCAACCCCTCCGCGCCCTTGGTGCAGGCCGCGGCTTGCGCCCGCAGATCGGCGAGGTTCTGATCCGGATTGCGCGCCGGCCATTCGCCGGCCGCCAGCACCGCGCGCACCGCCGCCTCGTCGAACTGCCCGCCGCGCACCATGGGGATGCCGTCGAACAGTGCGCCTTCCTCGGCGATGTCCTTGGAGAAGGGCGGCATAGAGCCCGGCGTGATGCCGCCGATATCGGCATGATGCCCGCGGCTGGCGACGAAGAAGGCGCGGCGGCCCTCCACGAACACCGGCATCACCACGGTGACGTCCGGCAGATGCGTGCCGCCGTCGTAAGGCGCGTTGGTGACGAACACGTCGCCCTCGGACATCTGCGGATGCTTGCGCATCACCGCCGTCACGCAATCGCCCATCGAGCCCAGATGCACCGGCATATGCGGCGCGTTGGCCACCAGCCCGCCCGCCGCGTCGAACACCGCGCAGGAGAAATCGAGCCGCTCCTTGATGTTCACCGAGGTCGCGGTGTTCTGCAGCACGGTGCCCATCTCTTCGGCGATCGCCATGAAGAGGTTGGCGAACACTTCCAGCAGCACCGGATCGACGCCGCTGCTGCCCGCCGCCGCCTGCGCGCGCGCCGCGATACGCCGCAGCACGGTGCCCTTTGCCGGATCGAGCTGCGCCCGCCAGCCCGGCTCGACGACGATGGTCTGATGCGGCTCGACGATCAGGGCAGGGCCCTCGACCGCGCCGTCGGCGCCGGCAAACACGACTTGCGCCTGATGCCAGGCGCCGTTGGAGAAGAATGAAGCGGATTCCGCGGCCTTCGCGTCGGCAGCCGGCGTGAGTTGGGCCGGATGCGCCGCGGTATCCGGCACATCATGCGCCTCCACTTCGACGGACTCGACGATCAGCGCCCGCCCTTCGAACCCGAATCCGAACTGCCGTGCATGCTCCGCCGCGAATGTCGCGGCCATCTCATCGATATCGCCCAGCATCACCGGCAGCGTCGTATCGCTTCCGTCATAGCGCACATGCACCCGCGCCGTGCTCGTCAGAAGCCGCGCGCCCTGCGCGATCAGCTCGGTCTCCGCCGCGCGGCCGAGGCTGCTCACGGCCTGTGCCAGCGCCTTCTGCGCGCCCGCCAGCGGTTTTCCGATCGCGCGCTGCCGCACGCTGCGCAGCGCCGCCAGCTTCATGCCGTAGGCGGACAACAGTCCCGACAGCGGATGCACGAACACCGCCGTCATCCCCAGCGCGTCCGCCACCAGGCAGGCATGCTGCCCGCCCGCGCCGCCGAAGCAGTTGAGCGCGTAGTCGCGCGCGTCGATTCCCTTCGCCACCGAGATGCGCTTGATCGCGTTCGCCATGTTCTCGACCGCGATGCGGATGAAACCGTCCGCGATCTCTTCCGGCTTGCGTCCGATCTTTTGCGCCAGGTCTTCGAACGCCGTGCGTACCGCCGCGTCGTCCAGCGGTGCATCGCCCGCCGCGCCGAAGATCTTCGGGAAATACGCCCCGCGCAGCTTGCCCACCATGACGTTGGCGTCCGTCACCGTCAGCGGTCCGCCCTGGCCATAGCTCATCGGCCCGGGGCGCGCGCCCGCCGACTCCGGTCCGGCCCGGAAGCGCGCGCCGTCATAGGTGAGGATCGAGCCGCCGCCCGCCGCCACCGTGTGGATCGCCAGCATCGGCGTGCGCAGCCTGACCCCTGCCACCTCGGTCTCGTAGACGCGCTCATAGGTCCCGTCGAACCGCGCCACGTCCGTCGAGGTGCCGCCCATGTCGAAGCCGATCACGCGGTCGAAGCCGGCGGCGCGCGCCGTCTGCGCCATGCCGACCACGCCGCCCGCCGGCCCCGAAACGATCGCGTCCTTGCCGCAGAAGAAATCCGGCGCCGCCAATCCGCCGCTCGACGTCATGAACGACAATTTTGCATCGCCGAGCGCGCCCGCGATGCGCCGGGTATAGCGCGCCAGCACGGGCGAGAGATACGCATCCGCCACCGTGGTGTCGCCGCGCGACACGAACTTCATCAGCGGCACCGCCTCGTGGCTGGTCGAGACCTGCTCGAAGCCGCACCGGCGCGCGATTTCAGCCGCCCGCGCCTCATGCGCCGGAAAGCGGTAGCCGTGCACGAACACGATGGCGCAGCTCTCGATGCAGCGCGCCCGCGCCGCCGCCAGGTCGCGCGCCAGCGCGTCTTCGTCGAGCGCCGTCAGCACCGTGCCTTCCG
>DASZMT010000006.1:0-3117 GCA_035551495.1 Rhizomicrobium sp. | reverse complement strand
TTCAACTGGACATTCCACGCGACGCTCTATGCGCCGTGCAATCGCCCGCGGCTGTTGGCGATGATCGAAGCGAATTACGGTCACATCGGTCGTTTCACGCGGGCGCTGGTGTCGCGGGCGACCGGCAAGGAGCGTCCGCAGCGCGAGCATTACCGGCTGCTGGAGTTGTGCCGCGAGGGCGAGATCGAGAAGGCCGTCCGCTTGCTGCGTGAACACATCGAGCAGACCCAGAAGACGCTGCGGTCCGCGCAGCGCCACGCCGCACGAGATGCGGGCGCCGAGGGCTGATCGCCATTTCGTATGAACATCGCTGGCCTCGCCGCGAGGCCCTGGGAGAGTGCGTGTGAAGACTGACGACGTTGAAATCCTGGTGATAGGCGCTGGAATCGCCGGCATCGCCACCGCCTATTATCTCGCCGTCCAGCACAAGCGGTCGCGCCTGCTGATCGTCGACGAAGGCCAGCCGATGACATTGACGTCGGCCCAATCGGGCGAGAACTATCGCAATTGGTGGCCGCATCCGACGATGGCCGATTTCACCAACCACAGCACCGATTTGATGGAAGAGATCGCGCGGCGCAGCGATAATCGCATCCACATGACGCGACGCGGCTACCTCCTCGTTACGCGGGACGAGAAGCCGGACGAGCTGTTGCAGCAATTGTTCGCCGGCTATGGCGCTTCCGCGTCAAGACTGATCCGCCTGCACGAGGGTGCGGCGAGCAACTACGCGCCGGCGCTGTCGGCGGACTGGCAGGGCGCGCCCGACGGCGTCGACGTGCTGCTCGGTCGCGATCTGATCCAGACCTGCTATTCGCAATTCGACAGGGAAGTCGCCACCGGCCTGCATATCCGCAGGGCGGGCGACATCAGCGGTCAGCAGCTCGGCCAGTACATGCTGGAGACCATGCGGCATTCAGGCGCGCAGTTTCAGCAGGCATCGGTCGTCGGCATTTCGAAAGCCGACCGCTTCGCCGTCGATGTGCTGGCGGATGGCGCCAGGCAGACCATCAAGGCCGATATCATCGTCAACGCCGCGGGCCCGTTCGCTGCACGCGTGTCGTCGATGCACGGCGAGGAACTCCCGATTTTCAACGTCCTGCAGCAGAAGATCGCCTTTGCGGATCGCAATCATGCGGTCGACCGCCGGATGCCGTTTGCGATCGATCTCGACGGCCAGACGCTGGCCTGGTCCGACGACGAGCGCGAGGCACTGGCGGCCGCGCCCGAGTTTGCGGGTCTTCTCGAACCCATGCCCGGCAGCATCCATTGCCGGCCCGATGGCGGCGATCACGGCGAATGGATCAAGCTCGGCTGGGCCTTCAATGAAGAGACAACGACGGAGCCGGTTCGCGAACCTGAGCTGAATCCTCATTTCCCCGAAGTGGTGCTTCGCGCGGCCAGCCGCCTGCAGCCGGCGCTAGCGCAATATCTCGGCGCGTTGCCGCGCGACCGCGTGCATTACGGCGGCTACTATCCGATGACGAAGGAGAACTGGCCGCTGATCGGTGCTGCGAAAACGCCGGGCGTGTTCCTGGCGACCGCACTCTCCGGATACGGCACGATGGGCGCCTGCGCGGCCGGCGACCTCTGCGCCCGCGCCGTCGTCGGCGCGCCAGCCCCGGGATTTGCCCGCAGCCTCTCGCTCGCGCGCTACGAGGACAAGGCGCTGATGGACGAACTCGAGGCGACCAGGAGCCGCGGCTTGCTTTAGCTGGCAACCGGCGCGAATTAGCCGAGGCTCTCCATGAACGCGCGCAGCCGCGGCGTCCATTTATGCGCGTCGCGGCCCGATGCGGAGTGGCCGTAGTCGCTGTCGAGCAGGAAGTAATCGGCGTCGACACCGGCGGACTTCAGCGCTGCCATCACTTGCGGCGCAAGCTCGGCGGGGAACAATCTGTCGGTTCGCGACAGAACGTAGAGCACCTTGGCCTTGATCTGTCCAAATTGCGCAGTCACGTCGAAGCCACGCAACGCCTTGGCCAATATCAGCAGCGAATTGGCGTCGAACCCGCTGGCCCACTCGGTCGCCTCGGCACGAATCGCCGCCTCGATCTCTGCGGAGTCAGTCAGCGTGTCGCGCAGGCGGGTCTCGATGCCGTAGGTCTTCAGCGTCGCGGCGCGGATATGGATCATGCTCTCCAGCATACCGCCATGGTCGTAATAGTCGCCGCCGTTCCAGTTCGGATTCGCCGATAGCGCAGCGGTCAGGCGCGCGACATTGCCCTCGGCGCGCTCACGCGGCACTTGCGGCGCGGTGACGACGGCAGCGATGCCGCGCATCGCGTCCGGATAGTTCACGGCCCATTGCAGCGCCTGGAACCCGCCATAGGATGGGCCGACGATCGCAACGAGCCTGTCGATGCCGAGACTGTCGAGCATCGCGCGCTGGGTGGCGACGATGTCGCTGACGGTGATGTCCGGGAAGCGCGGTCCATAATGCCGGCCCGTCCGTGGGTCGATGCTCGCCGCGTTGGTCGAGCCATAGGACGAGCCCAGCATGTTCGGGCAGATCGCGAAGTAGCGGTTGGTGTCCACGGCCTTGCCAGGACCGACGATCTCGTTCCAGCCGCCTTCGCCGGTCGAGCTGCCGGGATCGATCATCTGCGGGCCGCTGGTATTGCCATGGGTGATCAACACGACGTTATCGCGGTTGGGCGCTAGCCGGCCCAAGGTGCGGTAGGCGATCGTGACCTCAGGCAGCACGCCGCCATGCTGCAGGTGGAAATCGGACGTGGTGAAGGTTTTCAGCTCTATGGCGGGCGTTTGTGCGGGCATTATTTTGCTTCCTGAGGGACGCGCCAACTCAGCACGCCCGCCAGCGGAACGCAAAGGCCAGCGCCTGAGCACCGCGATGGTGCGGCCGCCATCGACGGCGCGACGATCTCGACCCTCGGCATCGAGTATGAGGCGTGAGTTCGAGTTCAGCCGCCCCCGCTCTCACCGCCAAATGCGCCGTGCCGGCCCACGCCCGAGGCGAAGCGTGTCGCGCCGGACAGCGTCTCGCCCGAGGCGATCACCTCGAGGCCGCCGCGCATTTCGTTCCTGATCGCGTCCTCTTCCTCGAGGTCCCACTGCCGCAGCGCCGAGAGGCGATCGGCGCGCAGGCATTTTTGC
>DASZMT010000005.1:0-13095 GCA_035551495.1 Rhizomicrobium sp. | reverse complement strand
CGGGTGACGATTGACAACCGCTAGCGATAACCCGGCCAGGCCGCCGGCGGGCCTCAGGCTCTGCGGCCTCGACGAGCTGGCCGATCCGGGGACCCGGGGCTTCCGCTTCCGCGCCGAGCGCCGGCTGTTCGCGGGCTTCGTGGTGCGCGCGGGCGACCTGCTGGCCGGCTACGTGGACAGCTGTCCGCACGCCCAGTGGCCTCTGGCCGCCCTCGACGACCGCTACCTGACCCGCGACGCCCGCCACATCCTCTGCTCCGGCCACGGCGCGATGTTCGCGCTCGACGGCGCCTGCGTCGCCGGCCCCTGCTACGGCCAGCGGCTGAGCGATTGGCCGGTGGTGCTGAGCGAGGGCGCGGTGTTCACCGCCTGACCCGGCCTCAGGCCGCGGCGAGCTCGCCGGCCAGTGCGCGGCGGATCAGCGCCGCGGTCTCCTGCGTGCCGAACAGTGCGGCGAACGAGCCGAAGCGCGGTCCGGCGCTCTGGCCGAACAGCACCTCATAGAGCGCCGCAAACCAGTCGCGCAGCGGATCGAACTGGTGCGCCTTGCCGACGGCATAGACCTCGTCCTGCACCGTCTTGGGATCGCGCTCGCCGGGCATCTTGTCGAAGCGGGCGGCGAGGTCTTCCATCGCGGCGCGTTCCTTGTCGCTCGGGGCGCGGTACTGCTTCGACGGCTTCACGAAATCCTCGAAATAGCGGATCGCGAAATCGGCGAGGCGCGCGAGACCCGGATTGGCTTCCGGCGAGGCCTCGGGCGCATAGGCACGGATGAAGCCCCACAGAACTTCGTGGTTATGCGCATTCGACGCGGTGACCAGCGTCAGCAGCAGCGCGAAGGACACCGGATAGCGCTCCATCGGCGGATTGCCATTGTGGATGTGCCAGACGGGATTCTCCATCCGCTCGGCTTCGCCGGTCTCGTTCGAATGATACTTCTCGAGAAGATCGATGTAGTCGTCGACCGCCTTGGGGATCACGTCGAAGTAGAGGCGCTTCGCCACGCGCGGCTTCTGGAACATGTAGAGCGCCAGGCTCTCGCGCGGCGCGTAGGTCAGCCATTCGTCGATGGTGATGCCGTTGCCCTTGGACTTCGAGATCTTCTGGCCGTTCTCGTCCAGGAACAGCTCGTAGACGAAGTGCTCCGGAGGGCGGCCGCCGGCGATGGTGCAGATCTGGTCGTAGAGCGGCTGCGACGGCAGGTGGTCCTTGCCGTACATCTCGTAATCGATGCCGAACGCGGCCCAGCGCATCCCGAAGTCGGGCTTCCATTGCAGCTTGCAATGGCCGCCGGTGACGGGGACGGTCTGTTCGCTGCCGTCCTCCTCGATATAGGTGATGGTGCCCTTGGCGGCGTCGTGCGCCACGACCTTGGCGAGCAGCACCTTGCCGGAGCGCGGCGAGACGGGCAGGAACGGCGAATAGGTCTGCTGGCGCTCCTCGCCCAGCGTCGGCAGCATGACGTCCATCACCCGGTCGTATTTGGCGAGCACGTTCAGGAGCGCCTTGTCGAACACGCCCCGCTTGTACATGTCGGTCGAGGAGCGGAACTCGTAGTCGAACGAAAACGCGTCCAGGAAGGCGCGCAGCCGCGCGTTCATGTTCGCGCCGTAGCTCTCATGCGTGCCGAACGGATCGGGGATCGCGGTCAGCGGCTTGCCGAGATTGGCGGCGAGCATTTCGGGATGCGGCAGGTTGTCGGGGACCTTGCGCAGACCGTCCATGTCGTCGGAAATCGCGATCAGCCGCGTGGGAATTTCGGACATGGTTTCGAAAGCGTGACGAACCCAGGTCGTGCGCGCGACCTCGCCGAAGGTGCCGATATGCGGCAAACCCGAGGGGCCATAGCCGGTCTCGAACAGCACTTCGCTCACCTTTTCCCCAGCGGCGCGGCGCTTTTCCACCCGCTTGAGCAGCTTGCGCGCCTCCTCGAACGGCCAGGCGCGCGCGGTGGCGGCGAGGTCGGGACGATAGGTCATGGCGGCAGCCGGCGAGGGCATCGGGAAATCCACATTTAATCGTTGGGAAAGGGCGCCGAAGTTAGGTTGGGGGCGGGAAAGCGTCAATGACCGGGACCGAACAGCCCGAGCGTGACAGGGGTGCGGTCTTCGCGGGCCGCATCGACATCCTGTTCGCGCTGGGCAGACATTATCTGTCGCTGCCATTCGCAGCGCTATGCATTCCCGCGACGCTGTTCGCGGGACGTGAGCCCGGCTGGCTGCCGCTCATGCCGCTGGTGCTGCAGATCACCGTGGTGATCGCGGCCGAGCAGCTCACCACCGCCTACAAGAAGCGCGACCGGCGCGACGACCCGCGCTTCTGGGCGTGGCGTTATGCGTTCGTGTCCGCCATCGCCGGCGCGACCTGGGGCGTCGGCGTGATGTTCTGGTTCGTGCCGGGATCGTTCCCCGCCGAGGCTTATCTCGCCCTCGCCTTCCTGGGCATGACGGCGACGGAGTTCATCGCGCGCTCCGCCTATCGCCCCGCGTATTTCATGCACGCGCTGTTCTCGCTCGGGCCGCTGGTCGCCGTGCTGCTGATGGCGGGCGGGCTCTATCAGATCATGACGGCGGTGCTGGTCACGCTTTTCGGTGGCGTTCTGTTCACCTATTGCAACGGCATGGCGCGGCTGCTCGACGAGAGCATCTTCCTGCGGCTGGAGAATGTCGGCCTCGTCACGCGCCTGTCGCGCGAGAAGCAGGCGGCGGAGGATGCGCGCGATGCGGCGCAGGCGAGCGGGCGGGTGAAGACTTCGTTCATCGCCAACATCTCCCACGAATTGCGTACGCCGCTGAACGCGCTTCTCGGCATGGCGCAGCTCTTGGACCGCGCCGAACTGGAGCGGCCGCACCGCGACCATGTGAAGGTGATGCTGGAAGCGGGCAAGGCGCTGCAGATGCTGCTCGACGACGTCATCGCGCTGTCGCGCGACGATAGCGAAGAGCACATCGACGAGGACAGCGACCCGGTTCAGGCGGCGCGCGCCGTCGGACGGCTGCTGCAGCCGCGCGCCTGGGAGAAACGGCTGCGCCTCACCGTCACTGCGCCGTCGGGGCTGCCGCATGTCGCGATCGACGGCCGCAGATTGCGCCAGGCGCTGCTCAAGCTCGTCGACAACGCGCTGAAATTCACCGAGCATGGCGGCGTCGAGATCCGCGCCGAGGCCGACGGCGAGGCCGTGCGCTTCATCGTCAGCGACACCGGCGGCGGCATCCCGCGCGAGATCGCGCCCAATCTGTTCAAGCCTTTCGTCGCCGACGTCTCCTATACGCGGCGCGAGCAGCGCGGCATGGGGCTCGGGCTGGCGGTGGTCAAGCGCATCGTCGACGGCGCGCGCGGTACGGTCGGCTTCGATAGCGAGGCCGGCGAAGGCGCGAGCTTCTGGTTCACGATTCCCCTCTCGGGCGCCGGCGACATCGGGCGCGACGACCGGCCGGGCAGCGAAAACGCCGTGCCGCCGTCCAAGCACAACTTCCTGGTCTTCACGCGCGATGCCGGCATCGACGCGCATCTGGCGCGCCTGCTCGAGCCTTTCGGCAACCAGGTGACGTGCGCGGGCAATCTGACCGACGCGCTGGCGGGGTCGGGGCGCGGCGAGTTCGCGGCGATCATCGTCGGCGCTTCCGACGCCGACAGCTGGGCCGCGGCGCCAGGCGTGCGCGCGCCGGTGCTGGCGCTGATTTCGCGCGGCGAGCGGGCGCCGGCGACGGCGAGCGAAGTGCTGCGCTGGCCTGCGGCGGCACGCGACCTCTATGCCGTGCTGGCCGAATTGCACGAGCGCAACAAGACCGATGACGCGCCGGACGCGGCGCGCGCGGCCGACGCACTGGCGCCGATCGACGCCGACGCTTTTGCCGCGCTGGAGAAATCGGTGGGGCTGAAGGCGCTGCTGGAGATCCTGCAATCCTATATCGAGAACGCCGAACTTCTGTGCGCCGGGCTGAGCGACGCCTGCGCAGCGGAGCGCTGGGAGGATGCCGGCCGGCTGGCGCAGGACATCGCAGGCGCGGCCGGCGGACTTGGCCTGATCGCGGTGACGGCGGCGGCGCGCGGCTTCACGCAGAAGACGCGCAGCGGCGAGGACTTCCATGCCTTGCGCAACGCAGCGCAGATGGTGGTCGGCGAGCAGGCGCGCGCGAAACAGGCGTTGGGCAATCTCTATCCGGACCTGGTCGCTTAGCGCTAAGCTGCGGCCTCTTCGAGGAGCCGCCGATGCCGCTTCAGCACCTATCCGCCGGCACCCCTTACGACGACGCGGTCGCCGCCATCCGGCGCGACGGCGCGGTGATCATCGACACGCTGATATCGCCGGACGCGATGGACGCGGTCGCGGCGGAGCTGCGGCCCTGGATCGGGGCGACGGCATTCGGGCCGGACGATTTCTCGGGGCGGCGGACGCGGCGCACCGGCGGGCTGGTGGCGCGCTCGGCCACGTGCCGCGATCTGGTGATGAACCCCTTCGTGCTTGGCGTCGCCGACAAGCTACTCGGCCATGCGACGAGCTATCAGCTCCACCTGACGCAGGTGATCGAGATCGGGCCGGGCGAACCGGCGCAGCCGATCCATCGCGACCAATGGGCGTTCGATTTCTATCCGTTCCCGAACGGCTATGAGGTCCAGTGCAACACGCTGTGGGCGATGACCGATTTCACCGAAGAGAACGGCGCGACGCGCGTGGTGCCGGGCAGCAACCATCTCGCCGACAAGCTGAAATTCGCGCTGGAAGACTCGATCGCCGCCGAGATGACGAAGGGCTCCGTGCTGATCTACAACGGCAGCGTCTATCATGGCGGCGGCGCGAACAGGTCGGACGCGGCGCGGACCGGGATCAACATCACCTACAATCTTTCGTGGCTGCGGCAGGAGGAGAACCAGTATCTCTCCGTCCCGCCGGAGGTGGCGCGGACGCTGCCGGTCGATCTGTTGAAGCTGATCGGCTATCGCCGCGGGGCGTACGCGCTGGGCTATGTCGACGACCTGCGCGATCCTATCGAGGTGGTGCGGCCGGACCTCGCGAAACGCGGCCTGGGCGACGACCTGACGGCGGCGCAGGCGAAGCTGAAGCGGTAGGCGTTAATCGCGCGGCTTTTCACGCCAAGTCAGCCACACCGAGTACGCACACGCCAGCACGAGCGGCGGACTGACAAAATACAAAGCGATCTCGAGCGGTGTCATGACAGCTCTCCGAATGGAGCAATGTAAACCGCGAAGGCCTCCATCGCCAGACCAACGATCAGACCACCGATTTGTTGCGACGTGAATTTGGGAGCGGCCGAGAGCATCGGCTGCACAATCGCGAGCGCAAGAATAGCATAGCCGTGCGTAGCTGCGATGGCGCCCAATACCTTGAACCGGGCGCGTCGCGAGGCGGCCTTCGTAATCGTCATGGCGTAAGTATAGACACCGGCAATACACGCGGAACTGCGGCGGCGCCATGCGGCCAATTTCAAGTTGTGGGAGGGATTTTGGCCGGACGCCCGCTGGCGCTTTGAGGGCAAAGGACTTTCGGCGCTCGGATAGCTCTGGAATAGAATTCACGACACAACCTGCCGGCAGAACTTTGTGTTTTTCGCTAGCCTCTTCCCTTCGCGGCGCAGTTGTTGTTCATGATCGGTTCCGATGGCTCTTGAACCGATTCCGCCGCGCCCGTGGCGCCTGTTGCCGGCTCTCGTGCCGGCGCCGGGCGGAGCGGTGGTTTGCGAGGGCGACGACGCGTGCCGGCGCGTGTCGCTGGATGAGGCACGGCGGTTGTTTCGCTCCGGGCAAGTGCTGGTGGCGCACGCGGCGTTCGTATCCGGACGCTTGAAGACGCCGCCGGCGGCGGCGCTCTATGATGTGCTCGAGCTGTTCGCTTTCGTGCGGCCGGGCGCGCCGTGCATTCCAAGCGCGCTGGGGCTGGCGCGGGCGCTGGGCTTGCCGATACCGCATAGCGCGGAGGAGCAGGCACGGGCGCTGCGTGAAACGGCGGTCGCGCTGTTCGATCTTCTCAGCCATGCGCCGGAAGACGCGCGCGCGCCGATGCGCGCCTTGGCGAGCACGATGGAGCGTGCGGGGTGGAAATGGGCACGGCCGATCCTCGATCAGCTCGGCGACGGCGCGGAGGGCAAGGTCTCGCCCATCGCCGGCATGGAGACGTGGCGCGGATTGCCCGAATGGGAGGATTCGCAGTTACCCGACAAGCCTGGCTCGCTGCCGGTGAGCGAAGGTGAGGCGCAGGCGCGGCTCTCGCAGCTCGTCGGCCGCATGGGCGCGCTGCGCCCCGAACAAGAGGCGTATACCGGCGTCGCGTCGTACGCCTTCGCGGCGCGCGAGACGTCCGGCGCGCCAAAGGTGGCGCTCGTCGAGGCGGGCACCGGCGTCGGCAAGACTCTCGGCTATCTCGCGCCGGCGTCGGTGTGGTCGGAGAAGAACGGGCCGGGGCTTTGGATCTCGACCTATACCCGCAACCTGCAGCGCCAGATCGTGCAGGAGCTCGGGCACCTTTATCCCGATCCTGCCGAGCGGGCGGAGAAGGCCGTGGTGCGCAAGGGGCGCGAGAACTACGCCTGCCTGCTGAACTTCGAGGAGGCGGCGAAGCGCACCGCGCTGGCGCCGGGGCAACGCAGCGTGGCGCTCGGACTGATCGCGCGCTGGGTGGGTGCGACGCCGGACGGCGACGTGTCGGGCGCGGGATTTCCGGCGTTCCTCGGCGCCTCGATGCCGCTCAGCGAGATCACCGATAGGCGCGGCGAGTGCGTCTATGCGGCGTGCCCGCATTATCGCAGCTGCTTCATCGAGCGCGCCATCCGGCGCGCGCGCCATGCACCCATCGTGGTGGCGAACCATGCGCTCGTCATCGCGCAGGCGTCGCAGGATTGGCTGGCGCAGGACGAGAACAACGACGCGCCGCCGGAGCGGCGCGTGCGCTATGTGTTCGACGAGGGGCATCATCTGTTCGATGCCGCCGATAGCGGCTTCGCGCCACTGATATCGGGCGTGGAGATGACCGATCTGCGCCGCTGGATCCGCGGACCGGAGGGTCGCGCGCGCTCGCGCATGCGCGGGCTGCAGGAACGCTTGCGCGATCTCACGCTGGACGACCGCGAGGCGGAGAGCGCGCTCGGCGAATGCATCAATGCGTCGGGCGTGCTGTCGGCGGAAGGCTGGATGTCGCGGCTGCATGGCGGCGGGCCGCGCGGGCCGGCAGAGGTGTTCCTGGCGGCGGCTTATCAGCACGTGCGGGCACGCAGCGACGATCCCGACGGCTTCTACACCATCGAGGCGGCGCCGGAGCCGCTCGGCGAAGAGCTGATCGCGGCGGCGCGCGATCTGTCGCGCGGGCTCAAGCGGCTGGCGGCGCCGCTGATGCGGTTGGCGGCGACACTACGCAAGCAGATGGATGCCAAAAGCGAGGAACTCGAGACGTTCTCCCGCGCGCGGATCGAGGCGGCGGCGCGCGGCCTCGTATGGCGCGGCAAGTTCGTGGTGCCGACCTGGATCGCGATGCTAGACGCGCTGGAGGGCGAGCGCGGCGACGAGTTCGTCGATTGGTTCGAGATCGCGCGCGAGGACGGCCGCGACGTCGATATCGGGCTGGAGCGGCATTGGGTCGATCCGACGATCCCGCTGGCGCAGAACGTGCTGTTGCCGGCACATGGCGCGCTGATCACCTCCGCCACGCTGCGCGATATCGGCGAGGGTGTCGACGACTGGCAGAGCGCCGAGGTGCGCACAGGCGCGGGTCACCTGCCGGAGCCGGCGAAGCGCGCGAGCTTCGGCTCGCCGTTCAAATACGCCGATCAGGCGCGCGTCTTCGTGGTCAAGGACGTCAACCGGCGCGAGATCGACCAGGTAGCCGCGGCGTTCCGCGAACTGTTCCTGGCGGCGGGCGGCGGCGGGCTCGGCCTGTTCACCGCGGTCCGGGCGCTGCGCGCGGTGGAGCAGCGGATCGCGGCGCCGCTCGCGGAGGCGGGGATCAATCTCTATGCCCAGCACGTCGACAAGCTCGACACCGGCGCCCTCGTCGATCTCTTCCGGGCGGAGGAGAATGCGTGCCTGCTCGGCACCGATGCTTTGCGCGACGGTGTCGATGTGCCGGGACGCTCGCTGCGCCTCGCGGTATTCGACAAGGTGCCGTGGCCCAAGCCGACCATCCTGCACAAGGCGCGGCGCGCGCGCTTCGGCAAGGGTTATGACGACCTGTTGACGCGCTTCCGCTTAAAGCAGGCGTTCGGACGGCTGATCCGCGGCGAAGGCGACAAGGGATGTTTCGTGATCCTGGAAGGCGCGACGCCGTCACGGCTGCTATCGGCGTTTCCGCCGGATGCGCCGGCGAAGCGATGCGGCCTGGCGGAGGCGATCGCGGACATCCGCGCGTTTCTTGCCGAAGCCTCTTAAGTCTGCGAGCGTCACCGCGCTTTGGGGGACTTCACGATGCGGACGGTTCTGACGGCGCTTGCGTTGTGCGTATTGACGAGCGCGGCCTTTGCCGCAGACGGCGAGCATCTGCGCATCGCACCGTATCCGGCGGCAGTGCCGTGGAAGAAGATCACCGATCACCACGATCCGAAGATGACGATGTACGAGTGGATCCCCGCCGACCAGAGCGAGAACGATATCCACGACATCCTGACGGAGCAGGATTTCCCCATGCAGGCGAATGCCGATCCGGCGGCCTTCGTGCGGAATTTCCTGGCGCAGGCCGGCGGCGCATGCCGCAGCGCGCGCGTCAACGGCCCCAAGACGAGCATCGAGAGCGGCTATCCGGTCGCTTATGCCCAAGCCTATTGCGCGGGCAACGGCAACCTGGACGTCGACATCTTCGTCAAGGCCATCGGCGGCAAGCGTGCGCTCTATGTCGTGCAGCGCGAATTCCGCCGCCCGGCTCAACCGGGTGCGGTGGCGGGCGTCGCCTCCTTCGACAAGAGTCAGATGGCCGTCCTGACGGCGCGGATGACGGCCCAAAGCACGGCGAACCGGTTCCTGTCCGATTCCGTGCAGCTCTGCTCGGGTACGTGCCCCGCGCACCGCCCCTAGAGGCATAGGCCTCTCGAATAAGGCTACTTCGCCGGCGGTGCATCGCCCGGCGGTGGCTTGAACGTTCCATGCGCGATCGCGACCGGGATCAGCGTCGGATAGAACTGCACGAAGGTGGTGTCCACCGCGCCGTTCTTCTCGTGGCATTCGTTGCAGCCCGCCGAAAGCGGAAACTTCGAGCCGGTCTTGTCGCCGGGATTGAAGTTGAAAAACGCCCAGCCCTTCATGTCCTTGAAGCGCGCGGCGTCCTTCACATGCACCGCCATGTCCTCGAGATCCTGCGTCTGGACGGCGCCCTGGATGTTGATCGAGACGTTGGTCTTGCCGACCCTGTGCTCCATCATGAGCATCGTCTTGTCGGGCCACGTGCCCGTCTTCAGGAAGGCGCGATAGGCGGCTTGCGGCACGAAGACGTTCAGGAAGAGATGCGAGCCCGGCGCCGGCCCCGTCTCGCCCTTGTAGGCCATGTCGAAGCCGGAGCTCAGGAACACCCATTCGCGGTAGTCGGCCGGATAGAGAAGGTTGCCCTTCGCATCATAATGGGGGACGCCGGAGCCGCCCGCCGGGACCGGTTGAGCCGCCGCGATGCAAAGCCCGGCCGCGAAGGACAGACCAAGCGCAAGACCAGCGACATGCAATATTTTCATGAAAATTCCCCCGACAAATAAATATCAAGCATAAGTAACACGAATATTCGACGTCTTCTGTTTCGTTTTGGCCATGAAGGCGGCGCGCGCCCGGGCGCGGCGACTGGGGATATCCGGGCCGGCGGCGGCGGGGAGAAGTGACCGGGCTCGGCCGCGACCCTATAAGGGCGCATGACCGCGGATGACCAAAGCCTTTTTGCCGACGAGAGTGCCGAGACCTATGGCCGGCACTCCACCGGCATCCTCCCGAGCCATGTGCTGAAGCGGCTGATCCGCGCGCGGCGGGAAATCACCGCCACCGAGGATATCGAGGACGCACAAGTCCAGCCGGCCAGCATCGACCTTCGCCTCGGCGCGGTGGCATGGCGGGTGCGGGCGAGCTTCCTGCCCGGCCCGAACGCGACGGTGCAGGAGAAGCTGTCCTCGGTCTTCATGCACGAGATCGACATCACCAACGGCGCGGTGCTGGAGACCGGCTGCGTCTATATCGTCCCGCTGCTGGAGGTCGCAGATTTCTCGTCGCGCGTATCGGGCACGGCGAACCCGAAGAGTTCGACGGGGCGCATCGACGTCTTCACCCGGCTGATCACCGACCGCGCCCAGGCTTTCGACCGCGTCGAGCCGAACTATCGCGGGCCGCTGTTCGCCGAGATCAGTCCGCGGACCTTCCCGGTGCTGGTGCGCAAGGGCTCCAAGCTCAACCAGCTGCGCATCCGCCGCGGCACGCCGCAATTCACCGACACGCAGCTTCGCCGCCTGCATGCCGAAAGTCCGCTGGTCTCGGGCGAGGCGAATATCGACAACGGGCTGGCATTCTCGATCGACCTGAAAGGCATCGGCGGGCAGCGCATCGGCTGGCGCGCCAAGCGGCACACCGGCGTGATCGACGTCGACAAGCGCGACGGGCTCGACGCGCACGAATTCTGGGATTCGATCGAGGCGACGGCGGGCGGCAATCTCGTGCTCGATCCCGACGAGTTCTACATCCTGGTGAGTCGCGAGGAGATCGCGATCCCGCCCGACTACGCCGCCGAAATGGTGCCGATCGACCCCCTGATGGGCGAGTTCCGGGTGCACTATGCGGGCTTCTTCGATCCCGGTTTCGGCTACCAGCCGGGGGGCCCGCCGGTGGCGCGCGGCGTGCTCGAGGTTCGCAGCCGCGAAGTACCGTTCATCCTGGAACACGGCCAGGTGATCGGGCGGCTGGTGTTCGAGCGGCTGACCGATCCGCCGCCGGAGATGTACGGCCAGGGGATCGGCTCGCACTATCAGCGGCAAGGCTTGAAACTCTCGAAGCACTTTCGGGCTGTTTGACGGAACTTTGTATCCGTCCTGACCCCACGATTGTTGCTGTAAATCAACATACCAAGTTTAAGCGCATAACAGGCATGCGTCCCTGTTGCGTCGCGCATCGCGCCAAGCAAATTACGCATGCCGCGGGTCCGAACGGCTTGGGGGTCAAGCCTCGCGGTTGACTAGGGTCCGCATTGAAGGGGGCAGCGTGAGGCGGGTTACGGCGCGAAAGCAGCCGGCCCGCCTCACGATTTTCTAGGCCTCTGGTTTGACGTCCTGCAGCGCTTCGCGCCGTATTTTGTTCGATTGGACGCCTCCGGCGTCGGGGCGAAAGCAGCCGGCCCGCCTCACGATTTTCTAGGCCTCCGCAAACCACCTTCAAACCGCCGTCGGCCCAGTTAGGATGCGTTGCAGCATCTTCCAAGGATCATCCGTATGCGCATGTTAGCAGCGCTTATTGCATCGGCCCTGCTCTGGACCGCGTCGACGGCCGCGGCGCCTATCGCAGTCAACCCAAATTGGGGAGTCCTGTTTCCGGCCGAGCAGGCGGCGGCGCTGACGCGGCAGTGCTCCCGGCCGGCACCCCGGCCACAGGGCGCTTGGCAGCCACTGCCGTCGGACATCGCGCGGCTCGACCAGGCGCTGACCGCGCTGCTCGCGGGCAAGAGCCTGCAGCCGGCCGCATATTACCGGCAGTATGGCGGGCTCGTCGTGAACGGGCGCCACCTCATCTACGTCAACGGCGCGCGCAACGCGGTGGTCAAAAACGATTGGCACAGCCGCGCGATCTCGATCTGCGACGGCGGACAACTCGCCTTCGGCGTCGAATGGGATCCGGCATCCGGCGCTTTTTCGAATTTCGCGTTCAACGGCGCGCTCTAGCGATGAATCTCCAGACGCAGCGGCTGCATCTGCGGCCCGTCCGGCCGACCGACGCGCCGGACCTGCTGGCGGCGCGCGGCGATCCGGAGGCGATGCGCTGGTGGGACTGGCCGCCCCAGACCAGTGCGGAGGCGATCCGCGCGATCATCGAACGCCATGCCGAGGAAATCGCAAGCGGCGCGGTGCTGTGGTGGGCGGTGGCGCTCAGCCCGCGCGGGTCGGCGATCGGCGAATGCGATCTGTCGGAAATCGATCACCATCACCGCCGCGCCGAGATCGGCTTCCTGTTTCGCCGTTCAGCTTGGGGCCAAGGCTATGCGCATGAGGCGGCAGCGCGCGTGATACGCCATGCGTTCGAGGATCTGGCGCTGGAACGCCTGTGGGCGCGGGCGCACGCCGGCAACACGGCATCGCGACGCCTCTTGGAGAGACTCGGCCTTGCCCATGAAGGGACGTTGAAAGGCCATGTGCTGCGCGAAGGCGAGCGGCGCGATTGCGTGCTGTACGGCCTGAACCGGAACAAGAAAAACGGGTGAGGAGCTGGAGGGGCGATAGTGCTCCCCACCCGAGTTTTGATGGCGGACGGACAACGCAGCCGCCGCGCATGCGCGATCAGTCTTCGCCGTCGTCGTCTTGGTGCAGCGGATGCGGCGCCCCGCGCGCATCGTCACGCGGGCCATCATAGCCATCCTGCGCAGGGGGCGCGTCGCGATAGGCGCGCTGGTGCGGCGGCGGCGGGCCGTCGCGATCGGCATCCTGGTCACCGCGATCGGCATCCGGGCCGCCGCGATAGGCTTGGCCGGCGCCGGGGCCGTAACCGTCTTCGCCTTGATAGGCGCCGCCGCGCGTGCCGGGCTCGAAGCCGTGATCGCGGAAGTCGCGATCCTGCGCATAGGCGCGCTCACGGTCGCGGTAGTACTCGTCGCGCTCGTAGCGTTCCCGATCGCGGTCGACCGCGTCGTCGTGCGCGATGGCGCCGAGCGTCAAGAGGCCCAGGCCAAGCCCGAGGAAGCCGACGCCGCGCCAGCCATGGCCGTGACCATGGTGCCAGCCGCCATGCCCGCCCCATGGGGCCGCGCTGGCCGCCGTCGAGCCGAGAAGCGAAAGCGCGAGCGCCGCGCAGGCAATGCGTTTGATGATCATGAAGATATCCAGCCCTGTGCCGTTAGACGGGCCGACATTGGCGATGCGCACATGAACCGAAGCTGAACCGAAAACAGAAGGCGCGGGTTCCGTTTGCGGAACCCGCGCCTCTCCT
>DASZMT010000004.1:0-63482 GCA_035551495.1 Rhizomicrobium sp. | reverse complement strand
TCCCCCTTGTGGGGAGGTCGATAAAATCGCGGAGCAACGCGACGCGATTTTTCGGGTGGGGGACGGTGCTGGGCGTCGAGAGCGGACCCCCACCCGAAATTTTCTCACTGCGCTCGAAAATTATCGACCTCCCCACAAGGGGGAGGTGGCGGGGTGATGTGATGATGGACCAACCTTCCGCGCTCGAACTGGTGAAGGCGGTGCGCGATTTCATCGAGCAGCGCGCCATGCCGGAGCTCAAGGGCCACACCGCCTTCCACGCCCGCGTCGCCGCCAACGCGCTCTCCATCGTGGCGCGCGAACTGGAGCAAGGCGGCGCCGGCGCCGACGCCGAGCGTGCCCGCCTCGCCGCTCTGTTGGGCCATGACGGCGCGCTGATGGACCTCAACCGCGAACTCTGCGCCGCGATTCGCGAAGGACGCATCGATCTCGACACGCCGGGCTTCGCCGATCATCTCGCGGCGACGACGCGCGACAAGGTCGGAATCGACCAGCCGAACTACAGCGGCCTGAAGCGCTTCCTGGCCGGTTAGCCGGCACTTGACTCATTTCCATATTTCAGGAATCAATGAAATATGGAAACCCAAGACGCCGTCAAACGGCTTTCCGCCCTCGCGCAGGATTCGCGCCTCGATGTTTTCCGCCTGCTTGTGAAAGCCGGGCCGGACGGCTTGGCTGCGGGCGAGATCGCGCGCCGGCTGGACACCGCCCCGAACACCATGTCGGCGCAGCTTCTCGTTCTGGCGAATGCCGGGCTTATCCGCGCACGCCGCGACGGCCGCTCGATCATCTACGCGGTCGATTTCGACGCGATGAGCGGTCTGCTCGTCTTCCTCACCGAGGATTGCTGCGGCGGACGCCCCGAGGTGTGCGCGCCGCTCGCCGCCGTCGCCACCCGCTGCTGTCCGCCGAAGCGCACAGGCCGCGCATGAGCACCGAGCCTTCTTACAACGCGCTGTTTCTCTGCACCGGCAACTCGGCGCGCTCGATCCTCGGCGAAGCGATCCTGAGCAAGATCGGCGCGGGAAAGTTCACGGCCCACTCCGCAGGCTCGATGCCCAAAGGCGCGGTCAACCCGCATGCCATCGCGCTGCTGCACCGTCTCGGCCACGCGACGGACGGGTTTCGCTCCAAGAGCTGGGACGAATTCGCCGCGCCGGGCGCGCCCAAGATGGATTTCGTGTTCACCGTCTGCGACAACGCCGCGAACGAGATATGTCCCGTCTGGCCCGGCCAGCCGGTGACGGCGCATTGGGGTATCCCCGATCCAGCCGCGGTCGAAGGCACCGCGCACGAAATCGACGACGCCTTCCGCGATGCCTACTTCGCCCTGCAGCGACGGATCGAATTGTTCGTCGCTCTTCCGATCCACAAACTCGATCGCATGGCACTGACACGTCATCTCGACCGGATCGGGGGCGCGTGACCTCGCTGCCCAAACGGTTGAGTGCCGAAGCGCTCGGCACCGCGCTCCTGCTCGCGGCCGTGGCCGGCTCCGGCATCATGGCGGAGCGGCTGGCGGGCGGAAACGGAGCCATCGCCCTGCTCTGCAACACGGTGGCGACCGGCGCGGCACTCGTCGTTCTCATAAGCGTCTTCGCGCCGCTCTCGGGCGCGCATTTCAATCCGGCAGTGACGCTCTATTTCGCGCTGCGCCGCGAGATCGCGTGGCGCGACGCCGTTCTCTACGCCATCGTCCAAATCGTCGCCGCCGTCGCGGGCATCTGGCTGGCGCACGCGATGTTCGCGATGCCGATCCTCGAACTTTCTACCAAGCTGCGCGACGGGCCTTCGCAATGGCTGTCGGAATTCGTCGCGACGAGCGGCCTGCTGCTCACCATCGCAGGCTGCGCGCGCAAGCCCGACACCACGCCGGCGCTGGTCGGTCTCTATATCGCCGCCGCTTACTGGTTCACCGCCTCGACGTCCTTCGCCAATCCCGCCGTCACGCTGGCGCGCGCCCTGACGAACAGCTTCGCCGGGATTCATCCCGCCTCGGTGCCGGGTTTCCTGATCGCGCAGATCCTGGCGGCGCTGGCGATGTATCCGGCGACGCGCTGGCTCTTCAGCGATCCGGCCTGAGCGCGGTGAGCGCGTGCGGCCCCGCATGCTCGGCCGCGTACATGATCGCCTCATTCGCTTCGTCGAGCGCGAACTCCTTGAGATCGAACTTCGCCAGATCGATCAGCCCGGCGCGCACCATCTGCACCATCTTCGGCACCGCGCCGCGCGCGTACATCCACTGGCCGCGCAGCGCGACGTTGTTGTGCATGATCCAGTTGTAATTGAGTGCCATCTCGCCGCGCACGCCGCCCATCAGCACCACGCGCCCGCCATTGCGCACGGTCTGCGCCGCCGTCACCACCTGCGCCGGTGCCGCCTCGCGCGGCAGGAAGTCGAGCACGAAATCGATCGGCACGCCGGCCTGCTCCTGGATCGCGCGACGATCCTCGGCATCGACGCCTGTCATCTTCGCCGGCTTCACCCGCGGCCCGAAGCGTCGCACCAGTTCCGCCAGCGAGCCCTCGTTGCGCCCCGTCGCGACCACGCGCGCCGCGCCCATCGCCAGCGCCACCGCGACGCCCGCGCCGCCGAAGCCGCCGGTCGCGCCGCTCACCACGATGGTCTCACCGGCCCGCAGGTCGCCCGCGAGCAATCCGCCGAACGGCACCAAAAGCCGGCCGAGCGCCGTCCAGCGCCCCGCATCCGCCGCATCGATATCGCCGATCGGCGTGACGTTCTCGGTCGGCATCAGCATCTGCTCGGCGAAGGAGCCGTGGTGATAGAACCGGTGCAGCGGCAGCGCCGCCGGCGTGCGCGCCGTCCAGCCGAGCAGGATGGTGTCGGGATTCACCGCATCGTCGCGCGCGCGGATCGTCGGATCGCAATAGACCCAGTCGCCGGGCTTCAGCTTGGTCGTATCCGGCCCCGTCGCACGCACCCGCCCGATGCCGCCCGGCCCCGGCGCGATCGGCACCTCCAGCATGTAGTTGCGCGCGCCGGAGAACACGCCGGCCGTGTAGCCCGCGACACCGGCCGCCACGACGTCGACCACGATCTCGCCGGTCCCCAGCGCCGGGTCGGGCAGCGTCTGGATCGCGAGCGGCGTGCCGAATTCGTTCAGGACGGCGGCTTTCATGGGGGCCTCGTAAGCAGCGACAGCGGCCACTCTAACCAGTCTTTCGCGTCCTATTCAGGCCTGGTATTATCCTGGGACTGAAAGGCCCACCATGCCGATGGAAACCGACAAACGCCGCG
The DNA here is from genome assembly GCA_035551495.1 of Rhizomicrobium sp. GTDB lineage: Bacteria > Pseudomonadota > Alphaproteobacteria > Micropepsales > Micropepsaceae > Rhizomicrobium. Next base: position 60,224 of record DASZMT010000004.1, on the reverse strand, counting down.
AGTTGGGCGACTTCCTGCGGGTGCGCCGCGGGCGCCTGACGCCCGAGGCTGTCGGCCTCACCCCCCACCGGCGCCGCCGCACCCCCGGCCTGCGCCGCGAGGAGGTGGCGGAGCTCGCCGGCATCGGGGTCGACTGGTACATCCGCCTCGAACAGGGCCGCCCGGTGACGCCCTCGCTTGCCACCATCGACGCGCTGGCCCGCGCCCTGCGCCTCTCCGAGGCCGAGCATCAGCATCTGCGCGCCTTGGCTGGCGGTGGCGGCCGCAAGCCTTTCGCGCCCGAGACCGCGCCGCCCTCGCTGCTGCGCCTGCTGCACAGTCTCCAGCAGCCCGCCTATGTCACCGGCCGCCGCCGCGACCTGCTCGGCTGGAACGCGGCGGCCAACGACGTTTTCGGCTTCGACGACCTCAAGCCCGGCGAACGCAACATCCTGATCGCCGTGCTGACCCACCCGCGCAGCCGCGCGCTGTTCGGTCCCGGCTGGGCGGACGAGGCTGAGCGCATGGTCGCGCAATTCCGCGCCACGCACGATCTGTGGGCCGGCGATCCGGCCTTCGTCGCACTCTTGAAGCGCCTGCGCGAAGGCTGTCCCGAGTTCGACGCCTGGTGGGAGCGCCACGATGTGCGCCGCCCGGCGTCAGGCCGCAAGACGCTGCATCATCCGGCGCGCGGGGTGATCGTCTTCGACCACGCCAGCTTCCACTTCAACGACGATCCAAGTCTGAAGCTGATCATCTACACGCCGGTATAGCGCTCCGGATGCCTCACGCTTTTTTCAGCAGCACCAGACGGGTAGTCGCCAGGCTCGCCACGACAAGCCCCTCGGCCCAGGCGATCGCGACACCGGCCCAATCGACCGCGCCGGGCACCGGGAAGCAGAGCAGCAGCAGCTTCTCCGCATGCAGCCCGCCCAGGATCACCGGCGCCAGCACATACAGCACCAGCAGCACCGCCAGCGCCGCATAGTCGCCGCGCCGCTTGCCCGGCAGCGTCTGCATCAGCACGAACAGCGCCGTGTCGCGCGTGACGAAACCCATCGCCGCCAGCACGAGCTGCTGCGTCGAAGCGCCCCTCGGCGCATGCAACAGCCACAGCGACAGCGCCGCCGCGAAGCCGAACGCCGCGACATAGCTCATCATCCACGCCTGAAGGCCCGACAACGCCCGCAGCGGATGGCCCTGGCGCAGCTGGCCGAACATCCAGCGGTAATGCACCGGATCCTTCGGCTCCAGCAGCACCATCACATAGGTCAGCCCAACGCCGGCGAGACCCGCCAGGAACAACCGCCGCGAGACGAGGTCGAGCGGACCGACGTCGGACGTGATCAGCTTGTCGAAGCCCGCGACATAGACCACGACGAAGAGGAGAAATCCGAGCCACACCAGCGGCCCGTTGCGCATCTTCAGCTCGAGCCGCATCTCGCGATAACAGCCGACCAGCGTCCAGGCCGCGAACAGCACGATGGACGCGGCGAGGAACAGCTGTGCGTTCATCGCGGTGCCCCACCAGGGGAACGTCTCGACCGCGGGCTGGCGCGTCAGCTCCGAGGCGAAGGGATCGACCTGCTTCCACAACACGCCGAGCACGACGGCGGCGGCGACACCGCAGGACTGGTAGACGAACACCTCGAACAGCGAATGGCGCTGGCGCCGCCCGATCGCGACCAGGCTCGCGAGCAGCGCGGTCGACTGTGCGATCACGCCGATGCCGACATAGTAGAGCGTCTCGTCGAACAGATTCACCACGCCGAGCTTGGTCTGGCTCGCGAGCAGCAGCGCCAGGCAGATCGCGCCGCCGAACCAGTTGTAGATCGTGGCGCCGAACAGCTTGCCCCACGCCATCTCGCCGGCGCCGAGCGCCGAAAGGCGTTGGCCGTCCCAGGTACGGTCGCGAATCTCGTCCACCACGCCCAGCGCCGCGCGGCGCGAACCCCACAGGACGACGATGATGTAGTACAGCGAAATCGCGACGAACGAGAGCGCGTCGGCGCTCTTGGACAGCGACACCGCGAAGAAGATCAGCCCGAGCACCACGACCATCAGCAGCAGGCGCTGCGGCGTCATCTCCAGCCAGACATTGCGGGCGAATTCGGGGTTCACGATGTGCGTCCCACCTGCGCGATATAGGCGTCTTCCAGCGTACGGCTGGTTTGCGAGAAGCTCACCACGTCGAAGCCCGCGGCGATCAGCTCGCGCAGCAGCTTGGCGCGCGCGCCGGCGTTCTGCGCGAACACGAACAGCGCGTGCAGCTGGTCCGCCTCCATCACGTCGGCGCCCTTGCCGTCCAGGAATTCCTTGAGGTCGCTGCGCGCCGTCGCCAGCTCCACCAGATAGTGCGGCCGCGCATCGTCGCGCACCTTGATCGCCTTGCCGCCGGCGATCAGGCCGTTCTCGATGATGATCATCTCCGAGCAATAGTCTTCGAGCTCGGCCAGGATGTGCGACGAGACGATCAGCGTCATGCCGCTGTCGCGCATCTGGATCAGCAGCGTGGAGAGGTCGCGCCGCGCCTGCGGGTCGAGGCCGGCCGCCGGCTCGTCGAGGATCAGCACCTTGGGCTCATGCACGATCGCCTGGCCGATGCCGAGCCGTTGGCGCAGCCCGCGCGACAGCTCGCCGGCCTTGGTCTCGAGCCGGTCGAGCAGGCCGACGCGCCGCGCCGCCTTCTCCACCGCCGCCGCCGTCAACGCCGCCGCGATGCCGTGGCTGCGCGCCGCATAGGTCAGCGAACGGCGCACCGACAGCTCGTTGTAGAGGCCGTAGAAGTCCGGCAGGTAGCCCAGCTTGGCGTGGATCTCGCGCGGGTGTTCGACGGTATCGAGCCCCTCGATCAGCACGCGCCCCGAATACGGATCCTCCAGCGCCGCCATGCAGCGCAGCAGCGTGGTCTTGCCGGCGCCGTTCGGCCCCACCAGCGCGGTGATGGTGCCGTCCGCGACGGTCAGCGACACGCCTTTCAGCGCCCGCGCCGTGGGGTATTCGTAGACGAGGTCTTCGACTTGAATCATGAGGCGGCTATCTTATCCGCCGGCGGTGTGACGGAATAGCGGCATGAATCACAGCAAACGTGTCGCCAGGCTGGGAATCGGCACGGTCCAGTTCGGCCAGGCCTATGGCATCTCCAACACCCGCGGCCGCGTGCCGGAAGGCGACGTGGCCGTCATCCTGCGCCGGGGCGCCGAAGCGGGCGTGGGCACGCTCGACACGGCCGCCAATTACAGCGAGGCGGAGGCCGTCCTCGGCGCGCTGGCGCCGCTGACGCGGCCGTTTCGCATCGTGACCAAGACCGCAAATCTCAAGAACGGCTTGGCCCCCCTGATCGCCCGCGCCCGCCAGTCGGCCCTGACGCTGCAACGCCGGCCGGTCGACCTTCTCCTGGTCCATGCCGCCACCGACCTCGCCGGCAGCGAAGGCGACGCGCTGTGGAATGCGCTGCTGGCGTTGAAGCAAGAGGGTTTGTTCAAGGGCATCGGCATCTCGGCCTATGTCGCCGACGATCCTGTGGCGCTGGCGCGGCGTTTCAAGCCCGACGCGATGCAGGTGCCGCTCAGCCTGCTCGACCAGCGCCTGATCCGCTCCGGCGCGCTGGCGGCGCTGAAAGCCGGCGGCGTCGAGATCCACGCCCGCTCGCTCTTCCTGCAGGGTCTGCTGTTTTTGGAAACGCTGCCGCCGAAACTCGCCGCCGCCGCGCCGCACCTGGCAGCGCTCCGCAGACGCGTCGCCGACGCCGGATCGACGCCGCTCGCCGCCGCCCTCGCTTTCGCGCTGGATCAACAGATCGATGTCGCGGTGGTCGGCGTCACCACACCACGCGAATTGGATGAGATCCTGGCGGCCGCAGCGCTGCCGCCGCCCCAGCTCGACTGGAGCGCCTGCGCGCTGGAAGACGAAACGGTCCTGACGCCGTCTAGATGGTAGCGAGCGCGTCGACGACGCGCTGCACGTCGCCCTGCGACATCTGCGGGAACATCGGCAGCGTCAACAGGCCGCGATAGGCCTCCTCCGCCACCGGACACAACCCGGGCGCATAGCCGCGCGCGCGATAGAAGCTGTGCAGATAGACCGGCGCGTAGTGCACGTTCGCCCCGATGCCCTGGGCGCGCAGATGCGCGAAGGCCTTGGCGCGGTCCAGCCCTTCGGCCAGCCGCACGACATAGAGATGATGGGCGTTGGTGCGATCCGCATGCAGGCGCAGCGGCGTCACGCGGTTCTGTCCCGCCAGCGCCGCCTCGTACCAGCCCGCGACGGCCTGGCGCCGCGCGATCCACTGCGGCAGCCGCTCCAGCTGTGCCATGCCAAGCGCGCATTGCACGTCCGGCAGGCGATAGTTGTAGCCCAACTCCACCATGTCGTAGGCGAAAGTCCCCTCGGACTCGCGCTTGCGGTGGTCGCTATCGATGCCGTGGTTGCGGAAGCGGCGCATATGCGCGGCCATCTGCGCATCCTGCGTCAGCGTCATGCCGCCCTCGCAGGTCGTCAGGTGCTTCACCGGATGGAACGAGAAGCAGGAGATGTCGCCCAGCGTGCCCGCCTTGCAGCCCATATAGGTCGCGCCAGGTGCATGGCAGGCATCGGCGACGATCTTGATGTCCGTGCCCTTCACCAGCATGCGCAGCGCCGCATAGTCGGCCGGCTGTCCGCCGTAATCGACCGCGACGATCGCTTTGGTGCGCGGCGTGATCAGCGCGCCCACCTTGGCCGGATCGATCAAAAGCGTATCGGCCTCGACGTCGCAGAACACCGGCGTCGCGCCTTCATAGACCGCCGCATTGGCGGAGGCCGCAAACGTGATCGCCGGGACGATGACCTCGTCGCCCGGTCCCACGCCAACCGCCCGCATCGCGGCATGCAGCGCCGCCGTGCCGCTGTTCACCGCCACGCCGTGCGAAGCGCCGCAGAACTCCGCGAACGCCTTCTCGAACTGCGCGACGCGCGGCCCCGTGGTCAGCCAGTCGGAGGTCAGCGCCGCGACCACCGCCTTGATGTCGGCATCGCCGATCTCCTGGCGGCCATAGGGCAGGAAGTTCAGCGCCGGCGCGCCCGCGGTCTTGTCAGGCATAGGCCATCTGCAGCAGCGTCTGGAGGCCGCGCACGTCGAGCGCCTCGGGATTGCTGTCGCTGGAATAGGAGAACCCCTCCTCCACCGGCACCGCGCCGCGCGCCAGATAGGCCTCGCGCGCCGCATGGGCGAAGCTCGCCAGGATCACGTAACGGTCCTTCATGTCGACGGTCCAATGGGAGTCGTCGGCCGGGATCATGGTCTCGTGCAGCTTCTCGCCCGGGCGGATGCCGACGATCTTCTGCGCGTGCTTGGGGCTGATGAGGGTCGCCAGGTCGGTGATCGTGGTCGAGGCGATCTTGGGCACATAGATCTCGCCGCCGCGCATCATCTCCATGCTCGAGAGCACGAAGTTCACGCCCTGGGTCAGGGTGATCCAGAAGCGCGTCATGCGCGGATCGGTGATCGGCAGGTGATCGGCGCCGTCGGCGATCAGCTTGCGGAAGAACGGCACGACCGAGCCGCGGCTGCCGAACACGTTGCCATAGCGCACCACCGAGAACTTGGTGCCGTCATGGCCCGACAGGTTGTTGGCGGCGACGAAGATCTTATCCGAGGCGAGCTTGGACGCGCCGTAGAGGTTCACCGGGTTCGCCGCCTTGTCGGTGGAGAGCGCGATGACTTTCTTCACGTTGCGGCGCAGCGCCGCGTAGACGATGTTCTCGGCGCCGAACACGTTGGTGCGGATGCACTCGAACGGATTGTACTCCGCCGTCGGCACCTGCTTGAGGGCGGCGGCGTGCACCACGTAATCCACGTCGCGCAGCGCCAGGTCGAGCCGGTCGCGGTCGCGCACGTCGCCGATGAAATAGCGGATGAACGGATACTGGCTCATGGGGAAGTCGAGCTGCATGTCCGACTGTTTCAGCTCGTCGCGGGAGAAGATGATGATGCGGCGCGGCTTGTATTGCGCGCACACCGTCTTCAGGAAATGCTTGCCGAACGAACCCGTGCCGCCGGTCACCAGGACCGACTTGTCGTTCAGGTCCAGCCAGGGCTGGGAGAAATCGCGGAACGCCGCGGGCGCTTCGGCGGGGGCCGGCTGGGCGATCTCGGCGGAGAACTGCGTGCGCGCAAGGGCGACGGCAGGCTTGCTCATGGGCAAAGGGTCCTTTTCGACCTTTGCAGTTTCGCCGAACGTCCTTAACAAGTGGTTCCGGAACGGTTCGAATTGTCATGGTTTGGCGCTAGGGCCAAGTGTGATAGCGGTTCGTCCGCGACCCTCCGTTTGTAAACAGAAGGTAAAAAATGCGCATCGCGATGATCGGCACGGGCTATGTCGGCCTGGTTTCCGGCGCCTGCCTCTCGGAGTTCGGCCACGACGTGATCTGCGTCGACAAGGTCGCGAGCAAGATCGAGGCGCTGAAAAAGGGCGTGATCCCGATCTTCGAGCCGGGCCTCGACCACGTCGTCGAAACCAGCACCAAGGCCGGCCGGCTGACCTTCGAGACCGACATCGCCGCCGCCGTGAAGGGCGCCGACGCGGTGTTCATCGCCGTCGGCACGCCCAGCCGGCGCGGCGACGGCCACGCCGACCTCACCTATGTCTACGAGGCGGCAAAAGAGATCGCCGCCGCGCTCGACGGCTACACCGTGGTCGTCACCAAATCGACCGTACCCGTCGGCACCAACCGCGAGGTCGAGGCCATCATCCGCCGGACCAACCCGGACGCGCAGTTCGACACCGCCTCCAATCCGGAGTTCCTGCGCGAAGGCGCCGCCATCGAGGACTTCCGCCGCCCCGACCGCGTCGTCGTCGGCTGCGACACCGAGCGCGCCCGCCAGGTGATGCGCGAGATCTACCGCCCGCTCTACCTCAACGAGACGCCGATCCTCTTCACGACGCGCGAGAGCTCCGAGCTGATCAAATACGCCGCCAATGCCTTCCTCGCGACCAAGATCACCTTCATCAACGAGATGGCGAACATCTGCGAGGCGGTCGGCGCCAATGTGCAGGACATCGCGCGCGGCATCGGGCTGGACGGCCGCATCGGCGGCAAGTTCCTGCACGCCGGCCCGGGTTATGGCGGCTCGTGCTTCCCGAAGGACACGCTGGCCCTGCTGCAGACCGCGCGCGACGTCGGCGCACCGACGAAGATCGTCGAGGCGGTGATCGCGGTGAACGAAAGCCGCAAGACGCAGATGGCGCAGAAGATCGAGAAGGCCCTGGGCGGCGTGGCGGGCAAGACGATCGCGGTGCTCGGCCTCACCTTCAAGCCCAACACCGACGACATGCGCGACGCCCCCAGCCTCGCCATCGTGCCCTATCTGCAGAAGAAGGGTGCCACCATCCGCGCCTTCGACCCGCAGGGCGAGAAGGAAGCGGGCAAGCTGCTCAACATCGAGCTGTGCAAGGACGCCTATAATGCGCTCGACGGCGCCGACGGCGTGGCGATCCTGACCGAGTGGAACGAATTCCGCGCGCTGGACATGGCGCGGATGAAGAGCCTCCTCAAGCGCCCGCTGATGGTCGATTTGCGCAACATCTACAACCCGGACCAGATGGCGGCGGCGGGCTTCCACTATGTGAGCGTCGGCCGCAAGACGACGGGCGGCTAGCCGCCGCTCCACCCACCACCACCATTGTCATGGCCCGCCGGAGTGCGGGCCACCCAGGTGGTGCGCCACTCCACTTGAAAGAGAAGCGCAGACGTCACCTGGGTGGCCCGCATTCGCGGGCCATGACAATAGAGTTATGGCCCTTCAAAATTTATTTTCGTGAAATTCTATTTCGTTGCGTGCGGCGCAGCGTAAAAACTTATCCACGCCCTGCATGCCCGCTTTTTCGCCGTATACGGACAAATCCGTGCCCGCGCGGCGTGGATAACTTGCACTTATCCACGCACGAAAAAATTTCCACGCCACCCCTTGAACCGAGTCGGTGCGAACACCAAATCCCTTATCTCTCCACAATCACATCCGAACCACGGCGCGCGATTTTTCGCGGCGCTCCAGAAAGGCTATCCGATGATCACCAACACCTACGACAGATACCCGCGCTCGCGCAGATACTCCACGATCGCCGCCGCATGCGTAGCGGCGTCCGCGCTCTCCGTCTCGATCCGCAGCTCCGGCGCTTCCGGTGCCTCGTACGGACTCGAGATGCCGGTGAAGTTCTTGATCTCGCCCGCCTTGGCCTTCTGATAGAGGCCCTTGGGATCGCGCTGCATGCAGATCTCGAGCGGCGTGTCGACGAACACCTCGATGAACTCGCCTTCGCCCAGAAGCTCGCGCGCCATCCGGCGCTCCGAGCGGAACGGCGAGATGAACGCCGTCAGCACGATCAGCCCCGCATCGACGAACAGCTTCGACGCCTCGCCGACGCGGCGGATGTTCTCCACCCGGTCCGCGTCCGTGAAACCCAGATCCCGGTTCAAGCCATGGCGAACATTGTCGCCGTCCAGGAGGTAGGTATGACGCCCTTCCGCATAGAGCGCGCGCTCCACCAGGTTCGCGATGGTCGATTTGCCCGAGCCCGACAGGCCGGTGAACCACAGCACCGCCGGCTTCTGGCTCTTCTGCGCGCCGCGCGCCCGCTTGTCGACGTCGAGCGCCTGCCAGTGCACGTTGGTCGCGCGGCGCAGGCCGAAATCGATCATGCCGGCGCCGACCGTGGCGTTGGAGAACCGGTCGATCAGGATAAACCCGCCCATGTCGCGGTTGACCGCATAGGGATCGATCGCGAGCGCCTGGGAGGTCGAGAAATTGCCGTAGCCGACCTCGTTCAGCTGCAGCGTCTTGGCCGCGTGCTGGTCGAGCGTGTTGACGTCGATCTTGTGCTTCAGCGTGGTGACCTGCACCGGCACGGTCGCGGTGGCCAGCTTCATCAGGTACTGCCGCCCCGGCAGCATCTCGTCCTCGGTCATCCAGAGCAGATGCGCCGCGAACTGGTCGGTGACGTCGGGCCGCTGCGTCGGCGCGCAGAGCACGTCGCCGCGCGAGATGTCGACCTCGTCGGCCAGCACCAAGGTCACCGCCGCGCCGGCGCTCGCCTCGGCAAGGTCGCCGTCCATGGTGACGATGCGCTTGACGGTCGAGGTGCGGCCCGACTTCGCCACTGCGATGGCGTCGCCCGGCTTGACGTTGCCGCTCGCGATGGTGCCGGAGAAGCCGCGGAAATCGAGATTGGGCCGGTTCACCCACTGCACCGGCATGCGGAACGCCCGCTCCGACAGCGCGGTGTCGACGTCGACCGTCTCCAGATGCTCCAGCAGCGCCGGGCCGGTGTACCAGGGCGTGTTCTCGCTCTTGGCGATGACGTTGTCGCCGAACCGCGCCGACAGCGGGATCGCTGCCACCGTGAAGAAGCCGAGCTTCTCGGAGAACGCGGCGAACTCCTTGACGATGTCGTCGAACACCGTCCGGTCGAAGCCGACCAGATCGATCTTATTGACCGCCAGCACGATGTGCCGGATGCCGAGCAGCGAGGCGATATAGGCATGGCGCCGGGTCTGCACCAGCACGCCCTTGCGCGCATCGATCAGGATGACCGCGAGCTCGGAGTTCGAGGCGCCGGTCGCCATGTTGCGGGTATACTGCTCGTGGCCCGGCGTGTCGGCGACGATGAACTTGCGCTTGTCGGTGGCGAAGAAGCGATAGGCGACGTCGATGGTGATGCCCTGCTCGCGCTCGGCTTCCAGACCGTCGACCAGCAGCGCGAAATCGATGTCGCCGCCGGTGGTGCCGAACTTCTTGGAGTCCTTCTCGAGCGAAGCCAGCGTGTCCTCGAACAACAGCTTGGTGTCGTAGAGAAGCCGGCCGATCAGCGTGGACTTGCCGTCGTCGACGCTGCCGCAGGTGAGGAACCGCAGCAGCGACTTCTTCTCCTGTGCCGCGAGGAATTGCGCCAGCTCTGTGGGGGCGTTCATCTAGAAATACCCCTCTTTCTTCTTCTTCTCCATCGACGACTTCTCGTCGCTGTCGATCAGCCGGCCCTGCCGCTCCGACGTGCGCGCGGTGAACATCTCCGTCACGATGCCTTCCAGCGTGTCGGCATCGCTGTCGATCGCGCCGGTGAGCGGATAGCAACCCAGCGTGCGGAAGCGCACGAGGCGATCCTCGACGCTTTCGCCCGGCTTCAGCTTCATGCGGTCGTCGTCGACCATGATCATCGTGCCGTCGCGCTCCACCACCGGGCGCTTCTTGGCGAAATACAACGGCACGATCGGGATGTCCTCTGCCAGGATGTATTGCCAGATGTCGAGCTCGGTCCAGTTGGACAGCGGGAAGACGCGGATGCTCTCGCCCTTGTTGATGCGCGTGTTGTAGACGCGCCAGAGCTCGGGCCGCTGGTTCTTCGGGTCCCACGCGTGGTTGGTGTTGCGGAACGAGAACACGCGCTCCTTGGCGCGGGATTTCTCCTCGTCGCGCCGCGCGCCGCCGAACGCCGCGTCGAAGCCGTATTTGTCGAGCGCCTGCTTCAGGCTCTCGGTCTTCATGACTTGCGTATGGAGCGCCGAGCCCGAATCGAACGGATTGATGCCGCGCTTCACGCCGTCCTGGTTGATGTGGACGAGCAGGTTGAGGCCCAGCCGCTCGACGGTCTCGTCGCGGAATTTGATCATCTCGCCGAACTTCCACGTCGTGTCGACATGGAGCAGCGGGAACGGCGGCTTGGACGGATAGAACGCCTTCATCGCCAAGTGCAGCATCACCGACGAATCCTTGCCGATGGAGTACAGCATCACCGGATTGGCGAACTCGGCCGCCACCTCGCGGATGATGTGGATGCTCTCGGCTTCCAACCGCTTGAGATGCGAAAATACAGGCGCTTTAGTGGACAAAAATCCGGACCCCAAGGAGTAACTGTGAAATAGGCCGCCCGGCGCCCCGATGCAAGTAGGCTCTGGGGCGCTAGTTCAGCGTCAGCTGCTGGAGCGGCTGGGGCGGCGGCGCATAGGCCACCGCGAACCGCACCCGGCCCAGCGGCCGTCCGTCGCCGGTGGTGATGTTCACCCGCCAGTCGCCCGGCTTGGGCTTGGATTTGATCGAATAGGCGCGATAGCCGCCGTCCCGGCCGCCCTTGATCTGGAACGCGACCTTGGACTGGAAAACCCATTTGCGCAGCGTGGGGTCGAACCACTCCCAGCGGTGGACGATGGCCGTCGCCAGCCGCCCCGGCGCGAACACCGAGGCATAGAGATAGAGCTTCTCGCCCGGCTGCAGATGGATCACCGGCGGCGCGCCATAGACGGTGGTCCAGGGCTGCTGCTCGGTGGTGACCTGGTAGGCGTTCCCGACCTTCTTGGCGCTGTGATAGACGCCGGCATCGGCGAGCGCGAGCGGCAGCGGCGGCAGCACCTTGGCGAACCAGAACAGGTTCATCGCCGCGGCGATGACGATCACGCCGCTGTAGACATAGAGCCGGACCTGCCGCCAGCGCGGCCGCCCCAGCCACGCCAGCACGTCGGTGTAGAACCAGAACGTCGCGACCGCGAGGATGCCGCTGGCGAGGAACGGCCACATGCCGATCTCGGCGATGACGACCGGCACCAGGAAGACCGCGTAGGAGTACAGCGCGAAGAAATACAGCAGCAGCGAGAAGGTGAAGCGCGTCGTGTACTTCTTGAAGAACTCGTTGCCGATGAACACGCCGGCCAGCACCAGCAGATAGGGCCACGACGCCCACAGCGACGCGCTGCGCAGATAGAACACGCAAAAACCGCTCAAGAGACAGCCCAGCGCGAACTGCGTCGCCGCCGTCAGGATGGTGCGGGTACGCTCCGACGGCTGCGTCTCCGGCCCGCGCGACTCCAACCGGTGCGAGATCGCGATCGCGATGCCGGCCAGCGCCAGATAGGCGATGAACACGATGTGCGTCGTGGCGTGGTCGATGCGGCCGAAGGAATAGCTGTCGAAGGCATAGCCGCCGGCCATCGACAGCGCCGAAAGATGCCGCTCATAGGTATGCGCGAAGGTCATCACCGCGCGGACCGGCGTGTAGATGAACGGCTGCGGCGAGACGAGGTCGAAGGCGATGTCCGCCGCGAAGGCCGATTTGGCCAGCGCGTTGCGATAGCGCGGGATGGCGAAGATGGCGTCGGAGAACTTCTTCACCTCGGCCTGCGGCAGGCCGCGGCAATCGAGCTGGATGACGATCCGCTTGCCCTCGGTGTCCGGAAACTTCTCCGCGACCTCGCCGTCGAGGATCGAGTCCACGGCGTTGTAGAGCTTGGCCTGGACCTCTTTCAGCCGTTCGGCGGCCGTGCCCTTGGGCGGCGGCGCGAGCACATAGCGCCATTCGCCAGGCGTCTTGCCCTGGACGGCATAATCTTCGGTCGCGGTATGACGTGCACTCATCGGGCCAGAGTAATCAGGCGTGGGGATCACGCGTTGAAGCGTCGTTCCCAGTCGAGTGCCGAACGGATGATCTCGTCCAGCCGGTCGTGCCGGGGACGCCAGTTTAGCTCGGTTTTGAGCCGCGTGGGATCGGAAACCAGCGTCGGCGGGTCGCCCGGACGGCGCGGCATTTCGCGCACTTCGAGGCGCTCGCCGATCACCTCTTCCACGCCCGCGATGACGTCGCGGACGGAAAGCCCGCGGCCATAGCCGCAATTGTACGAGGTCGGCGCCGCGCCGCCTCTAAGCGCATGAAGCGCCAGAAGGTGCGCGTCCGCGAGGTCGCTGACATGGATGTAATCCCGGACCCCGGTACCGTCGGGCGTCGGATAATCGGTGCCGAAGATATCGAGATGGCTGATACGCCCCAGCGCCGCCTGCGCGGCGCGCTTGATCAGATGCGTCGAGACGCGGCCCGACTGCCCGGTGCGGCCCTTGGGATCGGCGCCGGCGACGTTGAAATACCGCAGCACGATCGGGCGGAAATCGTGCGCCCGCGCCGTGTCCTCCAGCATCCATTCGGTCATCAGCTTGGAGCGGGCGTAGGGACTGATCGGCGCCTTGCGCTCGGTCTCGGCCAGCGGCTGCGGCGCGTCCTCCGCGTAGACCGTCGCGGTGGAGGAGAAGATGAACTGCTTCACGCCGCCCTCGACGCAGGCCGCGATCAGGCTGCGCGAGGCGACGACGTTGTTCTCGTAATAGCGCAGCGGCTGCGCCACCGATTCCGGCACCACGATGGAGCCCGCGAAATGGATCACCGCATCGACGTCATGCTCGGCGATGACGCGTTTCACCAGCGCCGTGTCGCCGGCGTCGCCTTCGACGAACGCCGCCTTCTCGCCGACTTGGCTGCGCACGCCGGTCGAAAGATTGTCGAGCACGACGACGCTCTCGCCGCGGTCGAGCAGGGCGTAGGTGGTGTGGCTGCCGATATAGCCGGCGCCGCCGGTGACAAGAACCGCCATTCGAGGGCCTTTCCAGGCTCCCAATCTGGCGAAGAGCGCTTAACAAACCCTCTATCGCTCCACCCCAGTCATCCCGGGCGAGCGGAGCGAGACCCGGGACCCATTCCGACGCGGCGCGATGGGTCCCGGCTCTACGCGATGCTGACGCATCGCTTGGCCGGGATGACAGGCTTTAACCAGTGCGTTTCAGGCCTTCGCCGCTGCCGGCGCCCGGCCATAAATATCGTCGTAGCGCACGATGTCGTCCTCGCCGAGATACGACCCCGACTGTACCTCGATGAGACGCAGCGGCACTTTGCCGGGGTTCTCCAGCCGGTGGCGGCTGCCCAGCGGGATGAAGGTCGACTGGTTCTCGTTCAGCAGGAACACCTTGTCGTCGCAGGTCACTTGGGCGGTGCCCTGCACCACGATCCAGTGCTCGGCGCGCTTTGTGTGGCTCTGCAGCGAGAGCCGGCCGCCCGGCTTCACGAAGATCTGCTTCACCTGATAGCCGTCGCCGGCGTCGATGCCCTGATAGCTGCCCCAGGGACGATAGACGACCTTGTGCTCCTGCAGCTCCGGCCGGTTGTCCGCCTTGAGCGAGTCCACGATCGCCTTCACGTCCTGCGCGCGGTGCTTGTCGGAGACCAGCACGGCATCCTCGGTGACCACGACCACGAGGTCCTTTACGCCCACCAAGGCGGTCAGCCCCTTCTCGCTGCGCACGAAGGAGTCGCGGCTGTCGTGCACCAGCACGTCGCCCTGCATCACATTGCCATTGCCGTCGCGGGTGCCGAGCGACCACAAGGAGGACCACGCCCCGACGTCGCTCCACCCGATGTCGCACGGCACCACGGCCGCCTTGTCGGTCTTCTCCATCACCGCGTAGTCGATGGAGATGTTCTTGGCCGTCTCGAACGCCTTGGCGTCGAGGCGGATGAAATCGAGATCGCGCACCGCGGTGTCGAGCGACGCCTGGCAGGCTTCCACAAGGCCCGGCTCGTACCGGCGCAGCTCCTCGAGCAGCACGTCGGCGCGGAACATGAACATGCCGCTGTTCCACGAATACTCGCCGCTATCGAGATAACGCTCGGCGGTGGCGCGATCCGGCTTCTCGGCGAAGCGGTTCACGTCATGCACACCGTCGGCGAACGCGCCGCCGCGCTGGATATAGCCATAGCCGGTCTCGGGCGCGTCCGGCGTGATGCCGAAGGTCACGATGCGCCCCTGCCCGGCCGCGTGCGCCGCGCGCGCGACGGCGGCCTGGAACGCCGGCTCGTCGGTCACCACGTGGTCGGAGGCGAGCAGCAGCACGACGCCCTCGGGATTCTCCGCCGCGACCAGCAGCGCCGCGATGGCGGCGGCCGGCGCGGTGTTGCGGCCGAACGGCTCCAGCACGATGGCCTTCGGCGCGACGTCGATGGACTGCATCTGCTCGGCGACCAGGAAGCGGTGGCCCTCGCTGCAAAGCAGGATCGGCGCCTGCGCACCCGGAACCTGCGCGCGCAGCACGGTGTCCTGGATCATGGTGCGCGCGCCGTTGAGCGCCAGAAGCTGCTTGGGCAGCGCCGCGCGCGAAAGCGGCCACAGCCGCGTTCCGCTGCCGCCGGAGAGGATAACGGGATAGATCGAAGTCATAAGAGTGCTCACGCTCCTTGCGCGCCGATGATCGCGATCGAGCAGACGTTCATCATCGGCGAGCCGCCCAGATTGTGCGTCATGCCGATTTTCGGATCCTTGAGCTGGCGGGCGCCGGCGCGGCCCTGCAGCTGCAGATACATCTCGTAAAGCATGCGGAGCCCGCTCGCCCCGATCGGATGGCCGAAGCATTTCAGGCCGCCGTCGATCTGGCACGGCACTTGGCCGTCCGCGTCGTAGAAACCGTTCATCACGTCCTTCCACCCCTCGCCCTCGCGGCTGATGTGAAGGTCTTCCATCGTCACCAGTTCGGTGACGGAGAAACAGTCATGCACCTCCATCATCGAGATCTCGTCGCGCGGATCGCGGATGCCGGCCTCGTCATAGGCGCGCTTGGCGGCGATGCGGGCGGTGTGGAAGTACGAGCCGTCCCACGAATTGTGCTGGCTCTCCAGCCCGTTCGACAGCGACAGCTGCAGCGCCTTCACGGTGACCGCGTTCTTACGGCCCATCGCCTTGGCGATCTCGGGCGTCGTCACGATGGCGCAGGCCGCGCCGTCCGACACGCCGCAGCAGTCGAACAGGCCGAGCGGCTCGGCGATCATCGGCGCGTTCAGGCACTGATCCTCGGTGATCGGCTTCTGCAGATGCGCCTTGGGGTTCTTGGCGCCGTTGGCGTGGCTCTTGACCGAGACATGGGCGATGGCGCGCTTGAGGTCCTCTTTCGAGACACCGTGCTTGGCGCGATAGGCCGACGCGAGCTGCGCGAAATTGCCCGGCGCCGAGCCGTTGGCGCTCCACAAGGGCGAAAGGGTGCCTTGCTCGCGCTGCGGCAGGCCGCCATAGCCGGTGTCCTTCAGCTTCTCGCAGCCAAGCGCCAGCGCGATGTCGCACGCCCCCGCCGCCACGGCATAGACCGCGCCGCGGAACGCCTCGGAGCCCGAGGCGCAGAAATTCTCCACCCGGGTGACCGGGATATTGGGCAGGCGCAGCGCAACCGACAGCGGCGTGCCGCCCTTGCCGACATGCTGCTCTTCGAGGGCGGTGCCCAGCCAGGCGGCCTGAATCTGGCTGGTCTCGACGCCGGCATCGCCCAGCGCCTCGAGATAGGCCTCGACCATCAGCTCCTCGGCATTGGCGTCCCAGCGTTCGCCGAATTTGGAGCAGCCCATGCCCAAAATCGCGACCTTGTCCTTGATGCCCGTTGCCATCCTCGCCTCGTCCTTCCGCCTCACCAGATGTGGTGGCGCCGTCCTGCCGGACTACCTCTATTTGTTTTCAAAAATGCCCGCATCGGCGGCTTTCGCCACCCTTATAGCCCAGCAAGAGCCGCGCGCTCAAAGCGTAATGGAAAGCCCCGCCTCGATGGCCGCCTGGAACCCGTGGAAGGGCCTGGGCTGGTCGTCCGCCAGGCGGCCTTCGAGGTCGATATTGACGCCCTGGAACGGAAACGACACCCGCGCCTCGCCCAGGTTGATGTGCACCGGCGCGGTGGTCACGGCATTGCCGAGCGTGTTGTTGGGGTTGTCGACCGCCGCATGGTGATAGGTCAGCTCGTAGGACCAGCCGCCCGCCCCGCGCCAGGCGCCTTGCAAGGTGAACAGCGTGGAATCGCTGTCCAGGCTGAAACCCAACGTGCGGCCGCGATAGCGCATGCCGTCGATATAGCCGCCATTGTTGTAGGCATCGCCATGCGCCACGTCGCCGAAGCTGAAGATGTCCACCGTGGGCACGGTATCGCTGTACTCGGCCGTCAGGCGCAGCGGTGCGGCGGCGCCGATCGGCAGCCACAGGCTGGCGCCGAACAGATGGCTGGTGTCGGAATGGCTGACGGGGCTCGAATCCTCGTTCATCAGCTGCATATAGACCTCGGCCGGATAGCGGCCGAGCATGGTGGAATATTTGACGTCGATCAGGCCTTCGTCGTTGGTGTGATTGACGGCGTTGTTGTCGTTCTGCAGGTCGAAATAATCGCGCAGCGGCACGCAGCTGTGTCCCGTGCCGCACATCTGCGTCGTCCGCGCCAGGCCGATCTCCAGCCCGTGCAGCGGATTGAAGGTGAAGCGGAAGCCCGGATAGACCGTGTTCACCGCGACGCGGCTGTCGTCCAGCCAGCCGATGAAGAACTCCGCCTGCCACGGCCCCAGCCAGGACAGCCAAGGCGTGCGGAACGCATCCGTGCTGTCGCGCTCGATGCCGATCTGCGGCATCGGATGGGCGTTGTTCGACAGCGACAGCGCCGAGATCCAGCCCGGCCCCCACCAATGGGTGATGTAGCCGCCATAGATCGTCGCGCCGCCGATCTTCTGCGCCACATAACTGCCGTCGGGCACGATCGCGGCGCGGCCGGTGTGGTTCTGCAGCTCGCCGCCGATCGACAGCCGCACCGCCGTGGTGTCCGTCATGTATTCCGCCGAGACCTGTCCTTGCGCGGTCTCGCGGCCGAGGCTGTCGAAGCCGCGCACCACGGCCGGCGCGTTGGTGCCGTCGACGGTGGCGCTGACGCGCATCTCGTTGATGCGCATCTGGTCGCTCGCCGTCGCCAGCACGCGCTCGGCGGCCTCGCGGACGAAGCCGGGCTGGCCGTGCATCACGCCTTGCGCCCGCAGCCGCGAGACGATCGAGGCCCAGGGCAGCGGCCAGTGGGTCGTGATGTCGTCGATCACGCCGGCAGTCGCGAGAATCTCGATGTCCGAACGCAACTGCCCATCGCCGACCTCGGCCCAGGGCGAGGCGAACGCCGGCAGCGTCGACGCCGCCAGCACGGCGCACACGGCAAAAGCTCGGCCGATCCGGATCATCGCGTCCCTACACAGTGCTCCTCGATAGCCAGAGCACAGAACTATGACAGCCTTTTCAGGCCGCCGCGAGGTGGCGCGGCCGCCGCAGGTCGGACGCCAGGCCCTCGCCCATCAGGTCGATGAAATTGTCGCAGTAGAACCGGTCGACCTGCTGCGGCGTGCAACCGGCGAGCGACTCGCCGAAGCGCTTCAACGGATTGCGCCCGCCCTCGACATGCGGGAAATCGGACGAGAACAGGCAGACCTCGTCGCCGGTGTTGCGGATGATCCAACCGGTGTCCTCATGCGGATACGGCGTCACGCGCACCTGGCGCTTCACGAACTCGGACGGCTTCATGGAGAGCTTCTGCAGCCGCTCTTCATTCTTGACGAAAGCCAGCGCCGCGGAGTCCATATTACGTATCCAGCCCGGAACCCAGGAGGCGCCGAGCTCGATGGCGCCGAATTTCAGCTTCGGGAAACGGTCGAGGACGCCGTCGAAGATCATCGCCGCCAGCGTCAGCTCCACCGAATGCGGGATCGGCATATAGCTCACCGAGGTGAAGTTCTCCTCGCCGCCATGGAAATCTTTGACGCGCGGCAGGCCGTTCTCGAAATAGTCGGGATCGAGCTTCTTCTCGCCGCCGACATGGAACACGACCGGCAAGCCCGCCTCCTGCGCCATCGCCCAGACGGGATCGAGCGCGATATGGCTCGCCGAATGTTTCGACGGCTTGGACGGGATGAGCAGCGCCTTGCAGCCCATGTCGATCGCCTCGCGCGCCGCCTGCTTCGCGCGATCGAAATCGGCCAGCGGCACATAACCGGTGCCGAGGAAGCGGCGGTCGACCGCGCAGAAATCGACCATCATGCGGTTGTGCGCCTGCGCCGCCGCATAGGCGAGATCTACCGGCCCGCTCTCGTCGAGCCCGAAATTGCCGAGGCACCAGGTGGTGAAGATCAGTTGGCTGGCGAAACCGAGATTGTCGAGCGTGCGCGGCCGGTCCTCGCGCCGGAACGAGCCATGCGCCTCGTAATTCTTGCGTAGCAGCACATTGGCATCGGCCCCGTCGCGGAAGTTCGGATCGTCGTGCTGGGCATGCGCCTTCTTCACCCAGCCGGCATCGCGCGGATTGGCCTTCAGCTTGGGCAGTGCGTCATAGGCGGCGCGGAATTTTGGATCGAAATAGGCATCGAGGCTGTCGGGCAGCTCCATCAGATGCGAGTCGGCATCGTGGACGATGCGGTCTTCGACATAGGCCATGATCGAACTCCCGGAATATTTTGGCGGATGATGCCCCTACCCCACCAGGGCCGCAACCCGCTCCGCGATGGCGAGCGACGCGGTCAAGCCCGGGGATTCGATGCCGTAGAGCGCCACGACGCCCGGCGCAGGCCGGTCGATATGGAAATCTGCGGCCGGTTCGGTGGGCGAGGTGATCTTGGGGCGGATGCCGCTGTAGCTCGGCTCCAGCGCGCCGTCGGCCAGCCCTGGCCAATAGGTGCGGATGGCGGCGTAGAAGGCGTCGCCCCGTCTCGGATCGACGGCATAATCCTCGTGCGCGATCCATTGCACGTCGGGCCCGAAGCGCCCGCGTCCGCCGAGGTCGAGCGTGTAATGGATACCGAGCCCGTCCTTCACCGGCATCGGATAGACGAGCCGGGCGAAGGGCTGCTTGCCGGTCAGCGAGAAGTAGTTGCCTTTGCACAGATACGGCGTCGGCACATTCGGCAGGCCGATCATTCGCGCAACGGCAGGCGAGGCGAGCCCCGCCGCGATCACGAGCGTCTTCGCACGCAAGGTCTCGCCGCCGGCTTTCAGCTCGACGCCATCCTCGACGAGGCGCCCGGATTCGATGGGCGTTTGAAACGCGATGCTGGCGCCATGTGCCTCTGCCGCGCCCTGCAACGAGAGCATGAGAGCATGACTATCGACGATGCCGGTGTCCGGCGAATAGAGCGCGGCGGCGCAGGCGAGCTCCGGTTCCATCGCGCACGCCTCGGAGGCTGGGATTTCGCGCAGGCCCGTGACGCCATTCGCCTTCCCGGTTTCGAGAAGCGCGAGCAGACGCGCACGGTCATCTTCGGTCGCCGCCACGATCAGCTTTCCGACCATCTTGAACGGCACGCCATGGCTCTCGGCATATTCCCGCAGCAACCGGTTGCCGCGCACGCAAAGCTGCGCCTTCAGGCTGCCGCGTGGATAGTACATCCCGGCATGGATCACCTCGCTATTGCGCGACGACACGCCGGTGCCGATGGTGCCTTCGCGCTCCAGCACGATCACCTCGCGCCCGGCCAGCGCCAGCGCTCGCGCCGCCGCAAGGCCGGCAACCCCGGCGCCGATCACCACGCAATCGAGCGTTTCCATGCGCTAGACCGGCACGGCCTTCCAGAAATAGCGCACGAAGCCGCGCTTCGGATCGAAATCCTTGATGCGGAACGCCATGCGCACCTTCGAGCCGGTGTCGATCTGGCCCTGCTCGACGTCGGTGATGTCGGCCATCAGCCGGCCGCCTTCCGCAAACGTGATCATGCCGTAATGGCTCGGCGGATCCATCGCATAGGTCAGGAAATCCGCCGACCAGGAGAGCACCGTGCCTTGCCGCTCGGAGAAGCCGTAATCGTCCTGGCTGTCGACCGCCTTGCAGTTCGGATTGACGCAGATGCGGCTCTTGGGGAATTGCGCCGTGCCGCATTGCCGGCACTTGCCGCCGGAGAGGCTCAGCAGCATGTCGGCATTGCGATAGAGCACGGTCAACGCGGTACGTTTGTCGACCTCGGCGCGCATGCCCTTCTCCATCTCGACCAGGCCGTTGAAGGCGAGATATTTGAGATAGTTCGTCTCCTCCTTGCGCCGCGCCAGCGCGCCCGACACGCCGCTGCGCTTCGGCAGATCGGCGATGCGCGGCGTCACCTCGAACAAGAGCGCGTCGGCGCCGGCCCCGAACTGCACGACCAGGATCTTCTCGCCCGGCTTGGCGCTCTCCAGCGCATGCGCCAGCATAAGCAGCGCATGCGCCGCGCCGCTGTCGCCGACCGTGCTCGCGAGATTGTCGCGCACCTTCGCCGGATCGATGCCGCATTGCTTGGCCAGCGTCTGGTCGAGCTTGGCAAAGGGACACGGCAGGATCAGGTGCGCGATGTCGCCCGCCGCGGTATTGGTCTTCTCGAGAAGCGCCTTGACCACCGCCGGCACGATCTTGCTGTAACCCTCGTCGCGGATCCAGCGCTCTTCCCAGCCATAGTCGTAATCCTCACCTTCGCCGCGGAAGCGATCGACGAAGTCGAGCGTGACGGTGTGGCTGCCAAGGAACTCGGCGATGGTGTCCGACGCGCCCAGCGTGAACGCCGCCGCCGCATCGCCGAACGCCAGCTCCTGCGACGACGCCGCGCGCGCCTTGCGCTTGTCGGCGGCGACCACCAGCGGCGCTTTCAGCCGCCCCGCCGCGACGCCGTCGAGCGCCGCGACCAGCGCCGACGTGCCGGCGCGCTGCGACGAGGCGAAATCGGACGACGCGATGTTCTCGGAAAGGCTCAGCGCCGCCGCGACGATGCCGGCATTCTGGCGCTCCAGGAACGGCAAGGTGGTCGAGGCAAACGCGATGGCGTCGACGAAAGCGCGATCCTTCGCCGGATCGGCGGCCGGCAGGCAGTCGCGCGCCGCCTCGTACGCCATGGTGACGGCATCCTCGTCCCAGTTGGCCATGGCGCGCTCGCCCTTGGCGCCGCCGGCGAGGTTGGGCGCGAACCAGGCATTGGCCTGGGCAACCGCTTTGCGCTGGAGGCGGCGGCGCGGAATGTACGCGCCGTATGCGGTGATGCCGGCCATGTGAGCGTCGTCCCTGTCCTGGAAGGGTCGCAGTCTAGCCTGCCGCTAGTCCCTGACCACAAGACAGCTGAGCCCCTTGGCCGCGAGAGACCGGCAAAGCTCCGGCCCGCCATCGGTGCGCAGGCGCCAAAAGCGGCCCTTGCCCGGCAGGTCGACCGGGACCACCTGCGGCGCCAGCCCAGCGAGATCGCTGCCGCTCACCCGCGCGATGCGACTCCAGGCATTCGCCGCTTCGGCCTGACTGCGCCAGGCGCCGAGCTGGATCTGACCAGCCGCCGGCGGCGGTGCGGCGCCGCCGGCATCGTTCAACGCCGGCTTCAAGGCTGGCGGCACCGACGCCTGGACATAGGCCGGCTGGACCTGCGGCAGGCGGCGGATCGCCGGCGGCTTCAGCTGGATCGCGCCCGGCGGCTTGAGCTGGATGACGGCGTCGGCACCGGGACCGAGGGCCGCCAACCGGTCGCGCGCCAGTGCGAACCCGGGGTTGGCGGTTACCGCTGCCTGATAATAGGCACGCGCCGCCTGCGGATTGCCGGCCGCTTCGGCGACTTGTCCGAGGCCGTAGTTCGGATATTCCGGATGTGGATTGCCGGCGTGGATAGAGGCCTGATAGTCGGCCTGTGCCGCGTCGAGCTTGCCGGTGCGACGGTACACATTCGCACGGTTGTTCAGCGCGGCCGCGAAATCCGGCAGCAGCTTGATCGCCGCCGCATAGTCGCCCAGCGCATCGTCGGTCCGCGTCATCTCGTCGAGCGTGACGCCGCGGTCGTAATAGGCGCGCGCCTGTTCGGGCTTGGTCAGCGCATGGACATCGACCGCCTCGGTGAAATCGACCAGCGCCGCGTCGTGCTCGCCCAGCATCTCATGCGCCAGGCCGCGATCCAGCAGAACCCGCGCCCGGTCGTGCGGCGACAGGCCGGTGTCGGCCAGCGCCTGGGTCGCCAGGTTCGCGGCATTGGAGGCATTGCCGCCGTTCAGCGCCACGGCGGCGGCATCGACCAGCGGGGGCGAGGCGGCGGCCGGCAGCGCAACCGCTGCCATCATCGCCAGCCCCAAACCCATCCATGGCTCAAACCGGCGCGCCACCGTGTATTCCCCGCAGAACCGTCGCAAGGGTTCCACAAATGCCAGGCCGGTTCGACGTCAAACCGTCACTGTGCACAGCTTCGAGGCCGCGGGACCGTCGCGCGTTTTGCGAAGAATTTGGGTTCAATTGGGCCGGCACGGACGTCACCGATTTTGCGGATTTTTGAGGTTCAATTGGGCAGGCTGGCGGCGGGTGGACCGGGACCGGTGCTCTGTGCCAGATAAGCCGCCCTCCCAATCGGTGCCCTATGGCCAGCGTCAAGCCCGTCCGCAAAGCCGTTTTCCCCGTCGCCGGCATGGGGACGCGCTTCCTGCCCGCCACCAAGGCAGTGCCGAAGGAGATGCTGCCGGTGGTCGACAAGCCGGTCATCCAATACGCCGTCGAAGAGGCCCGCGAGGCCGGCATCGAGCAGTTCATCTTCGTGACCGGCCGCGGCAAGCACATCATCGAGGACCATTTCGACCACGCCTATGAACTCGAATCGCTGCTGCACGCCCGCGACAAGACCAAGGAACTCGACAGCCTTCTGGAAAGCCTGCCGGTCACCGGCTCGGTCTCGTTCACGCGCCAGCAGAAGCCGCTCGGCCTCGGCCATGCGGTGTGGTGCGCCCGCCATCTCGTCGGCGACGAGCCTTTCGCGGTGCTTTTGCCCGACGATCTGATGGTCGGCGAGCCTGGCGCGCTGGCGCGGATGATGGCGACCTACAACGCAGTGGGCGGCGGCGTCGTCGTGGCGGCGGAGGAAAAGCCGCGCGATCAGCTCAACCGTTACGGCGTGTTCAAGATCGGTGCGCAGAAGGGCAATGCGGTGGAAGTTCATGGCATGGTCGAGAAGCCCAAGCCGGAAGAGGCACCGTCGAACCTGACCGTCATCGGCCGCTATATCCTGCAGCCGGAGGTCTTCGCCGAGCTCGACAAGCGCGAAGAGGGTGCCGGCGGCGAGATCCAGCTCACCGACTCCATGGCCAAGCTGATCGGCCGCATGCCGTTCCATGCTGTGAAGACCGATTGCGAGCGCTATGACTGCGGCGACAAAAGCGGCTTCCTGCAGGCCAACGTCGCGATGGGGCTTCGCCGCCCGGATATCGCGCCCGCCCTCAAGGCGATGCTCGCGAAACTGGAGAAGTAGATGCAGCGCGGCGCTTACAAGCACGTCATTCAGGGGCTGGCCCGGCGGATGGGCTATCAGATCCGTCGCGTCGACGGCGACGTCGATTTCGTCGATGCCTACGGCGAGCAGGTTCGCCTCCTACGCGGCAAGCCGGTCGAGACGATCTTCGAGGTCGGCGCCGCCGACGGCACGCATTGCGTCAAATATGCCGATCAGTTCCCCACGGCGCGGGTCGTGGCCTTCGAGCCACTGCCCGCATCGTTCCAGAAACTCCAGGCCAATGCCGCGACGCGGCCGGGGCGCGTCGTCGCCGTCAACTGCGCGCTGTCGGACAGCATCGGCGTGGCGCGCTTCCATCAGGCGGAGTGGGACGATGCGAGTTCGCTGCTGACGCCGAACCAGACGGGCTCGACCCACGACCAGTACAACGCCAGCAAGGGGACGATCGAGGTCCGCACCGACACGATGGACGCTTATTGCGCCGCCAACGGCGTCACGCGCATCGATCTGCTGAAGATGGACGCACAGGGCGCGGAGATGAGGATCCTGGCCGGCGCCGAGGAGACGCTCGCCAAGCGCGGCATCCAGGTGATCTACACCGAGATCAACTTCCTCGAGAACTGGTCCGGCGCCGCGCGGTTCGACCGCCTGATGACCCACCTGACCGATCGCGGCTATCGCCTTCACAATCTCTACAATCTCGTCGCCAACCAAAAGGGCCAACTGGCCTGGGGCGATGCGATCTTCGTGGCGAACACGTTAAGTTACTGAATGTTCGCACGCGGAGTTTCCACGCCGCCCGCCGATTGAATCGCCGGGCGTTTGTCCATAAAGTGCCGCCCTCCCCAATAACGATCGACCAACGGCCCAGAAGCTCCGCATATGCTGAAATTTGGAATAGTGGGCTGCGGCCGCATTGCGAAGCGTCATACCGACCTTCTCGGCAACAAGCAGATCGCAGGCGCGGAGTTGGGCGCCGTGTGCGACACCAACGTCGCGCGCGCCAAGGCCGTCGGCGAGCAGTACGGCGTGCCCTATTTCACCGATCTGCACGAAATGATGCAGGCGGTTAAGCTCGATGTCGTGTCGGTGCTGACGCCGAGCGGCAGCCATGCGGCGAACGTCATCGCGCTTGCGCCCTACGGCAAGCACATCGTGGTCGAGAAGCCGATGGCGCTGCGCCTCGAAGAGGCCGACGCCATGATCGCGGTGTGCGACGCGAACAAGATCAAGCTCTTCGTCGTCAAGCAGAACCGCTTCAACACGCCTGTCGTGAAACTCCGCGAGGCCTTGACGGCGGGCCGCTTCGGCAAGCTGTTCCTCGGCACGGTGCGCGTGCGCTGGTGCCGGCCGCAATCCTATTACGACCAGGACGCCTGGCGCGGCACCTGGGCGGAGGATGGCGGCGTGCTCGCCAACCAGGCCAGCCATCACATCGACCTGCTCGAATGGATGATGGGCGGTGTCGAGACGGTCTATGCCAAGAGCGTGCAGGCCCTCGCCAAGGTCGAGACCGAGGACACCGCCGTCGCGACGCTGAAGTTCAAGAGCGGCGCGCTCGGCATGATCGAGGCGACCACCGCGACGCGGCCCAAGGACCTGGAAGGTTCGATCTCGATCCTCGGCGAAAGCGGCACGGTGGAGATCGGCGGCTTCGCGGTGAACGAGCTGAAGATCTGGAACTTCCTCCAGGAAGAGGCCGGCGACAAGGACGTGTTCGCGAAGTATTCGGTCAACCCGCCGAACGTCTACGGCTTCGGCCACCAGGCCTATTACGAACACGTCGTGAAGTGCATCAACGGCGAAGGACCGATGCTGGTCGACGGGATCGAGGGACGGCGCAGCCTCGAGCTGATCACCGCGATCTACGAGTCCATCGAGACGGGCCGCGAGATCCGCCTGCCCTTCACGCCGGAGCATTCGCGCCTCGGAAAGCGGAGCTGATGGCCGTCAAATTCCTCGACCTGCACAAGCAGTATCTCTCGATCAAGGACGAGATCGACGCCGCGATGGCCAAGGTGATCGCGCAGACCGCGTTCATCTCCGGCCCCCATGCGGCGCAGTTCGAGAAGGAGTTCGCCGCGTTCCAGCAGGCGGAGCACTGCATCGGCTGCGGCAACGGCACCGACGCGATCGAGATCGCACTCGAGGCGCTCGACATGCCGGCGGGCAGCGAAGTTATCGTCCAGGCCAACACCTTCATCGCGACGTCCGAAGCGGTGACGCGCGCGGGCCACAAGGTGGTGTTCTGCGACTGCGATCATGACGACTACACGATCAGCGTCGATAGCATCCGCGCCAAGATCACGCCGCGCACCAAAGCGATCATCGTCGTCCACATCTACGGCCAGCCCTGCAACATGGACGAGGTCATGAGCCTCGCCCGCGAGCACGGTCTGAAAGTGATCGAGGACTGCGCCCAGGCGCATGGCGCCGATTTCCAGGGCAAGCGCGTCGGCGCCATAGGCGACGTCGGCACGTTCAGCTTCTATCCGGGCAAGAATCTCGGCGCTTACGGCGATGCCGGCTGCATGACGACCAACGACGCCAAGCTCGCCGAGCGGCTGCGCATGATCGCCAATCACGGCCGCATCGCGAAATACGATCACTCGTTCGAAGGCCGCAACTCGCGCCTCGACGGCATGCAGGGCGCGATCCTGAGCGTGAAGCTCAAGCATCTCGAAGGCTGGCTGGGACGGCGTGGCGCCATCGCACAAGCCTATCACGCGGCACTGCAGGGCGTCGGCGATCTGGTGCTGCCGGCACGGCGCAATTGGGGCCGGCATGTCTATCATCTCTACGTCGTGCGCACGCCCAAGCGCGATGCGCTGGCGGCGTTCCTCAAGGAGCGCGGCATCGAGACCGGCATCCACTATCCGATCGCGCTGCCGAAGCTGAAGGCCTATGAGCATCTCGGCCAGGCGAACGAGCCGCTCTTCGCCAACCGCTCCGACAGCGAGCTGCTCAGCCTGCCGATCGGCGATCACATGACGCCGGACGATGCGCGCGAGGTCGCCGCGGCCGTCGCCGCGTTCTTCGAGCGCTAACGCTTGCGCGCCGGGTTGCCGGCATAGATGCCGGGCTCGGTGATGTCCTTGGTGACGACCGAGCCTGCCCCGATCACGACGTGATCGCAGATCTTGACCGGCATGATGGTCGCATTCGAGCCGATCGAGACGTGGTTGCCGATGGTCGTCGACTTCCACTTGGTCTTGTCGCCGCGCGCCGGACCGCCGCCCGCGAAGGTGTCGTTGATGAACATCACGCCATGCGCCACGACGCTGTCATGCCCGATGGTGACGAGTTCGCAGACGAAGCTGTGCGACTGGATGCGCGTGCGCGCGCCTATTACGACGTCTTTCTGAATTTCGACGAAGGGCCCGATGAAGCAATCGTCGCCGATGCTGCAGCCATAGAGGTTCGCCGGCTGCACCACCTTCACGTTCGTGCCGAATGTCACGTTCTTGATGCCGCTCTCGAGCAGCACCGGCTTGTTCTCGCTTTCAGCCATGGCCACCCAGGATAGCGCGATAGATGCCGACCGTCTTCTCCGCCGATTTGGCCCAGTCGAACAGCGCGATGGCACGTTCGCGGCCCGCCTCGCCCAGCTGCACGCGCCGCGCCGGATCGGCGCAAAGCGCATCGAGTTCGCGCGCCAGCGCCACCGCGTCGCCGGAATCGACCAGTGCGCCGGTCTGCGGCGTCACTTCGTAAGGAATGCCGCCGATACGGGTGGAGACGACCGGCAGACGGCTCGCCATCGCTTCGAGGATCACCAGCGGCAGCGTGTCGGCATAGGACGGAAAGGCGAAGACATCCGCGGCCTGATAAAGCGCCCGCAGCTCATCCTTCGAGATGAAGTCGGTGAACAGCACCCGCGGATCGCCCTTCGCGACGCCGGTGCCGTCGAGCAACGCTTGATGCTCGGCCTGGGAGCGGATCGCCCCGCCGATCACGATGACGGCCTTCTCTTTCATCAGCGGCATGGCACGCAACAGGACGTCGATGCCCTTGTTGGGCGTGTGATTGCCGACGAAGAAGATGCGCGCGCGATCGGCCGGCAGGTTGAAGCGCGCCGTCAGCTGCGCCATCTCGAGGGCCGTCTCGAGGAAGTAGCGGTCGACGCCGTTCGTGACGACATCGAGCCGTGCCGGATCGACACCCATGGCGCGCAGGATCGGCTCCTCTTCCGGCGAGAGCATCAGGACGCGCGCGGCATTGCGCGCAACTTCCGCCACGGGCTGCCAGATCAGGCGACGATAGACCGGCTTCATCAGCGGCGACGCGCCTGTCGCCTTGGCGTAATCGTTGAACTCGACAAAACCATGCGTCGAGATCACATAGGGAATGCCGAGCGCGCGGCAATCGCGCACCGCCTGCGCCAGCGCGCCGGGCGGATGCGGATTGTGGAAATGAACGATCGACGGCCGCTCGCGCGCCAGCCATTCGCGCAGGTTCGGCCGCCACATCGCGACCACTGCCGTGTTCGGCACGATCCCGGAGAGCGGCTGCAAAATATTGCCGGGCTTGCGGCGGATGACGGTCAATCCGTCTTCGACCGCTTCGGAATCCTCGGTCGACATCATGACGAAGCGCGCGTCGCATAGCTTCGCCACATGACGGGTTAGCTGCACGCCGGCCGATATGCCGCCGCTTGCCTTGAACACGGGCGGCGTGATGCCGATGGCCGCCACCCGAAGCGGAGAACTCATCTGAGACGATCTTCCGCCCGCGTCGCCCATGCCGCGCGCATGCTCTCCTCGAGCGTGATCGCGGGTGCCCAACCGGTCAGCGATCTCAGCCGCTCCGTCGAGGCCTTGAGCATCGGCCGGTCGACCGCGCGCACGCGCGACTGGTCCTGGTGGATCGTGACGTCGAGGCCGGACGCCTTCGCGATCAGCTTCACGACGTCGCCGACCTCATGCGTGCGGCCGGTGCCCAGATTGCTGACGATGAGGCCCTCGCCTTTCGTCTCGGCCTTCGCCAGCGCACGGAAGCCATGCGCCGCATCGCGCACGTCGATGTAATCGCGGTGCGGAAACAGATTGCCGAGGTTGAGCCGGTTGTTGCCGTCGGAGATCTGCTCGATGATTGCGGGCGCCAGATGCGGATTGGTCTCGCCCGAACCGACGACGTTGAACAGCCGCACGATGACGCCGCGCACCTTGCCGTTCTCGTGGTAGTAGCGCACGAAGCGCTCGCCGTGCTGCTTGGTGAGGCCGTAGATGTCGACCGGGCCCGAACCGATCTGCTCTTCGACATGCGCATCGTCGCTCGGCGCGTACACCGCGGCGGTCGATGCGAAGACGAAGCGCGTGCCCTGCGGCGCCGCGTCGAGCAGATTGACGGTGCCCTGCACGTTCACGCCGACCGCGCGGCCCGGCTCGGCCTCGCAGGTCGGAATGTAGTGGATCGCCGCGAGATGGATGATGGTGTCCGGCTTCACCGCACCCAGTACCTTGCGTATCGCATCGGCGTCGCGGATGTCGGCGCGGTGCAGGGTGAAGCGGCTCTGGTCCATCTTGGCGAGCCGGTGCTCGCCGCAGGCAAGGTTGTCGATGACGTGGACCTCGTCCTCGCCGGCTTCGACGAGCTGACCCACCGTCTCGCGCCCGACATAGCCGACGCCGCCCGTCACCAGGATTCGCTGCTTCGCTGTCATGATTAATGTCCGACTTCCGCTCGCTGCCGCTTCACCCGACGAGCTTCTGGAAAGCCAGCCACTGGTTGCGCTTGCTGTAACACTCTCGGATCATGGCATGGCCCGCTTTCGCGATCCAGCGAGCCTCGTCCGGCCGTTCGAGATATTGCTCGATCACGCGGACGGCGTCGTCCGGCGTGCGGTATGTCACCAAAGTTTCGCCGTTGCGCATGCCGTCCGGATAGTTTCCCTCGTCCGACACCATCAAATTGGCGGCGCCGAGGGCTTCCCAGCAGCGCATGTTTCCGCGGTCGTTGCCGGCCATGTCGATGGCCCCGTTCAGCACGATCTTGGCCTGCGACAGCAGACCATAGAGCGCGCGCCCGAACACGGGCGGCCGCGCCATGGTGCGAATGCTCTTGGGGCGTCGATACTTCCGGAGTGGCGGCAGGACGCCGATCGGCGTCTCGGCCAACCGCGTCAGAGGCGCGCGGTCGAGCGCGAAGCAGACACGGTAACGGCTGCCGAGAGCGCCGACGGCTTCGAGGAGCGCCGCGCGGCGCGTGTGATGGCGCGAATAGATGCCGGTGAAAAGAACATCGATCGGCCGTTGCTCATTCGCCGCACAGGCATCGAGTTGTGGATCGTGCGCCGGCGCGAAATACGCGCTCGGCCGCCCCTCCTTGCGGTAGTTCTCGAGGATCGACTCGAAATTGCAGACCATCAGGTCGTAGCGGCCGAAATCGATGGCCGGCGACGGCGCCGCGCGCCACGCGATGGTGCGCTTCACCGTTCCGGGCAGGCGCGCCATGATCTGCGGCCCGTACCAGATGGGGTCGGTGTTGTAGAACACCTCTGTGCGATGCGCCTCGATCTGCGCCAGCAGGATGTCGTTCAGCGAGCTCCTGTCCGGCATGCCCTGCTCGCGCGCCCAGGCGCGTTGCAGGGGCACATCGTCGCCATTGGTGAAGAACGCGTCGGGATCGCCCGTCATTACGGGCTCGAGAATGTGCGGGGCGTTGTAGCGGTCAGTCATGAACGCTTCGAGAAGCCCGCGATAACCCGACACACCCGACCGGACCGCGGCCAGGAATTTCGGGTAAGACGGGCCGATGGCGGCGTTCTGGAACAGGCGCATGGCGCCCTGACTAGGCTGCTTTTTCGGCGATTTCAACACGGTACGCGCTTTGCCAAGGGCGCCGTGATCGTCTATGGCTCGGCCTGCATGGCGCCGACCTTCTCGCTCAGGAAATCCGTCTCTCTCCTGGCGGGAACCGCGATCGCCGCGCAGGCGCTGAACGGCTTGTCGGTCCTCGTCCAGGCGCATTTCTATCGGCCCGAAACGATCGGCTACATCGCCAACGCGCTTTCCGCCGCCATAATCCTCGCGCCCGTTTGCACGTTGCAGCTCGCGCTCGCGGTGCCGCAGCAGCGCGATCCGCGCGAAGTCGCAAGACTGGTCGGCACGCTCCTGTCCGCACTCGCGATCGGCATCGTCGTTCTCGTCGTCGCTGGCCTTCTTCTGGTCAAGCGTCTCCTGCCGGCGGGAACCGCGCTGCAGGAGACGTGGCCGGCCGCGCTTCTTCTGATCCCCTTCATCGCGACCTTCGACATGGCGCGGCTCCTGGCGGCGCGCGAAGGCGCGTTCCGTGCGGTGGGGCTGCAGAACATCTTTTCAGCCGCGGGACGGATGCTGTTCCAGCTGGCCGGCGGCCTGATGGGCGGCTCGCTGACGGGTCTGATGTTCGGCGAAGCGGGCGGACGGCTCTTGGCGTTCGGCGCGATGCGCGACACGCTGGCGAACGTCGCCCGCACCATCTTCACGACGCCGCTACGCCCGGGCGAGACATTGCGGCGCCATTGGCGCTTTCCGCTGATCTCGATGCCGTCCTCGCTGCTCGACAATCTCGGCGGCTATCTGCCGCCGATCCTGATCGGAAACCTTTACGGCATCCAAGCGGCCGGCTGGCTATTCCTTGCGCAACGAGCGATCACCCTGCCCGTCAACCTCACGGCGCAAACCACGGCCGACGTCGTGCAGGTCCGCGCCGCGCACGTCCTGCACGGGGACCGCGGCGCGCTGCTGCGCTTCGTGACACGGGCCGCCACCATTCTCGCTCTGCTCGGCATCGCGCTGGCGGTCGTGCTGTGGTTTTTCACCACCGAATTGTGGGGGTTCGTCTTCTCGCCGAAATGGGAGGTGTCGCGCCATATGGCGCTGGCGTTTCTGGTGCCCATCCCGTTCCAGATCGTCGCCGGACCGCTCAGCCGCATACTCGTCGTCGCCCATCGGCAGAGCTACAAGCTGCTGTTCGACGTCAGCTTCCTCGCGGCGGCGCTGTCGCCCTTGCTGCCGCTGGGCGGTCACGCCGCGACGCCGGAGCAGGCGGTGTGGCGCATCGCCATCGGCTATGTCGCGGCCTATTTGATCTATGTGGTGGTGATCGTCGCCGCGGCGGCAAATCCGCTGCCGGCCGATACGGCGCATCCCGCCGGCTAGTTCCAGACGATCCTGAACATCCGCGTCCACATGATCAGCCCGATCCAGCGCCAAACATACTGGAACTCGGTGCTGCTCGGATTGGATTTGAGCGCGGTCCACCGCGCCATCAGCCGGTCGTGCTTGAAAAGCCTGATCGCGCGCGCTTCGTCGGAATCGAGCAGCCGCTCGATCCGCTCGGCGTCCGCCATCAGCCAAGCGCCGTCCGGCGCCTCGAACGCCACTTTGTCGCGGCGCTGGAGGATCGGCTCCGGGACGAGCCCACGCAGAGCCTCACGCAGCAGGTTCTTCGTGGGTGTGTTCGGCCCAAGATGGAAGTGCGACGGCACCGAAAGCGCGACATCGCTTACCGGCTGCGCCAGGAAGGGTACGCGGCTCTCGACCGAATGCGCCATCGAGTTGCGGTCGTCGTTGGTCAGGATACTCGGAATGATGAATTCCGTCAGGTCATAGGCGAGCCGCTCGCCCAGCACGTCGCGCCCGAACATGTTGACGCGATAGCCCATGGTGTCGATCGAGGCGCCGGCATGGTCCTCGACCCAGTCGCGATCGACCCAGTCGGGCAGAAACTCGTAGCCGGCCACCCGGCGTATGGCGCGCTGCGCGCCCAGCGGCAGAAGGTGTTCCAGCGCCCAGCCGAACATGGAAATCGCGCTATGCCGCGGGTCGTCGCCGTTCGTGAGGAACCGCACGGCGCCCACCAGATCGCCGCGCTTGAGGCAGCCCGCTACGGCCGCGCCGCGATAGAACTGATACCCGCCGAACAGCTCGTCGGCGCCCTGGCCGTCGAGCATCACGGTCACGCCGGAGCGGTGTGCCGCGTCGAACACCGCGTAATGCGCCCGCGTGCTGGCCGAGCTCGGCGGCGTGCCGTAGGCCTGAACCATGTCTTCGAGGGCATGCGCGGCGGAATCGCTTGGAATGCGCACGATATGCGGCACGGCCCCGACATGATCGGAGACGATCTTGGCCCAGCCGCTCTCGTCGATCGCGCCGTTCTCGCCGACATAGGTGAAAGTCCTGAGCTCGGCGTCCGGCTCCAGCACGCGCGCGGCGCAGACGACTGCGGCCGAGTCGAGGCCGCCGGACAGCGAGAAGCCGAGCGGAACGTCGCTGCGCAGATGCAGCCGCACCGATTGGAGGAAGCTGACGCGCAGCCGCTCGGCGGCCTGGGCAAACGTCTCTTCGTGGCGCGGCTCGTAGGACGGACGGATCAGAACTTGCGCCGCGACGCGACGGATGCCGCCGGGCGCGACGTCCCAGGTCTCGACCATGCCCGGCTCGAGCGAGCGGACGTCCTGCACCAGCGTGTCGCCACGCAGCTCGATCAGGCCATGGCGGATGAATTCGAAAGCACGCTTCGCGTTGATCTTTCGCGGGCAGTCGGGAAAGCAGTCGAGCGCCGAATAGGTCGAGCCGAAGCGGATGCCGGCCTGGGTGCGCGCAATGTAGAGCGGCTTGATGCCGTAGGGGTCGCGCGCGAAATGAACCTGCTTCTTTTCGGCGTCGTAGAGGGCGAAGGCATACATGCCGATGCAGCGCTTGAGCCCCTCCGCGCCCCAGGCTTGCCACACCTTGACGAGAACCTCGGTGTCCGAATCGGTGGTGAAAGCGTGACCGAGCTTCTGCAGATCGGCGCGCAGCTCTTTGTAATTGTAGATCTCGCCATTGTAGCTGATGCAGTAGCGGCCGTCGGCGCTCCATTTCGGCTGCGCCCCGCCCGGCGACAGATCGATGATCGAAAGCCGCAGATGGACGAAGAAGCCGTTCTCGAATTGCTGGAAGCCGTCGGCATCGGGTCCGCGATAGCGGATTGCCTTCACAACCCTATCGGCGATGGAGCGACATTCGGCGTCAGACAGCCCGCCGAAGGCCCCGGCTATTCCGCACAAAGTGTGGTCTCCATCACGGCACGGCTGGGACTAATGCGCCTTCGCAAGGCCTAATGAACGCGCGAGGGAGGAAAATACCGGAACACGATCGGGTTGCTTGGCGGAGCGGGTCCCCGGGCGATCGCGACGCAGATTGTAGTGGATAATGGCAAGAACATACGCAATGCAAAATCCGAAACCGGCACCGATGGCCGCGAACAGCACGGTGCGCTTCGAGCTGAGCACCGGTGGCAGCGTCTGCCCGGACACCGTCTGCGCCGCGAAGGGCAGATGCGAATTGGTGAGCATCAGCGTCTGCTCCTGGTCGGAGAGCATCCGCTGCAGCGTCTCGCGATAGTCTTGCACCTGCACGCTCGCGAGCTTGTTGCGCAGATAGTCCGCCTGGACCGAGGCACGCATCGCCGCATCCTGGCGCAGGAGCTCGTTCGCGTCGGCGAGGACCGCGTTCAGGATCGCCGAGGCGCGCTCGGGCGAGGTATCGGTGTAGGTGAGCGCAACCAGGCCGCTCGGGTCGGTCATGTTCGATCCCGACATCATCTTTTTGACGCCGATATGCGCGTCGTATTCGCGCGCGAGATCGTAAGCGTCCGGCGCCACGGGCCCGCGATCCGAATGGAAAAATGCGGACAGGAACCCGTCGCTCTGCTTCCAGGTCTTGTGCTCAGCGTCCCAGCGCTTGGCGAAGACCAGCGGACGGATGTCGTCATGCGTCATCTGCCACTGCCCGAGTTCGGGCGAGTCGATGAGATACATGAACCGCTCGAATGGCGTCACGGCCTTGCCGGCACCCATGCCGCGCAGGCCGAGCGAAGCCAGGGCAGAAATACCGCCCATGCCGCTCTGCGGCGTCTGATCGTTGGTCGAGGTCGGCAGCAGCACGGCGGTGACGCTGTAGGCCGGTTCGGCCATATACCGCATGCCGCCGACGGCCAGTCCCAGAACGACCATCGCCAGTACGATCCATGACCGATAGACGGACAGGGGCCGAATAATCTCAACGCGCAAGCTGCCCGGCGATGCGGTCACGTGTCAATTTTCCTGAAGTTTCCGTAACTTATTTGCCATACACGGTCTAGCTTATATAGCGAACCACGATGTAGACAACAAGCCGGGACTGACGAAATGCCCCATAAGAACGGCACGAACCGGCCCTGCCCGACGCACGGCTTTGCGCTAAGATAAAATCGATGGCTTCTTTGACAACTGCTCCCGCTCGCGAGCCTTGGGTGACACGCGAAGCGGTCGGACTCGCGATGATCTTCGCGGGCCAGCCGCTCGGTTGGGCGATCCGCGGCATGCAGGGCGGCGGCGACAGTCCGATCTTCCCGGTCGGCGCCCTGTGCATCGGCATCGCGTTGATGATGCAGGGGCGCTGGCTGATTGCGCCCAGATTCTATGCAAACCCACCGCTGTTCGCCATCCCGACCCTCCTGCTGCTGATACCCATCCTGCTCATGTCGTTCGCGAATTTTCGCGAGAACATTGCTTGGGGCGTATATCCCGCCTTCCTCGCCGTGATCGGATTGTGCATCGCGCTTACGCCTGTCGAGCGGTTCGAAACGTTTCCCCGCGCTCTGATGGTTCTTTGCCTTCTGGCGTCGGTCGACCCGTTCATCGAGCTCCTGGTGCGCGATCCCTTGAGCGTCGACGCCGCGGGCGGGCGCCTTCAGCTTGCGGGCAACGCCAACGTCCTCATGACCGGTTTCATCGGTTGCCTGACCGTGATCACCGCGGTCATCGTCGGCGACGAGGACAAGGGCAACAGTGCGCTGACCGGATTGGTGGCATCTCTGGCTTTCACGATCGGCTTGGCGGCCGTCATCATGTCCGACACGCGCAGCGACGAGATCGTCCTTTTTCCCGTTGCCGGCGCCTATCTCGTGCTGCGCCGGCTCCGCCAACGCCAAGCTGCCAAGCCCGGAAGCGGACGACAGCGCATCGTCTTCGGTTCCGTATTGGTGGGGGGCCTGGCATCGCTGCCCGCGCTGGCCACCGTCTTCTTCAGCAAGAATGCCCTAAAGGTTTTCGAGGCATCGAGCGAGCTGCGCCACAGCGGTTTCCTGAATTCGTTAAGCGGCGGCAGCTATGCTGCCGATACCTCGACGGCGGCGCGCTTCGCCACGATCGAGTTCGCCTATAAGCATCTGGATCTTGCCGGCCACGGCATGATGCACCAGTCCGTAATTCAGGGCGGCATCTACACCCACATGACCTATCTGCAGGCCTACTACGACCTCGGAGTCCTGGGTGGCACGTTTTACATACTGATCGCGGCCGCCATTCCCGCCGCCCTTTGCCTGGTGCGCATCGGGTTGGGTTCGCTGAAATCCACCGACATATTCATCATTCTTCTGCTGCTCTATGTGCAGGCCGACCATTTCACGCATGGCCATCCCTATGCCTGGCAGGGGCTGGCGCCGGCCTTGCTGTGCTATCTGCTTCTGTTTGGGCGCACGGACGCTCAGCTGGACGAACTCGAGATGCAAAACGAGGGCGGCGAAAAAAACATCGACACGCCCCCTCTCCCGGCAACTTAACCGGCGGAGACCGTCAGCCGGGCGCCGGCGTAGTTGTCCTGGAACCAGCGGTAGGTCTGCCGAAGACCTTCGCCGAACGCGATCCTGTGACGCCAGCCGAGCGCGTGCAAGCGCGAGACGTCGAGCAGCTTGCGCGGCGTGCCGTCTGGCTGCGCCGTATCGAACACGATGGCGCCGTCGAAGCCGACAACCGACTTCACCGTCTCAACCAGCTCGCGGATGGTGATGTCCTCGCCGGTGCCGATGTTGAGGTGGCCCTCGCCGGAATAGGTCTGCATCAGGAAAACGCAGGCATCGGCCATGTCGTCG
The DNA here is from genome assembly GCA_035551495.1 of Rhizomicrobium sp. Lineage (GTDB taxonomy): Bacteria > Pseudomonadota > Alphaproteobacteria > Micropepsales > Micropepsaceae > Rhizomicrobium. The sequence goes on along the minus strand of DASZMT010000004.1, from coordinate 23,556 downwards.
ACGTGAAGGAATTCGCGGCGCGGCGTACCGGTCCCCCAGGCCGCGATATCCTTCAGCCCCTGCGCCTTGGCATCATGCATCTTGCGGATCAAACCGGGCACGACATGGCTCTGCTCCGGATCGAAATTGTCGCCGGGACCATAGAGATTGGTCGGCATGACGCTGATGAAGTCGCAGCCATATTGCTTGCGATAAGCCTGGCAGAGCTTGATGCCCGCGATCTTGGCGATCGCATACCACTCGTTGGTCGGCTCCAGCGGGCCGGTGAGGAGCGCATCTTCCGTGAGCGGTTGGACGGCGAGCTTGGGATAGATGCAGGACGAACCGAGCAGCATCAGCTTGGCGGTGCCGTTCCGGCGCGCCGCTTCGACGACGTTCGCCTCGATCATCATGTTGTCGTAGATGAACTCCGCCGGCCGCGTCGAGTTCGCCTTGATGCCGCCGACCGTCGCGGCGGCGAGGAACACCGCGTCGGGCTTGGTTTTCGCGACCCAGGCATCGACCTGATCCTGCCGGCGCAGATCGACCTCCTTGCTCCGCGCGGCGACGATCTCGCAGCCGAGCGGCTGTAGCGCGCGCACGAGGGCTGCGCCCACCATGCCGGTGTGGCCTGCGACCCAGACTTTTTTGCCCGTCAGGTTGAATGCCATATCAGTCGTCCGTCGAGCGTCGGCGATGCTGTTCGCGCGGCAGGACCTTGAGATCGGAGGCTACCATCTCCTTCACCAGGTCGGGGAACAGTGTGGTCGGCTTCCAGCCCAGCTTGGTGCGCGCCTTGGTAGGGTCGCCGAGCAACAGCTCGACCTCGGCGGGGCGGAAGTAGCGCGGATCGACCTCCACCAGCACCTCGCCCGTCTTGGCGTCGTGGCCCTTCTCGTCGACGTCCTTGCCCTTCCATTCGATGGTGCGGCCGACCTCTTTGAAGGCATGCTCGACGAATTCGCGCACGGTGTGAGTCTCGCCGGTCGCCAGCACGTAGTCGTCGGGCGTGTCCTGCTGAAGAATGCGCCACATGCCTTCGACGAACTCCTTCGCGAGGCCCCAGTCGCGCTTGGAATCGAGATTGCCGAGAAAGAGCTTCTTCTGATAGCCGAGATGAATCGCAGCTACCGCGCGGCTGATCTTGCGCGTGACGAACGTCTCGCCGCGCGTCGGGCCTTCATGGTTGAACAGGATGCCGTTGGACGCGTGGAAGCCATAGGCCTCGCGGTAGTTCACCGTGATCCAATAGCCGTAGAGCTTCGCGACCGCGTATGGACTGCGCGGATGGAACGGCGTGGTCTCGGATTGCGGCGTCTCGCGTACCTTGCCGTACAGCTCCGAGGTCGAGGCTTGATAGAAGCGCGTGGTGTCCTTGAGGCCGAGTATGCGGATCGCCTCCAGCAGGCGCAGCGTGCCGATGCCGTCGGCATTGGCGGTGTATTCCGGCGTCTCGAAGCTCACCTGGACGTGGCTTTGGGCCGCGAGATTGTAGAGCTCGGTCGGCTGGATCTCCTGGACCAGGCGGATCAGGTTGGTCGGATCGGTCATGTCAGCATAGTGCAGGACGAAGCGGACGTCGCCGTCATGCGGATCCTGATAGAGGTGGTCGACGCGGTCGGTGTTGAACAGCGACGAGCGGCGCTTGGTGCCGTGGACCATGTAGCCCTTGGACAGCAGCAGCTCCGCGAGCAGTGCGCCGTCCTGACCGGTTGCGCCCGTGATCAGCGCGACTTTTCTCTTCTCCGACACCGTTCCCATTTTCCCATGAAAGACTGCCGATAGTGGCAGGAGCCGACCGGACCCGCCAGCAGCTCAACCTCGGGCCGCGGCCCGCATATACCCCAGCCAGCCGTCCGGAATCTCGTCCGGCGTCTCGCATTCCGGCTCCGCGTCGAAGCCGCCGCCGTTTACGATGACGCGCTCCTTGCGCTGCCCCGGAAAGGACAGGCGCGGTACTTGCCCGAGATAGCTGCTCCAGACCGGAAAGCCGGAACTCGACGATAGAAGGACCGTCGCCTGGGCCATGCTGAGCATATCCGTGACCGCGGCGCCATCCGGCGCCCGCGACACGCCGGGCATCGTCAGGACGTCGGCGATCTCTTCGTCCGAGCCGTCGGAATAGACCAGGGCCGGCAACGCCGCGCCGGAGCGGGCCCGCATGCCGGTCAGCATGTCGCAATACCACTGGTTCGGCAGGCGAGCACTGTTGACGCCCTCGCGCACACGGCCGAGATCGACATTGGCCGTGAAGTCGCCAAGCCGGATGTGGATCGCGATGTGGGGACAGGCGGGCGGCGCAGGCCGGTAGCGCGGCCGCGTCATGCGCACCAGCTCACGCCGCACCAGGTCATGGTGCCCGACGATATTGCGAAAGTAGGTCTGGAAGTTGGCCGACATCGGATTGGTGAAGGTCACGAGCGTCGTTTGCGCGGGGGCCTTGGCGGGGTCGGGCAACCCCTTCTCGGCCACGAGCCGGGGCGTAGCCGCCAGATGATAGAGGCGCGTCAGGCCGGTCACATAGCCGTCGCTGTTGAACAGGCGGAAATATTCGCGCTTATCGCGCTCGCCGCGCAGATAAGGCCCAAGCCGCGGCTGCAGCCATTGCGGCGCCAGCATCGGCACCCCGGCCGGCCGGCACCACACCGCCGCGCGCGCCCATGCAAGCATGGAGTGGCCGAGCCCGAAACGGCCGACCGACGCATAGGCGAGCCATCTGGCAGCCATCACGATCCCCGCGACGCCGGCGTCAGGTGCCGTTGCGGCTGATGACCGCCAGCGATGCGGCCGTGACGGCGATCTGCGAAACGACCTGGGTCGTGTCTTTGATGAACTGCGACCAGTTGAACGGCGAGATGTCGCGCGGCACGACGATCGTCGAGCCCGGCGGGATGTTGCCGTTGCCGTGGAAGCTCAGCCAGTCGTCCGAGATCGGCGTCGCGCTGCCGTCGGGCATGATGATGAAGGTGCGTCCTTCATCAGCCGCCTGCGTGGCGCCGCCCGCGAGCCGCAGGTAATCCCGATAGGTGAGGCCCCCGCGATACTGGAACGAGCCCGAATTGAGCACCTCGCCGGACACGGTCACGCTCGATGGGCGCTTTGGGATATAGAGCGTATCGCCCGGCTCGAGCACGAAATCGAGTTCCGGCTTGATCGCCAGCACCGTCGGATCGGCAGTGATGACGACACGGCCGAGCACCGGCGTCTCGCGCAGATTCTTCGCGAGCGAGCTCAGATAGATGCCGGTGGAGGTCTGCGACGGATCGGACGAGCTGGCCGCCTTGGCGAGCATGATCGGGATTTCGCTCTCGAGCTCGCGCGCCGTGCGTTCGTAGCCTTCCTTTTCCGTCAGCGCCGCTTCCTTGCGCGTGAAGATGGCACCATAGGGATAGGCGGTCTCGGACACGCCACCGGCACGCTGCAGCAGCGACGACAAGCGCTCGTCGCGCGTGATGTCGAACACGCCGGGGAACCGGACTTCGCCAGCCACCGTCACGGTGCCCTGATCGCGGTCGGTGTAGACGGCACGAACGCGCACCACGTCCATTGGCCGGATCGACACCATCTGGAGTTGGCCGTTCACCGCGCTTACCGATTGCCGGGTGGTGTGCGTGGCACCGGTCTCGCGATTGATCTCGGTCGAGGTGATCTCGACGTTCGACATGTCCGCGTCCTGCTGCAGGCCGCCGGAGGACTTGATCATGTCGTCCACCGTGCTGCCGAACGCGCCGAGATAGGGGCCCGGCTCGCGTACTTCGTTCATGACCCAGACAAGATTGTCGGACGCCGTGCGCTTCAAGGCATCATTGCGCACGCTCAATGCGCTGGCGGCAGCCGCCACCACATCGGCATCCGTCAACGTCGTCGTGTCGAGTTCGTGGCTCTTGCCGCTGCGCGTGTCCACGTCCTGGGCCACCGCCAAGGCAGCACCTTCCGCCGTCGCGCTGTGGAGCGCGTTGCGATAGCGCAGATCTTCGGCCCCGCTCTGATCGTCGTTGTAGCGGCTGTTGGTGTTGTTGGTGACTCCGGTATTCGCGTTGATCGCATTGTCGGCAGACGGACTGCCACTCGCGTTCTGATTGCCCAGGATTGCCGCGAGGTCGGTATTCTGCGCAACCGAATTCGGTGTCGGCGGCAGGATGGCCTGCTCCGCCGGCGTGAGCGCGGGCTTGCCTGCCCCCGGCTTCGCACCCAGCACCAGGGGCTGATAGGCCGCGTTGAAGTCTTCGGTCACGACATTGGCCAGCGCCATGATCTGTTGCCGGCCGAAGACGTAGACGAAGTCGTCGTTTTGCAGCCGGATGCGGCTCTCGTGGCGCATTGCCGCCGAGACCGAAAACGGAATCAGGATCGGCGCATTGGTGAGCGCATCGCGGCGGCGGATCACTGCGAACGGCGTATAGGCCTGGTCGGTCAAATCATGGATCGATTGAAAGAGATCGTCGGTCGTCTCGTTCGCCGAGAGCGGGCGGGGGCCTTGCGATAGGACTTCGCCATTGACGGTGATCCGGCCGATGAGCGCGCCGTGATCGGCCGAGACGACAAGCACTTCGCCGTCGCGAACCATCGCGTTCTTGCTGGTCGGCTGCAGCGACAGATCGCCGCCGCGCGTCAGATTGATCTTTGCCAGCCTATAGGAGCCGGCGATGACAGGTCCGCCCGCGAGCCGAAGCGCTTCGGCGACCGACGCACCGGCAGTGCCGGGCGCCAGTTCGTAGATCGCGGCGCGCGCCACGCTGCCCGACACGGCCATCGTCGGGCCCAGCGGCGGCACGTAGATGCGGTCGCCGTCGCGCAGCGTCCCAAGCGCCGCCGAGCGGCCATAGGCAACGACGGAATAGAGGTCGATGGTGCGCGTTCCGCCGCCGCTGATCACCTTCACATTGCGCAAGGAACCGGTTCTCTTGATGCCGCCCGAGAGCAGGATCGCATCGAGCGGGCTCGCGAGCCCGCTCAGGATGCGCGTGCCGGGCGCGCCGACTTCACCGGCCACGATCACGGTCACCTGGCGGATATTGCCGATCGTGACGAATACCTGGGTCTGCAGCAGGGTGCGCCCCACCTGCATCTCGATGTCGTTGCGGACGTCGCCAAACCGGCGGCCCGACGCGAGGACGGGGAGGAGCCGCGGGATCGTGATGCGGCCATCGCGATCGACATGGGCGCGGTAATGCGCGTTCTCCTGGCCGCGCATCGTCACGACGATCTCGTCGTCCGGGCCGAGGATATAATCGCTGGGCACCGCGCCGCTCTGCGCGATCGAAACCGCCGACGGGGAACCGAGCGCCTCATAGCCGAACAGCCGCAGGTGCTCGCCGGCGCGTGTCGAGTAGAGCGTCTCCAATTTGGAGTCCGGCCCTACGCTGCTCGCCGGCCTCGCCGGCTGGTAGGTTTGGACCTCGGGCTTCACGCCTGCGGATGAATCGTCGGAGTCATCCGAGTCGCCGCCTTGCCGCATCTGGCGCAGGATGTCGTTCGGCGAGATCTGTGCGAAACCGGGCGATACGAACGTTACCGCCAATAGAGCGATGAGCACCGCGCCGCATGCGGTGAGTGAGATGCGCCGCACGGGGCGCGACAGCGCGCGCAGAAGAGACTGCAAACGTTGAGTTTTTTTAAGCAAGCGGATTCCCGATCCAGTACGCCAGCGCTGGTTTGTACTGGGCATGCCGCCCCCGTGCAAGGTGCAATTCTTCAATTAAATTAAACGGTTGAGCCCCAAACCCAAATACGCCGCGGACGCCGTGCCGCGGTCGTTGCGACGCTCTTGCGCCGCCACGCCCGCGCAGGGAGGTCGCGGTATCTCTTTGATCGCGTGGAGGAATCGACAAGCGCGTCTTGTAAGTCGCGAATGCAGCAGCCATAAAGCGCCCTCGGGCTAAGAAAAATCGGTCTGGTGGCACAAGCACGCGCGCGTCGATACCGGAGGCGGAAGCACGCCTGTCCGCCGCGAAACGCCGCGCGCAGCAGATTGGGCTGCGTGCTGCTCGCGGCCGGCACGCTTTTGCTCGGCACGCGCGACGCTCTGGCCGACGACGCCGAGCACGACACGCGCTCGACCTATGGCGAATTGGGCATCATCGATATGCCGAGCGCCCACATGGCTCCGGACGGCCAGCTCGCCGTCACCGCCGCCATGATCGGATCGGCCGAGCAGCGTTACAATTTCACCTTCCAGATGCTCCCCTGGCTGGAGGGCGCCTTCCGTTACAGTCGCCTCGCGCACGTCTCTGGCGCCGACGTGGTCTATGACCGCAGCTTCGGTCTCAAGGCCCGGCTGTCGCGCGAGGACGAATACTGGCCCGACATCTCGATGGGCATTCGCGACATCCTGGGCACGGGACAATATGCGGCGGAGTACTTCGTTGCCTCCAAGCACATCGGCGACGTCGATCTGTCGACGGGCCTGGGCTGGGGACGCCTCGGCACCGTCGACACATTTCCCAATCCGCTCGGCCTTATCTTTCCGTCGTTCAAGACCCGAGCGGGATCGTCGGCCAACGGCGGCACGGTAAACTTCGGGCAGTTTTTCCATGGCCCCGGCATGGGACTGTTCGGCGGCGCCGTCTGGCACACGCCGATCGAGAACCTGTCGCTGCTGGCCGAGTATTCGAGCGACAAATACGCCAACGAGGTTGCCGGCGGGCACTTCAAGGTGCGCTCGCAGGTCAATCTCGGCGCCTCCTACAACGTGCTCGATCTGGCCGATGTCTCGGCCGGCTGGCTCTACGGCACGACTTATAGCGTGTCGGTGAGCTTCCACGTCGATCCGACCGCCCCCTTGTCGCCGCAACGCATCGGGCCGGACATCCCGCAGCCGGTCATCCGTCCGGTGCAGGCGCAGATGGACGCGCTGTCGGCCCTTATCGCGCGCGACAAGCCGGCGCAGATGGCCCTCGCCGCCAGGCCTTGGGTGCAGCTCCCCGTGCCGACGGTCGATACGCGGCAATTGACCCTCGAATCAGCGCTGATGAGCGAGGAACGGGGCGTACGCGGCGTCGATATCATGGGCGGCACGCTGGTCGTCGACGCGCATCTGACAGGAACGACCGATCGCCAATGCGACCGTTACGCCACTGTGGTGTCATCGCTCGCGCCGAAGCTGAAGACCATCGCGCTATCGGATCTCAACGATCCGTCGGGCAAGGTCGCCGTCTGCACCATTCCGCACAATGCCAAGACTCTCGCCGAGGCTGGCGACGACGCCGGCGCCGCATCGCCGGCGGATATGCCGCCGCCGACGATCAGCGACCCGCTGCAGGCCGAACGCAAAATCCGGGCGGATATCGCCGTCCAGTCGCTCCATATCGAGGCGCTCAAGATCGAGCCGGCGATGGTATGGATCTACTTCACCAACAACCGTTATCACAACGAAACCGAGGCCGTGGGCCGCATCGCGCGCGTCCTGATGGCCGACGCGCCGCCGAACGTCGAGGTCTTCCACATCGTGTCGGTCCGCCCGGGCGACGATCTGCGCGATTTCACGATCGCACGCAGCGCGCTGGAGCGCGCGACGCTCGCTTACGGCACAAGCCGCGAACTCGGCGATGCGATCGCCACGTCGCCCGCGCCGCTCAGCAATCCGATCCTGGAGAGCGCCTGGGACGAGACCTATCCGAAATTCCACTGGAAGCTCGGCCCGGGTCTTCGGACCGGCTTCTTCGATCCAGACGTGCCGCTGCAGATCCAGGTCCTTGCCGCCGCGGACGCCAGCGTCGACGTTACGCCGAACCTCACGCTGGAAGGTCGTGTCGAGGCGAATATCTACAACAACTTCGATCTCAACCGGAACTCGAACAGCCTGCTGCCGCATGTGCGCAGCGACCTCAACCTCTATCTGAAGGATGGCATCAACGGCATCGCCAACCTCGATGCGATCTATCACGGCCGCTTCAGCCGCGAGGTCTTCTACGAGTTCCGCGCGGGCTATCTCGAGGACATGTTCGCCGGTGCCGGCGGCCAGGTGCTGTGGCGGCCCGAGGGCGAGCGCGTCTCGTTCGGCGCCGATCTTTATGAGGTCTGGCAACGCGACTTCGACCGGCTGTTCGGCGTGCAGAACTACCACGTGCTGACCGGCCACGTTTCGATGTACTATCAGTCTCCCTGGTACGGACTGAATCTCGCGGTGCACGCGGGGCGCTACCTGGCCGGCGACTACGGCGCAACCTTCGAGGTGACACGGCAGTTCTCCAGCGGCATCGAGATCGGTGCCTTCGCCACCTTCACCAATGTGCCGTTCTCGAAGTTCGGCGAGGGCAGCTTCGACAAGGGCCTGATCATCCGCATCCCGCTGGAGTGGGCGCTTCCATTCTACAGCACCTCGGAATACGACATTCACCTCAGATCGCTCATCCGCGACGGCGGCCAGCGGCTCGACAACGACGACTCGCTGTTCGACGAGACGCGGGCAACCAGCTACGGCCAAGTGATGGATCACGTCGATGACGTCTTGGCGCCCTAGTCCGAAGCTCCTGCTCGCAGGCATGGCCGCGCTCGCGCTCGGCGCTTGCAGTTCGGATGGCGGCGGCGACTGGATCGCCATGTTCAAGGCCGCGCGCGGCGTCTGGAACGACCGCGACGCCCCGGTGGCCATCGACCAGGCGGCCGCGATTCCCTATGCGACGATGGGCATCCGCATCGATGGCGGGCGCGAACAGATCCTGGTGCTGGCGATGGATATGTCGGGTGAGCGGCTCTGGGCGTCTTCAGAGCACATCGCTATCACGACGCGGCTTGGCCGCATTGTCCACACGGCCGGTTTCGGCCACGACCTCGGCGGGTTCAACGTGCTGGAAGGCTCGCCGTTCAACTGGACCGTTCCGCACAAGTACAGCTGGACGGCCGACCTCGTCGACCTCGGCTACTACGCCCTGCCCATTCATTGCGAGATGATGCCGGCGGGCAAGGACCCGGTGGAAATCTTCGGCAAGACCTTCGACACCATCCGGGTCGATGAGACCTGCCATGCCGAGAAGATCGACTGGAGCTTCACCAACACCTACTGGGTCAATCCGGAGACGGGCCGCGTGTGGCAGGAGATCCAGCACATCCACCCAAAGGGACCATCGGTGGAGATTCGCCTGTTGCGGCCGCCATTGAGCGCCGGCTGAAGCCCCAGAACGAAGACCGCCCCCGCCAACATTCGCAGCTGCGGCAACATTCACAAACTACAGCCCGAACGCGAAGAAGCGCCGACCCCATCAGGACCGGCGCTTCCGCTATTCGATTCGAACTAAGCGAGATGCTTAGTGCGTGATGCCCGTCGTGGTCGACGTGCCGCCGGAATGGCCGCTGCCATTGCCCGACGCGAGAAGACCGACGCCAAGGGCGACAAAGCCGATACCGGCAATCCAGATCCACAGCGGCGCGTGGAGCGCAGCTTCGTGGATGCCCGCAGCCTTACCCGGCGCGAGAGCAGCCTGGTCGGAGGAAGCGGCGAAAGCCGACGTCGTCGAGAGCAACATGGTGGACGCGAGAGCGACCGCACCGATTTTCCGCAGCATGAAATTTCTCCTGACCAAAGTGAGTTCACTTAACGCGATGAGCCAAGTTTTGTCAACCAAACGGCACGCTAATCTGTTGCGCTGTCGCAACATTCTGGGCCTCGACTGGCGGAGAAATCCTTGCACTCCCCTGCCCCAAACGCACGGCCGCAGGATCGGTTTCCGCAACTGGTGAGCCCGGATGGGTTCGAACCATCGACCCTCTGATTAAAAGTCAGATGCTCTTCCACTGAGCTACGGGCCCTGCCCGTTGCGGGCGCGGACCATAGGTGGGGGTGCACCCAGGGTCAATCGAGGTTTTCGGCGTTTTTGTCGCCCTTTTCGCGGGGATAGGCCGCCATGATGCGCGCGGCGACTTCGCGCACGCGCCCCTCGGCAATGCCCTCGCGCAGCGCCGCCATGACGCTTTGGTAATAGGCCAGGTTGTGCCAGGTGAGCAGCATCGAGGCTAAGATTTCCCCGGCTTTTACCAGATGATGCAGGTAGGCGCGGCTGAACTGCCGGCAGGCGGGACAGTCGCAGGCGGCATCCAGCGGTGCCGTGTCCTCCGCGAATCGTGCGTTTCGCAGGTTCAGGGTGCCGGCGGCGGTGAATGCCTGGCCGTTGCGGCCCGAGCGAGTCGGCATCACGCAGTCGAACATGTCGATTCCCCGCAGCACGGCGCCCGCGAGGTCGTCCGGCTTGCCGACGCCCATCAAATAGCGCGGCTTGTCCTTGGGCAGGTGCGGCTCGGTCGCCTCGATGGTCTCGAACATCGCCGATTGCGGTTCGCCGACCGCCAGCCCACCCAGCGCATAGCCGTCGAAGCCGATCTCCACCAGCGCGCCGGCCGAACGCACCCGAAGGTCCGCCGTGGTGCCGCCCTGGACGATGCCGAAGCAGGCTCGGCCCGGCTGGTCGCCGAACGCGATCTTGGAGCGCTTGGCCCAGCGCATGGAGAGCGCGAGCGACTTCTCGATCACCGCGCGTGGCGCCGGCAGCTTGGGACACTCGTCGAGCACCATCTGGATGTCGGAGCCGAGGAGACGTTGGATCTCCATCGCGCGCTCGGGCGTCAGGGAATATTTCGAGCCGTCGATATGCGACGCGAATGTCACGCCTTCCTCGGTGATCTTGCGCAAGGTTGCGAGCGACATCACCTGGAAGCCGCCGGAGTCGGTGAGGATCGGGCGCTGCCAGTCCATGAAGGCATGCAGGCCGCCCAGCCGCGCGACGCGCTCGGCGCCCGGGCGCAGCATCAGATGGTAGGTATTGCCGAGCAGGATATCGGCGCCGGTCTCGCGTACCGATTGCGGCAGCATGGCTTTCACCGTGCCGGCGGTGCCGACGGGCATGAAGGCGGGCGTGCGGATATCGCCGCGCGGCGTCTTGATGACGCCGGTGCGCGCCGCACCGTCGGTGTGGGAGATGGACAGCGAAACCATCTCGCCTAGCTCGCCGCGCCGCAGAGCTTCGCCTTGCCCGGCGGATTCTTCGTTTCTGGAATCATCATCGCGGCCTCACTGCGTGGCGGCGGGAGCGCGCCTGTATACCCGCTGCTGCGCAAAATCTCCTGCGCGTCCGGCTGGCCTGCGAGCGCCGCGCGCTTGACCCATTGGGTTCCCGTGGCTTTGTCGGTATCGGCATAGCTCCGTCCCAGATTGAGCATCGCACCGCCATTGCCGAGCGCCGCCGCCTGCTCCCACAAAGACCGTGCCTGATCGACGTCGCGCGGCACGCCGTCGCCGCCGCTGTAGAGCACACCCGCCAGATTGTTCATCGCCCGCGGATTGCCGCGCGCAATGGCTTGGCAGAACCAATGCACGGCCTGACTCATGTCGTGCTTCGTGCCGAAGGCATATACGTAACCGAGGGCGTTCATGCCTTCGCCGTCGCCTTGGTTGGCAGAACGTTGATAGAGATCGATCGCTTTCCGCTCGTCTTGAACGACGACCTGCCCGCGCGCGTACATATAGCCGAGATTGGCCTCGGCTTCCGGATCGCCCGCCTCGGCGGCGTCGTGCAGCAGCCTATAGGCCGTCTGGTAGTCGCCGGTGTTGTAGGCGCGCATGGCGGCGGACACGGTCATGGACTGCGCTTGCGCCGCGGCGACGAACGCGGCGGCCAGGACCGCCACGAGGATCGATATCTTGGGCATCGCCGGTCTATATCGCAGCACGCCACAAAAGGCACGCATCGCCGTAAGAATAGAAGCGATACCGCTCGCGGATCGCCTCGGCATAGGCGGTCTGCATGACTTCGCGGCCGCAGAAGGCGCTCACCAGCATGAACAGGGTCGAGCGCGGCAGGTGGAAATTGGTCAACAATCCGTCGACCGCTTTGAAGCGGTAGCCGGGCAGGATGAAGATGTCGGTCTCGCCGTCGTAAGATGCGATCCGGCCGTCCGGCGCAGCGGCACTCTCCAGCGTGCGCATCGAGGTGGTCCCCACGGCGACCAGGCGGCCATTGCGCGCGTTCAGGCGCGCCGCCGTAACGGGCGTGATGGTCGCGTGCTCGGCGTGCATGCGATGGCTCGCCGTGTCGTCGGCGCTCACGGGGAGGAACGTGCCCGCACCGACATGCAGCGTAACGGTCTCTCGCGATACGCCCTGCGCGGCGAGGCGGCTCAGCAGATCTGGCGTGAAATGCAGACCGGCGGTCGGCGCCGCGACGGAGCCGTCATGCGCCGCGAACACGGTCTGATAGTCGGCGCTGTCCTGCGCGTCGGTCTTGCGCTTTCCCGCGATGTAGGGCGGCAGCGGGATTTCGCCCTCGATCGCGATGGCCGCGTCGAGCATCGCGCCGGACTTCGCGAAGGCGACCTCGATCTCGCCACCCTCGCCCTTGCGGCGCACGCTGGCGGCGAGAGTTCCGAACAGAAGACCATCGCCGGCTTCGAGCTTGCGGGCCGGGCGCGCGAAGGCAAGGAAGGCGTCGGGCGAAAGGCGCTTGTGCAGCAGGACCTCGATCTTCGGCGTCGTCGCGCCGCGGCCGGTGCGCACGCCGCGCAGGCGGGCCGAGATCACCTTGGTGTCGTTGACGACCAGCGCGTCGCCCTTGGCGAGAAGCTGCGGCAGGTCGCCGATGTGCCTATGCGCCAGCGAGCCGTCGGTGCCGACGACCAGCAGCCGCGCGCTATCGCGCGGGCTCGCTGGGCGCAGCGCGATGAGCTCCTCCGGCAGGTCGAAATCGAATTGGTCGACACGCATGGCGCGCTCTCATGGTCGATGCGCCCAGCCGATGCAAGACGAATTGTTGTGGAACGCCGGCGCGGCTATCATTGCGGCATGTTCTCGACCGTGTTCCTCAAATCCCTGACCATCGACAGCGAAAAACAGCTCCGCGAGCTGTTCGCCACCGATACGCTCTATCTGGCCCAAGGCGCCACGTTGACGGTCGAGGGTGAGATCGCGCTGGGGCCGAACGTGATGTTCGAGGGGGCGAACAGGCTCGCCGGTCCCTTGCGTATCGAGCAAGGCTGCCAGATCAAGGACCTGACGCTCGGCAAGAACGGCAACGTTCGCGCGCATTCCGTGCTGAGCGGCGTCACGGCGGGCGAGAACAACCTTTTCGGGCCGTTCTGCTTCGTGCGCGACGGCTGCGAGGTCGGCAGCAATTGCATCCTCGGCGCGCACTTCGAGGGCACCCGTTCGACCTTCGGGTCAGGCGTGAAAATCTCGCATCGCGCCTTCGTGGGCGATGCGGTGCTGGGAGACGACACGATCATCGGCGCCGGCGTGGTGTTCTGCAATTATGCCGATGGCAAGCGTCTTTCGACGACGGTCGGCGCAAAGGTTCTCGTGGGATCGGGCACGCTCTTGGTCCCGCCGCTCAGCATCGGCGACGGCGCGGTGATTGCCGCCGGATCGCTGGTGACCAGGGATGTCGCTGCCGGCGCCAAGATCATCCAGAAACGACGGACCGAGACTTAGCTTTCGTCTTGGCCTTCTTTTTCACCGGCTTGCGCGTCTGCGCCGCCGGAATCGGCCGCTGTTCCTTGCTCTCGTCACCCGAGACGGTCTCGGATCGCTGCGGCATACGCTGCGGCGCGGTCTTCCCGGCTGTGGTCTGTGCTCCGCTCATGCTCCGCTAACGCGCGAGAGGCGGTTCCGGCACACCAAATGTGATGTTTGTGACCGTCAGACGACGATGCGCACGACCTTGAAGCTCTCGGCATAGCCGCAGCCGTTCTGGCTACCGCGGAATTTCGCGAGCGCGGTACAGGCCTCGATCGAGCGGGTCGGCGCATGCGCGATCTGCGAGGCGTAAGCCTCGAGCGCCGCCTGCTTTTTGCCCATCGTCGCCGTGATGTCGACGAAGAAGTCCGGGATGAAGGACGGCTCGATACCGCCGACATTCCAATGGGTCTCCGACAGCGTCTCGTAACACAGCACGGTGCGCGGCCAGACGTCACCGAGCGGCCGCACCGCGACGGCGCAGGCGTCGAAGATCGCGCGGTGATCGATGTGCCGGTCGGGGAACGGCATCAGAACGGTGTCCGGCGCGTGCTTGCGCATGAAATTGAGGATGCCGCCGTTCAGCACGGGCACCGGCGTCTGATGCACCTGCAGCGCCGGGATGCGCAGGAACTCCCAATGCTTCACGCCCATGATCTTGAGCGCGGCCTCGGCCTCGCGGACCGTCTCTTCGAAAACCTCGGGCTTGTAGACCGGCGGCAGATGGCCGCTGACGATCAACACCGCGACCTCGGTACCTTCGGCGGCGAAGCGCGCGATGGTACCGCCGGCGCCGAGCGTCTCATCGTCGGGATGCGGCGCCACGACGACCATCTTCTTCGGCTTGAAGCTCATAACTGAACGATCCTCGGTTCGGGCAGCGGCACGATCGCTTCGACCGGCTTGCCGAGCTTGCCCTTGAGACGGCCGACGATATCGTCAGCGAAATTCCACGCAAAGAGCACGACCACATCGGGTGTGACCGACATGAGCTCGGCGGTCGGAAGGATCGGCACGCCGCTCACCGGCAGGAAACGGCCCGCCTTCAGCTTGTTGTCCTCGACCACGTAAGCGACATCGTCCGCGCCCAGCTCCGACATCTTCATCAAGAGCGTCGCCTTGGTCGGTGCGCCGTAACCGGCAATGGCAAGTCCCTTTGCAGCGCGTTCGCGCAGCATGCCGGCGAAGGCGCCCATTTTGCGTTCGATGCTGCCGCGCCAGCCCTTGAGGAACGACTTGTCGTTCACTTCGCTGCCGCGTTCGGCATCGAGGAAGGCCTGCGCCGCCGGCGCAATGCGCCCCTGCCCGGTCTTGCGGCACAGCGTGCGCAGCGAGCCGCCCTGGCTCTGGTTGACGGCGAACTCCTCGATGTCGAAGCCGACCTTCGTCAGATGCCGCGCCAACGGCTCGGCGTGATGGTAGTCGAGATGCTCGTGATAGATGGTGTCGAAGTAGCCCAGCCGCAGCACATCGCGGAAATAGCCGATCTCGAAGCAGAAGACGCCGCCGTCCTTGAGCAGATCGTAGATGTTCGCGAAGGTGGCCGCGAGATCGTCGACATGCGCGAGCACGTTGTGGCTCGTCACGTAATCGGCCGCGCCATGCTTCGCGTTGATCTTCGCCACCGCGTCGGTGCCGAAGAACATGTTGAAGGTATCGATGCCGTTCTCGTTGGCGATGCGTGCCGGCATCTGCGCCGGGTCGACGCCGCAGACGCGCGCGCCATGCGCCCTGAACATCTTCAGGCACGTGCCGTCGTTGGAGCCGACGTCGACGACCAGCGCGTCCTTCGGCAACAGGCCCTTGGCGTCGGCCCAGGCGGCGTAATCCTCAAGATGCTTGATGAAGCTCGCGCCGATGCCCGTGAGATAAGTGTAGTTCGTCGCGTAGAGGATCTTCGGATCGACCGCGTGGCCGAGCTGGAAATGGCCGCAGCCCTCACAGCGCATCAGCACCAGCGGATAGCCGGTCGCCTCGCGTGCCTCCTCCTGCGTCTCCAGGAGGTTATTGCCGAGCGCCACATCGCCGAAATCGACGATTTCGCCAAGCGCGGTCGTGCCGCACAGGCGGCAGGCGGCGATCTCCCGGTAGTCGGCCATCAGCGCGCGTATTTCTCGAGATACTCGTGGATGTTGTCGAGATCGATGAACTTCTCGCGCACCGTATCGGCCTCATAGGTCGCCTGGTCGCGCGGGTTCTTGCTCGACACGATCATCGTGGTCTTCACCGGAAAATAGGTCGAGTGCAGCTCGAGCGGCGGCGTGAAGATGTTGTCGCCCGGCTTGCAGCGGATGTACTTCACCTCGCTCGTGTCGCGATCCTTGAAGAAGTAATCGCACTGGCCCTCGACGATGTACATGATGTGCCAGTCTTCGTAGTGGTAGTGGTTCGAGCCGATCGAATGCGCATTGCGCGTGATGATCGAAACGTTCGACACGGGATCGTCCACGATCGAGACGATACTGCCGCGCGGATCGACGCTGCGCTCGACGATCGGCATCAGCATGGAACGGGTGGGGACGGTCATGCGGGGCCCTTCTGAAAGAGGCGCTCTCTTAGCGGATTTGCGAGCGGTTTGAACAGGGGACGCTCAGCCGCGCCCGGATCCATGCCGGGCCAGCTGCAACTCGGTGCCCAGATCGGCCAAGACCCGTGTCGCCGATACCATGGCCCTGAAGCGATCGGCCTGATTCAGCACCAGTTCCTCGCGCGTCAGGCGGAACATCCGCTCGAAGGCGTTGGCGTCCTCGACGGTCTCCGTCCGGCCATGATCGAGCACGGTGCGCGGGCCCTTGCGACCGAAGAAGAAGGGCTGAATCCGGAAGGTCTCGCCCGAGCGGCGCGTCAGCTCCACCCAATTTGCGTAGGCGTCGGCCATACCGATCTCGATATCGACGGCGAGCGCTCCGGCCGTGCCGGTGATACGGACGCGTTCCTTGGCTTGGTTACCGGCGTGCGCGATATCCGCGATCTCCAGATCCGGGACGCCGGCGTTCAGATCCGTCAGCAGCGAAACAGGGTAGCAGCCGATATCGTAGACGATGGACGATGCCGTCGCGGAATCGTCACGGAAGCTGCCCGGCCGGACTTCGGGAATGAGGAACTTGCTCGTCAGCGCGACGATGTCGCCGGCATGGGTACGCCCCTGGGCGATCATACGCTCATAGGCGGTGGTGTAGCGGTGCATGAAGCCTTCGAGCAGCACGACGCCATGGCGCTCGCACAGTTCCGCAACGGCTTCGACCTCTTTCACGGTGGCGAAGGCCGGCTTTTCCATGAAGACGTCATGGCCTGACGCCAGGATCGTCTGCGCCTGGGCGAAGTGCGCGATGGGCGGGGTTGCAACGATGAATGTCACTTGGGGTGGCAGTGCCGATACGGCGTCGTCCAGCTTGGAAAATAAGCGCGCGCCCGCGACAGGCACCTCCTTCTGCGAGGTGACGACGGCCGCAATCTCCTGTCCGTTGGCCTGGAGCGCCGGGATCAGCTTGGTCAGCGCATGCGGCCCGAGGCCCACCACACAGGCCTTTTCGATCCAGCGCGCCGTCATGAAGAAGCCTTCTGCGCGAACACCGCGCGGCAAGAAAGATAGATCAACGGCGTCGCGACAACGGCCGCCGCGGTGATCGGCCACGGCGCGGCCAGGCCGGTTCGCATCAGCAGCCATGCCACGCCGGCGACCGCGGCGACGTTCGCGAACTGCGGCAGAAGATAGAACCAGCCGCCGAACCGCGCCTGCATCTTCTGATAGAGGTGATGATAATTGCGGCTTAGCAGGTCTTCCTTGTTGGAGACGCGGATCAGAAAAACGACGAAGGCGTCGAACACCGCCCAGGCGACCGGCACGAGCGGCAGGAGATCCATCTTCGCGCTGGCCAGCACGCTCTCGATCGCGACGGCGGTCGCCAGGCATGCGACGACGAAGCAACCGGAATCGCCGAACCACAGGCGTTCCGGAACGCTATTCCAGATCATGAACGGCACGACGAAGGCCACGATCACCAACGCGGTGTTGAAGAACAGTGCCGGCCCCAGCGCCAGCACCAGCAGCGCCACGAGCACCGTCATGGTCGACGAGTTCAGATCGGCGCCGTCGAAGAAATTGATCGCATTGGTGAGAATGATGTTCACGAGGGCCGCAGCGAGAATCCCTGCCGCGAGCCACGCCGGATGTGCGACGAGCAGCGGCCAGAGCAGGATCGTACCGATGGCCGCGCCCGCCAAGAACTGTAAGGCGAACCGTATCCGGAAGCTGACGGCGCTGTGATCGTCGATCCAGTAGATCGCGCCGCCCACGGCCGTGATCGCATAGATCGCCAGCAGCGCCGGCGAATCTCCGAGCAGCACGCCGCCGGCGAGCAGGAACAACGGCAAAAGCGCGCCGTAGCCCTTCGGCGTCACCGAGCGTCCCGGGCGCCAGGCCCAGGCGCGGCGATAGAGGTAACCGGCTGCGAGAGAGAGGGCCGCCAGCGCAGCGGCGACGAAGAATGTCATTTGGAGTGTTGTACCGCCGCCACTACGAGCGTACCGACCCGTACCGTCGGCACCGCCCCCAAAACCTTGCTCATTTCACGATGAAACCCGCTCACGCAGTATTCCGCAAATCCCACGCCGGCCGTCCGTTACTGCAAATTTCGCGGCCCGGCAACGTTAACGGAGCGCCTTCGGATTGTCGCAGGCGCCCGCTAAAGCATTCCTGCGGAACGGAGTTCCCTTAAGCGGGTTGTTGCGTGAAGTAGAGAACGTATTGTGCATTGCCATATTGGCTTTAGCACTTGAATCCTCTAGGATTTTACAAGATTGGATGGGGCCACACATGCGTAAGGCCTCGGGAATTTTTGGCTGCCGGGCGGTCGGGTTGGCCCGATCGGATAAGATCGTCAACGTATCTCGGGCAACCGGGGATGTGGGAGCATAGTGTGTTCAAATCTGCGCCGGGCATCGGTCATCGAATGCTGTTCGACGTCGTGGCGATCATCAGCGGTTTCGTGCTCGGCACGGCCGCGATCGCCGGCGGGCTGCTGCGTTACGACGTGTTCCTTGGCCGGCTCGACGTGTGGCATCTCGCGCCAATCCTGCTCTGGATCGTGATCGTCCTCGGTCTGAACTTTGCGCTCGGTGTCTACACCAGCGTGCGCGCCAAGCCGCTGTGGCTCAAGACCGCCATGTTGATGGTGGCGTCGACCGCCGCGCCCGCGGCCGTTCTGGCGGTTCTGGCGTTCGGCGGCCACCTCGCGGCGCACTATGCGGAGATCGTCGCCGCGATCTGGGTCATCTCGAGCATCGTCATGATCATGGGCCGCGTCATCCGCGAGCGTATCCGCCAGGAGGTCGCAGAGGAGTTCACCATCCACCTCACCAAGGAGCGCGAAAACTGCATCCTGGTGATCGGCGGCGGCGGTTATATCGGATCGGCGCTCGTGCCCAAGCTGCTCAATGTCGGCTACAAGGTCATCGTCCTCGACAAGCTCTATTTCGGCGACGCGTCGATCGCAGGCTTCATGGACCATCCCAATGTCGAGATCTTCCGCCACGACTTCCGTGACGTCGAAGCCTTGGTGCGCCTTATCCGCCGCGCCGGTGCGATCGTGCATCTGGGCGGCTTGGTCGGCGATCCGGCCTGCGCCGTCGATCCTGAGTTGACCATCGATATCAACGTCACCTCGACACGCCTGATCGGCGAGATCGCGCGCGCTAACGGCATCCGCCGCTTCATCTTCGCGAGTTCCTGCTCGGTCTATGGTGCTTCCAACGAGATCGTCGACGAACGCAGCGCCTTCAACCCACAATCGCTCTACGCGCAGTCCAAGGTCGCGTCGGAGGCCGTGCTGGCGGAGCTGTGCAACGGCCAGTTCGCGCCGACCTATCTGCGCTTCGCCACGATCTACGGGCTGTCGGGCCGCACCCGCTTCGACCTCGTGGTCAACCTGCTTTCGGCGAAGGCTGCGCGCGGCGAGGACATCACGGTGTTCGGCGGCGACCAATGGCGCCCCTTCGTGCATGTCGACGACGTCGCGGAAGCGGTGTTCCTGACCCTGCGCGCACCGATCGCGGACGTCGCAAACCGGTCTTTCAACGTCGGCTCGAACGAGCAGAACATGACGTTGCTCGACGTCGGCGAACACATCCGTGCCATCGTGCCGGGCTCGCGCATCGTCGAGACCAACGAGAACGTCGACCGCCGCAACTACCGCGTCAATTTCGACCGTATCCGCACCACGCTCGGCTTCACGCCGCGCTGGACCATCGAGGCCGGCATCCACCAAGTCGTGGATGCAATCAAGAGCGGCCATGTCGGCGACTACAAGGCGTCGAGCCACAGCAACGTCCAGGTGCTGCGCGAATTGGGCTCGCAGGTCTTCCTGCAGCGCTACAATCACGGCTGGGAAACGGCCTATCTCGATCGCCGTGATCCAATCCAGGAAACCGGCGAAATCGCGGATCCGGTCACCCAAACCAACACGCCACCCAAGATCATCGCCGCGCAGTGATACCGGCCCCGCAGCGCGTCTGAACCGATGCTCAAGATCAGCGTCATCACGGTGGCCTACAATTCGGCCGCCACGATCCGCGACACCATTCAGTCGTTCCTCGACCAGGGCCACCCGGCGAAGGAACTGATTATCGTCGATGGCGCGTCGAAGGACGACACGCTGGCGATCGCGCAGAGCTTCGCCTCGCTGGACATCCGCATCGTATCGGAGCGCGACAAAGGGCCGTTCGACGCGATGAACAAGGGGCTGGCACGCTACACCGGCGACGCGGTCGGCGTGCTTAACTCCGACGACACGTTCCACGATACCCAGGCGCTGGCCCGGATCGCCGCCGCGCTCGAGGACGCCGATATCGCCTATGGCGATATCGACATGGTGCACGATCACGAGAGCAAGACCGTGGTGCGCAAATGGCGCGCCGGCGCGTTCCGCAAGAGCCTGCTGCATTGGGGCTGGATGCCGCCGCATCCTTCGCTGTACGTTCGCCGCGCGGTGATCGACCGCATCGGGGGCTTCGACGTCTCCTACAAGCTCGCGGCGGATTACGATCTGGCGCTCAGGGCCATGTCGCGCGACGACTTCCGCATCCGCTACATCCCGGAAGTGCTGGCGGATTTCCAACTCGGCGGCCTCAGCAGCCGCACCCCGATGTCGACGATCAAAGCCAATCTCGAATGCCTGCGCGCGCGCCGCAGCGTGTTGGGCGCGCCGCCCATCGACCTCGCATTGTTCGTGCGGCCACTGCTCAAGCTGCGCGAGCTGCGCCGCGTCGACTACTACAAGACTTGATCAGCCGCCGACCGAGGCAAGCACCGCCTCGATGATCGCGTCCTGTGCCGCATCGTCGAGATAAGGATGCATCGGCAGGCTCACCACCGTGTTGGAGATGTCCTCCGTGGCCGGGATCGGTGCCGACGGGAAATGCGCGTAGCCCTTCTGGCGCGACAGCGGGATCGGATAATAGACCGCCGTCGGCACGCCCCTGGCCTTCAGATCGGCCTGCAGCTTGTCGCGGTCGGGCACCTGGATCGTGTACTGCGCCCAGGTCGAAATCGCGCCGTCGATCACATGCGGTACCCGGATGCGGTTGGAACGGCCGAGCTTGTCGTTGTAGCGCTTGGCGATGCGGTTGCGGGCCTCGATCTCGTCGTCGAATATCTCGAGCTTCTTGAGCAGAACCGCCGCCTGGATCGTGTCGAGACGCGAGTTCACGCCGATGCGGACGTTTTCGTAGCGATGACTGCCCTGCCCGTGTATGCGGATCGAGCGCAGCAGATCGGCCAGCTCGTCGTCGTTGGTGAAGGTCGCGCCGCCGTCGCCATAACAGCCGAGCGGCTTGGCGGGGAAGAAGCTCGTCGTCGCCGCGTCGCCGATAGCGCCGGTGCGCACGTCCTTCAGCGTCGCGCCGAAGCCTTGTGCTGTATCGGCGAGCAGCTTGAGGCCTGCGCGGCGCACGATCGGCTCGATGGCCGCATAATCGGCAGGCTGACCGAACAAATCGACCGGGATCACCACGCGTGGCGTGAGCTTGCCATCGCGCTTGACCATCGCGATGGCTGCTTCGAGGTTCGCGGGATCCATGTTGTAGGTGTCGGGCAGCACATCGACGAACACCGGCGATGCGCCGACCAGCGCGACCACTTCGGCCGTCGCTGCGAAGGTGAAAGCGGGCACGAAGACCGCGTCACCGGGTCCGACATTCCAAGCACGCAGCACGATCAACAACGCGTCGGTGCCGTTGGCGCAAGCGATGCAATGCTTCGCGCCGGCGAACGTCGCGAGCTTCTGCTCGAGTTCGGCGACCTGCGGCCCCATCACCCATGCGCCGCTCGCGACGGCGGCGAGAATCGCTTCGTTCAGCGGCTCGCCGAGGCGCTTGCGCTGGGCTTGGAGGTCGATGAACTGGATGTCGGCCAAGGGGAACTCCACGCGGATCGGAAGTGCGCGTTGTAGGCGTGGCCTCGCCTACAACGCGACACAAGATATGTTTCCGATTGCGTCAGCGGGTTCCGCCTAGCGGTCATCATCCTCGACGTGGCGATGCGGAGATGGCGCCCCGTATTCGTACGAGTCACGATCGTCGCCGCGGCTGTAACCGTCGCGGTCCGCGTAGCGATCGGAATGGTAATAGCCGTCATCACCGCGATTGGCGGCGTCCGCGTCAGTGTGACGATGATGTCGGCGCATGCGCGGCGCCGTGCTGTCCGTGTCGGAGGCATCGGCCGTTCGCACCAGAACGCCTTCGCACACCGGATAGACGTCGGCCGCCGCGAAGCGCCGCGCCCCGACATAGTCGGACAGCCGGCCGCTCGAATCCGACACGTCGAATGTACGCTCGGCGCGGCCGCAGAACCCGTCGTCGCGCAGCGAGCGCAGCGACGCGGAGTTCGCCAGCTCAGTCTTGTAGGTGTGATACGCCGCCTCGCCGCTGCGCTTGACGAAGAACGCCTTCAGCGCATCGTCCGACGCGATCAGCTCGGGCTGATGCGCGCGCACGAAATTGTTGTAACGAGACACGTCGCGGCAGGTGAACGCCGCAACCATCAACTCCTGCTGCAACGCTGCTACGCGCAGCGCCGATGCGTCGCTCTGAGTCGCGCAACCACCGGCCAGCGCCGCGCCCGGCAACATCTGCATCGCGAATACGGTCGCGACAAATCCTCCAACAGCCCTTTTCATTGGTACGCCCTTTCTTGGATCAAGCCCCGTCCATCCTCAATTGCCTTGCGCGAGGTCCCTTCCTGCGCGCACGCAATGTCCCGTTGCCGGCTCCGGCGCATCGAGATGCGCGGAGACCTCACCCGCGCCGCCCTTACAGCCCACCCAGCGGAAATTGTGGTCGACGTCGCGTTCGCCAAGGCTGTCGTCGGCGAACAGCGCGCCGAAGCCGTTGGCGGAGACGCTGCCCGGCACGCTGACCGCGCCGTTGTTGCAGGCCGTCATCGTGTTGGTGCCGCGCAGCAGGCAGTAAGCGAACTGCACCGTGTAGGAGCAGTGATTGCGGAAGCCCCAGTAGGAACCGTCGCTGTCCACTTTCAGGCAATTCGACGCGACGGCCTCATCGCCCTGCGCGTGTGGCGCGCCGGCTGCCGCGACTGCGAGCGTATCGCCGCCGCCGGACGGACCGTCGATCAGATGCACCTTCGAGTCCTTTACCGACACACCCTGCAATCCGTTGACAACCGGCGCCGGGGCGCGCGTGACGAAAGAGGCGGGCTGCGCATGCGCCGGCTTGCGCTTGGGGGTCGGGACCGGCATGGCATGGTGATCCATGACCGGCGCCACGACTTGCATATTGCAGACCGCATGCGGCATGACAGGCGCGGCATCGAATACGCCAAGCCTGCGTGCGTAAGCGGCGACAGCGGCACGCCGCTCATCCGCACTGAAGACGTGACCTTGCGGATACCACGCGACGCAAGCCTGCTCACCCGCATTGTTCTTGAGCGTGATCGAAAGACCATCGGCGACGGAGGCGATCAGCTCGCTATGGCCGTCGGCGTAGTCGGCTTCGACGCCTGCCGGCGTGGTGCGAAACACGCCGCTCACCTGCGGCGGATCACCGGCATCGGTCACCGAGCCGATGCCGCGGCCAAGATAGGCGAAGCCGGTCTTCTGCACCGAGCCGTCGGCCGCAGTCAGCGT
>DASZMT010000003.1:0-1914 GCA_035551495.1 Rhizomicrobium sp. | reverse complement strand
CGCCGATCTGGAGAGGGCGCGGCCTTTTTTGACGCCGCTATCCACGACCATCCGGCATTTCGGCGCGGTCGGCAGCGGCACGGTCTACAAGCTGATCAACAATCTGATGGGCGCGATCCAGATCGCCGGCATCGCCGAGGGCCTGGCGATCGCCGAGCAGGCCGGCCTCGACATGAAGCTGGTGCTGGAAGCCGTCGAGACCGGCGTCGCCGCCAGTCCGCAGGTGATCCGCCATTCCAGGCGCATGGCCGCGCGGAATTTTTCCGGCGCGACCTTCACCGCGGCGCTGCGCCATAAGGACGCCGCTTACGCGGTGGCGCTGGCCGAAAGCCTGTTGTCGGCCGAACCGATCATGGGCCGCGCGGCGGTCGCCGCCTACGACCGCGCCAAGGCGCATGGACCCGACGACGATGAAGGCAAGATGATCGAGATCGTGTCGCGGTCGAAATAGCGGCTCATGCAGCTACGGTTCTGGCCTTCCATTCCGCAAGCCAGCCAGAAAATCGCCCGCTGTCGCGCGCGCCGCCATGCCAGGCCGCGGTCACGGCGCCGTCGCTCGCTATCATCAGCACGACATCGAGGCCCCTGGAGCGGCGCAGCGTTTCGATCGCCTGGTTGGGCGTTTGCGCGATGGGCCCGGCGACATTGAACGAGGTGTTGACCGACATCTCGACGCCGATGTGGCGGCCGAGCGCCTTCAGATAAGCATGCGTCAGGGCATCGTCTTCGGCGCGCACGATCTGGATCCGGCCGGTGCCGTCGGCGTGGATCACCGCGGGAATTTTGTCGGATGCCTGCGGCTTCGAGTGCGCCGTCAGCACCATGTAGTTATAGGCGTTGTAGTCGGCATCCGATCCGCCCGGCGCGAGATCGAAATATTCCAGGGCTGCTTCCAATGTCGCCATCGGCGCCAAGGGCCGGATCGCCTCGCGGTACTTGACGCGCTCGTTGAGCCGCTCGCGCGCCTTGGCGTCGCAGGGGTTGGCGAAGATCGAGCGGTGGCCGAGCGCGCGCGGACCGGTTTCGGCGGCGCCCTGGTAGAGCGCGATGATGCCGCTTTGCGCCACCATGAACGCCATCAGGTCGGCGATCGCGTCGCGGCCTTGCGGCGTCGAGATATCGCCGATCGGCAGCGAGGCGATGTCGTCGGCTTGAAGCGATGTCGCGATCTCCTGCGCCGACGGCGGCAGGCCGCAATAGAACGCGTGCCTGAGCGGCGCGCCGCGCGGCGCCCCGGCAAGGTGGGCGAACAGAAACGCCGCGCCGATCGTGACACCGGGATCGCCCGGCGTCGGCGGCACCCACAGATGCAGCCGCGCGCTGCGCTGCTGCGCCTCTCGAAACCACGTCTCGTCGAAATGCTCGAGCAGCCGCATATTGCCGAGCGCATTCAGCGCGACGCCGCCGGTCAGCACCAGCCGGCTGGCGCCGGTGGTGCGAAGGAGATGATCGGTGACGTGGATCATGGCGTCTTCGAACACCATTTGGGTCGCGGCCGCCTTGTCAAGCCGGTCTTTGGTGTCCGGCCGATGCTGGATGTCCTCGACGCGCAGCACCGCGTCGGGATTCCAGAGTTGGTCCGGTCTCAGCGGCTCGCCGAGGATTTCGATCAACGGTGCCTTGTAGGGATGATCGAACGGGTCGCAATACCAGTTGGCCATCGCGCGATTGAGACGGACTTCGCCGCCGCGGCCGAAATCCAGCACCTGCTTCAGCCGGGGATAATAGCGGTTGCTGGCACGGTCCATATCGCCCCAGGCGGCGGCGCCCATATAGCGGCCCTCGCTGGACAGCCAGGTCCAGCCGCCCTGGGTCGACGAAATCACGCTGTAAAAGGCGCCGAGCGAGTCGAACATGCTGTCATTGCAATAGAGCCGGCGCATGGCGCCATCGCGGGCGACAAAGAGCGAGATA
>DASZMT010000002.1:0-1578 GCA_035551495.1 Rhizomicrobium sp. | reverse complement strand
CGCCCTCTACAAGCGGCCGCCCAGCCAGTTGCGCCGCCGCTCCGTCACCACGTCTGGTGCCGCTCCATTGATCCTGCGTCTCTCCTATCGGCCGCCCTTCGATTGGAATGCGCTGCTCGCCTTCTTCACCCCGCACGCCATCCCCGGCGTCGAAGAGGTGCGCGACGGCATCTATCGCCGCGTGGTCCGGGTTGCCGGCCATACCGCCGATCACATTGCCGTCATCGCCGTCAGCCACCTGCCCGGGCGCAACGCCGTCCAGGTCGAGATCGCCTGCGACTACGTCCCGGCGCTCCCCGTCATCGCGTCGCGCCTCCGCCGCGTCTTCGATCTCGATGCCGACACGGAAGCCATCGCCCGGCACCTCTCGCGCGATCGCTCGCTCGCCCCCACCGTGCACCGCCAGCCCGGCCTGCGCACGCCCGGCGGATGGGATGCCTTCGAGATCGCGGTTCGCGCCATCCTCGGCCAGCAGATCAGCATCGTCGCCGCGCGCGGCCTTGCTGCGAAGCTGGTCGCGCTCTGCAGCCAGCCCATCGCTCTAAGCGACGCCGCCCTCACCCACGCCTTTCCCACCGCGCCGCAACTCGCCGCTGCCGACCTCAGTTCGCTGGGCATGCCCGCCGCGCGTCGCGCCGCGCTCCAGTCGCTCGCTCGCGCCGCTATAGTCCAGCCCGATCTCTTTGATGTGTCGAATACTGGCGCCGCGAACACACTAGAGGAGAGCATCGACCGCCTGCGCTCCGTCCCCGGCATCGGCGAGTGGACCGCGCAGTACATCGCACTCCGCGGTCTGCATCATCCCGACGCCTTTCCCGCCTCCGACATCGGCATCCTGCGCAATGCGGAGCAGATATTCGGCACCCCGTTTTCGCCCACGCAGTTGCTCGCCCGCAGCGAGCAGTGGCGTCCCTGGCGCGGCTACGCAGCGCAGCATCTCTGGTCCGCAAGCCACGCCGGCGTCACGCCGCGCCGAAAGCAATCGCGCGTCACGAAGCCGTCCGTGCCGCCGCCGGCAGCACAGCCGCGCCCGCTCGCCACAACATCCACCATCGCCGCCGCAGGAGGTACTGCATGACCGCCAAGCTCGAATTCCTCACCGACTCGCTCCCGACTCCCATTGGCCAGCTCATCTACATCTGCGATCGCGACGGCGCGCTCCGCATGGTCGACTGGTCCGATCACGAAGCGCGCGCATTGCGCCTGCTGGAGATCCACTACGGCAAGGACGGTTACACGTTGAACGAAAAACGCGACCCCTTTGACCTCACCACGCGCCTCGCTTCCTACTTCGCGGGCGACATCCACGCCATCGACGACATCCCCACCGCCACCGCCGGCACCGTCTTCCAGCGTGAAGTCTGGCGCGCGCTCCGTGAAATCCCCGCGGCCGAAACCGTCAGCTACGGCCAGCTCGCCCAGCGCATCGGCCGTCCACGCGCCGTCCGCGCCGTCGGCCTCGCGAATGGATCGAACCCCGTCGGCGTCGTCGTGCCCTGCCATCGCGTCATCGGTGCCAACGGCTCACTCACCGGCTACGGCGGCGGCCTCCACCGCAAAGAGTGGCTGCTCGCGCAC
>DASZMT010000001.1:0-39999 GCA_035551495.1 Rhizomicrobium sp. | reverse complement strand
ACTCCGTGGCTCCGTGCCTCTGTGTGAAACGACAGGTGGCTGCATCGCGCGAACCTGATGCAGACGTGTCTATGGATGGCCGGGACGAGCCCGGCCAAGACGTTTGGGTCTAAATTCGAGCAGGTGGCCAGGGCACGAAGGCGCTCGTGCGCTTGATGTAGTCCGCGTAGTCCGTCCGCCGTCCGCCGATGTCTTCCTCCATCAGCGTCACGCCCGACACGCGCAGCAGGAGCACTGTCATCGCGATCGGGCTGACCGCGAGCCACCACGCGCCCGTGCCCGCGAGTGCCACGACGAAGAACCCCCACCACATCAGCGCGTCGCCGAAATAGTTCGGATGGCGCGACCAGTGCCACAGCCCGCGGTCCATCACCCGTCCGCGGTTGCCCGGATCGGCACGGAAGCGCCTGAGCTGCCAATCCGCAACCGCCTCGAACAGCAAACCGCCCGCGGCGAGCGCCACACCGATGCCATCGAGCACGCCCCATGGGGCCGGCGCCGCAACCGCCGCGCGCAGCGGCCAGGAGATCGCCCACACCAGCACCGCCTGGAGCGCGAACACCTGGAACACGCTCCACCACCACCAGCGAGCGCCGTGCTTGGCGCGCATGGCGGCATAGCGCCGGTCCTCGCCGTTATGTCGCAGTGCGATATGCAACCCCAGCCGCACGCCCCACAGGCTCGCCAGCGCCAGCACCGCCATCCCGCGCACCGTCGGCGGCCAGGGTGTCGCCAGC
This sequence comes from Rhizomicrobium sp., assembly GCA_035551495.1. Taxonomy (GTDB): domain Bacteria; phylum Pseudomonadota; class Alphaproteobacteria; order Micropepsales; family Micropepsaceae; genus Rhizomicrobium. Next base: position 39,262 of record DASZMT010000001.1, on the reverse strand, counting down.
CATGCCATTGCGGCGAAGGCCGGTGCCCAGGCGATGTCCACGATGCTGGCATCGCGCCACCGCAGGCTCAGAAGCCAGAGCGCCAGCGCGCCGGCGGCAAGGACCAGGAGGCCGGTCATGTGACAAAAAACGCACGCCCGCGCCCCGCGATTGGGGTACATTCCGCCCCGCTTGACGCCGGCGGGAACTCACCGCAGATGAGGCCGTAAGAGACGGGATTCATGGCTTTTCCGTACGACAATCGTTTCCGCGACGCGCTCGCGGGCCTGCGCCGCGAGGGCCGCTACCGGGTCTTCGCCGATATCGTGCGCCGGCGCGGCACCTACCCGAACGCGGACTTCTATACGGACGCCGACACGCGCCCGATCACGGTGTGGTGCTCCAACGACTATCTGTGCATGGGCCAGCATCCCAAGGTGCTCGCGGCGATGCACGAGGCCATCGAGACCACCGGCGCGGGCGCCGGCGGCACGCGCAACATCTCCGGCACCACGCACTATCACGTCGAGCTGGAGCAGGAGCTCGCCGACCTGCACGGCAAGGACGCGGCGCTGCTCTTCACCTCGGGCTACATCTCCAACGACGCGACGCTGGCGACGCTGGGCAAGATCCTGCCCGGCCTGATCGTGTTCAGCGACGAGCTCAACCATGCCTCGATGATCGAGGGCATCAAGCATGGCGGGATGGAGAAGCATCTCTTCCGCCACAACGACCTGCAGCACCTGGAATCGCTGCTCGCGAGCGCCAATCCGGGCGCGCCCAAGTTGATCGCCTTCGAGAGCGTCTATTCGATGGACGGCGATTTCGGGAAGATCGCCGATTTCTGCGACCTGGCCGAGAAATACGGTGCGCTCACCTATCTCGACGAAGTGCACGGCGTCGGCCTCTACGGGCCGCGCGGCGCCGGCGTCGCGGCGCGCGACGGCGTGATGCAGCGCATCGACATCGTCGAAGGTACGCTGGCCAAGGCGTTCGGCGTGATGGGCGGCTATATCGCGGCCTCGAACGCGCTGGTGGACTGCATCCGCTCCTTCGCGCCGGGCTTCATCTTCACCACTTCGCTGGCACCCGCCATCGCGGCCGGGGTGCTGGCGTCGGTCCGGCATCTCAAGACCAGCAATGTGGAGCGCGAGACGCTGCAGGAGCGCGCTGCGCTGCTCAAGCAGAAGCTCGCCGATGCCGGCCTGCCGGTGATGCAGTCGCCCAGCCATATCGTGCCGGTGTTCGTCGGCGACGCGGCGCTGTGCAAGTCGGTGTCGGACGCGCTGCTGCGCGACCATGCGATCTATGTCCAGCCGATCAACTTCCCGACCGTGCCGCGCGGCACCGAGCGGCTGCGCTTCACGCCGTCGCCGTTCCATACGGACGCGATGATGGACGAGCTGGTGCGGGCGCTCGACGCGGTGTGGACGGCGCATAGCCTCAGCCGCGCCGCCTGATGGCGCGCCCGGACGACATTCGTCGCCGTGCCCTTCAGATTTCGTCCGAAGCCATTATGCGTTGGTTCATGGCGCTGATCGGCGGCTTGCTCGTGCTGGTCGGCTTGATGGCGCTTGGCGGCGTTGTCGCCGGAGGCGTCCCGGTTTGGGCGATCCCGCGTCTTCTGCTGATGCTTGTCTTCGGGCTTCTGATGCTTGCACCCGCGACGCTCGGCGTCCTCCTGCGGCGCCGCAAGCCCAACTGAGGCGCGCGCCGATGCCAGCCGCGAACGGCGAGATCTATTTCGAGTTCATGGTGCAGGGGCGCGTCGTGCGCGTCACCGCGATCGACCCCAAGACCGGCTGCGAAGCGGTCGTGATGGGGCCATCCGGCGCAAGCCGCGCGGCCTTGCAAGCCGCGGCGCTGCGCAAGCTGGACTACGTCATCAAGAAATCCGGCGGCGGCTGATCCCTCAGCCGCCGCGGCGCATCAGCGGCGACGGCCCTTGGGCGGCGCGGTGCGGCCCAGGCCGATCTTCTTGGCGAACTCCGACCGCTTGGCGGCATAGTTGGACGCGACCATCGGATAATCCGCCGGCAGGCCCCACTTGGCGCGATACTGGTCGGGCGTCAGCTTGAAGCGCGAGCGCAGATAGCGCTTCAGCATCTTCAGCTTCTTGCCGTCTTCCAGGCAGATCAGATAGTCCGGCGTGATCGACTTCTTCACCGGCACGGCAGGCTTCTGCGAGGTCGCGAACTCGACGCCTTCGACGCCCGACAATCCGCCGAGCGTGGCATGCACGCTCTTGATCATCGCCGGAAGATCGGTCACGGCGACGGGATTGTTGGAGACATAGGCGGCGACGATATCGCTGGCCAGCTTGAGGATCTCTTCGGAACGGCCGACCGACATGTCATCGTTACTCATGTTGCACACACCCTCTACTCATGGGTTGATGGAAAACAGATTACGCACTCTCAATGACGTTGGTTTTTCAAGTCCAACGAGTCGTGTTTGAAGTAGACCGCGCGCGAAATCAATACTGATTACCTGTTTTGGGCAGGGACTTCGCGAAGTGTTGAATTTTTGGTCACTCCTTGGTTCAACCTGAAGTTCTCTTCATTTTAATGCCCGCGAACTTTGTGACTGAAGTCTCATGGGTCGATTCGGCACTATTCGCCGTCGACTTCCTTTGCGGAAATCTTCATGACGTTCGCGAAAGGCGTGTAGCGTGCAGGCCACAACAGCGTCCAACACGTCGCACCCGTGGGGCGCATCGAACAGTCTGGCGCTAGATTTGGTAAAGGGGTAGGGGTATCTCGCCGGCGGCCGTGGGGCCTGTCGGATCAAAGGATCGGGAAAGGTTCGGCTCGTGGCTGTCGCAGACGCTGCAGACAAGGATTCGTCTGGGGTTTCATTGGGTTTTTTCACGCAATCGCTCGCCGAGCGCGATCCGCAGATCGCCCGCGCGATCGGCGATGAACTGGGTCGTCAGCGCGACAAGATCGAGCTGATTGCCTCGGAGAACATCGTCAGCCGCGCGGTGCTCGAAGCACAGGGCTCGGTGCTGACGAATAAATATGCAGAAGGCTATCCGGGGCGCCGGTATTACGGCGGCTGCGAGTATGTCGACGTCGCCGAAGAGCTCGCGATCGAGCGTGCGACACGTTTGTTCGACTGTTCGTTCGCGAACGTTCAGCCGCACTCGGGCGCGCAAGCCAACCAGAGCGTGTTCTTTGCGCTCATGCAACCCGGTGACACTTTTCTGGGGTTAGATTTGGCGGCCGGCGGTCATTTGACCCATGGCAGCCCCGCCAACCAGTCCGGCAAGTGGTTCAAGCCGGTGTCCTACACCGTGCGGCGCCAGGACCAGCGAATCGACATGGACGAGGTCGAGAGCCTCGCCAAGGCGAACAAGCCGAAATTGATCGTCGCCGGCGGCTCGGCCTATTCGCGCGTCATCGATTTCAAACGCTTCCGCGAGATCGCGGATTCCGTGGGCGCCTATCTGATGGTGGACATGGCGCACTTCGCCGGCCTGGTGGCGGGCGGGGTGCATCCCAATCCGCTCGAGCATGCGCATGTGGTGACGACCACCACGCACAAGACGCTGCGCGGCCCGCGCGGCGGCATGATCCTGTCGCGCGACGAGGCGCTGGGGAAGAAGATCAACTCCGCCGTCTTCCCGGGCCTGCAAGGCGGTCCCCTGATGCACGTGATCGCCGCCAAGGCGGTGGCGTTCGGCGAGGCGTTGCGTCCCGAGTTCAAGATCTATGCGAAGAACGTCGTTGCGAACGCCAAGGCGCTGGCCGAGACGCTGCACACCGCCGGCCTCGACATCGTCTCGGGCGGTACCGACACGCATCTGATGCTGGTCGACCTGCGCCCGATGGGCGCCAAGGGCCGCGACACCGAGCGTGCGCTCGATCGCGCCGCGATCACCACCAACAAGAACGCCGTGCCCTTCGACACCGAGAAGCCGGCGATCACCTCCGGCATCCGTCTCGGCTCGCCGGCCGGCACGACGCGCGGCTTCGGCGCCGCCGAATTCCGCGAGATCGGCAAGCTGATCGTCGAGGTCGTGCAGGCGGTGGCGAAGAACGGCGAGGCAGGCGATGCGGCGGTGGAAGCCAGCGTCGGCGCCCGCGTCCTCGATTTGTGCAAGCGTTTTCCGATCTACCCGCAAGATTAGAAGAGAAAGCGATACGCCATGCGCTGCCCGTTCTGCGGACACGACGACACCCAGGTGAAGGACAGCCGTCCGTCCGAAGACAATTCCGCGATCCGCCGCCGCCGCCACTGCCCCGAATGCGGCGGGCGCTTCACGACCTTCGAGCGCGTGCAGCTGCGCGAGCTGGTGGTGGTGAAGAAGAACGGCCGCCGCGAGCCCTTCGAGCGCGAGAAGCTGGAGCGCTCGATGAACCACGCGCTGCGCAAGCGCCCGGTGGAGCGCGAGCGCATCGACCGCACGATCACCGGCATCGTCCGCCGCCTGGAGAGCCTGGGCGAGAACGAGATCCAGTCCACGGTGATCGGCGAGCTGATCATGCAGGCGCTGTCGAGCCTGGATAAGGTCGCCTATGTGCGCTTCGCCTCGGTCTACAAGAATTTCCGCGAGACCAAGGATTTCGAAGTCCTCCTCGGCGAGCTCGAAGGCGACGAGAAGGAATAGCCAAGCTGTCATCCGCCGCGAATGACAATGTGATTTTGGCGGCGAATTCCCACGATCGGGGCAGCAAGTGACCAGCACCGCAACCGTCCCCACCTCCCGCGTCCGCTGGTACGATCTTCTGATCGCCTTCATCGGCGGCAACGCACTCGGCGTGTCGTTCGTCACGATCGTCGCCTTGGTGGCGCTCGCGGTCGCCGCGCAGCACGGCTTCCACCCGACCGCGGAAAATATCGCCGCGCTCGCCGGCCGCTACACCAAGGACTTCTGGGCCAACCACATCATCCTGGTGCTCAGCGATCTCGGCTTCGCGATCGTGATCTGGCTGATGGCGCGCTGGCGGTTCGCGCGGCCCATCGGGCACTTCTTCGCGCCCGTATCCACCGCAACGCTGGCGCTCGCCGCGCTCAGCGGCGCCGCGCTGTCGCTCCTGGTGAACGGCGGCAACGCACTCCTCGAATACTGCCACCTCGTCCACTTCGAGAACGTCGATGTCGAGCTGGCGCTGGTGCCGCACACGCCCGCGCAGTTCGCGACGACCTTCGCGGTCGTCGCGCTCTTCGCGCCCTTCGTCGAGGAATATTTCTTCCGCGGCCTGTTCTTCGCCTGGGCGCGCGATCTGTGGGGCCGGGTGGGCGCGATGCTGATCACCGCCGCCGGTTTCGCCGTCGCGCACGGCCACCTGCTGGTCCATCCCGGCACGCAGGGCGCGATCTTCACCGTCGAGCTCTTCCTCGCCGGCATCGTGCTGGCGTGGTGGGCATCGCGCGCCGGCTCGCTGCGCGCTTCCCTGGCGACGCATGCGGCATACAATGCCGCCGCCATCGTGTTCAGCGTGCTGATCCCATGAGCCTGCTCCTCGCCGCCGCGCTCGCTTGGACCGCGGTGCATCCCGGGCGCGGCTTCACCTTCCACGGCAAGCCGATCTCGCCTGCCTGCGTCACCGCGGCCGTCCCGGTGGAGAGCGGCGCGAAGCCGCCGGTCGTGCTGGCCAAGTGTCAGACCAGGGCCAAGCCGCGCGTCGAAGACGGCACGTTCACGACCGATGGTCCCGATGGCGGACCTGGCCCGGCTTACGATTCCTACAAGGTCCTGGCCGCGGCCGGTCCGCACTACGCTGTCGAAGCCGATTGGAGCGGCGGCGGCACCGGCCGTTTCACCAACCTGGTCCTTCTGCGCCGTGCGGGCGGCACGCTGGTGCTGGAGAAGACGCTGGCGGGCGGCGACCGCTGCAACGGCGGCATCGAGGACAGCGCGGTCGATGGCGCCACGCTCACCTGGTCGCAGAACATCACGCCTTACGATCTTGTCGATCTCGGGGGTGTGAAGACGCTGGCGGCCTACAAGGATCTTGAAGCCAGCGCGAGCAGCTGCGTGGCGGCCGTCGACCACACCTATCATCTCGGCACCGGGCGCGAGGATGCGCCGGCCGTCAGCTTCACCGACACCCATCTCGACGATCAGCCCGGCTGGACCGGCGACTACAAATACCAGCACTGCTTCAATGCGTATTACGGCGCCTATGCCGCGAAGCATGGCGGCGATGCGCTGTCGCCCGCCGACGTCAAGGCTTTCGCCGCCGGCTTCCTGAAGACCTGCGTCAAGACATGAGCGACCGCGACCACATGCGTCACGCCGTCATGCTCGCGTCGCGCGGCGTGGGGCGTACGGGGCGCGTGCCGTCGGTCGGCTGCGTGCTGGTGGCGCCCGACGGCCGGGTGATCGCGCGGGCCCGTACCGATGAGAGCGGCCGCCCGCACGCCGAAGCCGCCGCCCTCGCGCAAGCCGGTGCGGCCGCGCGCGGCGCCACCGCCTATGTCACGCTCGAGCCTTGCGCGCACCAAGGAAAGAGCGGCGGCCCCTGCGCCGACGCGCTGATCGCCGCTGGCGTGGCGCGTGTCGTCGTCGCCTGCGTCGATCCCGATCCGCGCACCGACGGGCAGGGCATCGCAAAGCTCAGGGCGGCCGGCATCGCGGTGGAGATGCTCGGCGACGCGGGCGACACGCTGGACGGCTTCCTGATGCTGCAGCGGTACGGCCGCCCGCACGTCACGCTCAAGATCGCGCAGAGCCTCGACGGCAAGACCGCCACCGCCTCGGGCGACAGCAAGTGGATCACGGGGCCTGAGGCCCGCCGTTTCGGCCATCTGCTACGCGCGCGCAGCGACGCGATCCTGGCCGGCGTGAACACCGTGCTGGCCGACGATCCGGAGCTGACCGTGCGCCTCGCCGGGCTTGAGCGCACCTCGCCGATCCGCGTCGTGCTCGACACCCATCTGCGGACGCCGCCGAACGCCAAGCTTGCGCCGGCGCTGATCTTCACCTGCGCCGACGGCACCGTCCCGGGCTGCGAGGTCGTGAAAGTCGCGCCCGACGCGCGGGGCCGCCCCGGCGTCGCCGCGGTCCTCGCAGACCTCGGCCGGCGCGGCATCGCGCGTCTTCTGGTGGAGGGCGGCGCGCGCGTCCATGCCGCGTTCCTCGACGCCGGCCTCGCCGATGCGCTCGAAGTCTTCACCGCGCCGATAACCCTAGGTTCGGCAGGGCATAGCGCCATCGGCGCACTGGCCGCGCAAACGCTGGGCGATGCGCCGAGGTTTACCCGCACGCAGCGTCGAAATTTCGGGCCGGACGTTCTGGAAAGCTACGCGCGCACGTCTTAAAAGAGACCCATGTTCACAGGGATCGTCACCGACATCGGACGCGTGCGCCACATCGAGAAGCGTGGCGACACGCACATCGTCCTCTCCACGAGCTACGACACCGCGGCCATCGACATGGGCGCCTCCGTCGCCTGCGCCGGTATCTGCCTGACCGTGGTCGACAAGGGCACTGATAAGGGCTCTGGCAAGGACCGCTGGCTCGCCTTCACCGCCTCGGGCGAGACGCTGTCGAAGACCAACCTCGCCGACTGGAAGGTCGGCGACAGCATCAACCTCGAACGCCCGATGCGCGTCGGCGACGAGTTCGGCGGCCATATCGTGTCGGGCCATGTCGACGGCATCGCCGAGGTGAAGTCCGTCACGCCCGAGGGCGAGTCGGTACGCATCGTGTTCGAAGCGCCGGCATCGCTGGCGCGCTTCATCGCCGCCAAAGGCTCGGTGGCGCTCGACGGCGTGTCGCTCACCGTCAACGAGGTCGACGGCAACCGCTTCGGGGTCAACATCATCCCGCACACGCAGAAGGTCACGACCTTCGGCAAGCTCAAGCCCGGCGCCAAGGTCAATCTGGAGATCGACCTGCTCGCCCGTTACGTCGCGAGGCTCGTCAAGGGATGACCGTCAACGTCTATCACGACTACATCGCCAAGATCGAAGACGTCATCGAGGATGCGCGCAACGGGCGCATGTTCATCCTGATGGACGCCGACGACCGCGAGAACGAGGGCGACCTCGTGATCCCGGCGCAGATGTGCACCCCGGCGCAGGTCAACTTCATGGCCAAGAACGGCCGCGGCCTGATCTGCCTGGCGCTGACCCAGGACCGTGCCGACCAGCTCGCCATTCCGCCGATGACGCAGGTCAACGGCACGCCGAACCAGACCGCCTTCACCATTTCGATCGAGGCGAAGGAAGGCATCTCGACCGGCATCTCGGCGCACGACCGTGCCCACACGATCAGCGTCGCCATCGATCCGACCAAGGGCAGCAAGGACATCACCTCGCCCGGCCACGTCTTCCCGCTGGTGGCGCGCCATGGCGGCGCGCTGGTCCGCGCCGGCCACACCGAGGCGGCGGTCGACATCGCGCGCCTCGCGGGCCTCAACCCGGCGGGCGTGATCTGCGAGATCATGAACGACGACGGCACGATGGCGCGGCTGCCCGATCTCGTGCCCTTCGCGCAGCTGCATGGCCTGAAGATCGGCACCATCGCCGACCTCATCCAGTACCGCCGCAAATACGACCACTTCGTCAAGCGCAAGCTGGAAGCGCCGTTCGAGAGCCACAATGGCGGCGAATGGAAGATGTGCGTCTACGTCAACGAGCTCGAATATGCCGAGCACATCGCGCTGGTGAAGGGCGACATCACCACGCCCGAGCCGGTGATGGTCCGCATGCACGCCGTGAACATCTTCACCGACATGCTCGAATGGAAGCCCTACGAGCAGGATGTGCTCGCCGAGTCCATGCGCATCATCGGCAAGGAGGGCAGGGGTGTCGTCGTGCTCCTGCGCGCCACGCGTCCGACCTTCGTCACCGACGTGCTCACCCGCCGCACGCCCGACGACGTCGACCGCCGCCGGGTGAAGGAATACGGCGTCGGCGCGCAGATCCTGCTCGATCTCGGTGTCAAGGACATGATCCTCCTGACCGATACGCCCGAGAAGAAGATCGTGGCGCTCGACGGCTACGACCTCAACATCGTCGGCACGCATGCCATCCGCGGCGCCGTGAAGGACCCGAAATGACGACCAATATCCTGATCGTCGAGGCGCGCTACTACGCGCACATCTCCGACATGCTGCTCGACGGCGCCACCGCGGTGCTGGAGAAGGGCCTCGCCCATTTCGAGCGCCTGCAGGTGCCCGGCGCGCTCGAGATCCCGCCCGCCATCGCGCTGGCGGCGCAGAGCGGCCGCTATGACGGCTACATCGCGCTCGGCTGCGTGATCCGCGGCGAGACCTATCACTTCGAGATCGTGTCCAACGAAAGCGCGCGCGGCCTGATGGATCTCGGCATCCAGCAGGGCCTCGCCATCGGCAACGGCATCCTGACCGTCGAGACCGAGCATCAGGCGATGGAGCGCGCGGCGGTGGAGGACGGCGACAAGGGCGGCGACGCGGCCCGCGCCTGCCTGGCGCTGGTCCACGCGCGCAGCCGGTTCGGCGTCAAGCAGTGAGCTACGATTCCCGCCGCCCCGCGCGCCTCAACGCCGTGCAGGCGCTCTATCAGATGGAGCTGACCGGCGAGGACGCCGAGACCGTCGCCGACGAGTTCGTGGCGCACCGCCTCGGCCGCGAACCCGAGATCGGCGGCGGCGAGGCCGACGCGGAGTTCTTCGGCGCCATCGTGCGCGGCGTGCCGCATCACCAGGCCGAGATCGACACCGCGATCTCGAAGGTGCTGGCGGCGAACTGGCGGCTGGAGCGTGTGGACTCGATCCTGCGCGCCATCCTGCGGGCCGGCGCTTACGAGCTGATCGACCGCAAGGACGTCCCGGCCAAGGCTGTGATCGACGAGTATGTCGAGATCGCGCACGCTTTCTTCAACGGCGACGAGCCGAGCTTCGTGAACGCCGCGCTGGACAAGCTGGCGCATAGGAAACGTGCGGCAGAGTTCGGCGAGACACCGCCGGATGACGAGTTGCAGTTTTAAGCACCAATTGTCATGACCCGCGACTGCGGGCCACCCAGTTGGGTTCTGCACGGATGTAAACGGTTCGCGAGGTGCTATCGCGAAAAGCCCAAGAGATTGCCGCTATCACCTGGATGGCCCGCAGTCGCGGGCCATGACACGTTGGGACAATGGCTCGCTCGGAATTTCGGATCATCGCCGATCTCTTCGCCCCGCTGGCGCGCACCCCCGCCGCGCTCGGCCTGAAGGATGACGTCGCGCTGATCGCGCCACGCAAGGGGCACGAACTCGTTCTCACCACCGACGCCATCGTCGCGGGCGTCGATTTCTTCGCCAACGACCCGCCCGACACCATCGCGCGCAAGGCGCTGCGCGTGAACCTCTCCGACCTCGCGGCCAAGGGCGCCGAGCCGTTCGGCTATCTCCTCACTCTCGCGCTGCCCAAGACCGTCACGCAGAGCTGGCTGAAAGCCTTTGCGCGCGGCCTCGCGCAGGATCAGCGCACGTTCCGTATCGCGCTGCTCGGCGGCGATCTCTCCGGCACGCCCGGTCCGCTCACCGTATCGGTCACCGCCTTCGGCCACGTCCCCAAGGGCAAAGCGATCCTGCGCAGGGGCGCGCGCCCCGGCGACCTCGTCTTCGTCAGCGGCACCATCGGCGATAGCGGCGCCGGCCTCGCGGCATTGCTTGCCAAGAAGCGCAGCCCCTTCATCGCGCGCTACCGCGTGCCCGAGCCGCGGACCAGGCTCGGCCCCAAGCTGCGCGGTCTGGCCACCGCCGCACTCGATGTCTCGGACGGCCTGATCGCCGACCTCGCGCATATCGCGGACCAATCGCAGGTCCATATCGCGGTCGAGGCCGCCCGCGTCCCGCGCGGCTCGAAGCTGAGTCCGGCCGAAGCCGCCACCGCCGGCGACGATTACGAGATCGCCTTCACCGCGCCGCGCGCCCGGCGCGCCAAGGTGCTGGCCGCCGCCAAGGCCGCGCGCACGCCGGTGACCGAGATCGGCTTCGTCATGCCGGGCAGGGGGATCGCGCTGCTGGACTCGGCCGGCAAGCCGATTCCCCTGAAGCGCACGGGCTACCGCCATTTTTAGCGTCAACGCGGCGTTAACGGCCCCGCGCGCATAGTTCCGCCATGCGCTTCATCCTCATCCTGGCAGCCGCGTTCCTGATCGCGATGCCGGCCTTCGCGGCCGACAAGCCGGCCAAGGCCGGCGATCCCGGCACCAATGTGGAGATGCCGTTCCTCATCGCCCCCATGACCAAGGACGACCGGCTGCTCGGCTATTCCTATATCTCGTCCAGGCTGGTGGCCTCGTCGCAGTCCGCGGCGCTCGAGATCCGCGACAAGATCGCCTTCATCCAGGACGCCTTCGTGCGCGACGTGAACGGCGCTCCGGTCTCTCTCGCTGGCGACCCGACCGCGGTCGACGTCAAGCTCCTCTCCGCCCGCCTGGTGGCCGACGCCAAGAAGGTGGTGGGGGCTACCAAAGTCGTCCGAATCACCTTCGGCGACGGCGACAAGGACACCGGCATCCAGTTCTCGCCCCTGCACCCCAATGTCGCGCCCCCGGGGGCGCCAAATTCGGCAAGCCAAGCCGCGGAATCCCCGGTCCCGGCCAACGCTGCCCCGGCTGCTGCACCCGCGAAATAAAACCGTCAAAATGCCGCCGTTGCGCGAAAGCGCGGCTTTTGGCATACCCACGGCGCCCTTGAAGCGGTCAGGTCCCATCCGCCGGCCATGGGGACGGGCGGTCCTTCGCGCGCCGTCCGAAAAACCGAAAACATCGAGGGATCTACCATGGACCTAAACCTGATACTCGTCCTCGTGGCGGGCATCCTGGCGCTCATTTACGGTGCGGTGACCATCCGCTCCGTGCTCAGCCTGTCGGCTGGCAATGCGCGCATGCAGGAAATCGCACACGCCATTCAGGAGGGCGCCGGCGCCTACCTGAACCGCCAATACACCACCATCGCCATCGTCGGCGTGGTGATCGTCGTCATCGCCTTCTTCGCGCTGGGCTGGCAGGTCGCCGTCGGCTTCCTGATCGGTTCGACGCTGTCGGGCGCTGCCGGTTACATCGGCATGTATGTCTCGGTGCGCGCCAACGTCCGCACGGCCGAAGCCGCCCGCCAGGGCCTGGCCCAGGGCCTGTCGGTCGCGTTCCGCTCCGGCGCCGTCACCGGCATGCTGGTGGTGGGTCTCGGCCTCCTCGCGGTCGCCGGCTACTACGCCATCCTGCGCTTCGTGCTCGGCCTCGACCTCGCGGTTCCGGAGCAGAGCCGCACCATCGTCGACAGCCTCGTCGGCCTCGGCTTCGGCGCCTCGCTGATCTCGATCTTCGCCCGTCTCGGCGGCGGCATCTTCACCAAGGGTGCGGACGTCGGCGGCGACATGGTCGGCAAGGTCGAAGCCGGTATCCCCGAAGATGATCCGCGCAACCCGGCGACCATCGCCGACAACGTGGGCGACAATGTCGGCGACTGCGCCGGCATGGCGGCCGACCTGTTCGAGACCTTCGCGGTCACGACGGTGGCGACCATGGTTCTCGCTTCGATCTACTTCACCGGCGAGCAGCGGAGCGCGCTGATGCTCTATCCGCTGGCCATCGCGGGCATGTCGATCGTCACCTCGATCATCGGCACGTTCTTCGTCCGCCTGGGCAAGTCGGGCAACATCATGGGCGCCATGTACAAGGGCGTCGTCGCCACGATGGTCCTGTCGCTGGCCGGCCTCTATCCCTTGACCGCTCACCTGATCGGCCTGGATACGACGCTGACCGTCGGCGATACCAGCTTCACCGGCATGACGCTGTTCTGGTGCGGTCTCGTGGGCCTTCTGGTCACCGCGGCGCTGATCGTGATCACCGAGTACTACACCGGCACCAACTACCGCCCGGTGAAGGCGATCGCGGAATCGTCCGTGACCGGCCACGGCACCAACGTGATCCGCGGTCTTGCGATCTCGATGGAGTCGACGGCGCTTCCGGCGCTGGTGATCTGCGTCGGCATCATCGTCACCTACCTCCTGGCGGGGCTTTTTGGAATCGCCATCGCGGTTTCCACAATGCTCTCATTGGCTGGCATGATCGTGGCGCTCGACGCCTTCGGTCCGGTCACCGACAACGCCGGCGGCATCGCCGAGATGGCGGGCCTGGAGGGTGACGTCCGCAAGACGACGGATGCGCTCGACGCCGTGGGCAACACGACCAAGGCCGTCACCAAGGGTTACGCGATCGGCTCCGCCGGTCTCGGCGCCCTGGTGCTGTTCGCCGCTTACACGCAGGACTTGAAGTACTTTGCCGCCCAGCACACCGGCTTCTTCGCCGACCTGGTGCAGCCGACCTTCAGCCTCGCCAATCCGTGGGTGGTGGTAGGCCTCTTCTTCGGCGGCATGCTGCCCTACCTGTTCGGCGGCATCGCGATGACCGCCGTCGGCCGTGCGGCCAGCGCGGTGGTCGAGGAAGTGCGTCGTCAGTTCCGCGAGATGCCGGGCATCATGCAGGGTACGCAGAAGCCCGACTATGCCCGCGCCGTGGACCTGCTGACCAAGGCCGCCATCGGCGAGATGGTGATCCCGTCGATGCTGCCGGTGCTCTCGCCGATCGTGCTGTTCGTGCTCGTCGACTTCATCGCCGACAAGACGGCGGCGTTCGACGCGCTGGGCGCCATGCTGATGGGCGTGATCGTGACGGGCCTGTTCGTCGCCATCTCGATGACCTCGGGCGGCGGCGCGTGGGACAACGCCAAGAAGTACATCGAGGACGGCCATTTCGGCGGCAAGGGCTCCGACGCTCACAAGGCCGCCGTGACCGGCGACACGGTCGGCGATCCCTACAAGGACACCGCGGGTCCGGCCGTCAACCCGATGATCAAGATCACCAACATCGTGGCGCTGCTGCTTCTGGCGACGCTGGCGCATATGGGCTGACCGGCTTTCATCGTTCCGATTGAGAGAGCGCGGGTGGCGACACCCGCGCTTTTTCTTTTGTCCCCTCCCGCAACACACTCCCTGTCATCCCCGGCCGAGCATCGCGACAGCGGTGCGAAGGGAAGTGGTCCAGGTCGGAAATACCGTCACGCCGGTGCCACCTGGTTCCCCTTCCCCTCACTGCGCTCGGCCGGGGATGACAACGGGGCTTGAATTTCCATAACTACCCGGTTATACATAATCCCATAACCAGTGAGTTATGCATGACCGCCGCTCCCGACGCTTTGTTCCGTTCGCTCTCCGACCCCACGCGCCGGGCGATCTTCGAGCGGCTGTGCCGCGACGGCGAGCAGACCGTGACCGCGCTCACCGCGCGCTCCGGCGTGTCGCAGCCCGCGGTCTCCAAGCATCTCAAGGTGCTCAAGCAGGCCAGGCTGGTGCGCGACCGCCAGGACGGCCGCCAGACGCATTACAGCGCTCATGTCGCGTCGCTGGCGCCGTTGATCGACTGGACCGGCCGCATGGCCGGCTATTGGGAAGCGAAGTTCGACAAGCTCGAGGATCTGCTCAAGAGGATGGACCAATGACCGAAACCAAAAGCGTCGTCGTCGAGCGCGACATCGCGCATCCGCCGGAGAAGCTCTGGCGTGCGCTGACCCAACCGCACCTGATCGCGGAGTGGCTGATGAACAACGACTTCGTGCCCGAGGTCGGCCACCGTTTCCAGCTGCGCGGCGACTGGGGCGGCGTGCTCGATTGCGAGGTGCTGACCGTCGAGCCGCACAAGACGCTGTCTTATACCTGGAACTATGCGCAAGCCGATCCAAGCCTCGCGTCGCCGACCGTCGTGACTTTCACTTTGACGCCGACGTCCACCGGCACGCATCTGAAGATGGAGCAGGCGGGCTTTCGTCCCGGCCAGGCACAGGCTTATGGCGGCGCCAAGATGGGCTGGCAGAAATTCCTCGGCAATCTCGACGCGCTGCTGGACAAGGAGACGGACCAATGACCTTCAACGCCTGGATGCGCCAGATCCACCGCTGGCTTTCGCTGCTGTTCACGGCGGCGGTGATCGCCAACATCGTCGCGCTGGTGCGCCACATCAATGCGCCGTGGATCGGGCTCCTCGCCTTCGCGCCGCTGATCCCGCTGCTGCTGACAGGGCTGTACATGTTCGTGCTACCGTACGCGTCCAAAGCACGGCGCGGCTGAGCAATGGCGGACGGCATGTCTTCCTTTAGCCACTGCACAATGTGCGGGCGACGCCTGGGTGTCGAAGGCGACGCGCTCTCAGAGGATTGCGGCGGCGATTGCTGGGGCTGCGTCGGCCCTATGGAAGAAGGCTTCGCCCCGTCGCTTGAAAGGCTGATGGACGAATGGCGGCGCGGCCTGCGCCCGAACTGGACGCCGCCGGAGATGAAAAAATGAAGAAGCCCGCCGACACCGATGCCCCCAAGCATATCGACGCCCGCATCAAGGAGCTGGGCGGCTGGCGCGGCAAGACGCTGGCGCGGGTGCGCGCTCTGATCCACGAAGCCGATCCGGCGATCGTCGAGACCTGGAAGTGGCGCGGCGTGCCGGTGTTCGAGCATGACGGCATCGTCTGCACCGGCGAGACCTACAAGGCGGTGGTGAAGCTCACCTTCGCAAAGGGCGCCGCGCTGGACGATCCGAAGCGCCTGTTCAATTCGAGCCTCGACGGCAACGTCCGCCGCGCCATCGACATCGGCGAGGACGACACGCTCGACGAGAAGGCGCTCAAGGCGCTGATCAAGGCGGCGGTGGCGCTGAACACCGAAAAGAAAACGAAACCGAAAGCTCCGGCGAAGAAAGCGAAGAAGGCCTGACCGCTAATGCGGCGGGCCGCCATTGCCGCCGCCCGGGTTCGGGTTGCCGCCGCCGATGCCGCCGCCGCCGCTCGCGCCGCCAAGCGGCACGCCCGGCGTTGCGTTGAACAGCTGCTGCAGGAAGGTCAGCTCGCGGCCCTTGGCCGGCGTCTCGCGGGTCTCGAACGTCACGATGTGGCCGTCCCTGAGCGAATAGTGCTTGAGGTCGGTTACCTTGCCGTCCTTGTCGAAATAGACCGCCAGGATGGCGCGCGACTGCACGGTCGGCGAAAAGAACGCGATCTGCCGCTCGGTCGAGGTGATGTAGTACCACGCGTCGCCGGCTTGCTGGAACGCCGCCTCGGTGGAGGGATAGCCCAAATCCGCCTGGATCGAGGTCTTGGTGGCGGTGCCGACGGCGATCTTCTTCTCGGCGTCCGGGTCGGGCAGGTAGCCGCGCTGGTTGACCACCGGGGTGCAGGCCGAAAGGAGACCCACCGCGCCCAGAAGCAGAAGCGATTTTCGCATGCCTAACAACCTCAAACCGGATAAACACCCGCCCGGCCCAAGGTGCTACCCTCGCCGGGCCTCGCTGGCAAGACCGCTATAAGTTAAGAGTTCCAAGATGTTGAATCTCCTGCGCCGTACCTCGCCCGCCACCCGCCGGGCCCAGAGCCTCCACGCCAACCTGGTCGGTGCCGCCCGCCGGCCGGTGTTTTTCCTGGACCTTGGCGTCGCCGACACCATCGACGGCCGTTTCGACATGGTCGCGCTGCACGCCTGGCTCGTGCTGGGCCGGCTCGGCACGGCAGGGCAGGGCGAGGTCGCCCAGGCGCTGATGAACACCATCTTCGTTGCCTTCGACGAGGCGCTGCGCGATCTCGGCAACGGCGACATGGGCATGGGCCCGCGCATGAAGAAGCTCGGCAACGCCTTCAACGGCCGCTGCCAGGCCTACGACGCGGCCGCGGGCGACGCGGCGGCGGGTGACGAGACGGCACTGTCCGAGGCGATGCTGCGCAACGTCTATCGCGGCGAGGAAGGCCATGCCGCGCAGGCGGCGCGCCTGGCGCGCTATGCCATCGCCGCGCGGGCGAAGCTCGAAGCGCAGGATCCGGCCGCCGGCCCGCTGGATTTCGGCACGCCATGAGCGAAGACAGCGAAAAGCCGCCCTTCGAAGCCGACTACGACCTCGGCGTGCTCGGCCGGGCCGGCGCGGAGGTGCAGGTGAAAGCCGAAGCCGAGGACCTGGAACGCATCGCGCAATGGGCAGAGGTTTGCGCCGTCGAGTCCTTCGGCGCCACGGTCCGGCTGCACAAGCATTCCAACAACCGTTTCGCGCTCGACGCCGATCTCGAGGCCGACATCGTCCAGAACTGCGTCGTGACGCTGGAGCCGCTGAAAAGTCACATCTCCCGCACCATCCACCGCGAGCTGCTCCTGTCCTATCCCATCCGGCTCAAGCCCAACGAGACGATCCCGCTGGCCGCCGGGGCCGGGGACGACGACGCGCCGGAGGAGATCGCGAATCTCACCTACGACCTGGCCGCGCCGCTCCTGGAAGAGTTCTCGCTGGCCATCGATCCCTATCTCCGTGCGCCGGGTGTGGAATTTGCCGCACCGGAGCCTGCGGCCGAGCCGGCCCGGGAAAACCCCTTCGCGGTGTTGAAAAGCCTAAAAGCCAAGGATTGACGCCGGCGGCCGGGCAGGGGCTAAGGTTCCGGAAAGCCGGGCTATTCCGGCTTGAAACGGGAGGCGGTTTCCTGCTACCTCCGCCCCTCGTTTTGCCCGCCCGGCCCGAAGGTTCGCGCAGACTGTGCGCCGCGCCTGAAGATTCCGTGCCGGGTGCCCAAAGGAGTTTCCGCCATGGCGGTGCCGAAAAGAAAAACTTCGCCGTCCAGGCGCAACATGCGCCGGGCCCATCATCGCCTGGCGACGCCGGCCCACAACGAGTGCCCGAACTGCGGCGAGCAGAAGCGCCCGCACCATGTCTGCGGCAAGTGCGGCCACTATGACGGCCGCGAAGTGATCAAGGTCGAAGCGTAATTTCGCGCTCCCGCGAGGCGATCGTGCCTACGGAACTGACCGTCTCGATCGATGCCATGGGTGGCGATGCCGGCCCGGGCGTCGTCGTGGATGCGCTCGCGCGTTCGGTGCTGCGCCATCCCGCGGCCAAATACATCGTCCATGGCGACGAGACCGAGCTGAAGGCGCTGTTCGCGAAACAGCCCAAGCTGCTCGAGCGTGTCTCGATTCGCCATGCGCCCGAGCGCGTTCGGATGGACGAGAAGCCCGGCATCGCGCTGCGCCGCGGCCGCAACACCTCGATGTGGCACGCCATCGACTCGGTGAAGATCAAGGAAGCCCAGGTCGCCGTCAGCGCCGGCAACACCGGCGCGCTGATGGCGATGTCGATGTTCCTGCTCGGCACGCTCGACGGCATCTCGCGTCCCGCCATCGCAGCCTTGTGGCCGACCAAGCGCGGCCAGTCCGTCGTGCTCGATATCGGTGCCAATGTCAGCGTGGACGACGAGCAGCTCGTCGATTTCGCGGTCATGGGGCAGGCCTTTGCCCGCGCCGTGCTGGGGCTCGAGCGTCCCACCCTCGGCATCCTCAATGTCGGCGAGGAGGACGTGAAGGGCAATGACGCGGTGAAGGGCGCGGCGCACATGCTGCGCAACGCGACCTCGCTGCCGATGGAGTTCTGCGGCTTCGTCGAGGGCGACGACATCGGCGAGGGCACGGTCGACGTCGTGGTGACCGACGGCTTCACCGGCAACATCGCGCTCAAGACGGCGGAAGGCACCGCCAAGACCGTGATCCATTTCCTGGGCGGTGCGCTGCGCCGCTCGTTCTGGGGCCGCCTCGGCGGCTGGATCGCGCGCCCGGCGCTGCGCGCCCTGGCCCACAAGCTCGATCCGCGCGCCGCGAACGGCGGCATCTTTCTCGGCCTCGACGGCGTGGTGGTGAAGAGCCATGGCGGTGCCGACGCACTAGGCTTCGCGAGCGCCCTCGACATGGCGATCGACATGGCGACGGCCGGCGTCATCGCGCGCATCGTTGCCGACCGGGCGGGGGTCCACATGCGAGAGCCGGAGCCCGTCCTCACGTGATCCGTTCCCAAATCGTCGGCGTCGGCGCGTATCTGCCCGCCAACGCCGTCTCCAACGAAGAGCTTTCCAAGCGCGTCGACACCACCGACGAGTGGATCCGCGAGCGCACCGGCATCCGCCAGCGCCACATCGCGGTCGAGGGCGAGAAGACCTCCGACCTCGCGCTCCAGGCGGCGCGCAATGCGCTCTCCCATGCCGGCATGGACGCGAACGAGCTCGATCTCATCGTCTGCGCCACGACGACGCCGGACGAGACCTTTCCCGCCACCGCCACGACGCTGCAGGCGCGGCTCAACATGAATCACGGCGCTGCCTTCGACGTGCAGGCGGTGTGCTCCGGCTTCGTCTACGGCATGGCGGTGGCCGACAACTTCATCAAGGGCGGCATGGCGAAGACCGTCCTCCTCGTCGGTGCCGAGACCATGAGCCGGCTGATGGACTGGTCCGATCGCACCACCTGCGTCCTCTTCGGCGACGGCGCCGGCGCGGTGGTGATCCAGGCGGCCGAGGGCGAGGGCAACAACCACGACCGCGGCATCCTCAACAGCAAGCTGTTCTCCGACGGACGCCTGCACGACCTTCTCTATGTCGACGGCGGTCCGTCCTCGACCCGCACGACGGGTTACCTGCGCATGCAGGGCAAGGAAGTGTTTCGGCACGCCGTGACCAACATCAGCGCCGCCATCGTCGCCTCCTGCAACGAGGCCGGCGTCGCGGTCGCCGACATCGACTGGTTCATCCCGCACCAGGCAAACCAGCGCATCCTCGACGGCACGGCGCGCAAGCTCGGCATCGACCCCGCCAAGGTCGTCACCACCGTCGCGCAGCATGGCAACACCTCGGCGGCCTCGGTGCCGCTGGCCCTCGCCACCGCCGTCGCCGACGGCCGCATCAAGAAAGGCCAGCTCGTCCTGATGGAAGCGATGGGCGGCGGCTTCACCTGGGGCGCCAGCCTGGTGCGCTGGTAGGGAACTTTGGGAACCCGGTTCAAGTCCGCTTCCCAACCCGTTGACGTTGACGGGTAATTTCCACGGGCCTACCCTCGGTTAAGCATAGGGAGTCGCCCCGCCATGACCACCGACACGCTGACCCGCGCCGACCTCACCGAAGCGGTGTTCCAAGCCGTCGGCCTGTCGCGCAACGAATCGGCGCAGATGGTCGAGGACCTCCTGGAAGAAGTCTGCAGCGCGCTGACGCGCGGCGAGACGGTGAAGCTTTCCTCCTTCGGCACCTTCGCGGTGCGCCAGAAGAGCCAGCGCATGGGCCGCAACCCCAAGACCGGCGACGAGGTGCCGATCGCGCCGCGTCGCGTTCTTGTCTTCCGCCCAAGTCATGTATTGAAGGCGATCATCAACGGGCAGACGCCCGATCCGAACAAAAAGGATTAAGCTCGCGTGCTGGCCAACGCCGCCCTCCGCGTCAAATCTCCCGAAGCCTTCCGCACGATCAGCGAAGTGGCGAGCGAGCTCGACGTGCCGCAGCATGTGCTGCGCTTCTGGGAAGGCCGCTTCGCGCAGATCAAGCCGGTGAAGCGCGCCGGCGGCCGCCGCTACTACCGCCCGGAAGACGTCGACCTGCTGCGCGGCATCCGCGCGCTGCTCTACCGCGAAGGCTTCACCATCAAGGGCGCGCAGAAGATCCTCAAGGAAAAGGGCCTGCGCCATGTCGCCGACATCGGCCGCGGCGAGGCCACCGTGGCGCCCCCGAGCCAGCCGCCGCCGCGCTCCACCATCCTCACCCTGATCGAGCGTGCCGCCGAAGCAATCGCCGAGCCCGCGCCGCCGCCGTCGGCTGCCGCGATCGGGCTTGCCGAGGAAGAGCGCGTGCGCCTCGAGATCCTGCTGGCCGAACTCCTGCAGCTGAAAGCGCGCCTGCGCGGTATCCGCGCCTGATTCTTCATTCTTTGGTTAGTACGCTGTAAGGCCATCAAGGATTTGTTGTTCTGTCGTGCGTAGTCTGATCGTGGTGCTTTTCACGAGCGGGCTATGACTATCCAGATCGACAATGCCGACTATACGGTCGCGTCCGGGGACACCGTCGCGACCACCGGCGAGCCGGCGTTCCAGTTCGTCACCGACAATTCGCTGCTGAACTACGGCACCGTCACCGTGCACGACACCGGGTTCGGCGACAGCTCGACGATCGGGGTGTTCGACAATTTCGGCCTGAGTTTCCCCACCGCGTGGTTCCGCAACGAGGCGGGGGCGCATTTCGACGTCTCCGGCCAGTACGCAAATCTCGTCGAGGGCTTCTTCTCGGGCAGCGCGGCACCGAGCTTCGACAACGCCGGCACCTTCACGGTCGAGGCGCCCGGCGGCATCGCCGAAGGCGTGATCACCGACAGCGCGATCGTCGACAATGAAGGCGTGTTCGACGTCACCGGCCTGCAGGCCTATGGCGTGATCCTCAGTGCCGCCGCCACGGTCGATAATTCGGGGACCATCGACGCCGAGGGCACGATAAACGCCAAGGGCCTGGCGCTGACCGGCCTCAGCGACGACATCACCAATTCGGGCACCATCATCGCGCACAACGCACAGCACACGCTGAGCAGCGTCGGCATCTTCACCCAGACCACCGACGCCTCGACCATCGACAATTCGGGCACGATCACCGCCGACATCGCGATCCAGTCGTCGAACCAGGCGACCGTCACCAACGACGCCGCCGGCACCATCTCCGGCGAGGTCCTGCTCGGCGCCAACGCGGACACCTTGCACAACAACGGCATCATCACCGGCGACGTCCATATGGGCGACGGCGCCGATGTCTATGACGGCACCGGCACGCTGCACGGCGTGCTCTATGGCGAGGGCGGCAACGATACGCTGACGGGCGGCGCAGGCGACGACACGATCAACGGCGGCGCGGGCAACGATACGATCGACGGCGGCGGCGGCACCAACACGGCGGTCTATTCCGGCACCCATGCCGACCACGTCGTGACCTCGACGGGTACGGACTCTTACACCGTATCCGACGCGGGCAGCGCGACGAGCGACGGCACCGACACGCTGAGCCATATCCAGCAACTGCAATTCGACGACGGCACGTTCATCTACGGCGCCTCGGGCATGCCGGTATCGTCGAGCCTCACCGACACCGGCAGCCAGCCTTGGACGACGGTGAGCACCAGCTACGACGCGGCGGGAAGCATCGAGACGCAGGCCGTCTTCAACGACACCGGCACGCTGTGGGTGAATACGTTCGACACCACCGGCACGCAGAGCTATGCGTGGAAGAGCGATGCGTTCGATTTCGGCGGCCATCCGGTCTCCGAGACCGTCACCTATCACAACGGCACCCATTCGCTGACGCTCTACGACACCGACAACGCCTACAGCTGGGCGAGCGCGACGATCAGCTTCGATCCCAACTGGACCATCAACGGCGTCACCGGTACCAACGACGACGGCTCGCATACCGTCACGATGGCGGACGTCGAGAACGCCTACGACACGGCGCAATGGTTCGCCACGCCCTACGATCCCGACACCGGCGCGGCGCATGCCGAGAACCTCGTCCTCGCGGGCGGCGCCGATACAGATTACCTGTACGGCCATGCGGGCGACGACACGCTGATCGGCGGCGCCGGCAACGACACCCTGAACGGCGGGACCGGCGACGACACGCTCACGGGCGGTAGCGGCGTCGACACCTTCCAGTTCCTCAATGGCGACGGCAAGGACACGATCACCGATTTCACGCCCGGCACGGATCATCTCATCCTGCACAGCTACGACGTCATGAGCTTCGCGGCGCTCCAGGGGCTGATGACCCAGTCCGGCGCCGACACCGTGATCACCTTCGATCCGAACAACGTCATCACGCTGCACAATGTGACGATCGCCCAGCTCCACGCCGGCGATTTCATGTTCCATTGAAGACGAATCGCGCCGCCGCTAAGCAGCGCGCGACACCGAAATATTGTTGCGGAAATCGGCGCGCTTTCCAGATGTGACGCAATAAACGAAAGGGCACGCGTACGCTCGCGGACGCCCGGCGCGATTTCATCTGTAAATAAAACTTTCCGGAGAATGACCGTCTTGTAATCAAGAAATCCGTTCCCCTTCATTGTCTTAGCAACGAAGCGAACTGGGGAAAGCGTGATGGCGGTCGATCTGCGTAATGCGAAACATGGCGTTCTGTTCTCGGATATTGTCGACCCCAACCTGACCCCGAATTTCACAACGCCGGCCGTCGTGCTGCCGCACATCGCGCCACCGCTTCATCCTCTGGACGGAGAGCACCCGCAGCCGGTGATCGGCGACACCGGCACCACGGCGCCCATCGTCGCCGTCACGGTGGTCTCCAGCAGCGCCACCGGCGCGATCGGCAATGGCGAGAGCGGCCATGGGATGCTCAGCGCCGCCGGCACCGCGGCCGCGTTCGAGAGCTTCGCCACCGACCTCGCGGCCGGCGCGACCAATCCCGACCTGTCGCAGGTCTACGTCAAGAACCTCGTCACCGGCGCGATCACGCTGGTTTCGACGGACTCCACGGGCCATGCCTCCGATGCCGGCAGCACGCTCGGCGGCTTCGCGCCGAACGGCGCCAGCCTGGCCTTCGAGAGCACCTCCGACAATCTCGTGGCCGGCGACACCAACGGCGCGGAGGACGTCTTCCTGCACAACCTCGCGAGCGGCGCGACGACCCTGATCTCCACCGCCGCCGACGGTACGCTCGGCAACGGCGCCAGTGTGTTCGGCTCCTTCGCGCCCAGCGGCACGCTGGTGGCGTTCTCCAGCACCGCCAGCAACCTGATCGCCGGCGACACCAACGGCGCCAGCGACATCTTCCTCAAGGACACGACCGACGGCGTCGTCTCGCTGATCTCGACGGCCGCCGACGGCACGGCGCAGAACGGCACGTTTGCCTCTGGCGGCTGGTTCTCGCCCACTGGCCAGTTCGTCGCCTTCGTCAGCGACGCGACCAACCTGGTGCCCGGCTTCGACACCGGCGGCATACCGCAGCTCTACGTCAAGGACCTGTCGAGCGGCGCGGTGCATCTGATCTCGTCGAGCTTCAACAGCGGCTTTCCGGGCGATGCAGCCAATGCCGCCGCGAGCTTCGCCGGCTGGTCGCCGGACGGCAACGAAGTGCTCTTCACCAGCAGCGCCTCGAATCTCGTTTCGGGCGACACCAACGGCGCCACCGACATCTTCATCAAGAACATCCAGAACGACCTGACGACGCTGGTCTCGACCAACGCGTCCGGCACGATCGCCGATGCCGGCGCGACCGATGCGCACTGGTCGCCGGACGGCGGCAAGATCACCTTCACCAGCACGTCGGACAACCTCGTCGCCGGCGACACCAACGGCGTCTCCGACGTGTTCGTGAAGGATCTGGTGACGGGCACGGTGACGCTCGCCTCGCAGACGCCGCAGGGCGCGCAGGGCGACGCCGCCAGCGGTCCGGGCGTGGCGAGCGCCAACGGCGCGACGATCGTCTTCTCCAGCGACGCCAACAACCTGGCGGGCGGCGACACCAACCAGTCGGGCGACGTGCTCCTGGCCAGCCTCGGCTATGTCGCGCACGGCGCGCCGGTGATCCTGGCCGGCGATCTCACGGTGGGTTCGCTCTCCGGCCAGATGGTCGGCGCGACGGTGACCATCTCGGCCGGCTTCCAGGCGGGCGACGTGCTGAGCACGATCACCACCGGCACCAACATCGCCGCGAACTACAACGCCACGACCCACACCCTCACGCTGTCTGGCGCCGATACCACTGCGCATTACCAGGACGTGATGCGCGACGTCGCCTTTTCCAACCTCACCAACGACGACCCCGCCGCCTCCGCCACGCGCACCATCGGCTGGCAGGTCGATGACGGCAACTTCAACAACAACATCAGCCTGACGAAGACGACGGTGATCAACGTCGTGGACCAGCCGACCGTCGCGCATGGCGGCCTCAGTACGACGCTGGACGCCGCCGGCAGCCTCGCGGGCCAGACCGTCGTGGCGGCCAACGGCACGACCTGGGTCAACAGCTTCGACACGCTGTCCAACCAGTCCTGGACGATGCAGACCGCGTCCTTCGACGCGGCCGGCCACCCGCTCACGGCGGTGGTGAACAACGACGACGGCAGCCACACGCTGACCCTGTTCGATGTATCGAATGCCTATGCCTGGACCAGCGCGACGATCAGCTACGCGCCGAGCTGGACGGTGACCGGCGTCACCGGCACGAACGACGACGGCTCGCATACCGTGACGATGAACGACGTCTCCGCGGCCCTCGACAGCGCGCTGTGGTTCACCACGCCGTTCGACCCCAACCAGGGCAAGCCGGTCGACGCGACCGTCACCGGCGGCGGCAATGTGGACTTCCTCTATGGCGGGGCCGGCAACGACACGCTGTCGGGCGGCGACGGCAACGACCTGCTGGATGGCGGAACCGGCAACGACATGCTGACCGGCGGCAGCGGCGCCGACATGTTCGTGTTCCACAATGCCGGCGGCAAGG
The DNA here is from genome assembly GCA_035551495.1 of Rhizomicrobium sp. Classification (GTDB taxonomy): domain Bacteria; phylum Pseudomonadota; class Alphaproteobacteria; order Micropepsales; family Micropepsaceae; genus Rhizomicrobium. The sequence goes on along the minus strand of DASZMT010000001.1, from coordinate 14,039 downwards.
ACACGGTGACCGACTTCACGCCCGGCACCGACCACATCTCGCTGCGCAGCTACGAGGTCCACGACTTCGCGACCTTGCAGGGCCTGATGACCCAATCGGGCGCCGACGCGGTCATCACCTTCGACCCCAACAACATCATCACGCTGCACAACGTGACGATCGCCCAGCTCCACGCCGGCGACTTCATGTTCCACTGAGGACGTCGGGGACCGGTTGGGGGCTTTCCGGCTGATTGATGGTCGGAGCGGCGGGATTTGAACCCACGACCCCCAGTCCCCCAGACTGGTGCGCTAACCAGGCTGCGCCACGCTCCGATACCGGTATTTTCCTCCGCGAAATCCGCGAAGGCGGCGGACTATAGTCGGCGCGGCGTCAAACGCAACCCGGGTCGAAACCGTCTCCGCGCCGTCCTTCATACCCCGGGTTTGCGCGCGATCACCACGCACGAGATGCTGAGCTTGTGACGCTTGGCCTTGTCGAGCGTCGCGCCCGTGACCGGGAATTCCTCGAATTGTTCGATCTCGAGGCCCTGGTCGATCACGAACTGGCGGAATTCGTCCGTCGACCGCCACAGATAGATGTGATCGGGCGCCGGGCTGTTGACCGGCGCGTTGATGAAGATGCGGCCGCCCGGCTTCAGCGCCGCGCGCAGCGATGCCAGCGCCAGGTCCGGGCGCTCCAGATGCTCGAGTACTTCGCTGATGATGGCCCCGTCGAACTCGCCGGTCCGCGTCGGCGCCTTCAGGACGTCCTGCAGGACGATGTTCACGTCGCGCTTCAGCCCCATGCGGCGCAGCGTCGATTTGGTCTCCAGGATGCTGGACTCGCTGACGTCCCACGCCTCCACCTTGGCGATGCGTTCGGCCGTCGCCGCCATGTAGAGGAACATGCCGTGACCCGGACCGACTTCCAGATAGGACGACGCCTGGGGGAGCGAAGGGAGGAAATGCGTCTGGAAGAAGTCGAACGCCTGGGCATGCGGCTTCCAGATGATCTGGGAGATCAAGATGCCCCGGACATACCGCTCCATGTATTTGCCGTTGGAATAGACCTCGGCATTGGCCTCCGCGAAGGTCGAGAGTCGGTAGGCGCCGTTGCGCCGGAAATGCAGCTCCTCGTTGATGAACTCCTCGCACATCCAGCGATAGTCGGTCGCGTAAAGCGGCAATTCGTCGCCCACGATCGCGAGGACGGTGCCGGCCAGGGTGTTCGCGCGGGCCTTGAAATCGCCGGCGTTGTCCGCGAACCGCGCCAGGCAATAGCCCTCATGCTCGGGCCAGACGGCCAGGACGGCACGGACGATCGCCTCGAGGTTGGGGCAACCGTGAATTTCGCGGAAGAGGTTCGCCGCGGTCGGCGAGAGTTCATTGGCCATGGTCATCGGATGACTCCGTGAAATCCTAGTGCGATTGCGTTTGCGTCAGCAGCCGCGAGCCGGCCGCCGCGATTTTCTTCCGAAGGCTCGCTTCATAGGCATCGAGATTCCGCTCGGTCAGGCTCACGTTACGCTGTGCCGCCATGTGAACGAACGTCTCATAGCTCGAATCCGACAGCAGATGGCCGCTGTCCATGTAGTTGTGGAGATCGCCCGAAAGCGCGTCGTCGCTGTCCGGGGCAACGACGGCCGTTCCCGAACCGAGATAGGGCCGAAGGGCCGTAACCACGCATCTCTTGAACGACATCAGCTGAACGAACACGCCACCGGGCCGCAGGATACCGAACCGCGGCAGGTTCTGCGTCCAGTCGTAATATAGCACGTACGGGTAGGCGGGAAAGACGACGTCGACGGGAACGTGCCGCGCGTGCATCTGCCGGACGAACGGAACGAGCCGCTGCGCGATGAAGGGAAACGAGTCGCAGCCCGGCGGCGTCCCCCCGAACACACCCTGGCGCTGCTTTTCGACCGCCGTCACGAAGCGCCGCATCGTGGCCGCGGATTGGGTGACCGCGGTACCGCCGCTCATGAATTCGGGACGCCGCCCCGGATCGAGCACGAGGGTCGGCTGGGGCGGTCCGAAGAGCAGCGACAGCGACGTCTGCGCCGCGTCGAGCGAGAAATCGCCGCCGTGGCTCCAACTCGTCGATTGCAGGTTGTGGCGGTCGAAGCCGGCGGTGCTTTTCAGGCTGCTGCGATCCAGCAAGGTGAAGTCCATCACCAGAACGACCCGCTTGAGGGCCGGTGCCGTCTCGATGCGCGACAGCACCTCGCCGTAGTCGACCGGCCGCGGCGCGATGAAACTGATGTTCAACGGCGTGCGCGCGCCATAGGCGTCTTGCAGCATGCGATTGGATACCGCCATCGTCGTCGATGCGCCGAAAAGGACCAGGTCGTGCGGCTGGCGCAGCGAGTTGTCCACGAGCAGGGGACGCTCGCGGTCGGCCACCCATTGGCCGTCCAGATGGATGCCTTTTCCCCAGGGCCGCACGCCGTACGGGTCCACGAAGACGATCAGCCAATAGGCCGCGAACCCCGCCAGCAGGGGCAGCGCGGCGATCAGCACATAGGCGAGATCGAGGAAGCGCCGGCGCCGCATCCTAGAATCCTCCGTACACGAACGGCAGCGAGCTGTTCAGGAGCTGCACGGCGAAGACGCCCGCGACCAGCGCCAGAACCGCCCAGTACCAGGTGGGCCGCCAGACGAAGCGCAACGGCGGCGGCGTGTTCGAGGGCACCTTGTAGGTGATGATGCCGGGCCGGTAGCGGCGCATGAACTCGTAGGCGTTCGGCATCAGCCAGGCCACCGCCACGGCGGCGCCGAGATAGGCGAGCGGCAGATAGTTGTTGTCCAGCCGGTTGCCGGGCAGCAGGTATCCGTTGCGCCAGTCCGCCGCGAGGCACTGGACGAGATTCCCGAACGCGGCCACCGAGTTGCTGCGAAACAGCGCGAAACTGAAGACGAGCGGCAGGAGCGTGATGGCGCGGCCCAGCCAATAGCGGCGCTGCTCGCTGGTGCGGGCGACATACTGCTTCCAGCGGCGCGTCCGCCGCACTTCGCTGTCGAGCACATACCAGAGCCCGTGACAGAGCCCGAAAAGCGCGTAGGTGCCGCGCGCGCCGTGCCAGAGGCCGATGACCTCGAAGTTGATCAGGAACGGAATCCAGGCCGAGCACGCCCGCATCGCCCATCCGCGCAATCTGCGGCGCGCGGCGAACCGCGTGCCGAACAGGCCGAGCGGCGTGAAGAGGAATTTCGCGATCACGCGCGTCAGCGTGATGTGCCATCGCCTGTAGAAATCGGCGATGCTCGACGAGCGGAGCGGCGAATTGAAATTGATGGGCAGCCGGATGCCGAACAGCCGCGCGATTCCCAGGGCGATGTCGCTGTAGCCCGAGAAGTCGAAATAGAGCTGGAAGAAATAGCCGAACATGGCGAGGACGACCTCGAGCGGCACCGCGCCGTGCGGCGACGCCATGTTGCCGAAGACGTTGTCGACCACATAGCCGCCCAAGGGATCGGCCAGAAGAAGCTTCTTCGCCAGTCCGATGGTGATGAGCGTGACGCCGACCTGGATGTCCCGAACGCGCAGCTTGCCGAAACGCGGCGACAGAAGCTGCGGCCCGACTTCCGAGAAATAGGCGATCGGGCCGATCACCAGATTGGCGAAGAAGCTCAGGAACGCGGCCGGCGCCAGCCATTGCATATAGGCCGGCTCGCGGCGCAGGCGGGCGAATTCCGCGCCGCCGCCGTTCGCGTCGACGACATAGACCGACCTTTGAAAGGTCAGAAAGGACAGCGTCACCGGAACGAGACCCGCGAGCGTCGCCGTCAGGCCCGCGTTGCCGAGCAGGTTGTTGTACTTGAAGACGAGCAGCAGGCCGAAGTTGAGGGCCAGGCTGCCGAAGAGCGCCAGCCGCCGGACGGCGGGCCGCGGCGCGCCCGACACGATGGCGGCCGCCGCGATATTGACCAGCGTGCTGCCCAGGAGCAGCGCCAGGCCGGGAAGCCCGAAGGGGATGCAGAAAACGATCGAGGCGACGAACAGCGCGGCGAGCGCGCCGGTCCGTCCCGCCACGCGGCCGAGAAGGGCGAAGGCGAGCAGGGTGATCGGCAGAAAGCCGAATAGAAGGGCAGGGTCGAGTATGTTCATGCACTACCCGACGAACGGCAACGGCGCCGGGACATGCCCATCCAGGACATAGCGGTAGCGAACCGTTCCGTCGTCCAGCGTTTCCACCCGGCTGAATCCCAGGCGGTCGTAGTGCTCCGCCACCATGGCGTTCTTCTGCGTCGGCACGTAGCTCGCCAGGATTTCGCCGGCGCCGGCGGCGCGGGCCAGCCGCACCAGTTCGTTCAACGTCGCGGCTTCGACCGAGCGGCCGAGCACGCGGCAGCTCATGAGCCAGGTGTCGATTTCGACGGCCTCGCCCTTGCGCTGGCCGATCACCACGCCGATCAGCCCGAAATCGCCGAACCGGTCCTGCAGCCGCGTGGTGATCGTGATGACATCGTCCGCGCTCTCCATGCCGGTGAGCTGCGCTTCGGTATAGCGCCGCGTCGTCAGGTTGAACTGATTGGACTTGTTGATCAGCTGCGCCGTGCGGCTGCGGTTGATGGCGTTGAAGGGCGTGTGCGCGATGCGCATTTCGAGCGAGGCGAGATAGTTTCCCAGATCGCGCGATTGCGCCATCACCTCGGCCCGCTGCGCGTTGGCGGAATAGCTCTCGGCGCGCAGGACGTCCTCTTCGGTATAGCTGACGGCCTCGAAGTAGCCGGCGGCGGTGAGGATGGCGGGATACCAGGCCGGATCGTCGCCCACTTCGGGAACGGCGACCTCGGGCAAGGCGGCGCGCACCTGGGCGCGTTCGGCGGCATTGTCGTCCAGGAAGACGAGGGCGTCGGTCCCGATATCGAGCGTCTTGGCGATGGCTTCGAGGTTGCTCGCCTTGTCGATCCAATTCGCCTGGAACACCGCGATGTCGCCGGTGCGCAGAAGCATCTCGGGATGCTCGGCGAACGGCCGCCGCGCGGTGGCGTCCTCGTTCTTCGAGCAGACCGCCAGGATGATGCCGCGCGATTTGAGATCCAGCGCAAGGCGCTGCACCGCGAGATGGGCCTCGCCGACGGCGCTGCCGTTGCCGATGTGCAGCCCCTCGAGGCCGTCGTCGCCGACGACGCCGCCCCAGATCGTGTTGTCCAGGTCGAGCACCAGGCACTTGCGCGTGCGGCCGCGCAACGCGGCCAGCAACCGGCCGCACCAATCGCAATAGAGCGGGATCACGTCCTTGGCGAAGGGCAGCTTGAAATGATTCCAGGCGACCGGGTCGTAGAGACGCGCGGTGCCCACGAATTCGCCGAGCGTGGCGACGTCCAGCACGACGAGGCCGCGGTTTTCGGCAAGCACCATCAGGCGCTCGTTGTAGCGATCCACGGCGCGTGCCGCGGTGCCTCTGCGCCGGTCCAGGTTTCCGAAGAGCGGCAGCGGCGTGCCGATGGCGGTCTGCACGATGATCGTGGCCGAAGAGCGTTCTTGGATCGCGGCCACGACGGACTCGGTGCGCGCGATCGCGTCGTCGACGAGCCTTTTGCCGTCGCCCTCGAATCTCTGAAGGCCGAGCCACCGGTGATCGACGGCGACCAGGATGCCGTCGGGCTTCGACGCATACAGCTCCGACGCTGCGTCGAAGCTCTGCTGCTGAACCTGATCGTAGGGCGCCGAGGTGACGCTCAGCGCGATGCCGTGCCGGGCCGCGGCCGCAGGCAACGCATCCAGGATGAGGTCGTAGGTGCTGTTGGACAGGACGGCGAGCTTGAACGGGCTCAACGGCGCCAGGTCGGTTCCCCGGCCCCGCAGTTGCGCAAGCTTGCGGCCGATCTGGGAAGCTTGGGTCGAGGTGAGTTTGCCGGTGCTCAGCTGCTGCAGCGCGCTGCCCGGAGCGGCGGCGGTTTCTCCGATGCTCTGCAGTCTTTGCCGGAAATCCGGCGGCGCGTCCGGAAGCCAACCTAAGCCCAACAGATCGAACACTAGGGCGCTACCTTCTACGTCGCTTTTCGCGCGATGAGCGAGACCAGGTCGCCAACCGACTTCAGGCCCTGGATTTCGGCGGTGCTGAAGCGGACGCGAAAGGCTTCCTCGACCGCGACAACAATGCGCACGTGGTTCAGGCTGTCCCAGCCCTCGACCTCGCTCGCCACGGTCTGGGTGGTGAGGTGGAGCGAGCCCAAATCCAGAACATCTGCGACAATATTGTCCAGTCGGCTCAATATCTCCTGGTCGGTCATTCGCGGGTGTCCTGCCGGTTTTGTGCGGCGCATTCGTCGCGAACTGGCCCGCTTAAGTCAACCGGGCGTAAAGCCCCTTCCGCCGCAGCGGACGCCCATTTTTTGCCCGTTTTGGGCGCCCTCACATTCCCGTTCCCCCGCTCGCCTCCGCCGCCCGCCCTCGCCATACTCCGCGCCGTCAAAACAGGGGGAATCCCATGCTCCAATCGTCGTTCCGGGCCGGGGCTGCGCTCGCCGCCGTGCTGGCCGCGTCGCTTGCGCTCAGCGCTGCCGGCAAACCGCCGGCCAAGCATCCGCCGGCGCCGGCCGCTGCGCCCACCGCCGCCGAGGCGCAAGCCTTCGTCGCCAAGGCCGAAGCCGATCTCGCCCAGGAGAACATCTACCAGAACCATGCCGCCTGGGTTCAGAACACCTACATCACCGACGACACCAACTGGCTGGTCGCCAAGGCCAACGCCGAGAACACCGACCTGCAGGTCAAATACGCCAAGGCGGCGGCGCGCTTCGACCACGTGACCGTCGACGACGTCACGCGCCGCAAGCTCTATCTGCTCAAGCAGGCCCTGGTGCTACCCGCCTCCTCGCGCCCCGGCGCGTCGCAGGAGCTGGCCGACATCGCGGCGCGGCTCGACGCGGACTATTCGACCGCCAAGTTCGTCTACAAAGGCAAGACGCTCACCCTCGACGACATGGAAGACATCCTGCGCACCTCGCGCGATCCGGCCGAGACCAAGGCGCTTTATGAAGCCTGGCGCGCCGTCTCCTCGCCGCAGATGAAGAAGGATTACGAGCGCCTCGTGGTGCTCGCCAATGAAGGTTCGAAGGAGCTCGGTTATCCCGACACCGGCGCCTTGTGGCGATCGTGGTACGACATGCCGCCCGCGGCGTTCGAGAAGAAGGCGGATGCGCTGTGGGATCAGGTCGCGCCGCTCTATTCCAAGCTGCACTGCTACGTCCGCGCCAAGCTGAACGAGAAATACGGCGATGCGGTCCAGCCCAAGACCGGTCCGATCCGCGCCGACCTCACCGGCAACATGTGGAGCCAGGAGTGGGGCAACATCTACGACATCGTCGCGCCGAAGGGCGGCGGCGGCCTCGGCTACGACCTGACCAAGCAGCTCGTCGATCACGGCTACGACGCGGCCAAGATCGTGCACACCGCCGACAACTGGTACCAGTCGATCGGCCTGCCGCCGGAACCCGACACGTTCTGGAAGCGCTCGATGATCACGCGGCCGCGCGACCGCGACGTGGTGTGCCACGCATCCGCCTGGGACATCGACAACAAGGACGACCTGCGCGTGAAGGCCTGCTTCACCGTGACCGCCGACGATTTCTACACGGCGCATCACGAGCTCGGCCACAATATGTATCAGCGCGCCTACGACATTCAGCCCTTCCTGTTCCAGAACGGCGCCAATGACGGCTTCCACGAGGCGATCGGCGATTTCGCCGGCCTCAACGCGCTGACGCCCGACTACCTCAAGCAGATCGGCCTGATCGACAAGGTGCCGGGGCCGGAGGCCGACGTGCCGTACCTGCTGCGCATGGCGCTGGACAAGATCCCGATCCTCGCCTTCGCGATCATCGTCGACAAATGGCGCTGGGGCGTGTTCAGCGGCGCGATCACGCCGGAGCACTACAACGACGCGTGGTGGGATCTGGTGAAGAAGTACCAGTACCTGATGCCGCCGGGGCCGCGCCCCGCCGATGCCTTCGATCCGGGCGCGAAATTCCATATCGCGGACAACACGCCCTATGCCCGCTACTTCCTGGCGGACATCTACGAGTTCCAGTTCTACCGCGCGGCGTGCCGCTTGGCGGGCTGGCAGGGTCCGCTCAACCGCTGCAGCATCTACGGCCGCAAGGACGTCGGCGACAAATTCCAGGCGATGCTGAAGATGGGGCAGTCGAAGCCCTGGCCGGAAGCGCTGGCCGCGTTCTCGGGCGAGCACGACATCGACGCGTCCGCCATCGCGGATTATTTCGCGCCGCTGTCGAAGTGGCTCGACGAGCAGAACGCGCATCAGGTGTGCACGCGCGCGTAGATTCGGCTTTGTAAGGAACGGCCCGCGCGGGTTTCGGCTCGCGCGGGCTTTTTCATGGCTTGCATCATATTCATCGACGCATGAATACAGCGCATAGCTAGCTATGCGCGTGCTCATGGCTTCGCACTTCCCGCTCACGGACACGTGTTTCACGCAAGCGTGTTCCAATGTGCGCATCTCTCACGAAATTCTGTGTTGCGAGCTTCGTATGGCTACCTACCTATGACGGCAGGCCATTCGGGGGAACGGGGTGACGACGCGGCAGGCATTCGAACAGGCGCTCGCCGCGCACCATGCCGGCGAGCTTGCGGAGGCGGAGCGTCTGTACCGCGTCGTGCTGGCGGCGGAGCCGACGCATTTCGGCGCGGCGCATATGCTGGGCGCCGTCCATCTTCAGCGCCGCGATTTCGAGGCCGCCGAACGCCAGATCCGCCGCGCCGTGCAGATCGATCCTTACGCGGCGGACGCCTTGAACAATCTCGGTCTCGCCCTGCGCCATCTCGAACGCTTCGAGGATGCCGTCGACGCCTACGATCGCGCCATCGCGTTGCGGCCCGGCTATCCGGAGGCCTTCTGCCATCGCGGCAACGCGCTGCGTCTCCTCGGCCGCGGCGAAAACGCGCTGGCGAGCTACGACCGTGCGGTGGCGCTGCGTCCGGGCTATGCCGACGCCTTCTACAATCGCGGCGCGCTGCTGGAAGAGATGGAACGCTGGGACGACGCGGTGGCGAGCTACGAGAACGCCGTCGCACTCGCCCCCGATTTCCCGCAAGCCCACAACAATCTCGGCAACGCGCTGCTCGCGGTGCGCCGTTACGACGAAGCGCTGACGGCGTTCGACCGCGCGCTGGCGCTGAAGCCGGACTATGCCGAGGCACTGACCAATCGCGGCAACGTCCTGCGCGATCTCGCCCGCCACGCCGACGCGATCGCCAGCCACGACCGCGCGCTGGCGCTGAAACCCGCGCTGGCGGAGGCGTTCAACAACCGCGGCAGCGCCTTCCACGGCCTCCGCCGCTTCGACGAGGCGATGGCCGACTATCGCCGTACCCTCGCGCTCGTCCCGCGCCACCGCGAGGCGCGCGCCAGTCTCGGCCTGACGCAGCTTCTGCTCGGCGACTGGGAGCAGGGCCTCGAGAACTATGAGATGCGCTTCCTCAAGCGCCACAATGCGGCGCGGCGGCCGCAGCATCCGGCCTCCGACTGGGCCGGCGAGGATCTCAAGGGCTGCCGCGTCCTCGCCTATGGCGAGCAGGGCTTCGGCGACGTGATCCAGTTCATCCGCTTCGCGCCGATCCTGCAGGCGATGGGCGCCGACGTGACCGTGCTGGCGAACCGCCGGCTGCACCGGCTGCTGGCCACGGTGGGGGAGGGCATCGCCTTCGTCGACAAGGTCTCGCCCGACGACGCCTTCGATTTCCAGATCGCGCTGATGAGCATCCCGCGCGTCCTGGCCGTCCGCCCCGACACGGTGCCCGCGCCGCCGAGCTATCTGGCCGCCGACGGCCGCCGCACCGACATCTGGCGGGCGCGCCTCGGCGAGCACGGCTTCAAGGTCGGCCTCGCTTGGCAGGGCAATCCGGCCGGCAGCGTCGACAACGGCCGCTCCGTGCCGCTGCGCGAATTCGCCGCCCTGGCCGATGTCGAGAACGTCCGCCTGATCTCGCTGCAGAAGAATCACGGCGTCGAGCAGCTCGACCGGAAGCCGCCAAGCATGATCGTCGAGACGCCCGGCTTCGACTTCGACGAGGGCGCCGACGCGTTCATCGACACCGCCGCGATGATGGCGAACCTCGATCTGGTCGTGACCTCCGACACCTCCATCGCCCATCTCGCCGGCGCGCTCGGCCGCCCGGTGTGGATCGCGCTGAAGCATGTGCCCGACTGGCGCTGGCTGCTCGACCGCGCCGGCACGCCCTGGTACCCGGCGGCGCGGCTGTTCCGCCAGGACCGCATCGGCGACTGGCCCGGCGTGGTGCGCCAGATGGCCGGGGCGCTGACGACGCTCGCGCGCGATCGCGACGGCATCACGACGGCGGCCTGACGATGCGCGTCTATATCCCCGTCTCGGCCGGCGATCTGATCGATCGGATCACGATCCTGAGGATCAAGAAGGCCAACATCCCCGATCCGAAGAAGCTTGCCAATGTCGACACCGAGCTCGACTCGCTGCTGGCGATCCGCGCTTGTTTCCCCAAGCTGATGGGCAGGGACGTGAAGGTGCGCGAGCGTGCCCTGCAGCGCGAGAACCGCGCGCTCTGGGGCATCGAGGACAAGCTGCGCGCGCTTGAGGCGAAGCAGGATTTCGGCCCGGCTTTCGTGACGGCGGCGCGCAGCGTCTATCGCACCAACGACCGCCGCGCCGCGCTCAAGCGCGAGATCGACTCCCTGGTCGGCAGCGCGCTGCGCGAGGAGAAGTGGTTCTCGGGCAACTGAGTTCCGGCATCTGTCCCATTTTGACATTCCGCAATGCGATGCGATTCTGAAGGCGCTTTGATGCGATTCGCGCGGTTGCAGAAGCAACCCGCTCATCGCGAAGGGCCCGCAGAATGCAGGAACGCAGCACCTCGAACTTGGCACTGGACGGTTCGCACCGCCGCCGCGGTCGGCTCCTGTCCGAGCAGGCCACATGGCGCCGGATGGAACTCGGTACCAACCACATCGCCTGTTTCGGCGTGTGGCGGCGCGGCACGCGCCGGCAGGCCGAGCGTCTCAACCGCACCGGCCAGACGCGATGGCACATGCCGCACAGGTGCGGCGCCGCGATCGCACTGCCGGGAGCCGCATATGAAAACGCCAGCGAGAATTGAACTCTTCCAGAACGACGCCGTGGTCTCGCTGCCGCTGCACCTGCCGCGGGTGCTGATACCGCATCTCGCGCTGATCGGTTTCATCGTCGCGGCATGGACGCTCGACGGCGTCTATGCGCTGGCGACGAGTCTGGTCTGAACAATTCAAACAAATGTCGTCCCGGCCAAGCGATGCGCAGCATCGCGCAGAGCCGGGACCCATCGCGGCGCTGGCTGGATGGGTCCCGGGTCTCGCTCTGCTCGCCCGGGATGACAAATTATTTACGACAACGCCTCTCCGTACCCCCGCACCCGCGCCAGCCAGTCCAGCCGCTTCACGCAGGAGATCGCTTCCACCGCGCCGATGAAGATCGGCTCGGCCGGCGCGACACCGCTCAGTGCCAGTTTGTCGCCGCTCTCGTCCTTCAGCTTGCCGCGATAGAAGAAGCCGGGCAGGGCGGTCGTCACCAGCACGCGCGCTTCCTTGCTCTCCACCGGCGTGCGCAGATGCGTGCCGAGCCGCGCCACGAAATCGAACATCTGGCGCAGGTCCGCCGGCGGCGCGTCGGCCCACAAGGGATAGACGATGGCCAGCCGGTCGGCGGCGCGCAGCAGGCGGAACGCCTGTTCCAGGTCGCTCAGCGGATCGTTGCGGCCATGCCCCTCCGCGCCGGACGCGGCGAGCGCGGAGATCTGCAGCGCGCCGACATCGAGCCGCCGCGTGGCGCAGCCCCGGGCGCGGGCGCCCTCTTCATAGGCATCGCACAGCGCGGCGCAGAACCGCTGCGGGCGGGGATCGGGATGGCCGTTCACGACGAGGATGTTGTGGCTCATGGCGCGAGAGTGCCGCGTGCCAACGGAAGGCGCTTTGAGATTTGTCAAATCCCTCCTCAAGGGCAGGGTGGGGCGTTCACCGCATCCGCGAATTTGCGCAGCAGCCGCACCAGTTCGTCGACGTCGCGCGCTTTCCAGTCGGCGAAGATCGCCCGGCCCATGCGTTCGCGCGCCGCGTCCACCGCGTCGATCATCGCTTGGCCCTTGGGCGTGACGACCGCCTGCCGCACCCGCTTGTCGGCACCGTCCGCCGCGCGGTCCACGAGTCCGAGGCTCTCCAGCTTCGCCACTTGGCGGCTGACGGTCGTGTAATCGCGCCCCACGCCGTCCGCGAGCTCCACCACGCCCAGCGGCCCGCGCCGCTCGATCGCCGAAAGCAGCGGAAACAGCGCGCGATCCAGCGAGATGCCGGCCTCGCGCACCATCGCGGCGTCGCGCTGCGGCTGGTTCATCACCGCGACGATATCCAGCAGCGCGCCATGCAGCGCCCGCATGCGCGCGGATATGTGTGTATTTTGCACGCTTTTCCTTGACGCCATCGGACTCGCCTATTATGTGCATATTACACATATTGGAACGGAGGATGCCATGCCCTTCCTGCGCCGCCGGCCTGTTACGGCCGAGGTCCTGATCGTTGGCGCCGGCGCGGCCGGGCTGATGCTGGGAATCGAGTTGGCGCGCCGCGGCGTCGCGTTCCGCCTGATCGACAAGCTGGCGGCGTCCTTCGCCGGCTCGCGCGGCAAGGGCATCCAGCCGCGCACCCAGGAGATCTTCGAGGACATCGGAATCCTCGATCGTGTCGTGGCGCTCGGCGGGCGCTATCCGATCCAGCGCGAATATCGCGCCGACGGAACCGTCGCCGAGGACGAGATGATGGCGAACGATCCGCCGACGCCGGCGGAGCCTTATCGCATCCCGCTGATGGTGCCGCAATTCCTCACCGAGCGTGCGATGCGCGAGCGCCTCGCCGAACTCGGCCACGCGCCCGCGTTCGGCTGCGAGCTGACGCGCTTCAAGCAGGACAAGGACGGCGTCACCGCGACGCTCTCGACCGGCGAGACGATCCGCGCACGCACTCTGATCGGCGCCGATGGCGGGCGCAGCGTCGTGCGGCATGCGCTGAAGATCGACTTTCCCGGCAAGACGCTCGGCGTGCGCGCCGTCGTCGCCGACGTGATGCTGACGGGCCTGCCGCGCGACGCCTGGCACCGCTTCAACGAGGGCTCCATGGCGCAGCAGATGTCGCTCTGCCCGCTGATGGGCACCGACATGTTCCAGCTGCAGGCACCGATCCCGCTGGAAGGTGACGTCGATCTTTCAGCAGACGGCCTCGACCGCATGGTGCGCGCGCGCACCGGCCGCGACGACATTCGCATCGCCTCGGTGTCGTGGGCGTCGGCGTTCAACATGAATGCGCGTCTCGCGGACCGCTATCGCGCCGGCCGCGTCTTCCTGGTGGGCGATGCGGCGCATGTCCATCCGCCGACGGGCGGGCAGGGGCTGAACACCTCGATCCAGGACGCCTACAATCTCGGCTGGAAACTCGCGGCCGTGCTGCGCGGCGCGCCCGATGCGCTGCTGGACAGCTACGAGGACGAACGCCGTCCGGTCGCCGCCGCGATGCTCGGCCTTGCCACCAAGCTTCTCGACGCCGCCATGCGCGGCGACATGCGGCGCGGCCGCGAGGTGCACCAGCTCGATATCGGCTATCCGGACTCGCCGCTGGCCTTCGAGGCGCCGCGCCGCGAGGACGGGCTCTTCGCCGGCGACCGTGCGCCCGATGCGCCGATCCGCGGCGCCGCCGGGCAGCCGCAGCGCCTGTTCGATCTTTTCCAGGGTCCGCACTGGACGCTGTTGGGAGACGGCATCGCGCCGCGCGCCGGCTTGCGCATCCACACGCCGGGCAAAGACATCTTCGACGATGCCGGGCATCTCCGCGCGGCGTATGGCGACGCCACGGTGCTGATCCGCCCCGACGGCTATGTCGGTGCCATCGTGCAGGATGCCGCCACACTGGAACCCTATTTGCGCAAAGTGGGGCTTTAGCCTAAAGGCGGCGCGAAAGTAGGGTCGGCGTGGCGGCTACTTTCGCGCCGCCCAGAAAAAAGCATGTTCAGTTTACCGCTTCCGCTCATCACCCTCGACTA